>DAOUFG010000038.1:0-24700 GCA_034430115.1 Thermoflexales bacterium | reverse complement strand
TGAACAACCCTTGCGGCGGGCTCACCTGCACCGACGTACCGGGCTCTTGCGTATGTTGTCCATCGACCACCGCGCCCGTATCTCGCGTCACAGTGCCGCCCAGTCCCGTTTGAGACCCTTGAATATGCGCAGAGGATCGCAAATGGGTCGTGCCGCCCAAGGTGGTCAAGTCGCGCGTGATGGTGCCATAGATATCCGCCTGGCCGCCAAAGAGCGTCACGTTGCCCTCTACGCGGCTATTTTCTTCCAGCACCACGTTCCCGCCAAACGAAGTCAGGTCGCCCCGCAATACCTCGTTGCTATGCAGGATAAAATTGCCGCCGCTGACCACTTGATCCCCTTGCAAAATGCGCCTGTCGTCCTCGTAAGCCGGCGTAGGCGTTGCGGCGGGAATGGGCGTCGCTGGGGCAGCCTGCTCGCCCGGCCCAGGTGACTCTGCCAGGGTCGGTTGGGCCACGGCGGCCAGCGCAAAGAGCAGCATACCCGCCACCCACAGGGTTCTCAAGTGGTTCTTCCAGCTATGATTGATCTGCATCGCTGCGTTCTCCTTACCTGCCATTCACAAGGTTCAATGTCGCCGCGCCCACCTGCGCTCTAATCGTCACTTTGGGCCCGGTTGCATCATCCCAACCCGGCGAACTATAAGTATCCTGATATTGAGTCCAATCTCCGCTCGATACCATCGTAAAACTCTGTTCCTTGATCACCTGCACCGGGTTGTTGCCTGGGTCTACGGTGATCGCGGCGGCGCCGCCCTCCAGGGTGATCTCCAGGTCGCGTTGCAGCGCACCGTCGAGGTGCAACAGGAGGGTGCCAGCCCCGATATTGATATACCCACGGGAGGCGTTCAAGTTGCCCAGCCCCTCTAACGTCAACGTGGATGCACCAGCCTCAATATTGAAAGTGTCCATCACCTCAGGGTTTGGCTTTGAGAAGCGCACAATCGTATCGGCTGCTCCCTGGCGCCAATCCAGCGCGCGCAACGATAACCCGCCCAACTCCCAACTGCCATGAATCGCCCCGGCGTTCACCGTCAACGAGAGCGGCACACCCTGCCCCAAGCTCAGCATCCAATCATTGTGTGAGTTCAAAGGCGGGATGCCCGAAAATTCCCTCTGGCTGATTACCGTGCGGCCCGTGCTATTCGACACAACCGGCTTCCACTCATCCACGTTATATTCAACGCTGCCATTCACCAGGTTTTCGCCGCGTGCGTCCACCACAACTGTCGCCGCACCGGGGTCCAATTCCAGTTCGTAGCCTGCGGACATATCGGCCGGGCGTGCTACGTCAATCTGCGCTGTGCGTAACGGCCCGGTGGACACCGTGTTGACACTAATATTGCATCCCGCCAGCGCTAATGCCGCCACCAACGCCAGCATCCCTGCCAGCCAACGTGATTTGCTTGTCATGTGTCCTTTTTACTCCTGTCGATAGACGGCGATTCATTACGCCTACTTGTAATACGCTTAATTGTCCGCCAAGTTGCGCACCGCGTGGTTTATTTTTGCCATATAACCAGTCGTAGTGACATTTATAACCTTAGAATGTAGCAAATCATGTTACTCACAACATTATTCACACTGGAAGGGGCTTTCGTCGTTGCGGGTGTGGCCGGCCTCACCTTGTGGCTGCGCCAACGCTATGGGGTACGCTGGCGCACGTGGATTTTGGGGGCCGTCACATTTGGGGTCGCACAAATCGTGCGTTCGCCCGCGTTAGTGGGGCTAAACACCCTCGCAAGCACGCTCGGTTTCACGCCCGACCCAACCGCCGCCTTCTGGATCAACACGCTCGCGCTCAGCCTCAGCGCCGGGCTCATCGAAGAGACGCTGCGCTACTGCGTTTTGCGCTGGCTGGATAAAGACGCACGCACCTGGCCGGATGCGCTGATGTTCGGCACCGGCTACGGCGGCCTGGAGGCCGTCCTGATCATCATCCCGGCGGTGATGACCAACCTGGTGCTGCTCAGCACCGGCGATAACATGCTGCGCCAATTGCAAAGCACGTCGGCGGACCAGGCCCAACAACTGGCTTCTGCGCTGGCATTGGTGCGCAACACGCAATGGTATGAGCCCTTTCTGGCTGTGTGGGAGCGCGCCGCGGCCATCAGCATCCACCTGGCCGCCACGCTGCTGGTGCTGCGCGCCATCTTGAAGCAAGCACCACGCCCACTCTATTGGTGGGGTGTAGCGGTGCTCTTTCATACTGCTGCCGGTGCGCTGGCGCTGATCGGCCAACACTATGGCGGCATCCTCCTGGCGGAAATTTGCACCACGGCGTGTCTTGCAGCGTCGCTCTATGTCATTTTGCAATTGCGCCCACACCCCTCCCCGGCCGGAGGATCAAACTGACCCTGCAGCGAAAACCCAAATCAGACACATAATGTGCGCTACAAGAGGTTGCTTCTCATGAGATCTATTTCAGTCACGAACGAACCCCTGTTTGGTGAGTCCATTTCGCCGCTGATTTACGGTGAGTTCATGGAGCCATTGAACGACCTGCTGCCTGGCATGTGGGCCGAGAAAGTGCGTGATCGGTGCTTTGAAGGCACCTTGCAACCCGCTTACGTTTACCCACCTGGGCAAAATTGGGTCCGCCCGCGCTGGCAACCGTTCAGCGCCGCCGAGGCCGGGTTCGATCACTGGCCCAGCGACCCAGGCGAGTTGGAGATGATCCAGGCGAGTGCGTCCCTCACGTTGGACAGCGTGAACCCCTACGTCGGGAAACAATCCGCCCAGGTCACGGTGCAGAAGGCCAGCCCACTGCCCTGCGTGTCGGGCATCGTCCAGGCCGATATCGCGGTGCAGGCCGGCCAAACGCTCAACCTGGAACTTTATCTGCGCGGCGACGCCACCGCCATACAGAATGGGCGGGTGAGCGTGATGCTGGGGCGTCACTATGGCGTGTTCTTCCGTGCCTATGACCAGGTGACCTTCTCCGGCCTGGGCCTGGATTGGCGACGCTTCGGCGGCACGCTCACCTCGCCGGTCACCGACGAACACGCCACACTTGCCATCGGAATATCCCAATCGGGCACCTTCTGGGTGGATAAGGTCTCGCTCATGCCACAAGACGCGCTGCGCGGCTGGCGGCCCGATGTTGTGCAAGCCATTCGTGCGCTGAAGCCGGGCATCATCCGCTTCGGCGGGTCGTCGCTCATCTTTTATGATTGGCGCGCCGGCGTGGGGCCGCGCCAGCAGCGCGCGCCGTTCGTGAATCATCCCTGGGAAAACATGGAGGAAAACGACGTAGGCGTCCATGAGTTCCTGGAATTTTGCGAACTGGTGAACGCTCAACCGCTGATTTGCCTGAACTCGAACTCGGCCACGGTGCAGCAAATCCTGGAGGAGATCGAATATTGCAACGGCGCACCGGATACGCGCTGGGGCAGCGTGCGCGCGGCGATGGGTCACCCACAGCCGTTCAACGTGCGCTACTGGCAAATCGGCAATGAGCAAAGCGGACAGGAATATGAGCAGCGCATGGTGGACTACGCGCGCGCCATCCGCGCCCAACATCCAGACCTCACACTGCTGGCCTCTTACCCTTCCGACAACATCCTGTTCAACCTCTCCGACGAGGTGGACTACGTCTGCCCGCACATCTACATCCCCTATGGCCCCCAGGTGGAACAGGAGTTGCAGAGCCTGATCGGCAAAATCCGCGGGCAGGCCAGGAACAGGAAGCTAAAGGTCGCCGTCACGGAGTGGAACCACACCGGCGGGCACTGGGGCTGGGCACGCGCGTGGCTGCTCACGCAATTCAACGCGCTCAATGCGGCGCGCATGTTCAACCTCTATCAGCGCCACGGCAACATGATCGACATCGCCAACCGTAGCAACATGACCAACAGTTGCAACAGCGGCATCTTGCAAACCAACCCATTAGGGTTGTACGTCACGCCCACCTATCACGTGCAGCGTGCCTACGCCAACTTCGCCGGCGAACGCGCCCTGGCAGTAGACACACAAGCCGGCGAAGTGCTGGACGTCGCCGCCACGCAACGTGCGGCGAATGGTGAAATTGCGCTGTTCGTTGTAAATTACACGGGGCAGGCGGAACAAAGAGAGGTGGATATAAAACCTCACGGGTTTAATAAACCTGTGAGGTTTCAAGTCTGGGCCCTTTCCGCCCCCGGGTTGGACGCAGTGAATGACTTCGTAGAACCCGAACGCATTAGCCCGTCTGAAACGGCGTTTGACGTGAACGGCGAATCGTTCAGCTACACGTTCCCACCCTACTCGGTAACGATATTGCGGAGCGGTGCCAGATAGAAACGCAACACAAAGAAACGAAGGAACAAAGAACACAAAGTAGAAATGGATAAACCCTTTGTGCGCTTCGTTGCTTTGTTACTTTGTGTTAGATGGTCTCTCTCAGACATATTTGGAGGACAAAAATGGACAAGATGCTAGCAGCCGTACTACATGACTTCAATGACCTGCGGCTGGAAGAGGTGCCCGTGCCACACGCCACAGATTATGGCGACGTGGTGGTGCAGATCAAGGCGTGCGGCATTTGCGCGACCGACTACAAGGCGATCAAGGGCATCCGGCGGAACGTGAGCTTCCCCTTCATCGCCGGCCACGAGCCGAGTGGCATCATCGCCGAAGTGGGCCCTGGGGTGACGCATTTCAAGCCGGGCGACGAAGTGATCGTGATGCCATCGGGCTATTGCGGCTACTGCAAGAATTGCCGCACGGGCAACACGCACTACTGCGAAAACGCCTTCACCACCGGCGGCGACGGCCCCGTGAACGTGCTGCCAGGAGCTTTCGCGCAGTATATGCGCACCAAAGACACCAGCGTCTTCCTCAAACCGGCCAACCTCAGCTTCGACGTGGCCGCCATCACCGAGCCACTTTCGGGCGCATGGAAGGGGTTGATTCAATATAGCGAAATGAAGGTCGGCGACGACGTGGTCATCATCGGCGTGGGCAGCATTGGGCTGCTCTGCATGATGGTGGCACATGCCGCCGGCGCGGGCAAGCTGATCGCCATCGACACGAGCGAATATGCGCTGAAGAACGCGCTGGCGCTGGGTGCCACGCACGTGGTGAACCCCGCCAAACAAGACGCCAAGCAGGCCGTTTACGACATCATGCCCGACGGCCCCGATATCGTCCTGGAAGCGGCCGGGCCGATCCAGGCTGTACGGCTGATGGTGGACTTGCGCCGGCGCGGGACGAAGTGGAACGTGTTTGGCATCACCACGCACGAGACGTTTGAACTGGACGGCGGCTATACGCACTTCCTGGAAGGGCGCATGGACGCCAGCTTCGGCACAAACCCGCTGGCGATGTCCAAGTCGATCCGCCTGATGGAGCGCGGGCTGGTGGATGTGAGCAAGATTATCTCGCATCGCTTCCCGCTGGCGCGCATCCACGAGGCGATGGACGTGATGGGATCGCCCGACCGGAACAAGGTCGTGATTAATCCGTAGAGCAGAAAAACACAAAGACACGCAGGGCACAAAGAATAAGATGAAAACTTTGTGCCCTTTGTTGCTTTGTTTCTTCGTGTGAGAAACCTAAGGAGGCAATATGCGACTCGGAGGACCCGTTTTTGAGCACTACACGAACCCCGACGAATGGGTGAAAGCACTGCGCAAGTTGGGCTATCGCGCAGCCTATACGCCCGTCGGTGACGACGCCACGGACGACACGATCCAGGCGTATGCACGGGCAGCCCAAGAGGCCGATATCGTGATCGCCGAGGTGGGCGCGTGGAGCAACCCGCTCAGCCCCGACGACAAGACCCGCCGCGAGGCCATCGCGCTCTGCCAGCGCCGCCTGGCACAGGCTGAGGCCATCGGCGCGCGCTGCTGCGTGAATATCACGGGCGCACGCGGCGAACAGTGGGACGGTCCCTACCCCGATAACCTCACCCCGGCCACCTTCGACCTGATCGTGGACACGGTGCGCGAGATCATCGACGCCGTGCAGCCCACGCGCACCTTCTATACGCTGGAAACGATGCCCTGGATGTATCCCGACTCGGTCGATTCATATGTGGCGCTGGTCAAAGCGATTGACCGCAAGCAATGCGCCGCACACCTCGACCCGGTGAACCTGATCTGCAGCCCGCAGCGCTACTTTAACAATGCAGACCTCTTGCGCGAGAGCTTCGCCAAGCTGGGGCCAATCATCAAGAGCTGCCACGCCAAAGACATTAGCTTGAGCGGCAAACTCACCACGCACCTGGATGAGGTGCGCATCGGTCTGGGCGCATTGAACTATCACGTATTTCTGCAAGAGATGAACAAACTCGCTCCCGACACACCCTTGATGTTGGAGCATCTGCCCGCTGCGACGGATTACGACCAGGCCGCCGCCCACGTGCGCAAGGTGGCCGCGGAATTAGGGTTGAAGCTGTAAAGCAATTTCACCACAGAGGACACGGAGAACAAGAGATTATAGAAAGAGGCTCGAAATCTGACGGAGATTGGGTCTCTTTCTTCCCCTCCCAAACATCCCGGCCATGTTCATATGGGGTATATTGGGGCATAGAAATTGATTGGAGGGGATATCGAATGGAACCGCATGTCGCGACGACACCCATGCAGCCGCCCCTGGTAACGATGGCACGTATTAAAGCCGCATTAGAGCAGGTACCTGTAGACCAACTGGGCAATGTCTATGAATATCTGATCTCGCTTCTGGAAGAGGCCGAAGATATCGCCGCCATCAATACCGCACAAGCGGAGATGCAACACACTGGCAACGTCGGGATGCCGCTCGAGGACTACCTGCGTGAGCAAGGATTACTGGACGAAGTGGAGGCACTTGCAAAATCTGAAACGTTAACTGACGAGTGACAATATGTAACAGGTTATCATCGCACCATCCGCGCAACGGCAGCTAGATAAGCTGGACCATGAGATTCGGGTGCGTGTCCTGGCGCACATCTATAAACTAACGGATGCTCCCCGTCCGGCTGGAGCGATCAAGCTTGAAGGTCAAGCTGCATATCGCATACGCGTTGGTAATTACCGTGTGATATACACCATACAAGACCAGGCTCGAGTTGTCTGGATCGTCCGCGTAGCGCATCGGCGCGACGTATATCGCTAGGGCGCTTCACTCTCTTTTTAGAATCTTCATGCTTAGTCCTTTCTTTTGCACGCTTTAGAAAGTCTAACCTGACGACTGAAGCCACATGCCCCTGTGGAGAACTCACCCCACCCGCGCCAGCACGTTCGTCACCAGCGGGGCGATGCGCGCGCGCACGTCGTCCCAATCATGCTCGATGGTCACAAACAGCGAATTTGCCGGCTTGGTGATGCTGCGGACGCCGAACGTCGCGCCGTTGGGCCACTCCTCCCCCGCGCCCACCACGTCCATCTGCACACCGGCAAACGCATTCGCCAGTGGGTCCAGCAGCGCCGTCTTGTAATAGGGCAATGCCTCATTCGTCTGTCCGCCGTGGGCCACAATTCCGAGCGGCTTTTTGTAGAGCGTGAAGTGATAGTCGGCCTGGGCGGAGGAATGCAGGTATACCATCTCCTGCAGTTTCTCCAAGATCATCATCACTTTAGAAGGTAATGGCGCATAGTGCGGGCAGACCAGGAAGACGGCATCTGCCGCGCGCATGCGGGCGTGCAGGTCGTTGAAGGCGCCGTCGTGCGGGCATTTGAGCTTGTCAAAGCACTTGCCGCACATTTTGCATGGCTTCAAGTGAAGATCGATCAACGCGCTGATCTCCACGCGCGCAGCGGGGCGCTGGGCACGCACCAACTCACCGATCAGTTCACACGCATGCGTAGACGCACTGGTTCTACGCGCGACGGAAATGTTGGAGCCGGAGATGCAGAGGATGTTCATGGGGATAGTTTACCCCCGCTCCGGCAGCCAGGTTACTCGCAAACCCGGCTGCCGAAGGGAACCGGTGAAGGGGAGCCCCCGCGCCCCAATCATCACCGGGGAAATGGCTCAGTTCAGCCAAACTTTCAAGGATGAAGCACGGTTATCCCAGCCGTTGTTTGCCAGCCAGCCCCATTCCGTGCCGCGCTGCATCCACAACTGATCGCCATAGTAGTTGGTATCGGCATACAACGTCGCCCATGCAACGCCGGTGGCCACCTGGACGGACGAGATACGGTCATTCCAACCCGGCGAGACAGCGCCCAAATCGGCGATGGTCGCATTGGGCGCCGTGATGAGTGTGCTACCGGCATAGTAAGCATCGGCATAGAACACAGTCCAGTAGCTATCGCTCATCGGTTGCATGATGCCCGTGCCAACCGCGCTCTGCGCGCTCACAGTGGTGCCGGACGGCTGCCAACCCCACTGATCCTTGAGATAAGCCATCAACCCATCAAGCGTGGTGAAGGCAACCATCACGCCTTCGCTCTGGGTGCGCTTGTCCAACACGTAGCGCAACACGCGACCATTGAACTGGCTGATCTCTTCAGGCGCATAGCGCACACCATCCACCATGATGGGCATCTTAGGGATCGGGTGCACGATACTGCTATCCGCCGGGGCAGCCGCCTCCATTTGGGCCGGCGTCTCGGTCGCCGCCGCCCGGTCAACTTCGCTGGCCGTCAGAGCACGCGTGCTGCCATTTTCTGTTACGTAACCGGCAGCCCCGCCCGAAGTTTGCGCGTTGGCAACCGTCGTGACAGCAAATGACGAAAGGAATAGACAGAAAACGATCATTAACCGTGCAGATTTGACGTGCATAATGCAATACCTCCGCAGCAAGCGGCAATAAATGGAATGAACATGCCGCTAGTTGGAATAAATGTTAGCAAGTGGGGTATAAATTCTTCGTTAAGAAACGCTAAAAGCGGGGAGTTTCACAGTGAAGATGCTGCCGACACCGGGCTTGCTTTGCACGTCAATCTGCCCGGCGTGGCACTGCACGATATAGGCAGCGATGGCCAATCCCAACCCGGCGCCGCCTTTATGCTGGGTTTGGGTGTTTTCTGACCGATAGAGCCGCTCAAAGACGCGCGCCTGTTCGCGTGACGAGATGCCCGCGCCCGTATCGGCCACCGTCACCTCCGCCCATTCACCATCGCGCTTGACCGACACGACCACCTCGCCCCCGGCGCGGTTATAGCGGATGCCATTTTCCACCAGGTTATCGAAAACGCGCGTCAGTAGCGGGCCGTTGCCACATACCGTCACGCCGGCCACATCATTCAGGCGTAATGACACCTGCGACGTGCGCGCCAGGCCCGACATGTCGTCCAAAACCTGGCTGACCAGCTCTTCAACCGCCACCGGCTCGCGGGTCAGGTTGCGCTCTTCGCGCGCCAACGTCAATAGGTCTGTGACGGTGTTTTCCAGGCGCGCCAGGTTGCGGCTCATCACCTCGGCCAGTTCCTGGTAGTCTCCCAGGCTCGCGTGCGGGTCGCTCTGCGTCACGTCGAGCGTGGTGCGCATGCTGGCTAACGGCGTGCGCAATTCGTGGGCCGCGTCGGAAACAAAGCGCCCCTGTTGTTTGAAGGCGTTATCCAGGCGGGCCAACATCACGTCGAACGCATCGGCCATCTGTTTGATCTCATCGTCTGGCCCGCTCAGCCCCAGACGCGTGCCCAGGCGGTTGGCGCTGACGTCTTGCGCCGTTTTGGCAATCGCTTTGAGCGGGCGCAATGCGCGCCCAACGATCAAGGAAGCGCCGCTCACCCCCAGCGCCGTGATGATGACCAACCCCAGCACGGAAACGCGCCGGACGTTCTGCAAGGAGGCTTGCTGGGCAATTTCCACCGCCGTTGCAAGCGTCGCCTCAGGTGAATCCGTCGCCTGGCTGGGACCCATAAACACCACCGAACTGGTATTTTCAACCACCAGCGTGGCGGTGATGTTGATGAACAAAATCAGGACCAGGTTGAAGATGAAGAGTAAGGCTGCCAGCCCCAGCGCCAACCGGGCGCGCAGCGTCAGATGAGGTTTATACAGTTGCGAGACGATTGTATTGACCACACCGGCATTTTAGTCTTGCTGGTACTCAAGCCGGATGCGATACCCCACCCCGATGATCGTTTCGATGAAGGCGGGCGAGCCAGGCCGATCCCCCAACTTGCGGCGCAGTGCATTGATATGCACGCGCACCGTGTTGGTGAAAGGGTCTGCGCGTTCGTCCCACACGTGTTGGAGCAGATCCTCCTGGCTGACCACCTGGCCCGCGCGACGCATCAGATATTCCAGGATGCCAAACTCCTTGCGCGTCAAGTCAAGCGGCTGACCCGCCAGCCAGGTGGTGTGGCTGGCCGGGTCCAGCTTCAGGTCACCACAGGTCAGGATCATGTTGCGCGTCTGAGTCTCGCGGCGGAACAGGGCCCGGATGCGCGCCGTCAGTTCGATAAAGTGAAACGGTTTGACGAGGTAGTCATCCGCGCCGGTATCCAGCCCGATGGCGCGCTCTTCGGGCGTATCGCGCGCCGTGAGCATCAACACCAGTATGGATGGATGCAAATCGCGCACGCGGCGACACACTTCGATACCATCCATGCCCGGCAAGATCAGGTCCAGGACGAGCAGGTCGTAGTCATAAACGTCGATCATGCTCAACGCCTGCTCGCCATCCCTGGCCAGGTCCACGCTATAGCCCTCACGGCGTAGGCCCTTCAAAAGGGCATTCGCCATGTCGGGTTCATCTTCAACAATGAGCAGTCGCATATAGTGCCGATTGTATGAGGTTTTGGGCAAAAATATCGACCACTTGTCACGCAATTTCCAGCATCAAAGGTAGCACAACGCGCACGCGCCGCCGTTCGCCTTTCAATAACACATATGCTCGCGATAGACATCGAGCGCATAACGATAGCTGTCGTAATGCGTATTGGGCGAGATCGAGTGATCCGACGCAAACACCAGGCGTGCCCCGCGCGCCTTCATGCCTTCGATGTAGTTCGTCACCTCGCGGCGGATGACGTCTCTATCGTTGGACTCGAACACGCGCGCGTCCAGCCCGCCCACGAACACCAGCCTATCGCCATATTTCTCGGCGAAGGTGAACGGGTCGTTGTCCAGCGCCTTGCGCTCCATCGGGTTCAAGCCGTCGAACCCGGCCGCCACGATCAACGGCAGCATGGCCGCCGTGCTGCCGCAACTGTGCAGGATCACCGGCAGGTCGTACGCGTGGAAGAAATCCACC
The DNA here is from genome assembly GCA_034430115.1 of Thermoflexales bacterium. Classification (GTDB taxonomy): domain Bacteria; phylum Chloroflexota; class Anaerolineae; order J036; family Brachytrichaceae; genus CAIXPS01. The sequence goes on along the minus strand of DAOUFG010000038.1, from coordinate 13,591 downwards.
AGTTCCTTGTAGTAGGGGAAGATCAGTTCTTCCATCACCTTGGGCGAGGCGAATGGGCCGTTCTTATAGCCCAGATCCTCATATAGCCAGATGCCATCCGGCTTGCCCAGTTGCTCGATCATGTAGGCAAAGTGCTTCTTATAGAAATCGGTATAGACGCGGTTGTAGTCGTGAATCCAGGCCGGGTCCAGCAGCAGGCTTTCGTAAAGCGTCACGTCGCCCATGCTCTGGCGCATCAATTCCCAGATGAACTCGTGCCCGTAGTGCACCCATTTATTGGCCTGCACCGCCGAAGTGATGCCCTTGCGCATCTGCGGAAGATCGACGCGCTGCGGGTCCAATGTGAGCAGCGGCGCGCGATAGTCGCGCTCCCAGATGTCGCGTGAAGTCATGCGGAAGTCGATGTGCTCGGGTGTGCCGGACTTATGCTTCCAATATTTCAAGGCCGCGCCTGCGCCGTTGCGCTTCACGTCCCACTCGTCGGTCTCGCTCACCACTTCTTCGTAGCCGCGCCAGGGCATCACGTCGATCCATGGGCCGATGCCCACCATGTCGTAATCGAAATGCTCCCACGGCGGCACGGGTTCTTCATACTCGCCGGCGACGGTGGTATCAATCCAGCGGCAATCCCTGGCGCTCCAGTGGTCCTCGCCCACTTCTTTGTGTTCCATACGCACGGGGTAACCTTGCTGAATCCAGGCGGCCAGCGTATCGCCCCAGGGGCTATCCACGAGCGCCACGCGCTCGGCCTTTTTGTGACGGAGCAGATTATCTACATTTTGTCGTGACGTGAGCATATGGTTTTCCTCCTGCCTGTTGGGAGTATAGAGCCGCGCTCACAAAGGGGGAAATCCGCTATTTAGGTTTGACCGCCGACAAGATATGCGTCGGCGCAACAAAGAGGTAATTCGGCCCGGTCCTGGTGATATCCAACCAGCCCTTGCCACGGAAGAACTTCTCATATTCCTTCACGCGGTCCACGTCGATGAGGACGGCCCGCCCGCCCGGTTTGAGCACCCGCTCGATCTCTTTCAGCGCCTGCGCACGCTCGTCGGGGTCCAGGATGAAGTGCAGCGTCCAACTGGAGAGCACGATGTCGATGCTGGCGTCGTCGAACGGCAAATCGCGCGCATCGCCGTTGCGCACTTCGGCGCGCTCGCTCACGCCTTCCAGTTCCACATTGCGCAGCGTCGCCGCGGCGCTGTTATCGGCCTGGTCGATCTGCACCCAGGGATCGATGCCGATGGCCTTGCCGGTGGTCAAGTGTTTGGCTGCGCCGATGAGCAATAGCCCATGCCCGCAGCCGATATCCAGCACGCGCTCGTCACCGCGCCAGGGAATCCGGCTCAGCGCCTCGTCACGCAGGCGCAATTTGCCCACCCGGCTGCCCCACAACAGCACCACATCCATGATGCACAGCGTCAGGCCGCTCAATAAACAGATGCCGCCCAGGAGGAGTCCCACCGGCGCACCCTGGCCAACGTAGAGCAGCAACGCGCCCATCACCAGGCCGCCTGCGCCATACAGCACATTGTGACGCAACTCGCGCGGTGAATCCAGGCCGTAATCAATTTTCTGCTTGAGCGTTGTTGTTTGGTTCATCTTGCCGACTCCTTCGCCCAGATGTAGCGCAGGCATGAAGCCTGCGACTACCTGTGCCGGGCGACTTAACAAGTCGCCCTACAACTGCTGATTCTAACGGCGCGCTCAACGTAACCTGCCGTAGCGTTCGGGGCGCCGGCGGGTGTGCAACAGGCTATATACCGCAAGCGCGAGAAAAGCGATCACCAGCGCCACCGGCAAATTGGGCAGTTCGGGCACGATGCGGATCGACATCGCGCTAACCTGACTCAGCATCACCAGCGTGGTCACCAGTGCCTCAGAATCGGGCAACGTCCAGGTGTAGCTGAAGCCCCACTGGAAGTAGAACCAGGCCACTTGCAGCAACAGGATGCACACGACGATCAGCACCGTCACCAGCACCGTGGTAATGGCCTCCAGGCCGTCTTCCTGCTCGCCGGTGGTAAAGGCCACAATGACGCACACCACCACCATCAGTGCCGCGCTATAGCGTTGCAGCGTGGTCAGGAATTGCGTCGGGTCGCCGCCGGCAAACATCGACAGGCTGAAGCGATCTTCTCGCACGAAGATGAACAAGGCGTACCACAACGCCAGGTAGACCAGGGCTGCGATCAACGATTGCCAGCGCCGGAACGACAACGTGGCCCCCACCAGCGCCACCAGGAACAACGCCATGCCGATCACCACCGGCAGGCGCTGTATTCGTTCATCTTGCAATTCGGTCTGCGTAGCCGCATCTGCGCGCGCATTCAAGTCGATCAGGAACTTCTGATACGCGGTGGTATCGCCCTCGCGAATGGATTGTTGTTGCGCACGCAGCAGTTCCGCGGCAAAGCGCGGCTGCTTGACCACTTCGCTCCAATTCTCATAGAAGGTGGTCAATTGCGCCGCCGACGCCCACAACGCGCCCGGCAGCGGCGCGAGCGTATCGGTGATGATGGCGGTGTCTGAAAATGTATCGGTACTGGTAATCACCGGCGCGCCGGCCGCTGGGAAGCTAAGCATGCCCACGGCGGCTTCGCCCTGCGCATATACGGGAATGGGCGTGCCCAATAGCATAGCCAGCGTGGGTGCTACGTCGATGGCCTTGATGACCGCCTGGTTGCCGGGGGTGACTCCCGCGCCCACCATCACCAGCGGCGTCTGCGCCACCTCCGGCTCCGCCCCGCCGTCCGTTCCGCGCGCAGTCAACCCGCGATCCGACAGGATGACCAGCACATTCGTGTTCAAATCCAGCATATCCAACAGTGTCTTGATACGCGCATCCGTCACCGAGATGGCTGACTGGCGGTTCGCGGGATTATTCTGTAAAGTGTCTTCGATGGCAGTCAGTTCCACACATACCAACTGCATCGGGTTGGCGGCATCGCTCAACACTTCCTGCGTCAGATTCACCGCGTCGTCGTCGCGCTCGGCCACGCTGGTGTTATCCACCAGTTCAAAGCGCTGCACATCGTTACCAAAGGCGTCACCAAGCGCCTGTGAACCAATAATCGCGCTGCCCTGCCCTTGCAAGGCCAGTTCGCTAAAGAGCGAACTGATGTTGCTGGCAGGAGTTGACGCGTTGGTGGTCACGCCGTGCGTCTCAGCGTCCGCGCCGGTGAATAGCGTCTCCCAGGCGGGCAAACGATAGGTGGGCGGGTCCTGCTGGATCACCAGGTCGCTGCCGCGCTTGCGCAGATCATTCAAGGTGGACATCTGGCGGCTGTCGTCGAGGCGCAGACCGCGCACCAGCACCACCACCACACGCTGTGCCACGGGTTGGCGTGGCGTGCCGGCGGGTAAATCGGCAAGATATGGGCTGCTGTAACCACGATAACTGGCCCACACATTATTGCGCACCGTCTCCGCCAACGAGGCAACGATGGTCAATACAATAATCAGGACCAGGCCTATGATGCGTCGCATGTTGTTAGTATAGAGACTCCCAAACTACAGAAGTTTACCAGTCTAGTATAGAATCCCAAGTATGCACACGAAGCAAGATTTTCTATCACTGTCCGACCTGAGCACTCCTGAACTCACCGACTTGCTCGCGTTAGCAGTTCGGCTGAAGCAGGAATGGAAGGCCGGCGGCAACGAACCCATATTGAAGAACAAGACGCTCGGCATGATTTTCACCAAGCCTTCGTTGCGCACGCGTTGCTCGTTTGAAGTGGGCATGCGCCACCTGGGGGGGCACGCGATGTATATTGCGCCCGAGGAAATCCAATTGGGCAAGCGTGAAAGCATCCCCGACGTGGCACGCGTCATCTCGCGTTATGTGGATGGCATCATGGCGCGCGTATTTGGGCATGCCGATGTGGTGACGTTGGCGCAATATGCGCGTGTGCCGGTGATCAACGGCCTTTCGGATTTCACTCACCCCTGCCAGGGCCTGGCCGATTTTCTCACCATCATGGAATATAAGGGTGCCGTGAAAGGGCTTACCGTCACCTACGTAGGCGATTCCAATAACGTGACGAACTCGCTGGTTTTCGGCGGCGCACTGTTGGGCGCACACATGCGCGTCGGTTCGCCGGCCGGGTATCAGATGCGCCCCGACGTATTGCAACGCGCAACGGCGTTTGCCGTGGCTTCGGGCGGGAGCGTGACGCAGACAAGCGACCCCGTCGAGGCAGTGCAGGGCGCAGACGTGATCTACACCGACGCCTGGACAAGCATGGGCCAGGAAGCCGAAGCTGCCGAACGCGCCAAGATATTCCCTCCCTACCAGGTGAACGCCAAGCTACTGCAACAGGCGCACAAAGACGCCATCGTGATGCACTGCCTGCCGGCGCACCGTGGGCAGGAAATCACCGACGAAGTGGCCGATGGGCCGCAATCTGCGTTGTGGGATCAAGCGGAGAACCGCATGCATGCACAAAAAGCAATACTCGCAAAGCTGCTCGCATGAGAAACCTGCTCGGCTTGATCGGGTGACGATGTGACAGATATTCTTTGGGTTTTGCAGCGCCTGAACGGGCTGGCAGTACTGGACATCCTGCTGGTATCGCTGGTCTTCTTCCTGGTGCTGTTGCTGTTCCGCGCAACACAGGCCATTCCTTTGTTGCGCGGGCTGTTCGTGCTGGTGGTGATCGGGGTATTACTGAGCAACCTGGCTCAGTTGCCTACGTTCGGGCTCATCTTGCGCGCAGCCATCCCGGCCATGTTGATCGCGATCCCGGTGATCTTCCAGCCGGAACTGCGGCGCGCCCTGGAACGCGTGGGCCGCTTCAACGAAGTGCTGGCGCCGCGGCGCAGCGAACTGGAAGTGGAAGTGCGCATCATCAGCACGGCAGTGCAAAGCCTGGCGGCACATCGCTACGGCGCATTGATCGTGATGGAACGTGACACCGGCCTGCAAGACCTGGTGGATACGGGCGTCGTCCTGGATTCAGCCCTTTCGCCGGAGTTATTGCTAACGATCTTCCACCCCAACACCCCCCTGCACGACGGCGGGGTGATCGTCAGGCATGGGCGCATCGTGGCGGCGGGTTGCGTCTTGCCGCTCACCGCCTCTCACATCGACGACTTCCGCATCGGCCTGCGCCATAGGGCAGGCATCGGCGTATCCGAAGGCACCGACGCCATCGCCATCATCGTGTCAGAAGAGCGCGGTTCCATCAGCATCGCGCACGAGGGACGGCTCATCCGTGGCATCGAGCCCGATCACCTGCAAAGCGCGCTGATCGAGCTATACCGCCCGCCGTTCCGCAAGGCGGCCTCCATCCTCTCGCCCAGCCGGCGCGCGCCACAGGGTAAATAGAGCGCTGATCTACGGGGCGAGGGTGACAACGAACCGAATTCCTCTCCTGCGGAGTACTGCGGGGAGAGTTAGGTGGGGGCTCGCGCCGCGTGAGCATCCACATTCACGTTTCACCCGTCACGTCTCATCCCCCAGGCAGGCCCGAACCTCGCGCTTACGGGCCGCAAATTCGGGCCAGTTTTCCATCTCCCACGTGCGCGGGCGCGGCAGGTCAATCGGCACCACTCCCGCCACCTCGCCTGGGCGCGGGCGGGAGATAATCACCCGGTCGGCCAGGAAAATGGCCTCGCGGATGCTGTGCGTCACCATCAACCCAGTGGTGTGCGCCGCACGCCAGATGCCTTCCAGCGTGGCCGTCAGGCTCTCACGCGTGAGCGCATCGAGCGCGCCAAAAGGCTCATCCAGCAAAAGCACGGGCGGCTGCGTGACCAACGCGCGTGCCAACGCCGCACGCTGTGCCATGCCGCCGCTCAATTCACGTGGATAGGCCCGCTCGAACCCGCGCAACCCCACCAGGTCAATCGTATCGGCGATGAGCGCCGCGGGATCAACGGCGACCCGCGCCTGCCGCAGACGATTGCCACGCACGCCCACCTCGAACGGCAGGTGCACATTTTGTTCCACCGTGCGCCAGGGCAACAGCGCCGGCTCCTGGAACAACAGACTGACGTGGTTTGAAGGCCGCGTGACGGCTTCTCCGTCCAGGGTCACCTGGCCGCTGGTCGGTAATATCAGCCCGGCCAGCACGCGCAATAACGTGCTCTTGCCACACCCGCTGGGGCCGACGATGGTGACGAACTCGCCGCGAGCCACTTCGAGCGAGAAACGCCGCAGGGCCTCCGTGCCGTTCGGATAGATGACGCTGATCGCGTCGGCAGTGAGAATAGGCATACTATCAGGGCAAAAACTCGTTCGTGTAGAACGTGTTCACATCCATCTTGGTCTGGATCTGGCCGATGTTGACTAACGCATCCTGCGTGTTGGTCCAGGCGTCGGGGGTGGATTCGCCCGGCTTGCCGCCTTGCATCTCTTCGATCGTCTTGCTCAGCACCAACTTCTGCACCGCGTCGTCGGCCTTCAGGCCCTCCACGTACTTAGTGCTGATCTGCATCGCGGCAGTTGGATCGCTGATCGTATCGGCGATGCCCTTCGATAGCGCGCGCAGCATGCCGCGCACCAGCGCCGGGTTCTGTTGGATGGTCTTCTCGTTGGTCATGAGTCCGTTGGCCACCATGTCCACATAGTTCGCCACGTCAAACACGTTCACCGGGTAACCATTCTGGGCCAGCACAATCGGCTCGTTATTCACGTAGCCCACCACGGCGTCCACCTTGCCGGATTGCAGCGCCGCAACCTGGGTGAAGCCGATCTCCTGTTGCTGCACGTCATTCTCCGTCAGGTTGTTGGCCTTTAAGAACGCGCGCCAACCGACGTAGGTGGCCCCATAAAACCCCGGCAACCCCACGCGCTTGCCCTTCAAGTCCTCCGGCTTGCTAATCCCGCTCGATTGCAGGCTGACCACGGCGATGGGGTATTTCTTGTACCACTGCAACACGTACTTCACCGGCAGCCCTTGCGAGCGCGCCAACACCACCTGCTCGCCGCTGACGACGGCAAAGGGGATCTCGCCCGCCCCAACCAGCTTTACGCCATCTGTTTCCAGCTTGTAATCAAACTCCAGGTCGATTCCCTCCGCCGCGAAGTAACCGCGCTCTACGGCGACGTAAAAGGGCGCGTATTGCACATTTGCGATGTAACCCATGGGCAGACGCACGGTGGTGCGGCCAGCGGTCGGCGTAGGGGTGGCGCTCGGCGCGGCGCTGCACGCCGCCAGCAAAATGGCCAGGCCGATCAATAGACTTCGCTTCAACACTCGTTTACTCCTTTGGTCAATGACATTTGGCAATTACGATTTCACGATCCTTTGTTCAATATAACGGATACAGCCGTAAATACAGAGCGCGGTGACCACCGTGGTGACGATGCCCACCATCACCAACGGCGTGTCATAAAGCCCACGACCCTGGTTGATCAAAAAACCCAGCCCACGGTCGGTGCCAAGAAACTCGGCAGCCAGCGCCCCAATCATCGAAAGCGTGCCGCCCACGCGCAGGCCGGCCAGCACCAGCGGCAATGCGGCGGGTAGTTCCAGATGCACGAACGTCTCCCAGCGCGAGGCATTCATCGAACGGAAAAGGTCGCGCAACAACGGCGAGATGCCGCGCAGCCCGACGATGACGTTGATGGTGATGGGGAAGAACACCACGATGGCACACAGGAAGATTTTGGCCCCCGCGCCATTGCCAAACCAGATGAGTAGCAGCGGCGCAATGGCGATGAACGGGATTCCTTGCGAGGCCACGATGAAGGGCGATAGCAGCCGATCCATCACGTGCGATTTGGCGATTGGGTAGCCCACCGCAAACCCGAACAACGCGCCCAGGATCAACCCGGGCAGCGCCTCGGAGAGCGTGACGGCGGTGTGCATGAGCAGCGTGCCATCAGCCAGCTTTTGCACCAGCCTCTGCGCCACCAGTTGCGGCCCAGGCAGGATGAACGGGGGATAGCTCAAACTGAGCAGGTACCACAGCAAGAGAAGCACGCCGAAGGCAAGCAACGGCGCAATGCGCAACAGCCATTCGCCCGGCCTGTTATGCGTTCCCGGCGTGGCCGGCCAGGTGCTCTGCGCGATATTTGGAACCCGGTTCGTTGTTACCGACATGAATACAGCCCCTCAGAACGACACTTCGGGGCTGTCAATATCACATCATCAAAAAGCGCACGTCGCCCTCCGGGCAGACGTGATGCTTCTGATGCGCGACCTTCTTTACATTCGGACTATAACCGCCGGCCCCGGCATCACACCGGGTCATGCGCGCCTCTCAACGCGCTCGTGGGCTATTGGGCCTGGCCGTTTTCCGGCTGCGCCACACCACCGATCGGGAATTTCACCCTGCCCCGAAGATCATTCGCTATTTACTTTTCTGCATCATCCAGTTTCACCTGGACGTTGCCATCTTCTATTTTAGTCTCATAGATTGGAATTGGCGAAGGCGCCGGGAAAGTGGCCTTGCCGGTGAAAAGATTGAACCGCGCACCATGTCGCGGGCAGACCACACAGTCTCCTTCAATCGTTCCTTCGGCCAGCGACCCATCATCGTGCGTACACACGTCACCAAAAGCCACGATGTGACCGTCCACGCGCGTAAAGGCCACCGGCACATCGTCGATTGTCAGGGTGAGAATCTGGCCTCCCTGGATTTCTTCTTCTCTGACAGCGAATACAAATTCCGCCACGTTTGCACCTTGATAAACAATGATTGTCCGCCGTGTGCGAACGATGGCATTATAGCGTCGCCATCATGGTTTTTCGATGGGCAGGCCCACGCCGTTGCCCCACTCCGTCCAGCTTCCATCGTAATTCTTCACGTGCTGATAGCCCAGCAGGTTGGTCAACACAAACCAGGTGTGCGAACTGCGCTCACCGATGCGGCAATAGACGATCACATTCTTATCAGGCGTGACGCCCTTGCCTTCGTAGAGCGCGCGCAAGGCCGGTGCTGGTTTGAAGGTGCCGTCTTCCTGCACCGCTTGCGACCAGGGGATGCTCTTTGCCCCAGGGATGTGTCCGCCGCGCAAGGCCCCCTCGTTGGGGTAATCGGGCATGTGCATGCGCTCGCCGGTATATTCCTGCGGGCTGCGCACGTCCACCAACACGCCGTGCGCGCGCACATGCTGCAGCACCTCGTCTCGCCGGGCACGGATGCGCGTGTCGTCACGCTCAGGGGCTTGATAGTGGGTGCGCGGATAGGAAAGCACTTCGCGCGTCACAGGCCGGCCTTCGTCGATCCACTTCTTGCGCCCGCCATTCAACAATTTGGCGTTCGTGTGGCCGAATAACTGGAACACCCAGTAGGCGTAAGCGGCCCACCAGTTGTTTTTATCACCATAAAAGATCACCAGCGTGTCGTTGGCGATGCCTTTGCTGCTCAGCAAAGCGGCAAAGGCCGGCGCGTCGATGTAATCACGCACTGTCTGATCGTTCAAATCCTGCACCCAATCAATCTTCTGTGCACCGGGGATATGCCCGGTATCATAAAGCAGCGTATCTTCGTCTGACTCAATTACGCGCACAGTCTGATCGTTCAAATGCTCCGCCAGCCACTCCGTGCTCACAAGAACATTTGGATCCGCATATTCGTTCCTATTCATCTTGTATCCTTAGCATTCCTTAAAATAATAATCATCACATCTATCGTTTTAATTATATCGAGTAAACCAGTTTTTGGTATCAACGTCACTGGTGATGCGGCACTTTAGCTATAATCATCCCTGAAAGGATCTTTGAGGCGCAAATCGTAAAATGAAGCAACAACCCAACGGCGGATGGATCGAAGTTATATGCGGCAGCATGTTCAGTGGTAAGTCCGAAGAACTGATACGCCGTGTTAAGCGCGCTGAAATCGCCCGCCTGAAAGTTCAAGTATTTAAGCCTTTGATGGACACACGTTACGGGCAAGATCGCGTCAGTTCTCATAGCGGCATTCACACGCAAGCCCAGGCGGTGGCACATGCAAAGGATATTTTGGAGCAGACTTCGCCCGACACGAACGTGGTTGCAATTGACGAAGTGCAATTTTTTGACTGGGACATCACCGACGTCTGCGACGAACTGGCCGAACAAGGCAAACGTGTGATTGTCGCCGGGCTGGATATGGATTTTCGGGGCGAGCCGTTTGGGCCGATGCCACTCCTGATGGCGCTGGCCGAAGAAGTGGAAAAGCTGCATGCCATATGCATGGTTTGCGGCGCGCCAGCCACGCGCACACAACGCCTGATCAATGGTAAACCGGCAGCCTACGAAGACCCGGTGATCCTGGTGGGCGCGAGCGAAAGCTACCAGGCACGTTGCCGCAAACATCACGAAGTGCCACGCAGGCGTGTGCAGAATGCTGTTATGGGCGTTCAAGAAGCAGATCATCACGCATAAGGACGATAGCATGCCAGAACATTCCACTTACGTACAACGCCTGCTAGACCGGGCGCGTCATGAAGGACAATGGTATTGCAGGCAACCCGATGCTGCTGCGCTATGCTTCGACGTCCTGGCCGCTTACCCTTCGCATCATGAAGCGGCGGAATTGATCTATGAACTCTTCTGCGATGAATGGCTGATCTACGACAACCGCAACGCCATCCAGCAAAATATCGACGAGTGGGATGATCGGCCCTGGCAACAACGCCGCCGTTGGGCATTGTCATTCCGTTTTATGAGCCGCTGGGAAAGTCTATATGGCGATCGTGTGGCCGTGGCCAGCCACGACGGCCCTGCCGACGTAGCCGATTTATTGCGCGAAGGGAAGATGCAGTTGTTGCATGCTTATTGTCTGGGCGACGAGCAGGGCGCCAACTATGCCTGGCCACTCTTCGAGGACGCCTTCCGCCGCACAAAAGATCAACACAGCGCTTTGATGTGGGTCGGCAGGCTGTATGCCGACCTGGGTTTCTTTGCAGATGCTTGCGAGGTGCTGGATGAGCTATGCCAGCGCTTCCTGGACGAACCTGCCCGCCGGCTGCGGGTGGAGGTGGCCTGGTGGCGTGACAATGCCTATCGCCTGCCCTGGCTGCCACCCACCGGCGACGGCTCGCGCTATCGGCATATGATGGGCTACATCCATCCTCACGCGCCGGAAGCTCAACTCAACGATGACGTATCGCACATCGAAACGCGCTGGGCCCCCAGCATCTCGCCGGAATTGACTGCGTTGTTCAATACAGCCATCCCGGAATTCAAGGACCCGCCATCCTCACGTAAGCCGTTGGTAGATTGGCGCTTCCTGGACCTGGATGATGGGTTGCCCGGTGAACTGCCTGAATGGGCCCGCAAGATGCTGCGGCGCTTCCCTGGGCACATCCCGGAAGATATGGTGCATCGCTATCGCTGGAGCCGGCCAATCCCAGCGCCAGCCAGGCCTCCCCGCCGCCCGCCCAACGAACCGCCATACAGCGCCAACGATCTGTTGGCGCCGGATGACGAGGACGACGACTCCTGGCCGGACATCGACGGCGACGAAATGGACAACCCACTATAGAGTGCTGCTAAGCCGGGTCCAGTGCCATAACGCGGAAGTCCGCGAAGTGCACGGTGAAGCCATTGCCTTCGGGCGAGGCGCACATCGGGCCGACGGCAAGTGTGTCGGCCGCCGTCAGGTGCGCCATGCGCAACATCTGATACTGCTCACCGTCCAGGGAATAGTGAACCTCCACCGCTTCACCCTGGCGAATGACGCGCATCCACAACGAATTCATGCCCGGCGGTGCCGGAAGCACGCACCAGTCCGAATAATCGCGCGTCACCACGGCACTGATGTATTGCACGCCCTTTACATACTCCACGCCGCACTTGAGCCAGGTGGTCTCGTCCAGGCGCACCATCAGCCCGGCGTGATCGTAGAGATCGCGATAGTCGCCGGTGATTTTCACATCCGCCACAAAGTTGCCGCTCACATATTTGGCGTACAGGTGCCCGTTATCGCGCACGAAGCCGTAGTGTGTCTTGCGCCAGAAGTCTGTCTTGGGGCCGGTGGTGGCTGTCAGTAACGACCCTTCTGCGCTCCAGGCCGGCGGTTCATGAATCCATTGCATGTTTCCATTTCTCCTCGATCTGTTTCATTGCAGTGTACAACATCGGCCTCCAGCGGGCCTTTTGGGGTGCGTCATGGTAAGCTCTCACGATAGCGGAATGTTGTAGCCGCAGCAACTCGTTGGGCTCAGATGTAAGGGAGTTGAGGAGTATGTTCATGCAAACGCCTAGTTCCGAACCATCGGCCGGAGCAAGTGATACGCAGAGATCTGCCGAACTGGAGATCGCCTTTGATCGCCTGCAACATGAAACGCTGGACATGGTACTGGCAGGCGTTTTCATCGGCGGGTTGATTTTGCTGGGCATCACTCCTCAGCTCAGTGACCCCATGTGGAGTATCAGCACCGGCCTGGGGCTCTTCCTCCTATCGGGCATCGCCCTGGCACTCCGGCGACGATATCTGGAAGTCACGGGCGGGTTGCTGGTCGGCGGCTGCATCATGAGCATCGTTGCGACGATTGCGTGGGGCCACATTCCCGAGGCAATCTACCTTCTCGCACTGCCTGTGGGCTTAATGAGCATGTTGTTCGGCACGCGCCCGGGCGCTGCTTTAGCAACGCTATGCACAGCCGGGCTACTGACCGCGCCACGCAACGACTTACCTTTCACCCTGGGAAGCGAATTGATCACCCTGGTGATGATCTGGGGCATATTGGGGGTGCTGTGGCTGGCCATGCGCCCGCTGTTGGCGGCTACCAAATGGGCCTGGTCGGGCTACTCGCTCAACCAAAGCCTGCTGGCTGAGTCGCGCGACACGCAAGTGCGACTACAGCAGACGCTGGAGGACCTGACCGCCGCCAACCAACAGCTTACCCGCCTCATCGGGTTAACCGATGGTCTGCGCATGGCGGCCGAGGAAGCACACCACGCCAAACAACAATTCGTGGCCAACGTCAGTCATGAATTGCGCACACCGCTGAACATGATCATCGGGTTCACCCAATTGATCGTCAACACGCCGCAGACGTATGGGACGCGCCTGCCACCCGCACTGATGGCCGATTTGAACGTGATCTTGCGCAACAGCGAACACTTGCTGAGCCTGGTGGACGACGTGCTGGACCTGAGCCAGATCGAAGCCGGGCAGATGGCAATCACCAAAGAACGCGTGGACCCACACGAAGTTATCTCAGCCGCGGTAACAGCCGTGCTCCCGTTATATGAGACCAAAGGGCTATACCTGAGAACAAACCTGCCGGCGGAGCTACCCTCCCTGCTGTGCGACCGTACGCGTATCCGCGAAGTACTGCTGAATCTGCTCAGTAACGCCGGGCGCTTCACCGATAGGGGTGGCGTGGAAGTGCACGTGGAAGCGCGTGAGCGGGAGATCGAATTCAGCGTGACCGACACAGGCCCCGGCATCGCCGCCAGCGACGCGGACCGCATCTTTCGCCCATTCGAGCAGCTAGATAGCTCAATCCGCCGCCGCTATGGGGGAAGCGGATTGGGCCTGAACATTAGCAAGAGCCTGGTCGAGTTGCACGGCGGCAAAATGTGGCTGGAAAGCCGCGTGGGCACAGGGACAACCTTCCACTTCACACTGCCGCTTGAATTGCCCAGCCCCACCCCCGCAAGCGCGATGCGCTGGATTTACCCGGATTGGGACTTGCGGGAGAGAA
>DAOUFG010000037.1:0-19045 GCA_034430115.1 Thermoflexales bacterium | reverse complement strand
TCATTGGTGACGGCACCGCCATTCCCGAACCCGCCGTTCGCCTGGTTGGCGGTGAAGGTGCTGCCAAAGATGCTCAACGTGGCACCCGTGTGATTGTTGATTGCGCCACCGTGAAACATGGCTACATTGCTGAGGAAGCTGCTATTCGTAATGACTGCGGTGCCAACGGAGACATTTAGCGCGCCGCCGGTCGTTCCTGCCGTATTGCTAACGAAGGTGCTATCTGCAACATAGCCCTGGGCGTAGTTTTGAATTGCGCCGCCCCCGTCCACGCTGACGTTGTACTTCAGTGTGCTGCCTGTGAGGGTCAGTACCGACTGGTTGTAGATAGCGCCGCCATAGGAGGCCGCGTTGTTGCCCTCCAACTGGCTGTTTTGCATCGTTAGCCAGCCTGGCTGCAGGTTGGCAATGCCGCCGCCAAATGTGCCGGTGTTGCTCATGAACAGCGTGTTGGTGATGCCCATCCCGGCGTTGTTGGCCGAATTGTAAATACCGCCGCCCATTTCCGCGGTGTTGGAGATGATCCGGCTATCTGCCAGGTATAACGAGGCGCCGTTATCGTTGTAGATGCCGCCGCCATAGAGTGTGTCGCTGACCACATTGTTGGCCAGAATGCTATTGGTTACGCTCAAGACGCCCTGGTTGAATATCCCTGCTCCGCCTGGAGCGACATCTTGATACCCATGTACGATGTTTAACCGGTTCAGGGTGACATTGACGGATGGCAGCACCCAGAAGACGCGCCCGAGGTCATCCCCGCTGATCGTAGGGGTGACGACGCCGCTGGTTGAAGCATCGATCGTTAGCGACTGGCTGATTACGATCTGACCGCTGGTGAGTGTGATGGTGAGTGGCGTGTTGAACGCGGTCGCATCGAACACGATGACATCGCCGGCAACTGCGTCGTTCACAGCCTGGCGTAGCGAACCACTGCCGGAATCGAGTGTGTTGGTCACGACACGCGTTTCAGCGCGTGCAGGGCTTGCAAACATGCACAGTGCGAGCGCACAAAGAGAGCCAAAAAGTGACGCACGCAGTGCAGTAGCAGAAGAAAACCGGAACGGACGTTCTTTTATGCGAATGTGCATTATTACCCCCCATATTGAGTAAGTGTTATTCTGATGCTATTGTAGGCCATTATAAACCAGATTGATAGCATATGTATGGCTGTTCGGATGGCATTTCTTTGCCAGTGTCGTTTGTCTGTCAGTAAATACGTGTGCTGACTGGCGTTGAGGCACGTTTGGCAGGCTCTGCGCGTCGAAACTGGGCTACACTGATGGAAATTCCACTTACGGGGTGAGATCATGTCTGCAAAGCGAGTTCTAATCATGGGCGCTGCCGGGCGCGATTTCCACAACTTCAACGTCGCTTTTCGTGATCACGAGCAATACCAGGTCGTTGCCTTCACCGCCACGCAAATACCCGGCATCGAAGGCCGCCAATATCCGCCTTCCTTGAGCGGGCGCCTGTATCCAAAGGGAATCCCCATCTATGACGAGAAAGACCTGACGCAATTGATCGCTCAGTTGCAGGTGGACGAAGTGGTGTTTGCCTATAGCGATGTGCCACACGAGTATGTGATGCACAAAGCCTCACAGGTGATGGCGGCGGGGGCGAGCTTCCGCCTGATGGGCCCGCGCGAGACGATGCTGAAAAGCACGCGCCCCGTGGTCGCCATTTGCGCGGTGCGCACGGGCAGCGGCAAAAGCCAGACCACGCGCCACGTTGCCAATGTATTGCAATCGTTTGGCCTAAAAGTTGTCGCCATCCGGCACCCGATGCCCTATGGCGACCTGGCAAACCAGGCCGTGCAACGCTTTGCGTCTTATGATGATCTCGATAAACACGAGTGCACCATCGAGGAACGCGAGGAATATGAACCGCACCTGGATCACGGCATCACCGTCTACGCCGGCGTGGATTACGAGCGCATTTTGCGGCAGGCCGAGCAGGAGGCCGACGTCATCTTGTGGGATGGCGGCAACAACGACTTTCCCTTCTACCAGCCGGACCTGCTGATGACGGTTGCCGACCCGCATCGCCCTGGGCATGAGCTGTCCTATCACCCTGGCGAGACCAACGTGCGCATGGCGGATGTGGTGGTGATCAACAAGGTGGATACGGCGGATTATGCGAATGTCTTGCGCGTGCGCGAAAACGTTCGTTCGGTGAACCCGAATGCGACGCTGATCGAGGCTGCCTCGCCGATTTTCGTCGATCATCCCCAGGACATCCGGGGCAAGCGCGTATTGGTGATCGAGGACGGCCCGACGCTGACGCACGGCGGAATGACCTATGGGGCGGGTGTGGTGGCCGCGCAACGTTTTGGGGCTGCCGAAATCGTGGACCCGCGGCCCTTTGCCGTCGGGTCGATCCAGGCCACCTACGCCAAATATCCGGGCACCGGCAAGATATTGCCCGCGATGGGCTATGGCGCTGAGCAAATTGCGGAGCTGGCGGAGACCATCACACGGTCCGACGCGGACCTGGTGCTCTCGGCGACGCCGATTGACTTGCGACGGGTGATGCAGGTGCGCAAGCCGATGGAGCGCGTGCGCTATGAGTTGCAGGTGATCGGCGTGCCGACGCTGGCCGATATTCTGAAGGTTAAAATGGGGCATGCCTAATCACCTTGCGAGCGAGACAAGCCCCTATCTGTTGCAGCATGCCGACAACCCGGTGGACTGGTATCCATGGGGCGCGGAGGCTTTGAACAAAGCCAAAGACGAAGACAAACCTATTTTCCTGAGCATTGGCTACGCTGCCTGTCACTGGTGCCACGTCATGGCGCATGAGTCGTTCGAGGACCCGGCGACCGCCGAGTTGATGAACCGGCACTACGTCTGTATCAAGGTGGATCGCGAGGAGCGCCCGGATCTGGATAGTATTTACATGCAGGCGACCGTAGGCATGACCGGCCAGGGAGGTTGGCCGATGAGCGTCTTCCTAACGCCCGATGGCGTGCCGTTCTATGCGGGCACCTACTTCCCCAACACGCCGCGCATGGGGATGCCTTCGTTTCGGCAGGTGCTCACAGCGCTGGCGGAGGCATGGGCGAACCAACGCGACGACGTGCAACGCACCACCGGCAGCCTGCTGGAGTTTTATCAGCAGGAGAGTGAGGCGCTTGCCACGCAGCAAGGGGCCGCGCCGGATGCGCAGGTGATGGCGGGCGCCGTTCAAACGTTGAGCAGTTCGTTTGATCGGATGGAAGGGGGCTGGGGCAGGGCGCCCAAATTCCCGCAGCCCATGACGCTGGAGTTCCTGCTGGCGTATTACGCGCGCACCAAAGACGCGAATGCATTAGCGATGGCCGAGACGACGCTGACGAAGATGGCCCAGGGCGGGATGTATGACCAGCTTGGTGGTGGCTTTCACCGCTATTCTACCGATGGCGCCTGGCTGGTGCCGCACTTCGAGAAGATGCTCTATGACAACAGTCAGCTCGCACGCGTCTACCTGCACGCCTGGCAGGTGACGGGCAACCCGCTCTACCGGCGCGTGTGCGTCGAAACGTTGGACTACGTGCTGCGTGAGATGACCGACCCCTCCGGCGGCTTCTATAGCACCCAGGATGCCGACTCGGAAGGCGAGGAGGGCAAGTATTTCGTCTGGGCGGCGGATGAGCTATGGCAATTGTTGGGCGACGAGTCGGTGCTCTTTAACGACGTCTATGGCGTGACGCGGCACGGCAACTTTGAAGGCAAGAACATCTTGCACCAGGCGCGCAGCACAGGCGAGGTGGCAAGGCAGCATAATTTGAGCGAAGAAAAGCTGGCGCAGTTGCTGGCGGAGGCAAAGCAAAAGCTACTGGCGGCGCGCCATCAGCGCATCGCGCCGGCGCGTGATGAAAAGGTCCTCACCGCCTGGAATGGGTTGATGCTGGCGGCATTTGCAGAGGCTGCGCGCGTGCTGGACCGGGCGGACTATTGGCAGGCGGCCATCCGTAACGCGGATTTCCTCCTGGCGACGCTGCGGACGCCTGAAGGACGCCTGTATCGCACCTGGAAGCCGGATCATGACGCGAAGTTGAACGGCTACCTGGAGGATTACACGCATCTGTGTGAGGGATTGTTGGCGCTGTATCAAACCAGCTACGACGCGCGTTACTTTGTGGCGGCGCGCGATCTGGGGGAGCAGATGCTGCGCCATTTTGCCGCGCCGGAGGGCTTGTTCTACGATACGAGCGACGATCATGAGGCGCTGGTGACCCGCCCACGAGACATGCAGGATAACGCGGTGCCGGCGGGTAATTCTATGGCCGCTACGGTATGCCTGCGGCTGGCGGCGCTGACGGGCGAGGAACACTATCGCCAGGTCGCCGAAGCGGGCTTGCGCAGTTTGCAGGCCAACTTGGCCCCACATGCCAGTGCGTTCGGCCAGTGGCTCATCGCGCTGGTGCTGGCAACGGACGAAGGATTGGAAGTGGCGCTGGTGGGAGACCCGAATGCCAGCCAGACGCAGGATATGTTACAGCTTGTCCATCGTCTATATCAGCCGGCAATGGTGACGGCGTTGAAACGACCCGCTGAGCAGTCGCCGGTGCCCCTCTTGGAGGGGCGTGAAGCGATTGATGAGCGGGCGACGGCGTATGTATGCCGTCATTTTGCCTGCCAGAGGCCGGTGAACCAGCTAGAAGATTTACGCAAACAACTTGCACAGGAGTAGAGATTTTCATGGACCCCAAAGAGGCACAACGATACATTGGCTTCGTGAACGATGAGCTAAACGGTGTCACGCTCTATAACGCGCTGGCACACAATGAGCAGAACCCAAAGCTGGCGGAAGTGTACCGGCGCATGGCTGTCGTGGAACAGCATCACGCAGATGAGTGGCTGAAGCGGCTGCAAGAGGCTGGCGTAACGGTGCCGCCCTTCAAGCCTGCTCTGCGCACACGATTACTGTCGTGGATGGCCAAGCGTTTTGGCGTGAGCTTTGTGTTACCCAGCGTGACGGCGATGGAGAGCAACGGCGCCAACGCCTATGCGCGTGTGCCAAATGCCGGGCAGATGAGCGCAGATGAGCAATCGCATGGGCGAATGCTGCGCCAGATTACGCAGTCGGTGCGCGGGGGCATCGAAGGTGGGGCGCTGGCGCAAATTGAGGGTCGCCACCGCGGCACCGGCGGCAACGCGTTGCGCGCGGCCGTGTTAGGCGCTAACGATGGCCTGACCTCGGTGCTCAGCTTGGTGATGGGGGTCGCGGGCGCCGGGCTGCCCAGTCATTCCATTCTGATCACCGGCCTGGCTGGGTTATTGGCCGGGGCGATTTCGATGGCGATGGGCGAGTGGCTCTCGGTCCAAAGCTCGCGCGAGCTATATACGAAACAAATCGCAATTGAAAAGGCCGAGATCGAAGCATCGCCGGAAGAGGAAGTCGCAGAACTGTCGCTGATCTATCAATCGCGCGGGTTGGAGGAAGGCAAGGCCCGCCAGTTGGCCTCCGACATTATGGCAAACCAGGATACGGCGCTGGATACCCTGGCGCGCGAAGAACTGGGCATAAACCCCGACGAATTGGGCGGTTCGGCCTGGGAAGCGGCCATCACCTCCTTCCTGCTGTTCTCGGTCGGCGCATTACTGCCTGTCTCACCCTTCATCTTCTTTGAGGGGTTGACGGCGATATTGGTGAGCGTTGCTTTTGCAATGGTGGGCTTGTTCATCATCGGCGCGGCGACGACGCTCTTTACCGGCCGTTCGGTGCTATTTTCCGGCTTGCGAATGATGTTCATCGGGTTGGGTGCGGCGGTGGTGACTTACACCATTGGGCACCTGGTGGGCGTGAACGTGGCGGGTTGAACGGAGCACTCTGGTTAGTAGGGTCACATAATTGTCACCATAACACCCTAAAGGTCTGGTAGATCTTTAGGGTGTTATATTATTTTGCGAGGTGCTTGGGAAGACATGAACCGGCCATTTTGCCCGACTTGTGACTCATTTCACTTTCAAACCCTATCATTTTGATTCGCCACGGTTACGGATGCCGGTTTTTGATAGTAAGACGGCTCTACAATGCCGTCGTTTAATACGCTATTGAGGCAGGAAACGCTCGGTCTGGTGATTTGCCATAAGATAACCAAAGCACTTGGGATAAACTTGCGATAAATCTCACCAGGCCTCAGTTTTTCAGTTTTTTGTATGTCATTAATGAAACCTGTCATACCAGTCGGCATCGTTGGTTACGGCGCTTATGTGCCGCGTTACCGGCTGCCGGCGAGCGAAGTGGCTGACCTGTGGACGGAAGGGAACGCCGTTACGCCGGTGAAGCAAAAATCGGTGCCTGGGTTGGATGAAGATGTCGCCACCATGAGCCTGGAAGCGGCGCGTAACGCGCTGCACCGGGCGGAGGGCGTCTCCGCGCAAAAGATCGGTGCCGTGTGGGTGGGCAGCGAGTCGCACCCTTATGCCGTAAAACCCACCAGCACCATCGTGGCGGAAGCGATCGGTGCGACGCCGCACACGCAGGCCGCCGATTGGCAATTTGCCTGTAAGGCCGGCACCGAGGCGTTGCAGGCTGCGATTGGCTTTGTGGGCAGCGGCATGGCCGAATATGCGTTGGCCGTTGGGATGGACGCGGCGCAGGGACGGCCCGGCGATGCGCTGGAATATACCGCCGGCGCAGGCGGGGCGGCCTACCTGGTGGGCCCGGCTGAGCGGTCGATTGCGGAATTTGAGGGCTCTGTGTCTTATGTCACGGACACGCCCGATTTCTGGCGTCGCCAGCATGAGCGTTACCCTGAGCATGGGGGGCGGTTTACCGGCGAGCCGGCTTACTTCCACCATATTACTTCGGCGGCGCAGTTACTATTGAGCGAGGCACATTTACAGGCCACTGACTTCACCTACGCCGTGTTCCACCAGCCGAACGGCAAATTCCCGCTCAAGGTGGGCCAGGACTTGGGTTTTAAGCGCGAACAAATATTGCCTGGGCTGCTTGTCAATGAAATCGGCAATACCTATGCGGGTTCTTCGTTGATCGGCCTGACGGCGGTGCTGGACATCGCCCAGCCGGGCGACCGCATTCTGCTCGTGTCGTTTGGCAGCGGCGCCGGGAGCGACGCGTTCAGCATCCGGGTGAAGAAGGCTCGCGCGCAGGATCACGTCCCCACTACGCATGATTACCTCGCGCGGCAGGTGCCGATCAATTACGCGACCTATTCACGTTTTAAGGAGAACTTCAAGCTGAACTGAGTTGCAAGGGTGGACTTTGCAGTGGCGGTGAGGCGGTTCAACATCCATGAGAGACGTTTCTATCATTGGGATCGGGCAGGTGGAAGTCGGTGAGCATTGGGACAAGAGCCTGCGCGAACTTGGTTACTACGCCCTCAACGCGGCGATGCGCGATGCCAAAGTGGAGCACATCGATTCGCTCTATGTGGGCAACATGCTGGCAGGCGAACTGACCGGCCAGGAGCATATCGGCGCGATCATCGCCGATTTTGCGGGCTTGCGCGGGGTGGAAGCGGTGCGCGTGGAGGCTGCGTGCGGCAGCGGCGCAACCAGCTTGCGCATGGGCTACATCGCCGTCGCCGGCGGCATGAGCGACATCGTGGCTTGCGTGGGCGTGGAAAAGATGACCGATAAGCCCAGCGACACGGTCACTTCTGCGCTGGCAATGGCCGCCGATAACGACTACGAAGCTTTGCACGGGTTGTCGTTCGTCAGCATCAACGCGCTGTTGATGCAGCGCTACATGTTTGAGCATGGCTATAAGAAGGAAGACTTCGCGCCGTTTGCGATCAACGCGCATGCCAACGCGATGAACAACCCCTACGCGATGTTCCATCAGCAGATCACCCCAAAGCAATTTGCCGAGGCCAAGATGATCGCCGACCCGGTGAGCCTGCTGGATTCGTCGCCGATTGCCGACGGCGCAGCCTGCGTGATCCTTGCGCCGACGTCGATGGCGCGCGAGTTCACCGAGAAGCCGGTGCGCATCCGCGCGAGCAGCATCGCCACAGATTCGGTGGCGGTGCACGACCGGCGCGACCCGCTTTACCTGGAGGGTGGGGCGCTGAGCGCCCAAAAGGCTTATGCCATGGCAGAGGTTGGGCCAACGGACATCGACCTGTTTGAAGTGCACGATGCCTTCACGATCATGGCGGCCCTTTCGTTGGAAGCGGCCGGGTTTGCGTCGCGCGGCAAGGGCGTTGGGCTGGCCTTGGATGGACAGATTCTACCCGGCGGGCGCATCCCCATCACCACGATGGGCGGGTTGAAAGCGCGCGGTCACCCGGTGGGTGCCACGGGCATGTATCAGATCGTGGAGGTGGCCACCCAATTGCGCGGCGAGGCGGGCAAAAACCAGGTGCCCAATGCCAGGCTAGGCATGGCGCAAAACATTGGTGGTAGCGGCGCGACGGTGGTGACGACGATATTGGAAGGGAATTAACCACAGATAAATGCGGATGAACACGGATGATTTCTGTGCAATATCTTTTGGTCTTATCACGAGCGGTTTTGCCTAATGAGGTGCGTGTTTCCTGAGAGGAATCAACACAAAGAAGCAAAGTAACGAAGGCATTTCTTCGTGTCCTTTGTGTTGAAAGTCAAACAAGGGAACGCGGATTGGAGAATAAGAATGGAAGTAGCACGATACTGGCGGACGACGGGGCAGCGCTATCAACTTGTCGGCGAGCTATGCCCAAAGTGCGGCAACAAGATTTTCCCGCCGCGCGATGTGTGCCCCAACTGCGAGGGCGAAGCCAAGACGCCCTACGTCTTTAGCGGCAAAGGGGAGGTCTACTCCTATAGCACCATTCACTCGGCGCCGGAGGGGTTCGAGAAGTATGCGCCCTACACGGTGGCGTTGGTGCGTCTGGAAGAAGGCCCGCTGATCACCGCACAATTGACGGACGTGGATGCCAAGGACGTGCGCATCGGCATGCCGGTGGAGATGGTCACCCGCGCGCTGCGTGAAGACGGCGAGCGTGGCATGTTGGTCTATGGCTACAAGTTCCGGCCTGTGCTGGTTTAGCACCACGATAGCGTGTTGCAATTGAAAGCAAGGCGAAATGAAACATAAACATCGAGGGTCTGCGAGCCCCCGATGTTTTGCCGCCCCTTTATAGCAGCGAGCGATTTACAGCAAGGTTTTTAGGCAATCATGGCGAGCCTGTCGAACCATGATTGCATCCTCGACAAGCTCAGGATGCTTTGCCCAATACGTAGAGGGTTTGCCTCGCCATCCATTCCTGTACATGTTAGGGCGTAAACCGTTTCCAATGCCCTTCGGAGATCACTTCAACTTTTCCGTCGACAACTTGGATGGCGGTCTGATCGTCAATCGCGTATGTTGGTCCCGGCATACCGGCGGCCCATCTTTCTGCGTTGGACATGCGATTGTCCGGCAGTTGCTCGTGATCCAGGTGCGGAAACAACGAAAAATCAACCATTCCCAGCGTTCTGTCGCCACCGGTGGGCGGATTCCAGATGACGAAGTCCCGCCCGATATTGGGGGTCATCACCATGCTCCCGGCGCTCAGCCCCACGTAGACCGCCTTGAGCGACGGCAAGAGGTCGGCCAGCCCAGACTGCCGCATCCAGTGGCATAGGTACAGGGCATCGCCGCCTCCCACTAGCAGGGCGTCAGCCTTTCGCAGCAAGGGCACCCATAGTTCCTCTGCGATGCTGGGCAACGCGGTGAGTTCCAGCACGCCCAGGGACTTCCAACCTAGCCCGCACATGGGATCTTGTCCGCTGATGAGCCGCCATGCCGCAACAGGGCCGGCCATGGGGTGCGCGTACGCGGCGGTTGGAATGCAAAGCGCGCTGCACTCGGTAATCGGTTTACCCAGCAGATCAATCAGAGCGTTGCGGATGCTGTCGTTGGTGATGCCACCGGAAGTGAGCAGTAACTTCATGATTCCTCTCCCAGGTGAGTTAAAGGGAACTGAAACACTCTTTAGCGCTCGAATCGCCAGCGCGTCGCGCCGTGCGGCGCGGCCGTGGCGTTCCCGATGGCGGTGTGGAAAGTGAAGCGATAGAGGTGCCACGGCGGCGGGCCGGCGCTTGGGGCGCTGAAGGGGCCCGTGAAGGCGTCGCCCTCGACCTGCACCGGCCAGCCGCCCTCCCGGCAGCGCGCTGCCAACCGCTCCAGGGTTGGCCCATCGGTTACCCTGACCGCCTCACCTTCGAGGACCATGTCGATGGTCGCCAGCTTGGCGGAGATCGTGCAGGCCGGGTTCGCAGCCAGATTGCGAGATTTGCGCGTCCCCGGTCCGCTCGTGAAATAAATGTCGCCGTCGAGCCAGACGGCACCGATCCC
Source organism: Thermoflexales bacterium (assembly GCA_034430115.1). GTDB lineage: Bacteria > Chloroflexota > Anaerolineae > J036 > Brachytrichaceae > CAIXPS01. The sequence goes on along the minus strand of DAOUFG010000037.1, from coordinate 8,776 downwards.
GGCGGAGTGGGGGCGGCCGTCGGGCCGCGTCGTGCCGAGGAAGGTCGTGTGCGGCAGGAAGATGACGGCCGCCAAGAGATCGTGCGGCCTGCTCCACGGCAGCGGAGCGTTGCCATAGATGTCCAGATTCTTGGTCTCAATCGGTGTTCGATCGACCATCGATATACCTCCTTCTGTCGCTTCTGAAATGGGATGTGTGAGAACCTTGCCCTCGCAGTCTTTACTTTTCAAACAGCCGCCTGGTGCACTGCGAGAGAAGATGCTGACCTTAATCAGGCCGTGCAAGGCTCGATTATAGCGGCATCATATGATCGGCAAACCGGGCGGGAGCTATCGTGTGACAAATGGTAAAAAGACCGATTTCTCTTCAGGTGGTAATCCTGCAAAGAAATAGGCGGCACCTTGTGATTTGTTCGTGCCAATTTGAGCGCTCTTGGCTCCAATCAAGGCAATGGTGCCATCTCCCGTAAGCGCCACCGAACTGCCAAAGCCACTGCTATCAGGATCATCTGGGAGCAAGCGCGGGCCGGCCTCCCAGGCGCTCCCATTGCGCTGGAATGTATAGCCATCCCGGATCAGAGCGGTGTGGCCGTCGGGTGAAAGCGCAACAGGGCGGCCCCACATGGAGACACTGCCTTCGGGAAGGCTGAGTATTGCCTGCTGGCTCCAGCTACTTCCAGAAAGCGTGAAGATGAAGGCGGCACCCTGGTATACCCGTGTGCCAACCGTGTATCCCTCAGCCCCGACAAGGGCCGTTTTGCCGTTGGATGAAATGCCAACCGAAGCGCCAAACCAGTTGGACTCACCGCCGTCCTGCGCAGTAATACGAGCCTGTTGGCTCCACTGCTCCCCGGCCGCGCTGAAGATGTAGGCGGCACCCTGCTTGAAATTGTCGCCAATCTTTTTGAAGTCGGCGCCGATCAAGGCAGTGTCGCCATCGCCAGACAGGGAGACCGAACGCCCGAAGTAGTCTTCTGCTGCGCCGTCCGTTGCGGTCAGGTGCGTCTGTTGGCTCCACGTGATCCCGCTGCGTCTGAAAATATAGGCTGAACCTTGATTAACATTTGCGCCCACGTCATCCACGTATGCGCCTATCAAGGCCGTGTCTCCGTCATCAGAAAGAGCAACTGAGACGCCAAAATGATCGCCCACCTGCCTGTCAGATGCGGTCAGGATTGCCTGCTGACTCCACGTCCCGTTATTGCGGGTGAAAATGTAAGCCGCGCCCGGAACCTGCGTCTCAGCCGGCCCCGTATCTCCCTGGGCTCCTACCAGCGCCGTGTTGCCATCGGCAGATAGGGCGAGAGAGTATCCAAATAGATCAGAATCGGGCATGGGGGGAGCGGGTAACTGCTGCTGGAAGGACCAGGTATCACCGCTCCGGATAAATGCGTACACTTTGCCGGGGCCAATCGGATACGTTATGCCGAATTCGGTGAAATAGGTTCCGATCAGGGCCGTGTTACCGTCATCGGAAATTGCCGCGGAATGCCCAAAGCCAACCTTGGCAGCGCCATCGGGGGCAATCGTTTTTTGCTGTGTGATTGTGTCGGCCAGGGCGGACGCCCCACCCGATGTAGAACCTTGAACCCGAGCGGGATGGCCGAATAGCCATGTGGATATATTCAAGGAGAAGATCAGTATCAGCGATAGAGTAAGCCGAGAATAGTCGTGGCGGATCATTGAGTAACCTCCAGGGGATGTTGAGTATGTCAGTTCCGTTGTGGTGCAATCATCGAATAGCATGCCTGGTCCATCAACCTGGCCGGTTGATTCTGGGCCCAGCATGCTATTGTTCTATCAACGACAACTTACAGTGAACTTACAAAAAGCAGGAGATGCTAGCGTTTTCGCAAAGAATGATAGAGGGCTTGTAGTTTGGCCTGTGGCTCGATCCCCAATTCGTCGCGCAAGGCTTTTTCCAAATTTCGATACAGGCGCAACGCATCCGTTGTATTTCCAAGCCCGATGCAGGCCCGCATCCCCAGCAGAACGGCCTGTTCTTGCCAGGGCTCATCCGCCAAGATTTTATGGCAGGCATCCAGGGTTTGCTGGAACCGGTTCTCTGAGAGCCACGTATCTGCCTTCATCAGTAAGGCGCGCTGGTAACACTGCGTAAGCTGGCGACGATGCGCTTCTGCCCAGTTGGCATAGCGATACTCCGGTAGGAACGCACCGCCATAACACGCCAGCGCTGCATCCCAATCTTCCCGGCCTATGCAACTCATAAAGGCTTCATAATCCATCTGAGAATCAGGCGGCAAGATCAACGCGATCTCGCCATCCGCTACGCGTAGATAGCGGCAGGGGAACTTTTCTGGCAGGTCTGGTTCCAAAGCCCGCCGGAGGATCGAGGTGGCATGATAGAGCAGTGGCTGTGCAGAAGAGGGGTCTTTATCGGGCCACAGGACGTCTATTGCCTGGTCAACTGGAAGAGAGTGGCCGGAGCTAATCAACAGCAACGCCAGCAACTCCCCGGCACGACGCTGGCGCAGTAATTGAGGGTCAACCCAATGGCTGCCAGCCCGCACCCGCCAGCTTCCCAACATGGTGATTTTTAAAGGCGCCGGCATGACCTTTTGTAAGTGTTGGAGCAAGCTGTTGCTGGCTGCGACGATGGAAGGCTCCGGGCTTTTGAGACCCTGCAGAATCAAAGGAGAGACGATGGCACGTTCCCGGTCTGCCAGGAAAGCAAAACCACCTTGAACCAGGCGAGAAGATGCTTCTTGCCACACCATTGGCGCATCGGGGCGGCCTTGACGCTGCAACAACGCTGCTAAGAGCAGCGTGGCAACCGACAGGTCGAAGTCCAATCGCTGAGGTGCGAGAAGCGTGATGGCTGCGCGCAGATCAGCTTCAGCCCCCGCCAGATCATCCAGTGCCCAGGAGGCGCGGCTGCGCTCGATCAGGGCCTGGGCTTGCAAATGGTGATAACCGCTGCGCTGCATGGTGGCCAGCGCCTCGCCGGCCCATGCGAATGCTGCGGGTGCATCGTTCAAAACCCGATAAAGCCGGCTCATCCCCAGGCGGGCCAAGAATAAGTTTTCGGTAATCCCGTTGGCCTCGGCAATCGAAAGAGTGCGCGAGAACAGGCAGCGGGCCTGCTCCATCTCACCAGTTTCAAGTGCCAGGTTGGCCTGAATATAGTGCCAGTATCCATCGCCCAATGATCCGGGGAGTACCGCCTGGCGCAACTCTTCCAGGCGGGCCCGGGCCATGGAAGGCTGCCCGGCCAGCCAGTGTAGGTAGCTCATCGTCAGCAGTGGGCCCCATGCCAGATCCAGCAGGCCACGAGTTTTGGCGATCTTGAGTGCCTCCTCATCGATTGCCAAAGCAAGCACGAACTGGCCACGAGGCATGTAGACCATGCAAGCGAGCGCGTGAAGGCCGCGTATCATGGTGCGGTTGTAGCCAATCTGACGACTTAGCTCAATCGCTTGCACACAGATGGTTTCTGAAGCAACCAGGTCATCGGTTTCACCGGCGCATATACCCAGATTCAACAATGCGTCTGCACGAGATGGGGCCTCAGCGCCGGCCAAATGAAGGGCCTGCTGGCAAAGTTGCCATGCCTGGTCATAACGTCCTAAACGAATGTATGCATAGGCAAGGGCATTGAGCGCCGTGGCTTCTCCCTCAATGTTGGCTTGAACCCGGGCTAAATGGCGAGCCTGCCGCGCTCGCCGAATGGCGGTGGCAATTTCACCACGACGCTCAAGAGAGCGACTTTCTTCGATAAGTCCATTGATATCTTTGGAAGTGTCCATTGTGAACGAACCTGACTTGCCACCTGGAGCCGTTACCGATTTGATGCACGGCGCTTACATATACGCACCTGGAAAGGGCTCTACATGCATAGCTGTTTAGCCGCCAAATTGGGTTTTACCAGAGCACAGCGGGAGCATAGCTATGCAAGATGAGATTATCACGATTTGCGCGGCGTGCGACGATTAGCCGAAGGCGCTGAACCTCCGAGACGGCAAATCCCTGAAGCGTGGCTGGAGAAATACAAACATCTGTGGAACCTGGCGCAGGAAACCGAGGGTGGATACCGCTAACATGGGCCGCCTGGGAGAGCGTGTCAAGGATGGCTCAGGGCCGATGCTGTGGCGCCTGGAAGTGGCTCGCCATTGTGTATCTGCTAAGATGGCGTCTGAATTCCAATAACCCGTATCGGAGGGTGGCGATGAGCATGAAACAGCATATCCTGGTGGCTTTGCGCGAGCAGTTTGAACTGTGGGAGGCGCAGTTGGTCGGCATGCGCGAGGCGCAGATCGTTGCGCCCGGCGCAACCGGCGATTGGTCGTGTAAAGACGTGATCGCCCACTTGACGGCTTGGCAACAGCGGACCAATGCACGCGTTGAGGCTGCCTTACACGATCACGCGCCGCAATTCCCCCAATGGTCTGCGGCGTTTGACCCCGAAGACGAGGCTGCAACGGATCGGGTCAACGCCTGGATCTATGAAGCCGCGCGTGAAAAGCCGTGGGCGGAAGTGCATCGTGACTGGCGGGAGGGATTCCTGCGCCTGCTGGCAACCGCCGAGGGAATCTCTGAAAGAGACTTGCTGGACCCATCGCGCTATCCCTGGATGCAAGATCATCCCATAGCGGCTGTTTTGTTATCCACCTACGACCATCACCAGGAACACCTGGAAAGGCTACAGGCGTTGCCGTGAGGAAGTTCTGTGGGGTGAGTGGGAGTTGTGCCATCAATGGAAATTCGTCAAGGCGACGTCTTCTGGGTGAAGCTGGATGAGCCGGCCGGGGCAGCGCCGGATTACGCGCATCCCTATGTGGTCGTTCAGGAGGATGTCTTTAACCGTAGTCGCATCAATACGGTGATCGTGTGCGCTTTGACATCGAACTTGTGGCAAGCCAAAGCGCCCGGCAACGTGTTGCTTGATCTTGGAGAGGCCAACTTACCCCAACAGAGCGTTGTGGTGGTCTCGAAGGTGTCGGTGGTGGATAAGACGCAGTTGGGCGAGTACATTGGCTCACTCCGCCCGGAGCGCGTTGGTCAGATTCTGGCCGGGATGCGATTTTTGCAAAGAATGACCGACCATTGACCTTCATACGATCCTGTGGCGTCTTGTCAGCCGCTAGAGGCAACCGGCCTTCACGTTGAAGGCCGGTTGTTTACAGACGATGGGGAGGGCGATGTCCGTCAGGCCGGTCTGTAGGTGCCGATCAACACGCCCGTGCGCGTGGTTTTGGATTCGGCCAGCTTGAGCCGCTTCAGCTTGCCCCAGTCATCAAAAAGGCGCTTGCCGCTGCCGACGATGACCGGGTGCACCATCAGGATCAGTTCATCCAGCAAGTCGTTTTGGAGCAGAGACCGCACGAGCGATGGGCTGCCAGCGACGCCGATTGTCTTCCCCGCTTGCTGTTTCAAGGCGCTGATTCCCTTTGTCAGGTCGCCCTTCAGGAGGGTGGCGTTTTGCCATTCGACCTTATTGAGCGTAGTCGAGACGACGTACTTCGGGACATTGTTGATGTAGCTCGCAAATGGCTCATCCGTCGAAGTTGGCCAGTAGGGTGCCCATTCCTGGTAGGTCACGCGTCCCAAAAGGACCGTATCCTGTATCGCGAGTTGCGCCTCCATCGCAGACATCATGTCTGCGTCGAAGTTGTCGAATTGCCATTTGTTGGGCGACTCCACGACGCCGTCGAGCGAAATAAACAATGCTGCAACGACTTCTCTCAAGTCAATCCTCCTTTGGTTAAGGTTCGCATTGAGCGGGGCACGCGGCTTATCTGACGGTGGCATTCGCGTCGTCACGAGCGCGTTCTAACGCTTCGATGTCGATCCTGCGCATCTGTAGCATGGCCTGCATCACCCGGTGCGATTTTTCAGGATCGGGATCGCTCAGCATTTCGTTCAGCGCCGTAGGCACAATCTGCCACGACAGGCCATATTTATCTTTTAGCCAACCGCACTGGCTTTCCTCGCCGCCGGCAGTGAGCTTTTGCCACAGCTCATCCACTTCTTCCTGCGTCTCGCAGTTCACGAAGAATGAGATCGCCTCTGTGAACTTGAATTCCGGCCCGCCGTTGAGCACCATGAATTCCTGCCCATTGAGCAGGAAGGTGGCGGTCAAGAACGTCCCATGCGGCCCCAGGCTTGCATCCTCATGCCGCGAAACGGTCAGTATCTTTGAATTTGGAAAGATCGAGATATAGAAGTTCATCGCCTCTTCGGCGTTGTTATCAAACCACAGGAAGGGGGTAATTTTCTGCATGTGAAACACTCCTTATATGGATCGGCACGCCACCTGACCAGCCAGGGTCGTGTGCTCTATTGATACGTCGAATGAGCGACCTGAAAATCGACGTCCTGACGCCGCGGCACGAAAAATCATCCGCCCGCCATCGCGCCGACGATCATGAAAGGCTCAATGCCTTTTATCACGTCAGCGGGCAGCGGCGCATCGGGCGGTTCGTGTGAGAGGTCTTGCCCGCAGGCAAAAAAGCGGACGAACGCGCGGCGGCGCAGAGTGAGCGCATCGCGCACGCTGCCGCGCAACATCGGATATTGCGCTTCAAGCGCGTCGAGGACCGCGTGCTGCGTCACCGGTTCGCCGACTTCCAGTTCGACCTCCCGCCCAACGCCTGCCAACGTCCGCAGATGCTGCGGCAGTACGACCCGGATCATGGCAACGTCTGCGTTTCGACGGACACGACCGCGGGCAAATCGCGCACGATAGGCATCCAGGTATCGCCGGCGTCGGCCGAGGCATAGACCTGGCCGCCGGTGGTGCCAAAGTACACGCCGCAAGCGTCGAGCGAATCAACGGCCATCGCGTCGCGCAAGACGTTGACATAGCAATTGCTTTGCGGAAGCCCCTGGGTGAGCGGCTCCCATTCGTTGCCACCCGTCCGGCTGCGATAGACGCGTAACTTCCCATCGGGCGGGAAGTGCTCGGAATCGCTCTTGATCGGGACGACGTAGATAGTCTCTGGTTCGTGGGCATGCACAGCAATGGGGAACCCGAAGTCACTGGGCAGGTTCCCGCTGACCTCCTGCCACATCTCGCCGGCGTCGTCGCTGCGCATCACGTCCCAATGTTTCTGCATAAATAACACCTCTGGACGCGAGGGATGTAGCGCAATGCTGTGGACACAGTGCCCCACTTCGGCGGTCGGGTCGGGCAGTTCATAGGGTGATTTCAACCCTCGGTTGATGGGTTGCCAGGTTTTACCGCCGTTGTCGGTGCGGAACGCGCCTGCCGCGGAGATGGCAACGTAAATCCGATTCGGGTTGGTCGGGTCGAGCAGGATCGTATGCAGGCACATGCCGCCCGCACCGGGTTGCCAGAGATTCCCTTTGGCATTGCGCAAGGCCGAAAACTCGCGCCAGGTTTTCCCGCCGTCGATGGTGTGAAAGAGGGCCGCATCTTCCACGCCGGCATAGACGGCGTCGGGGTCGCTGAGTGAGGGTTCCAGGTGCCAGACACGCTTGAATTCCCAGGGGTGTTGCGTGCCGTCGTACCACTGGTGCGTGCCGGGGGTGCCGTCATAGGCAAATACGTTGCCCACCGGCTCCCACGTCTGGCCGCCATCGTTGGAACGTTGAATTTGCTGGCCGAACCAGCCGTTGGATTGAGAGGCGTATAGCCGATTTGGGTCAATCGGCGAGCCCTTCAAGTGATAAATCTCCCATCCGGCGAAGTGGGGGCCACTGATTTGCCAGTCTTTGCGTTTGGCATCCGACGTCAGAATGAATGCCCCCTTGCGTGTACCTACCAACACTCGAACTCCCGTCATGGTTCCACACTCCTTTCGTCTTCAAACAATACTCGCGTGAAGGTTAGCACAAATGTTCTGATAGTCAACCCATTAACATGACGACTGCCCTACGATTTGTGGTGCAAGTCGCCGGTCATTTGCCTTTCCAGCGTTTCAAAATCCGCTCAATCTCGTCATGTACTTGTTCGCGTGCCATCGAGCGGTCCATTCCCTGCGCAAGCAGTTGGTCATAATTCGTCTCGGTATGACGGATGTGAGCAACGACCGCCAATAGAACGAATGTCTCGTCCAGGCGCTTAGCCCCGGCGGAACGTCCCACGCGTCCGCTGTATTTCTGGCAGGCGTGTTCGGCTATTATTTGCTCGCGCCCGGTAGGGCAGTGGGGCAATAATTGGCGCACTCGCTGTCCAAAACGGGTCATATATTCCTGGTCGAGTTCGGTGCGGCGCTCGGCTTCACGTTCGCGGCGGCGGGCACGAATATCTTCATCAGCCAAACATTCCTGCTCCGCGTGCTGAAGTGCGGGCTCTTCCACCAACAATCCCTGTCGTTCATAGCGTTTGCGAGTGCGGCTCCACTTCAGAACCACTGCCGACAAGGCCGAGTATTTGTTGGCGCGGCGGGTTAGCGCAGCGTCTCCAGATGGAAGAAAGACGAGCTGGTCCATATCGGCGCACGCCAGGCAGACAGCGCCTTTGCCCTCGACCAGCGTGACCCAGGCATGACGCCCCAGGTTCTCGCCGCACTCACTGCAAACGGATTCTCCTGAGCTGATGAATACTTTCATTTCCATCGTCAATCACTCTCCACTTTGTATGGCCAGGGCATAGCGCTCAGCCACATGATTGTATCCTTCATCCCCAGGGGAGATCGTGCTTCTTTATCTTATATCTTATACACCGCGATAAGGTTGCAATTGCATTTTCGATCAGGGCGATTGCATTTGGAAATTTAAGGTCGCATGTGGCGCATACAGCACACTTGAGCGCCATATATGGGCAAGCCGTATCTGACAATCCGTACTATTA
>DAOUFG010000036.1:0-57233 GCA_034430115.1 Thermoflexales bacterium | reverse complement strand
CCGGTGACGAACTTCTCGTCGAATTTACTGCGCACGTAGCTCAGCTTGCTAAAATCCACGGTCTGCTTGGTGTTGTCCAGCGCGACGCTGGTGTCGGTGGTGGCGGTTCGATAGGTGATGAACACCAGCCCATGCACTATATCGATGTTCGCCTGACCCCAGCGCAGGATGTCGGGGATTTCATGATAGGAGGACGGGTACACCGTGGCATTGAAGATCACATACAGATCCTTTTCCTTGGCTACCATCTCTGCACACGACTGGCGCAGCTCGTTCAACTCCTTCTCGGTCTTGCCTTTCCAGTTCGGGCGGTTTTGGTGGCTGTCGATGTGGATGGTAAAGCCCGCCAGGCCGGCCTTTTTGAGTTCTTTCAACAATTCGGGCGTCAGCGCCATCGCATTTGTCAACACGATTGGCTTCATCTTCTGTTCTTTAATAAAGGCCACCAGTTCGACGATGTGTGGGTAGATGAGTGGCTCACCGCCTGCGATAGACACGTTATCTGGGTTGCGCCAGCGCTTGAAGAAGAGCACCTCTTCCTTCACTTGCTCCAGCGGCTTATGCCCGGTGATGCGTTGGCGATAACAGCCTTCGCAATAGAGGTTGCAGATGTCGGTTATTTCCAGCCAGGCGATGGCATTGTCGTTCATTGACCATGGCAGACGATACAGGTCACGCTTGTCTATTGTCATGAGACAGCCTCCATTGAAACACGGTCAGCAATGCAGACCGAACCATAAAAGGCCCATTATTAGGCCTTCGATAACAAGTTAGTCTGAGTCCAAACAACACACACGCGGAAAGTAGGAAGCCAGCACGTCACGATGAAATTTAAGGGGCAATTGTAGTCCAAAGCGAAAAGCCCTGCCGCCTGGACCAACAGGCGGCACAGGCGCCGGTGCAAAAGAGGTGATTTATTTGGGAGCGGCGCGCAACGCCACAAACGCATTCACGACAGCGGGGTCAAATTCCTTGCCCGCTTGCTGATTCAGGAAGTGCAGGGTCTCCTCTTCCGACCACGCTTTGCGATACGGCCTATCGGTGCGCAACGCATCCCACGTATCTACCACGGCAAAGATGCGTGCGGCGAGTGGTATCTCTTCGCCTTTCAACCCGCGCGGGTAGCCCATGCCGTCCCATTTCTCGTGATGGCAATAGGGAATTGCCAGCGCCGGGCGCAAATACTCGATGGGCGAAAGCATGTCGTAGGCATATTGGGGATGTCTGCGCATGATGATGCGTTCACTGGCAATCAGCGGCCCGTCTTTGAGCAGGATGGTATCGGGCACGCCCATCTCGCCGATATCATGCAGAAAGGCCCCACGGCGCACATGCACAATTTCTTCTTCCGTCATGCCCATCTGGCGCGCCAGTGCCACCGTCATCTCCGTCACGCGCCGGAGATGGCCCTCTGTGCCGAGCTTGCGCAACTCCAACATGCGCGCCCAGGCTTCCAACGTGGCATCGTAGGCCAGCGCCAAATCGTCCTTGGTCATGCGCAGAGGGTCGATCGGGATAAGTTGTTCACCCACGGGCCGAGGAGAGAAGACATTCTTGATTCTTTCCCACAGGCTCGGATACTTAGCGCTGCTGTTCATAGTCCTGGACCCCTACACATGCTACCGGCGTTCATCTTCCACGCTGACATGCCCCATCATGTGCGAGTGAGCATACTCCGCAGGTGCGCTGACGGTCACGTTGAGCGTCAGCGTCTCGGCCATGTCACCAAAGCCGCCGACGATGGCGTCTACTCGTTCACCGTCTTCCAGTCCTTTTGTAAAGAGAGTGTCGAGGATCTGAGCGATACTCTCGGCGCTGGTCCTCCCGCCGGGCAGGGCAATATGGATAGTGCGCGTGATTCGTTCTGACATGATCGTACCTCTTCTCCGCTACGAACAGCGTCAACCGAGCCGCAGCTTATTCTAGCCGAAAGCGCCAATTCCATCTTGCCCAGTGCGCGTACAATGGCCTTGGAACTGGATGGAGAACGAGTAAAGCTTGAGCGATGATATTTACCTGGACAGCGAGACGATCGATTCACTCTACGATCAACGCATTCTGCGCCTGCCTCCCGCACAGCGCCTGAATGCGCTGCGTTTTGGGCTGGCGGTCACATACGATGAAATGTATGGCTGGCGCGACTGGACGCAATCGCTGATCCATTTACTCTGGATACACCTATCCCTGCCCAACACACGCATCGTTGGGTGGGATATCCTGGAATATGACCTCCCCGTCATCCGCAACAGCGCGCATCAACCCGATGCACCTGTTCAGACGTTGGACCTTTCGGCGGAAATTGAAGCAGCAACGCGCCGGCACTACAAGCTGGATAGCGTGGCACGCACTAACCTGGGGCGCGGCAAAATCCAAGATACGCAAATCGTGATCGGCTGGCTGCGCGCCGGCGACCCCGACTCTATGACGAAGGCCACCGCACATTGCCAGAACAATGTGCAACTGGTACGCGACTTGATGGGCCTGATTCGACAAGGCCAACCCTTGCTATTGCCAGGGCGGCGCCAGCCCGATGAAGAGAATTCGGAATGGATCAAACCCAGGGAGGCAACCCTACGCATCTACTTCTCACCCGAGGGAGAGTGGTTGCGTTGCGAGGACTTGCACGGCAAGCCGGTTACCGAACGGCCGGTGCCTGATCGGACGGATAGCTAATAAAGAGGATGGGTCCCTGAGGGAAATGGTCCCATCCTCACCGCGCAACGATTATCGCGCATCCAGCGTGGCGCTCAACTCCATCTGCTTGCCATCGCGCAGCAGGGTGAGCTTCACCGTATCGCCGGGGCGCTTGTTGTTTTCCAGATAGATAGTCATGTCATCGGTCGTGTTGATCGACTGATCGTCGATGGCGGTGAGGATGTCGCCACCGATCAACAACGTGCTGCCATAGACGCGCACGCGCTGAGTTGCGCCCTGCATGCCGGCTTTTTCCGCCGCCCCACCCGATTGCAACTGGGCGATGAGCAACCCCTTCTCCACCGGCAACTTCAGGGCGTCGGCCAGGTCGCTATTGATCTCATAGGCGTTGAAGCCAAGCGAGGGATGCTGGTAACGCCCGTTGGCGATCAGGTCGGGCACCACGCGCTTGAGTGTGTCCGCCGGCACGGCAAAACCAATTCCCACTGACCCGCCACTGGTGCTTTGAATGCTGGAGTTCACGCCGATCAACTCGCCGTCCAGGTTCAGCAGCGGCCCGCCCGAATTGCCGGGGTTGATTGCCGCGTCGGTCTGGATCATTTCGCCCAGCGCATCCTGATCTTCACGCTGGATGGTGCGGCCCAGGGCGCTGATGACACCGGTGGTGAGCGTGCGGTCCAGCCCAAACGGGTTGCCGATCGCCAGCACACGCATCCCCACCTTCAGGCTGTGCGACACTCCCAAGGGCAATGGCTTGATCTGATCCTGGCTCAAGCCCTCCACCTCGAGCACCGCCAGGTCGTTATAGGCGTCCGAGCCGATCACCTTAGCCTTCAGGCTGGTGCCATCGGCCAGCACCACTTCCACGTCATCGGCGCCCGAAATCACGTGCTCATTGGTGACGATGTGGCCCTGCTCGTCGTAGAAAAAGCCGGAGCCGGTGCCCTCCTGGGGCACAGTGCCACGGAAGTAGCTAAACACCTGGCTCTTGGTGGTGATATGCACCACCGACGGGCTCAGGCGCTCGTACAGATCGACGTACAGGTCCTGCAGGTCATTCACAATCTTGACGACGGGTGTCTGTGTAGGAGCGGCCAGGGGGACAACCGTCCCCGGCGTGGGTTGGGCGGTAGGCAGGTTCAGGCGGGGGGCAAAAGAACAGCCCAGGATAAATAGCGTTAAGACAGTCAGTGACAGCAGCAATCGGCGCATAGCGCTTTTATACAGTGCGAGTGTGAGAAAAAACTGATAGCGCTCGCGATATTCGCTGGCTTTGCCTGCATCGGCCAGTGGCCGGCGTGAGTTTACTCATCGGGCGAGCTGCACCAACGGCCTGATATACAGGTTCCACGTTATGTCGCCCACAGGTTCACTCACCGAGTGTTCACAACCGGCACGGCCAGGCCCCTGGCAGCCAGTTCCGACTGGGTGGCCTCTGGGTAGTAACGCTGCAACAGGCCCAGGCCGATTTCCGCGCGCCGCACGCGTTCCTTGCTCAAGGCGATCACGGTGCTCTCCAGGTGCGAACCGCTTGGGTATACGTCGGGCGCATTGCGCAACCCAAACTTCACATACACCGGCGCGGCCACGCGCACGATTTCGGGGATTTCGTAATGCCGCACAAAACCGCCGAAGTTGTCGGGCACCTCGACGTAAATATCCAGCGGCAAACTGACGGCGGCACGGATGGCCGCCAGCATGGGCAGGTCCAGGTCGGTTGGCGTGTTATAGGTGCCCGCGCCAAGCTGCTCTTGCAGGCGGATGCTGGCCGGGTTCGCCGCGCCCATCTGCACCGACACCTTCAACACCAACTCGGCAGGCAACTCGCCGGCCTTCTTCATCTCGTTCACCACCCACAGCAGCCCCTCATCGGCCACCAGAACGCTGCGAATACCCAGGCTGCACGCGCGCTTGATGTCCTCGATGGCATAGACCACCTGGTTCATGCCGCGCTGGCGCGCCCCCAGGTTCTTGCCGGCCGGCGCGGTGATCTGCGCGCCCGTCTCCCATGCTGCGCGCGGACCGACGAACAAGCTCACTTCCACGCGCGCCTCGGCGCCCAGCTTCGCCATCTCGCGGATTTCGGCATCCGTCAATAGCATGATGCCGCTGCCCTGGCTCACGCGATGTACGCGGACTTTGCGCGCTTCCGCCTCGGCCAGCACGGCGGCCAGCGCGTTGGGGCCTTCCACGCTGGGAATTTCGACGCGGTATTGCGCGCCATCGGGGAAGCGCTTGCCGGAGGTGGGCAGGTCGAACAGGTCGCCCTGCGGCAGACCGAGCCGCTTGAGAAAATCGCGTGTTGCTTGCATGGTCACCTCTCCACTACATTTCCACGGGGTTCTCCAGGATGAAGGCCTGGCCGTCGTGAGTGGTCGTGCTGATGCGCACCACGTCGTCCACTTGAAGCGTGAAGGTGTCGGGCGGCACGCTGCCGGTGCCGGTCATCAGGAAGGCACCCTCAGGGAACTCCACCTCCTTATAGAGGTAATCCACCAGTTCCTCGAAACGGCGCTTCATCTGCGTGATGGACGTCTCACCCTGGAAGACGGCCTGTTCGCCGCGCATGATTTCGATGCGAATGGGCAGATCGCGGAAATCATCCGGCGGGGCAATCACGATGCCCGGCCCCAGCGCACAAGCGCCGTTATAGATTTTGGCTTGCGGCAGGTAGAGCGGGTTCTTACCCTCAATATCGCGCGAGGACATATCGTTGCCCAAGGTGAAGCCAACGATCTCCTTCCACTGGTTCATCACCAACACCAGTTCCGGCTCCGGCACGTTCCAGGTGCTGTCGGCGCGGATGCGCACCGGCGTGCCCGCTCCCACCGTGCGCCAGCCGATGGACTTGAAGAAGAGTTCGGGGCGCTCCGCCTCATAGACCATCTGGTAAACGTCGCCTACCGTGGATTCCACCTTGCGCGCGTCGCGACTGCGCAGATAGGTGACGCCGCTGGCCCATACTTCCTGGTCGGCCTCGATGGGCGGCAGCAGCGGGTCGTCGGCAGGCTCGGTGCCGGGCAGTGCGCGCAACAGCGCATCGATCCCGGCGCGTTGCATGGTGAGGAGCAGGCTGAGGTTGAAGCCTTCCGGCAGGTAATAGCCTTGGGCCGCCCAGCGCGGCCCGGCGAACGTCTCATGTTGGGTGAGTAAGAGCATGGTTAAGTATTCCTTTGCGTGGCCGTAACGCAAAAGCGCTTGTGCAGACTTGCCTTTATTTAATCGGCAAGCGCCTCACGCGAATGCGACTTTTGGTAACGCTGATAATCACGCCTACGACAAGTAAATCTGCATGTTGCGCAATAATCACATCCAAATAACGATTGACATTCTCTGGCCTCATGTCTGTAAGGCGGAATGTGATAACCGTTGGCGCATCATTTCCACTGGCTGCTAATAATTCGCCAAAGTCCAAGTCGTGCGTGAGGAGTATGTAGCCCTCTTGTCGCGCCTTTGCCAGGATAGCTGAATCCGGCAACTCATCGAGGCCTTCTTCATGTAAGTGAACTGCCTCGTGACCGGCACCTCGCAGGTAACTAACGGTGCGATGGGAAATCCCCATGTCGGCAAGGAATCTCATGCCACTGCTGGCCTTACTTCATAAATGGATTCCTCAGAAAGCCAGGCGGCGTAACGCAAGGTTTGCCAAATATCTTCTTGTTCCAGGTACGGGTAAGCAGCGATGATTTCATCACCGCTCATTTGATTAGCCAATAGATTCAGGATCAGGTTCACGGTGACGCGCATCCCACGGATACAGGCTTTGCCTCCCATTACATTCGGATCAAACGTGATTCGGTCGAGCGACGGGTGAATCATTTTCATGGCCATATCTTATCTCACCAGCATTAAGAGGTGCAAAAAACTCAACGGTGACAAAAAATCTGTCAGTTCCTCGGCTGTTTGCCCCTTAACCAGTCCGGCACCCACAACCACTGGCGATTCAAATGTAATAACCGATCAGCCCGCTGCCATGCTCCGTGTCATACACTTCCAGCTTCTTTTGCGGGATACAGGCCAGACCACATTCCTTAAAGCGCAATTCCGGGTCCCGTTGATAGGTATTCTCACGATACCCCGGCCCAAGCGCTCGATGAGTTGCCATAGCGCAACCGATGATCTTGTAGATGATCTCATCATATGGCGTTTTGACGAGAGTATTTGTTGACATGGTCAATTAATTATCACTTTGATGGACGAAATGGGCCACTGCCGCGCTATGCTCTGAGAGCACGCAGGTGATAGATTGTCCAATTACCTCATCAGTACCACGGAAGATCATTATCCGGCTTGATAAGCATTTGGATCGGCCCACTCAATTAACTCGCTCCAAAAATCGATCCTTCGTTCAGACTTTGGCGGTTCGTACTGCGGGGTACTAAAGTGAAACTCGACTTGCAGGTAAGCTTCTAAGTCAATCCCATAGCAGATGATGTCCGTCTGGACCACTGAGTACACAGGGTTGCCTGGGAAGTTTGGATGGTCCGGTACAAAGCGGTGACTATAAATAGGAATGAGTTTCGGAGCTCGGTCAATCGACTGCTTCGCAACGGCAAAAGATTCCTGTAATGATGCCGGTTTCTCTCCCCAATCCTTCCACCAGAAGTGATTGTATTCAATATCAAAGCAGATTCCGTCATACGGCTCATTCAGCCAATCTCGGATAAGCGCATCGCTAGCGTCACGCCAGTTCACCCACCTTTCGGAGACGGGTAATGCATACGCCAGGAACTCACGCAAATCCGGCGGAAAAATGAAACTATACGTCCCTTCAATCTTGCGAAACTCTGCTGCGGTCAGCCCTGGTGCAAAACGAACCCTGGCCTGTTCAAGCAATGATTTCAACAATAGTAAATCCATTGGGCCGTCATCTCCTAATCAAACTTGTGCCAACTCACCAATCCAAGATCGCCCCATCCTTGGCGCGCGTGCCCAATGCGTGGATCACTTCCTGCTTGAACGGGTGGCGCGCGGCGGCCTGCTCATTTACTTCGATGCCCAACCCCGGCGCATCGGCTCTCAGCCAGTAGCCATTCTCCGTCTTCAGCGTATGCTGCACCACTTCCCAACGCCACGGCACGTCGGCCAGCATATCTTCCTGGATCAGGAAGTTGGGCGTGCTGAGCGCAAAGTGCAAGGCCGCCGCATTCGCCACCGGCCCCAGCGGGTTGTGCGGCGCAATGCCCACGTAATAGGCTTCGGCCATCGCGGCGATCTTCTTGGCCTCCCAGAGCCCGCCGCAGTGACACAAATCGGGTTGCAGCACGTGCGCGGCGTGTTGCTCCAAAATCGGGCGGAACTCGTAACGCGTCACCAGCCGCTCGCCGGTCGCGATGGGCACCGGGCTGGCCTTGCGCACTTCGGCCATCGCTTCCACGTTCTCCGGCGGCACCGGCTCCTCGATGAAGTAGGGCCGGTAGGGCGCCAGCACGCGGCAAAATTCAATCGCGTTGGCCGGCGCGTGGCGACCGTGACAGTCGATCATGATATCGACGCCGTCGCCCAACGCCAGGCGCATCGCCTCCATCACGCGTGCAGAATAGGTGTAATCGGAGATCGGGTTCAGCACCTCGGTGGGCGGCGTGATGAGCACTTTCACCGCGTTATAGCCGCGCGCCACCACCTCCTGGGCTTTGTCCACAAAGGCCTTTGCATCGGTGGCATATTGCGTCTCATAGACGGCGCGCATGTCGCCGCCGCCCAGGTGCGTGTACATGCGCACACGGTCGCGCACGGCGCCGCCCAACAATTCATACACCGGCACACCCAGCGATTTCCCTTTGATGTCCCACAGCGCCTGCTCGATGCCGCTAATGGCCGACAGCCCAATTACGCCCACGCGCCAAAACGACTGGCGATACATCTTCTGATACAAAAACTCGATCCGCGTGGGGTCTTCGCCGATCAACATAGGCTCAAAATCGGCCACTGCGCCGGTGACCGCGCGCGTCTTCCATTCCAGGGATGCCTCGCCCCAACCATACAGCCCGGGTTGATCCGTCTCCACTTTGACGAACACCCAGTTCCGCATCTCGGCATTCACGACCACCGTTTTAATCGCTGCAATTTTCATGGGTATACCCGTGTTAAATGTCAATGTTATACTGGTTGAGTGATAAAAGGATACGCCAATTACCAAGATCGGATCGTGGTTGATCCCGACGTTATGGCCGGTAAACCTGTTGTGCGAGGAACTAGAATTCCGGTAGACCTGGTCCTTAAGCGGTTGGCACAAGATTTGGACTTGGAGGCGCTATTTTCCGCTTATCCTCGACTCACAAGGGAAGACGTACAAGCTTGTCTGGCTTATGCGAATACTGTTGTTTCCGGTGAGGATCTTTTCCCGATTGTAGCGGAGTCATAAAGTCAAACAATGCGGTTCCTCTTGGATGAAAGCGCTGATTACCCGCTTGCTCCGTTTCTGCGATCTTTAGGTCACGATACCACTTCAATCGTCCACGACTACCCCCGATCCCTAAAAGACACGGAAGTTCTGGGAATCGCCAAAGCTGAAGACCGTATTCTGATTACCAATGATAAAGACTTTGGCGAGTTAATTTTCCGGCGTCAGTTCCCCCATGCGGGGATCATTCTTTTCCGTCTGACCGATGAAGATTTGACTGTCAAGAAAGAGTGGCTGGTATACCTGCTGAATCAGCATCAGCACCAGTTGAAGCAGTTCATTGTCATTAGCGACAGGGGCGTTCGGATACGACGGATGAGCAGCTAGCTGACTGGTGGGCGTTCATCGCGAAGGTGTCCACCGCGAGCGACAGTGTAATTCACCAGAGCGTAACTGCTCTGTGAGTGTCCCATAATCTGATCGTGGATCGATATTGAGTGGCATCCATTTGTCTCATAAGCTGCGATTAGCCTCCAGGTATGCGTTCGTCATAACCCAGCGATCCACCAAGTGCGGCAATATATCAGTGTTCTTAGCGTCTTTTGCGATTGATAAATCTCCTTTGGCGGCATCTTCGCGCATGGACACGGGCCAACGAATTGACTGGTGCCCATGCGCGAAGATGCGTGGATGACAAACTTACGCCAGCGCGCTCAGCACCTTGTTTAGCGCCTCGGCCACTTCCTCCACCTGATCGTTGGTCAGGTCGGGGCTGACGTCCATGTGCACGGCGCGGCCGAGCAACGCGAGCGTTTGCGGGCACATGTCGGGGGTGTAGTTCACCTCGCCCTCATGCCAGCGCCAGGGGCCGGCGGTGGGGGTCCATGTGCGCTTGTTCATGATGGGCGACCAATATGGGTAGACGTGATAGTCGCTCATGCCGGGCGTGTACATCACGTTTGCGCCCGCACCTTCGGCGGTGAGCGCCCTGGCCACCTTCTGCGCACGCTCGGCCTCGGGCAGGAAGAACACCAGGCAAATAGCAGCATCGCCGTCTGGGTCGTTCTCTTTGCGGAAGGTCACGCCCTTGCGCTGCGCCACGTCGCTCATGCTGGTCTTCAGCATCGCCCTGCGCTGGCGCATCTGATCCAGCAGCCCATCCAGCTTCTTCAACTGCGCGCCGGCTACCGCCGCCTGCAGCTCCGTCATGCGGAAGTTCATCCCCGGCAGCACTTCCTCTTCGGGGATGTTGTTGCGCGCGCCGCCGATCACGTCGTGGAACATCACCGCGCGCTTCCAGACCTCCGTGTCATTCGTAATGACCACGCCGCCCTCGCCGCTGGTGATGATCTTGTTGAATTGCAGGCTGAAGGCGCCTACGTCGCCGATGCTGCCCAACCGCTTGCCGTGGTAGCTGGCGCCGTCGGCCTGGGCCGTATCCTCAATCACCTTCAGGCCGTGTTTGCGGGCAACGGCCATCAGGGCATCCATGTTACTCGGCGCGCCACGCATGTGCACCGGCATGATGGCCTTGGTATGGCGCGTGATCTTGCGCTCCACATCCGCCGCATCCAGTGTGAGCGACTCATCCACTTCAGCCGGGATGGGCACACCGCCCACCGCAAAGACAGCCGAGGCTGAGGCGATCCACGTATAGGCCGGCACGATCACTTCGTCACCCGGCCCGATGCCGATGCCCGTCAGGCTGCAAATCAATGCGCCGGTGCCGGAGGTCACCGCCAACGCATAGGTCGTGCCCATGTGAGCGGCAAAGGCTTTCTCCAGGTCGGCAACTTTCGATGGCCCTTCGGAGGGGCCGTAGTAACGGAACAGGCGCTTGCTACGAATCACTTCCAGCACCGCGTCCTCTTCTTCCTGACCGATCCTCATCCCGCCCGGAAACATAGGGGGGAGTGGTTGGCGCACCGCTGGCGCGCCGCCGTCGATAGCGAGTATGCTCGTTGCCTGTGTTGATGACACAGTGCACCTCCTTAAAGTGATGACGGTTCGATTGTATTACGCCCGCGCCAGTCGCGGTAATGTCAGAAGCGCGTCGGGGACGATCAGGAAATTCAAGGGCTCGTCGGGGGGCATGTTGAATTGTGCACGAGCTAGATTCTCGGCCAGCGTAACGCCCGCTTGCATGTCGCCGGCTGCCAGCATGTGACAGGCGCGCGCCACTTCCGGGTGGGCCGCCCCGACCACGATGATCGGGTGGCGCATCAAAACCTGCGCCAGGATATAGGCGCGTTGTGCGCCGGCAGGGAAACCATCGCGCCGTAAAGCGTCCACCAGGCCGGCCGGAGACTCCGCCTGCGAGAGCGTCTCAAAGAAGCGTCGTTCGCCGGCCCCCTGCCCCGCGCCTTCGGGGATCACCGCGGGCAGCAATATCGGCGCGCCGGGCAACAGCGGGGTATGAGCGGCCAGCGCCAGGTAAGTGGCCGCGCGGCTGGCCTGGTAGAGATTCGCGGCCTTGGGCGCCGGCACGCCCGCCAGCGCCATGTGCGCCGGCCGGTGGACGCGAGCCTCATAGATGCTCCGCGCCTGATCCACCAGCGCGTCGTGCACGGCATTCGGCTCTCCCTCCGCGGCGGCGAGGATGCGCCCGGCATCATCCAACACCACGTTCACCACGTATTGCAGGCCGATCAGCTTGCCGGCGCGGCGCACGAACTGCTGGAAGGGGTTATCGCAAATCGCGCCCAGGCGTGTGCCGGGCTGATCGAGCAGCGCGGCGCTATGGGTGGCCTGGATGGTGGCCTCGCCCCCACAACCGATCACCACCGTTTTCGCCCCACCCGAATAGCCGGCATATTGATGCGGCTCCACCACGCCCGTGGCGATCAGCACATCCGTCTCCACGCATTGCCGATCCACCACCACCGGCAGGCCGTCGATCTCACCCAGTTCGACAAGCGCCGCCGGGTCCTGCGCGCGATGATCGACGATCCTCGACCGGCCCGCCAGCGCCGCCCCCAGCTTGGTAACGCGCTCATCCGCCATCATGGGTCTGTGCAGCCCTGTGGCACACAGCAACGTCACGTCGGATAAATTTACGCCCAGGTCGCCCAATGAGCGGAATAGTTGGCCAATCAACAGTTCATCCGGGCAGGCACGCGTGGCGTCGGTGAAGGCAATCGTCACGCGCATGCCGGGCTTTACGATGTCGCTCAGACGTTTCTCGCCCACGAGTTGGGGCGTCCAATCGGCCATAGGGGCAGGGAAGTTACTTTCCACCACCTGTGGGCGCAGCCGGCTGGGAATCACAAAGTCCACCATTAGCCCAACCTTAACACACGTCCAGTAAAAGCAAACTTAAGTTTTTTATTAAATTGTTAGTTTGCGCTTTTAGAAGGTATAAGTACAATTCAGGTACAACCCGACGAAATAACGTCTCTCTTTCTAGGAGGTACATGTAAATGGCTAGTGTGACTTTTGATCATGTCACCAAGCGTTTCGGCGATGTCGTCGCCGTGAACGACTTGAACATCGAGATCCATGACCGCGAGTTCTTGGTATTCGTCGGCCCGTCCGGCTGCGGCAAAACAACGTCGCTGCGCATGCTGGCAGGGCTGGAAGAAATCACCGAGGGCAACATCAAGATCGGCGACCGCGTCGTGAATGACGTGCCCCCCAAGGACCGCGACATCGCAATGGTCTTCCAATCATACGCGCTTTACCCGCATATGTCGGTCTATGACAACATGGCGTTCGGTTTGAAGCTGCGCCGCGTCCCCAAGGCCGAGATCGACCGCCGCGTGAAGGAAGCGGCCAAGCGCTTAGGGATCGAGAGCCTGCTCGACCGCAAGCCGAAGCAGTTGTCCGGCGGCCAGCGCCAGCGTGTGGCTGTAGGCCGCGCCATCGTGCGCAACCCGGCAGTGTTCCTCATGGACGAACCGCTGTCGAACCTGGACGCGAAATTGCGCGTGTCGGCACGTGCTGAAATCAGCAAGCTGCACATGCAATTGGGCACCACCTTCATCTACGTGACCCACGACCAGACCGAGGCCATGACGATGGGAACCCGCATCGCCGTCATGAAGGATGGCATGCTGCAACAGGTGGACACGCCGCAGAACCTGTATGACCGCCCCGACAACGTGTTCGTGGCCGGCTTCATCGGCAGCCCCTCCATGAACTTCTTCGACGCCACGCTCACCGGCGGCGACGGCGAACTGTACGTGGATACCGGCGCGTTCCGCGTGAAGGTCCCGCCCGAACGGCAGGACCCCTACAAGCCCTTCAAGGGCAAGCAGGTCATCTTTGGGCTCCGCCCAGAGAACATGCACGACCCAGAATACGCCCCGCCGGGAATCCACCAGGCGATGGTCGAGTCGAAGGTCGAAGTGACCGAGTTGATGGGCAACGAAGTAATGGTTTACCTGGAAGCGAAGGACAAGTCCTTCGTCGCCCGCGTAGACCCACGCTCGAAGATGCGCGTCGGCAACACCGTCGGCATTGCCTTCGATATGGACCGCTTCCATATCTTCGACAAGCAGACCGAGAAAACAATCCGTTAAAAAGATCACACAAAAAGCCCCCGGCATTCAACCGACGCCGGGGGCTTTTTATTTCCAGGGCCCGGCTACGCCTCCGACAGCACGATCACGCGGTCGTGCTCGCCAAACGAAACAAGCTCGGACTTATCGGGGTTCACCACCACGCCATAGGACTTCGCGGCATCGTTGGCGTTGGCTATCTGCCGATAGCCGATCGCGACTTCTCCGCGCCGGCGCGCGGCTTCCACCACGGTATAGAAGTTCACCGCCGCTCCCGGCGTCACATAGGTGGAAATCGGCTTCAGATAGATTTCGGAACCGTTGGGGTCAAACAGGTCAGCAAAAACCTTCAACAGGTACTGATTCTCCGAAATCTGTGCCAACATCAGGCTGGTGAGCATGTCGCTGACGATGAAATCATCGGCGCGCGTCACCTCGGCCAGTTGGCGGTTACGCACATCCAGCATCTCGCTGACGATGCTAAAGTGATGCCCGCTGCGTTCGGCGATGGCACGCAAGTGCAACAGCGTCACCAACGTGATCGCATCCGCCTTCTGTACGTCGGGCTGATCTCCATAACATAGGATGATGATGTGGTCATAACTCGGCACGTTCAGACTTTCCAGCATGGCGCGGTCGGTTGTGTCGCCGCGACAAAATGACACTTTCATATTGCGCACCATGCCGCCCTGGCACTGCGTTTGTGTCTCCGCTTCATCCAGGTCCGCCACCACCGTCACTTCCGACCCCGGCGTCACGTAGTGATCCAGTTCGCTGATGACCCGGCAAGCCTGCTCATTCCAACCCAGGATTAGGGTACGTTCGGGATGCGTTGTGGTGGGTTGCGGTTCAAGGATGGCCGAATCATCAATGTGCAATGTTTGCATCCCCGATAGCTTCACCGTATCGTCGTCTTCGGAGATGGCGATGATCTTATCGTCCGGGCCGATGCGCATGTCCATCGGCGGGTTCAGCTTCACCGCCCCATCCGCGAACTGTAGGCCCATCACAGCGGAGTCTTCATAGGCTGTCAGCGCCTCGCCGAAGGTTTTACCCACCAGCCCCGGCTCATGCTGAAAATAGACCTCATCGCCCTCGAAGTTGAGCAGTTCCGTATACACCACGCTCAGGCCCGATTGGCGGCAAGTCTGCACCGTAAGACGCGAGATCAGGTCACTGGCCAGCACCAGTTTTGCCTCATCACGCCCGACCATCTGGGCAATTTCCATGTGCTTCGGGCTACGAATTTCGGCCACGATATGATACGGCTCTGGGCGACGGTCGGGATGATTGGTGATCGCCAGGATGATCTTGATCACCTGCGAGTCGGGATCATCATCCTCCGGGGAAAGGATGATGATGGACTTGGCCGTCTGAGGGTTCACGATCTCCAGGTCCGTTTGGTTAATCGGGCTGCCCGTGCGGCAGACGATGCGCGTCGTCTGGAAATGCTTCACCTGGGCACGTATTGCGTCCTCCATCTCCACTTTGTCTTTATCGGCCAGGATGACGATGCAGGCATCTTTATGGTTCTGATTGGCGATCACCAGTTCAGAGATGATGGCAAATATCTTGGGCGACCAGCCCAAGATCAGCGTGTGATCGTGCTCGATCACAAACGAACGTCCTTTACGTAAGTTCTGAATGCGACCATCGATTGAATTGGTGAGGATGCCGATGAAGATGCTGACCAAAAACAGGCTGCCCACCGTGGAAAAGAACATCCCGCCCAGGAAGAATACGGAGCCGGCCTTGGGGTCCACCGGGTTCGGGGTCAACGTCTGATACAGAATATCCCACAAGATATCCGCCAGGCTCATCTGAGGGTCCGTATGCCCCAAGAAAATCAACAGGCTGAGCCCTACGACCAAAATCGCCGAAGCGATGCCCAGCCAGATGATGAGCCCGGCAGGCCCGCGCGACATGGCATTATCAAAGGCGTAGCGCAAACGTTTGACGAATGTGACGTTCTGCCTCGGCGTTACTTGCATAGTCTTCTCCCTTACACACAAAGCAAGCCACGTGTTGAGTCGATGTAATGTCGGCTATTACGAAGGGAGATTTTAAGACGTTATTCGCCTTTTTGGGCCCCTTTGACGTCGCCGGCTTCCTTCAGTAACTGCTCCGCCCCCTGCTGGCCTGTTTTGCCGCTGGTGCCAAGCATCTGCGCCAGTTCATCCAGGCGCTCCTCCCGCTTCAAGCGCCGCACGTTGGTGATGGTGCGATTTTCCAGGGCTACCTTCTCCACCTTGTAGTGCGAGTCGCCAAAGCTGGCCAGTTGCGGCAAGTGGGTGATGCACAGCACCTGGTGCGAGCGCGTCAACGCCCACAACTTCTGCCCAACCACAGCACCGACGCGCCCACCAATTCCCTGGTCAATTTCGTCGAAGATGAGCGAGGGCGTGTTGTCGGCCCGCGATAGCACAGCCTTCAACGCCAGCATCAAACGCGCCGTCTCGCCGCCCGAGGCAATCTTTGCCATCGGCTTCAGCCCCTCGCCGGGGTTGGGGGCGATCATAAATTCCACCCGGTCGATGCCGGTGGAATCGAAGCGGACTTTGAGGGGCGCGGGATTGGGGTCTGAGATTGGAGATTGGAGATTGGAGATTGGCTCAGTCATCTTCGCGCCGCCTTTCGCGGCATTTTTGGAATCTCGCATCTCGAATCTCAAATCGCCTGCCTCTAACCTCAAATCTCCAACCTCTATTCCGTGTTCATCCGGCTCTTGCGTGATGCTGACGGCGAAGCGCGCGCCGCTCATGCGCAAATCTTGCAGTTCGGCCTCCACGCTCTTGCCCAGTTGTTCGGCCGCCGTGCGGCGTTTGTGTGAAAGCTCCACTGCCAGCGCCGCCAGTTCATCCGATAGCGCACCCTCGCGGGACTGCAAGGCCTCAATGCGCTCGGCGCTGTTTTCAATCTGGTTCAGCTCGCTTTCGGCCTGCTCCGCGAAGCTAATAATGGCCTCCACCGTGTCGCCGTATTTGCGCTTCAACTTTTTGATCTGGCTCAGGCGCTCTTCCACTTGCTGCAAACGGCGCGGGTTAAATTGAATCGCCTCGCGATATTCCTGCAACGTGCGAGCCACCTCCTGCACAATCGCCGCGGCATCGTTCAGCGAATGGCAATATTCCTCGAATTGCTTGTCGTAGCGCGCCAGGTTGGTGAGTGCGCGCACGGCGACGGCGATTTGATCCAGGGCGGCCTGCTGATCGCGCGAGGATTCATACAACACGCCATACGCCTCTTCGGCATACGTCGCCAGCGTTTCGGCGTTTGCCAGGTGCAGGTGCTCCTCCTGCAGCGTGGTTTCCTCGTTGGGTTTTAGCTTGGCCGCACGGATTTCCTCCACCTGGAACTTCAACATATCCACCCGCCGGGCCCGCTCGCGCGCATTATCGACGAGTTGCTTCAGTTCCTTGCGAGTGGCACGCAATTCGGCCACTTTGGTCGCCACGCGCGCACGCAGGTCCCACAGGTTGCCATAGCGGTCCAACAGGTTCACCTGCTCCTTCACGCGCAAAAGCGAGAGGTGCTCACTCTGGCCGTGCACATCCACCAACAGTTCGCCCAGTTCGCGCAGCACATTCTGGCCCACTGCGCGCCCGTTCACGCGGCACAGCGTGCGGCCATTGGCGCGCACTTCGCGACCCAACAGCATCTGCCCGGGCTCATCGGACTCCAGGCCCTGCTCGGCCAGGCGGGCCTCCACCTCCTGGCGCACCCCTTCTTCCAGCGTAAAGGCGCCTTCAATCAAGGCACGCTCCGCGCCGGCACGGATCATGCCCGCCTCGGCACGATCACCCAATAGCAAGGCAATCGAGTCCACAATGATGCTCTTGCCCGCGCCGGTCTCGCCGGTGAGCACATTGAATCCACTCGTAAATTCGACATTCAACGAGTCAATGATGGCAAAATCGCGCACGCGCAACTCAGTCAACATGGCTAAATCGTAGTTCCAAATGCAGGATTAGAACATTTATTCTACTCGATATTTATGCGAAATGGGCGCCGGTAGCATCGCTTGAGAGGAAACCTTCGGGGTCTGGCCGAACTTCATCCCGCGGGAGACCCCGGAGATTTTTGCCCCGAAATGGCACACGGCACGCAACAGTTGACAACCTCTCCGTCTCATGCTAAATTTGCCCCATCTTAATCTTTAGAAAGGAGCAAACGCGTTTCATGTTAAATACGTTGACAGTATTGGGTCTTGTTCAAGTCCAGTTAGCGTGAGCGCGCCTGCTACCTGTTAGATTAACTATTTCCTGAATCTATAACGGCCACGGGTGCGTTCATGCTCCCCGTGGCTTTTTCGTTTCTTTCACCAAGAAGAAATAGCCAGACGGTTTGCCCTATCGCAACACCGCCCGGCTTGAACAGATAGCCAGCCACGGGAATTCCTGTGGCTGGCTTTTTTTGTCCGTAGAGACAGGAAGTAGTACCCTGAACGCATTTCTAAAGATCGCAGACCCGCAGAGCGGGATCGTCGTCAAAAAGATCGCCAACGCCTATGTGGTGCAAACCATCGACGGCGCACTCACGTGTACCCTTTCACAGCATCTGAAACGCCAATCCACCGGCGACCCGGTGACGATCGGCGACCGGGTGTGCTGGAACGACGCCGCACAAATCACCACGGTTCTGCCGCGGCGCAACCAACTGTCGCGCCGCTCGGCGGTACCGATGCCCGGCGCACACGCGCACGAACAGATCATCGCCGCCAACGTGGACCAGGTAGTGCCGGTGTTTGCTGCGGCCAGCCCGCGCCTGGCCTGGCCGTTACTGGACCGCTACCTCGTCTCGGCGGAAGCGGCCGGGATTCCAGCCCTTGTCTGCATCACCAAGCTAGACCTGGTGCAAGGCCGCCCGGAGGGTGAAGAGATCGAAGCCGTGGCCGACGAATACCGCGCCATCGGCTACGGCGTGATCCTGACCAGCACACATAGCGGCCTGGGAATGGAAGACTTCAAGGCGGCGCTACACGGGCAATTGTCGGTCCTCGTCGGCAAATCCGGCGTTGGCAAGACTTCGCTCTTGAACGCCATCGAATCCGGGCTGGGGTTGCGCGTGCAAGAGACGAGCCGCGTCACCGGCAAAGGGCGCCACACCACCACGCACCAGGAGCTATTTGCGCTCGCATCCGGCGGTGCCATCATCGACACGCCGGGCGTCCGTGAATTTGGCCTGTGGGACGTGGACGCAGACGACCTGGCCCTGTTCTTCCCCGAAATGCGCCCCCTGGTCGGCACGTGCAAGTTCGGGCGAGATTGCCGGCACATCCATGAGCCGGGCTGCTCCATCCGCCAGGCGGTGAACGCCGGCCGGATCAGCCCCTATCGTTACGAGAGTTACTTGAAATTGAGGGCAGCGTCATGACAACCTGCTTTACGACACAACGTCACTATACCCGCTCCGGCGGGCTACGCCATACGAGCGACGGTTTCACGTGCTTGCACTGCCACAACATCGTCCTGGCAAGTCGAGTGCAGACGGGTGGGCACAACCGCAATCACTGCCCCTATTGCCTGTCATCGCGCCACCTGGACCTGTACGAACCAGGGGACCGCCTTTCGGCCTGCCGGGGGCGCATGAATGCAATTGGGCTGACGTTGAAGCGCAGCCCCAGCAAATATGCAACCGAGCGACAAGGGGAATTGATGCTCATTCATCAGTGTGAGGCGTGCGGCAAAGTCTCCATCAACCGC
The DNA here is from genome assembly GCA_034430115.1 of Thermoflexales bacterium. Classification (GTDB taxonomy): domain Bacteria; phylum Chloroflexota; class Anaerolineae; order J036; family Brachytrichaceae; genus CAIXPS01. Next base: position 38,034 of record DAOUFG010000036.1, on the reverse strand, counting down.
GTCGCCGCGGACGACGACGACGAAGCCATCCTGGCGGTGTTCGAAACCTCGCAATGGCTTGACACGACCACCTCTGCGCGGTTAGCCAGGAGTGGCATTTTGCTGCTGGGGGCGGCGGATGCGCCGTTGGTCTACCGCCGGCTATATGGGCGAGTCGATCACGCGAGGGAGTTACGTTTTTTGAACTGAGTACCACGCGGGCCTGGGTTTAGGGTGCATCCTGAGCCTGTCGAAGGAGGTTCGACAGGCTCATCATGATCGGCTCAGAAAGTATTCTGAAAGGGTATGTGCATTGGGCATCTCGCGCACGCAGTGCATCGACAACGGCATTGCGCCAACCCCACCTTGGAGGTGCAGGTTGCCCGATGCGGTGTCATTCCGAGAGATAGATCGTTGGGACAACAGAGGTGCCCCATGACCCGCAGCCCCGTCATTCCGAAGCGCGCGCCAACAAATGAAATCGTGCAAGGGAGTAACAGCCTGGGAGGAATCTGAGCGTTGTCCCAAGCAGGCACTTTACACAACCAAGATTCCTCCTCGCTGCACTCGTCGGAATGACAGCTCAAGCCATGTCTCTCTGCGCAATGAATCACATGTCATGAGCAGCGCAGCGAGGGATCTTGGCCGTGCTCCGCAAGAGACGTCGCTATGGAACCTTGGTTTTATCCAGCACACGCGCCGATGACAGCCCAGATTCCTCATGCGCCATTGCAGCCCGCCTCCATTTTCGTCACGCGGCGCATTCGGAATGACCCTGCCGCCGAATCAGAGCAAGTTCCACAGCCGGCGAGCTTTTCGAAATACCCTTTTGAAACAGTCCCTAAAAGGGGAAATCGGCAATCGAAAATCTAACATCACGCCGCCGCCTGGCGAATGGCCGGCGTGATGAGATGAACCACCAGCGCCACCCCCAGGCACACGCTTCCGCCCACAAGCACGGCAGTTGGCACGCCGAACACCTGCGCCATCCAACCCACCAGCAAGCTGCCAAACGGCGCTACGCCGTTCTGTGCCCACAGGTAAGTGCTGATCACTCTGCCGCGCAAATTATTGGGCACCAGCAGTTGAATCAGCGTGTTGGTCATCGCAAGCTGTGTCACCGTCCCCCACCCGATGAGCATCATGAGCGGCAGCGACGCCTCCAGGCGGCGCGTGAACGACAGGCCCACCAGCGCGATGGCAAACACAAATTCACCCGCTGTAAGCAATTTGCCCTTGTGCTTCATCATGCTGAAAATCGCAATCGTGGTGGCGGCAATCAGCGCGCCCACCCCCTGCGCGGTGATCATGGCGCTGTTGCGTGCCGCGACAATCGCATCCGTATCGCCGACCTGGTGGAAGATGTCTTGCGCAAACGCGGGCACCTGCTGGATGGACGGGAAGCCGAGAAAACCAGGCACGGCAGCGGTAAAGATGAGCAGCCCCACCAGGGCCGTCCCGCGGATGTAGCGCTGCCCTTCGCGGAACTCCTTGATAGGGTCGGCCCGCATGCCGACGTCGGAGCTATATTCCTTGTTGGGGTGCACCATGAGCAAACTGACGATGACGAACAGATAACTCACGCCATTGGCGAAGAAAGCCCAGCCTTCACCACTCCCCTGCAAGATGACCAGTAGCGGGCCGGCCAACGCCGGGCCAAGCACGCGCGCCGCGTTGAAGATCGTCGATTGCAGCGCAATGGCATTCGGCAGCGCCTCCTTGCCGGCCAGTTCGATCAGCATCGCCTGGCGCGCCGTGATCTCCACCGAACTCGCCATGCCCAGGACGAATGACAACACCACGATGTGCCAGATGGTGATGATACCCGTCAGCGCCAGGAAAGCCATTACAAATGCCTGGACCATCATCACTACCTGCATCACGATCACCACGCTACGCTTATCCATGTGCTCCACAGCCACGCCCCCCGGCAGCATGAAGAGCAGGGCTGGCAGAGACGATGAAAACCCGATCAACCCCAGATAAAACGGCTGGCTGCTGATGCGATAGGCCAGGTACGGTTGTGTAACGTTTTGCATCCAGGTGCCGATGAGCGAGATGAATTGCCCTATCCAGAAGATAGTGAAGTCGCGTGATTCAAGCGCCGGGAAACGCTTTCTGATTGAAGCAGAGAAGTCCATGTGTCCAGCTTGTAACGATGTCGTCGGGCCGCTTGGCGTAGCCGCAAAAAGGTGCCTAAGTGTGTTCTTGATGATGCGGAGGGTCCTCGCGTTCCAGTTGGCGCAAGAAATGCGTCGAGCGCAAGGTCCGCTCCAGGATAAACTGCAGATAACGGCGCATGGCCTGTTCGGCCTGCGCGTGCAAGGCGGGCGACACATCCATGGAACTGACCTCTTCGAAGGGTTGCGTCTGCATGGTGCGCAACAACTTCAACGCACCCACGGGCAGCGCGAAGGTATCCCTGGATTGCCCCGCCGCGGCAGGCGAAAGGACGCCGCCTTCCATTGGCGAGAAGGCCACAAAACGAACGGCCGGATTGTCGATAGCGATCGGCTCATGCGTGCGCACGCAACGGAACAGTTGCGGGCGATAGCCGGTCAACGTGAGCAGACGCAACTCGAAGTAACGCGCCGCAAGCGCAGGATCGGGCGCTTCGGCCAACCAGCTCAGGCCGTTGGCCAGCAAGTCATATAGCGCCGTGTCTTCGCTGCCTTCCTGTGCAAAGACGTCGATCAACTCACAGATGTAGTGTGCGAAGCTCGAACGCAACAAGTCTTCGCGCACGGCCCGGTAGGGCTCTATCGTCTCGGCCTGGCTGACGATGTCAAAGCTACGCCCGCGCGCCAACAACAATTGCACGCGCGTGAATAACTCCACGTGCCCCGCCTTGCGGCTGGTGATCTTACGCACGCCTTTGGCGATCACGCGCAGCTTGCCCATCTCGGGCGTCATCAGGGTCAGGATGCGGTCGGCTTCGCCGAAATCCAATCGTCGTAGGATGATCGCCTCAGTAGCATAGAGTCGTACTCGGTTCATTTCTGGCAGAATTCACATAAATGCGTGCTGCGCTGGCCCACCACGATGTGCGTGATCGGCTTGCCGCATACTTCACAGGGTTCGCCGGTGCGCCCGTAGACGCGAAAGTGGTTTTGATAGTTTCCACCTGGGTAGACCCAGTCGAAGCTCGCGCCGTTGGCAATGATCCCATCACGTAGCACACGTTGGACAGCGGCATATAACCGCCCGGCATCCTCATTGCTGAGGGTGCCGGCCTGGCGCAAGGGACGAAGCCCCGCCAGGAACAATGCCTCATCAGCGTAGATATTGCCCACCCCGGCGATGAACGTCTGGTCGAGCAGGATTGGCTTGAGTGCGCCGCGTTTCAGCCTCAGTCGAAGTGCAAAGTCGGATGCGGTTATTTGTAACGCATCTGGCCCTATCTTACCAGTGACTTGCTCCGGTGCATCCACCAGGTAGACCCGCCCAAATTTGCGCGCGTCATCAAACTGCAACGCCAACCCCTCGTCGAGGTGCCATATCACACGCGCATGCTTCGACACTGCTTCGGCTTGCGGCACCACGTTCAGCCGCCCGCTCATGCGCAGATGAATCAGCATGAATGACTCGGCTCCTTCGCCAGGAGGCGCGAGCGTCAGAATCAGGTACTTGCCATGCCGGCCTACAGCGCACACACGCCGATCACGCGTGCGCCGCTTGAAAACTCCAGCGGTCAGGCCCGACACTTCGCGCGGCCACAGCACACGCGCCTCCTGGATGGTGCGCCCCACCAACGGCGGCGTGACGGATCCCGTCATGGGGTTTGTATATCCTTCACGCAACTGGCGTGCGATTGTCTCTACTTCTGGTAATTCCGGCATAGGTTCAACACTTCACTTCCAACGCGATATAGGCCAATCTTCCTTGCATGTGGAAAAGCACAACAGATGCAGATGCCTTCCTATGTGACTGATGGGAGGGCATCTCGAATTCGCTGGACGCCGGGCAACTCGCGCAGATCGTTTCCCGGCTCAGAGTTCCAGCTTCATATGGATCAACGTGCGCGTCGGCTTAAACCCCACAGCTTGCAAAGCTTCATGCGAATACACGTGTGGGCGTGCCTGAGTGGCCAGCAATGGTTTGGCGGCGTAAGCCTCAAAATGCTTCAAGGCCCGTTCCAAGAGCGCAATCCCATGCGCGGCAGCCGCCTGCGCCTGCAACATCAACTCCACGTTGTGCTGCGACATATCCAGATTCACGCGCGTGCGGAGTGCGCCGATAAATCGGCCGCCACTTTCGGCGACCCACCAATGTTCGCGATTGCCACCGAACCAATTCACCAGCGACCAACGCATGCCCAGCCGATACATCCGTGAATCAAATGGGTCCGCATAGGTCAGCTCGTCTGGGATGTTGTGGCCCACGGCCCGCCACACGTTATCGCTGTCGGCCCAGGTGGCCTTGCGCACCAGCACGGCATTGGCGCTGGAGACGTCATGCCAGACGGGCTGCACGCGCACAGAGGGACGCTGGTAATAGGTCACCGCCCCCTGAGCACGAAAGCCATACTTTTCATAAAGATGAATGGCCGGCGCATTGCCTTCCATCACCTGCAGGGCCATGCCCCTGGCATTTCGCGCGCGTGCAAACTGAATGGTGGCGCCAATCAGCGCGCTACCGATGCCACGGCTACGGTGATCGGGATGCGTTGCCACGTTGCCCACAATCCAGAAACCGCGCCTGGAAGGGTTGTATTGCACCGACGCATTCCCCAATACCTGCCCATTTTCGACCCATACGAACCCCGGTGCGCCTTCCATAATCAGCGCTTCCACCGGACCATAACTGCGCAGCATGCGAATCATGCGCTGTCCGTTGTCGTCGATGCCTTCTTCCCTGAACGATACTTCCAGCAGGTCGGCCACTGCCGCGCCATCTCGCCAGGCGTCGATTGCCCGTATGTGTGGATCAATGGTTTCCAGCGTTGCACCGCCCAAACCAGCTACCATATTTGAGTGTATTGTACTGATAAATAAATCTTTCTATGCAGATTACAATGTAACGTGTGACACAACAGCCTATTAGCACGATCGCCGCGCAATTGCGCACAAACATCCAAACTGTCATCATTGGTAAAGACGACGTCATTGACCTGGCACTGGTTGCGCTACTGTGTGAGGGTCACGTGCTGCTGGAAGACGTACCCGGCATCGGCAAGACCACCCTGGCCAAGGCAATTGCCCGCAGCCTGGATTGCACCTTCAAACGCATCCAATTCACGCCCGATTTGCTCCCCAGCGACGTCACCGGCATTTCCTATTACAACCAGAAGCAACAGATCTTCGAATTTCGGGCCGGGCCGATATTTTCGCAAGTCGTGCTGGCGGACGAAATCAACCGCGCCACGCCGCGCACCCAATCGGCATTGCTGGAGGCGATGCAGGAACGCCAGGTGACCGTGGACGGCCAAACGATGGCGTTGGCGCGGCCTTTCCTGGTATTGGCGACGCAGAACCCGATTGAACTGGAAGGCACCTTCCCACTGCCCGAAGCGCAGGTGGACCGCTTTATGTTGCGCATCAGCCTGGGTTACCCAGGCGTCGAAGAAGAGCACCGAATCCTGGTGCGCTTCGAGCGCACGGACCCTTTCGAGAAGCTGGCCCCGGTGGTGAGCGCGGAGGATCTATTATCGATGCAAAAACAGGTGCGCACCGTGCGCGTGGAGCGCAGCGTGGCCGAGTATATGGTGAACGTGTGTCGCGCCACGCGCGAGGCTCCCGGGATTCAATTGGGCGTCAGCCCACGCGGGACGCTGGCGCTGTATCACGCCGCGCAGGCCTTCGCGGCGATCCATGCGCGCGACTACGTGTTGCCCGACGACGTGAAGACGCTGGCCCCCTACGCACTGGCGCACCGCATCGTGGTGGACAGCCAGAGCCGCCTGCGTGGGCGCAAGCCGGAAGACATTTTGCGCGACGTCCTGGAGCGCACACCTGTGCCTGTCGATAAGGTTTAGCATGTTGTTTTTTGACGAGCGTTGGTTAACGCTGCTCCTCTTCATCACCGTGGGCGGTGTGATCTTGCACATCCCGGCCATGTCCGCCCTGGGCGTCTTGAGCATCGTCATCATCTCGGTCAGCGCTTTCTTGCAGCGCCACGTGCTGGATAACGTGGCCTATGAACGGCGCTTCAGCGAGACGCGCCTGTTCATGGGCGAGATCGCCGAAGTGGCGTGCAACCTGGTCAATCGTAGCCGCCTGCCAATCGTCTCATTGCAGGTGGATGACGTCGCGCCGCCTGGGTTCCAGGATGCGGACGACACATCCCCCGAGACATCCTATAAGACGGATGAGCGCATCAACCTCTCACAAATGACGGCGCTGAAACCCGGTGAACACACGGCACGCATCTCTCACTTGCGCGCGATACGGCGCGGCTACTACCGGTTTGGCACGGCGTCTTTGCGGGCCATAGACCTGTTGGGCCTATCGGTGCAGGAGCGGGTGGATAAACCAAACGACATGTTGATCGTCTATCCGCGCGTATTCGCACTGGACGACCTGGGCCTGCCCACCAGGGACCCATTCGGTGCATTCGCGGCGTTGCGCCGCCTGGTGGAGGACCCGGCCCGCATCATGGGCGCGCGCGATTACCGCTTTGGCGACCCATTTCGCCAGATTCATTGGAAGGCCACGGCGCACGCCGGGGCGCTTCAGACGCGCGTGTGCGAAAACACCAGCGAACCCACCGCCGTCGTCATGTTGAACGTGACCACCTTCGAAGAAGACTGGCGTGGCACCGACGTAGAGCGCTTCGAGTGGACGCTCTCAGTGGCCGGTAGCCTGGCGGTGTGGGCCGACAAAAATGGCTGCACCATCGGCCTGTCGTCCAACGGCACCGCGCCGTCGCTTCCCGAAGCGCTGCGCGTGCGGCCACGCCGCTCACCCAATCAGCTCACGCGCATCCTGGAAAGCCTGGCGGTGATGTACTCGTTCACCCTCACACCCTTCGACATGTTCCTGCTGAGCGAACAAAGCCGCCTGCCGCTGGGCGCTTCGCTGGTGGTGGTAACGCCGGTGTTCACCCCGCGCATCGAAACGGCCCTGGCACGCCTGAACAGCCTGGGCAAGAATCTCATCGTGATCGTGGTGGATCGCAAAGCCCCCGACGCGCACAATTTGCCTTACCCCGTCTATCACATCCCTCCGCCGCCCGATTTTTGGAACGGCGGCATGTGGAATGGCAAGCAGAAGTCCGGCGAGCCGCTGGCTTTTGATAGCGCGCGGGTGGATACTTCCGCCGAAGGAGCGGGCTCATGAACTGGCGGCGGATCGTCATCGTCATGTTATTTGCGTTGGCAGAGGCTTCGATCATCGAGCCGTTGCTGTTGATACTGCCTACCCCGCTGCGCTTTGTGGATAGCGGCATCGCCCTGGCCGTCACATGGGTGATCTTGTGCAGCATCGCTTTCTCGCGCCGCTGGCTGGCGCAGCGTGACGCCAGCACGACCGCGCAACGCATCGTAGCGGGCGCGTGGCTGGTGGGGATGTTAGTGACATCGGTGGTGATCGTCAATCTGATCGCGCACCTGGACCTGCTGAGCCTGTCGGTGCTGTTCATCGAATTCGGCGGCGTGCTGATGGTATGGTGGCGCGGGATGGCCTTGGGCATCACGCCGCTCGGTCCAGACGCGGCGCGGCAACGTTTGCAGATGGGGCTATTGCTCTTCATCTTGTTCGCGCTGGCCACCATGTTCAATAGCTCGGCCAACCTGATCATCTTCATCATTCCGTTCCTGGCCGGTGCGCTGTTCGCCATGCCGCTCAGCCACATCGAGCGCGTGGAACAGAGCGAACGCGGCCGGGTGGTGAAGATGGATGGCCGCTGGTGGCGGATGCTGTTTGCGGGCGTGGGCATCCCCCTCGTCATCAGCATCGCCCTGGCCATGCTCGTCAGCGGAGACCTGCTGGCCGACGGCCTGCGGCTGATTCTTTTCGTGCTGCTCATCCCCATCCTGGCCGTCGCATTCGCGGTGGGGTACGTGGTCAGCCTGATCCTCTCGCTGCTATTTAGCAAAATGCAGCGCCAGCAAAGCCCGTTGCAGAGCATGAATGACTTCTTGGGACAACTTCAACAGCCCGATCAGAATGCCCAGGCAGTGCTCTATATCCCGCCCGAAGTGCGGTTTGTGATCGGGGTGCTCATTGTGCTCGGTATCATCGGCGTCATCGTCTGGTCCACCAGCCGGGCCCGGCACGAAGAGGCTATCAATCGCGCACGGACGGATGATTTACAAGACTTGCAGGAGGAGGAAATCGCCCCGCCAGCCGCCTTCGTCGGAGAGATGCTCAAAAGCCTCAGCCTGCGGCGCTGGCTGGCCGCTGTGACCATCCGGCGCATTTATGCGCGCATGACGCACGAAGCCGGGAAACGGGGCTTCACGCGCCCGCCGGCGCAGACGCCCTTCGACTATCTGCCCGCCCTGGCAAATGCGTTCCCCGATGCAGGGGCCGACTTGAACATCATCACCAACGCCTACGTGGCCGCACACTATGGCGAGGTGCCCGACACCGACGAAGCATTGGAGGAAATTCGTGCCGCCTGGAACCGCGTGCGTGTGATTCCAAAAGCGACGCCCGAACAGCAACCCACGGATGTAGTGCAACCCTCCGAGGGTTAGGGAGCTTACTTACCAGGCTCCCCCGCAGCATATTTCTGTAAACCGTCGTAGCGCAGCCAGGTGCCATTCGCTGCCCCTCCCCAGGGGCGCAGCCAGACGCTGTCGCCGGTGTATTTCAACATCACGTCGATCGAGCGCACGCCCGCCGCCGAGCTGAGCCGCCTGTCACTGCGCATACGCTGCATCGCAAAATACAACATGCGCTGGGCGTAATCGGGGTCGGTCAAGGACAGCGCGCCGGACAGCTCCAGGGCATGCGAAAGCTGCAAGAACGGCTTATCACCCGATTCCTCGCCATATGCCAGGTCGAACGCCTTTTCGTCCACCAGCAGGCGCGTCAGGCGCGGCGATAGATAGACAAAGAGCGTCTCGCCATCACGGTTCCACTCCGACCGGAACGTATTCAAGAGCGACTTGCGCGTGGGCTGGGCGAGATATTGAAACATGCGCGGCGAACGAATCCAGCCGGCAGGAGAGCTTTCGTCGCGCGCCGTCAATGTGTAGCGCAACGATTCGTCGCGCGTGAGCGTCAACATGATGCGGTAGTGCTGCGAACTGCCCTGCCACATATTTTGCTGGATCACTTCCACGTCATTCCCCGCGATGCGATTTACGATGCCCACGTGCCCTGTACCGCCGTTGTAGTCGCTATCCCACACCACAATATCGCCCGACCTCGGCGCGATGAAGTCGCCATTAGGGTAATACTCCAGGTCTTCTAGCCCTTGCGGATGGGTGAGCGTGGCCGTGATCATCTGAGCCGCGGACTGGATCATGTTGCCGTTCACTTTCCAGGTGTGGTAGCCCAACATGCCGTACAGGCTGATGGCAAGCTCGACGCATTCGTACATATAGGTGCCATCGCGCGTGAGCACCGTGGGATGGTCGGGCGAAGAGTAGTAATACACGTCAACGCCGTGCCCGGCCAGCCAGTCATCCCCCGAAAGCACCCGGTATTCTGCCGGCGGCGTATCGCGGACGACCTTCATTTGTGCGCGCGCCGTGGAAAAAGGGGAAAAACCACACGCCAGGGCAATCAAAAGCGTGATGATGTGTCTTGACCTGCTGCGCACTATGGTGTCTCCTGTGACGTGTGATTTGCCATTTGCCGGCGAGAGCGGGCCGGCCCAAAATATGTGGCTTATTTTAACCGCTGTTGTGGTATACTCTAGCGGCCTGTGCACATGGCACAACGTGGCCCCATCGTCTAGTGGCCTAGGACGGAGCCCTCTCAAGGCTCAAACTTGGGTTCGAATCCCAGTGGGGTCATCTGAGTCGCTTTTCCCCTCTCACGTCGTTTGCATCTCCCCGATAATGACCAACATTCCTATCAGTTCTAAGGAGAGAGATGCAACTGATCCAAGACATCTACCTTGTTTCCGGCTTTGCGTATGGGCTGCACCCAAACGTCTACGCCGTGAAAGGCACCGACGCGGTTGTTCTCATCGATACGGGGTTGGACGAGAACGACCTATCCGTCATCGACGAGAACTTGCACGCCTGGGAACTGGATCGGCTCCCGATTTCGCACGTGTTGCTGACGCACGCGCACTTCGACCACGCTGGCAACGCGCTGGCTTTGCGCTGGCGTGGCGCGCGCATCGTGGCCGGGCCCGGTGACGCCGAGGGCATCGAGCTAGGCGACGACCGCACCATCCCCTACGCTTATGGGCGCAAGTTCCCCGCCTGCCCGGTGGATTTGTGTGTGAAAGACGGCGACGTGGTACAGGCCGCCGGGCTGGCATTCCAGGTCATCCACATGCCGGGACATTCGAGCGGCTCGGTGTTCTACCATTTGATGAAACAGGGGCGCAATGTGTTGTTCACCGGCGACGTGGTGCACGTAGGTCCCAACTGCGAGTCGGCTTTGCTAGGTTGGACAGGTGGCGTAGACTATGATCGGCAAGCCTACTTGCAATCACTCACCCACTGCGCCAGGCTGGAGGCGGATGCCATACTGGCTGGTCACTATCAACCCTGCTTGAAGGACGGCTACAAAGTGCTACAGAAGGCATATGCGCGCGCATTGCAGGAACTGCGCCAGCCGTAGGGAAGGAGGATTGAAACAAAAGATGCGACTGAATACACTCGGCAAAACGAATATACGCGCCACGCTGTTGGGCCTGGGCGGTGGCGGCTTCAGCCGGCTGGGCACGGGGCAGAATAAGGGCGAACCAAACGCTGAGCGAGTGGTGCAGGCTGCGCTGGACGCAGGCGTGAACCTGATCGACACGGCAGAAGGCTACGACACCGAGACGGCGATCGGGAACGTCATTCAAAACGTGGATCGCACGAAGTTCACGCTCTCCACGAAATTGACTTATAAGAAAGACGGGCGCCTGAAAACCCCCACCGAGGTACGGACCTCGTTGGAGGCAAGCCTGCGGCGCCTGCACACAGACCACGTGGACATCTACCACATCCACGGCGTCAAACTGGATGACTACCAGGCCGTTGTGGACCATACTTTGCCCGTCCTGCAACGCATGCGCGCAGAAGGTAAACTGCGCTTCATCGGCATCACGGAAGGGTTCGCTTCTGACACGGAGCATCGGGCCTTGCAACGCGCCGCACAGGACGGCTACTGGGATGTGATGATGATCGGCTTCAACCTGCTGAACTTCTCGGCGCGCGACCGGCTCTTCCACATCACGCGCGCCAAAGGCATCGGCGTGTTGTGTATGTTCGCCGTGCGCCAGGCGTTGATCTGCCCGCAGAACCTGCAAAGCTTCTTGCAGAAGAAAGTGGACGCCGGTGAGCTAGATGCGCAGACGCTGCATGCCGTGCCGCTGTTGCGCGAACTGGTGGAACGCGGCGAATGCAGTTCGTTTACCGAGGCGGCCTACCGCTTCTGTGCCCACGAACCTGGGATCGACTGCGTGCTCTCCGGCACCGGCTCGGTGGAGCACCTGCGACAAAATCTCATCGACATCCAAAAGCCCGCGCTGCCGGCGGAGTTTCTGGCGCGCTTCGAGCCGCTCTTTGCCGGTGTTACGGCGCTGTCGGGGCAGTAATAAATGAAACATGAAGCGTAAGGGCGTGATGCGAAAATGCTTCTCACGTTTCACTTTTCATTCATGTTTTCGCCATTATGGGATCCATCATCATCATTAGAACAACCCTGGCTGAAACGGCTCGTCCTGGGCCGGCAACGTCTGATAGCCATACTGCGCGGCCCAGGTTGGGTCCGGGCCGCGCCAACCGAAGCGCGCCAGGTTGATGCGCCCCTGCGCGTCGAACGTCACGCCCTCGGCCTCCAGGCGCTGGCGCTGGGTGAGCATGGCGCGTTCGCCGCGCGTGCTGATCATCCCTTTGGCATTGACCACGCGCTGCCAGGGCACCTCTGGGTCTTTCACCAACCCCATCGCCGTGCCCACCATGCGCGCGTCGCAGCCGTCGCCGACGATGGTTGCGACGTCGCCATAGGTTGTCACCATCCCCCGTGGCACCTGCTTCACCACGTCGTAAATACGCGGCGCGACCGCTTGAATATCGGGGCTCGTTTCCACGCCGGCATTATAACGGGCACGGCTACGTATAATGAGAATCGACAACGAATGCAAGGAGATGCGAATGAGCAAAGTACTGCAACTCACGGCAGTGATCGAACGCGAGGGAGATGGCTATGTCGCAACTTGCCCCGAACTGGATATTGTGAGCGAAGGCAAGACCGTTGAAGAGGCAAGACTAAACCTGCTTGAGGCTGTGGAAGGCTTTTTTGAAGTAGCCTCGGCTTCTGAGGTGCGTCGCAGGATGAAGAAAGAAACTTACATCATGCCCCTCATGCCAACCATACAGCTAAATCAAGGGAAGCCCTTCACGAGGTGAACCCGTGCCTAAGCTGCGCATCCTTTCCGGCAAGGAGGTCTGCAAGATACTATCGAAGAATGGCTTCAGGAAGGTACGGCAGAAAGGCAGCCATATCTTCATGCAAAGGGTAGTAGGTCACACAACGATTACTGTTCCAGTTCCCGATCACGCTGAGTTAAAAGTAGGGACATTACTTGGCATCATCAGGCAATCAGAACTTCCCAGATCCCTGTTTGAAGTTGATTGAGACATGTACGGAAACGTGCCAAAAACAGATCGAGACCGCCATCGTCATAGACATGTCCGACGGCGGTCTCTGCACAATACTTATCGCACCACAATCGGCAAGTAAACTCGCTTTGCCGCCACGATCCTGACATCTGCACCGGACTGGATCACATTCCCTGAATTCGCCAGCCGATCAGTCACCTGCACTTCCTGAAGCGCTAAGCTACTCTGGCTGACGGTGAGAGCCTTCATCGCCACAATAGCGAGCAGACCATCGCCATTCGCGCCGGCCGGCGTCGTGCAATGGTGCGCACGAGGAATGGAAGTTGCGAAAGCCAGACGACTTGAGCATACTGAGTTACAGTACGCTTACGACGCGACAGCATTAAGAACTTCCGAAGAGGCACTTCAGGAGATAACACAATCATGAGTTATGAGCGCGCATTGAAAGCCATCCACCTCCAACCTACAGATCAGGTGGCACACCAGGAGACGCTCGACCATCCCCGGTTCATGCAGGAGTTGATCGGCTACAACCCCTGGCAGGATCCTCAGCAAGCCTTCATCGATACCTATAAAGCCCTGGACATCGATTGGGTGTTCGGCGTGCCCAAGCGCGCGATCCACTTCGCCCCCGGCGAATCCAGCCGCGAAGGGCAGGACGGCATGCGCTACACCGAATGGGGCCTGACAGGCAGCGGCTGGCGCGAGGAGTATCCTGTCCACACGGTCGAGGAAGTGCTGGCCTACGACCCTTGCACGCTGATCTCACCGGAAGGCATCCGCCAGGCCCTGGAAAGCCGGCGCGCCGACCAGGCACTGGTGGGCAAGACGTCGCTGGTGAGCGGCTTGTACTACACCACGCTGTTCCAGTTCCCCATCATGACCTTCGGGTGGGAGCTGTTCCTCACGGCCGCGGCGGCGGAGCCGGAACGCTTCCAACGCGTCTTGCAAGACTTCGCCAAAGTATCGCGCTTCAACCTGAGCGCCTGGGCGGCTGACGACGTGGATATGGTCTTCTTGCACGACGACGTGGCAATGGAGCGCGGGCTCGTTTTTCACCCGGACTGGTATCGCAAGCGCCTGTTCCCGCTCTACGAGGAATTGCTGGAACCGCTCATGCGCAATAAGAAAGTGAAGGTGGGCTTCGTCTCGGATGGCGACTATACCCCGCTGCTGGATGACCTGGTGGCGCTTGGCTTCGACGGGTTCATCATCAACGCCAACATGGACCTCGCCGCCATCGCGCGCCGGATCGGGCGCGATCACTTCCTGGTCGGCAACGTGAGCACCGCCATCCTGACGTTCGGCACGCCGCACGACGTGGAAAAAGAGGTCAAACGCTGCCTGGACGACGCGCGCCCTTGCGCCGGGCATATCATCAAGGCCACCGCCGACCTGCCGCACAACATCCCACTTGAAAACATGCGCGCCTACTTCCGGGCCTCGCGCGAATTAAGCCGTAAAACCCACTAAAATAGGCGCAAGCCGGTGCAGATTTCTCTGCACCCTTTGTCACAGCCCGCACATACGCGGGCTGTGCGACTGCACACAGGCAAGTATGAAACCAGTTGACGACGCGACCCGTAATTTACTTTGGTACGATAACGACGCGCGCGAAGTTCGGCTACGCCAGGTGATTCAGGACCGCCTGGCCGAACGTCCTGCCCCCACCAGCCCCGAACACGTCATCGCCACCTACTTCTTCGCCTTCCGCAGTATGCAGCTTGCCGACGCGGTGGAAGAGATCAGCTATCACGCCACCAGCGGCATCAAGCATCCGCCGGCCGGTTCGCTGCTGGCGCAATGTTCCGCCACGCCGGCCGGGGTGGACGCCTTCGACGCCAGCGGGCGCATGGGCCTCTTGCACGTAGCCTTCCCGCTCAAGATGATGTTGCAACCCGACGGGCACCTGACCTCGTGCGACCTGCTGCACACCGTCGCCGCGGCGATCATCTTCGACGTGTACGAGAACCAGGACGCGCGCCTGATCAGCCTGCAAATTCCCGAGCAGGTGATCCGCACCTTCCCCGGCCCGGCCTACGGGCCACAGGGCGTGCGACGGGCGACGAACTTTCCCGCCGGCGCACCGGCCTTCGGCACAATTCTCAAACCCACCGCCGGCATCACGCCCGACGAGGTGGGTGCCCTGGTGGAAGACGCCGCGCGCTGCCCGTTGTTTTTGTTCGTCAAAGAAGACGAAGACCTGTACCCCAACCTGGCCTACTCCCCCGTGGCCGAGCGCGTGCGCAAGGCCGTGGCCGCCATCGAGCGGGCGAAGGATCAGCGCGACGGGCGCGGGTTGCTGTTTGCGCCGCACATCAGCGGCGCGCCGCACGAGATTTTGGAGACGGTGCAGGCCGTGGTGGCAGCCGGCGCGACGGCGGTGATGTTTAGCGAGACGTTCGCCGGCGGCACGGTGCGCATGGTGCGCGAAGCCACCAAACATCTGCCCCACCCGCCCGCCATCTATGGGCACAACGCGGGCATCGGCGTGAAGACGCGCAGCATCTGGCGCGAGGTGATCGATACGCTGGCCCGCCTGGACGGCATCGACTTCCGGCAGACGGCCCCCGTGCGCCCCGGCACGCCGTTCCTGAAGCCCTATGGCGACGAATGGGTGGCCTCGGAGCAGGCGCTCACGCGCGAATTGCCGGGCATTCGGCCGGTGATGATCGCACGCGCCGGCGCGCTGGACCAGGGCAACATCGGGCTGAACCTGGCCGACGCCGAGCAACGCGGACTGAGCGAGAGCATCCTGTTCCTGGCGGGCTCGGCGATCAACTCGATCAAAGACGCGCAAGGCAAGGCTGACCCGGCCATCGGCACCGAGGCGATGCTGCAAGCGCTGGAGATTCATCGCACGGGTGAGCTGCGCGGCGTGCCCGCCGAGCAACACCTGTCCGCGCTGATGGCCCTGGCCCAAAGCCGGCACATGCTTGCGCTGCAAACCGCCCTGCGCCAGCGATACGGAAAAGAGATTGGAGAATAATGAACAAAGAACAAAGACTTCTACGCATCGGCGTGCTGGGTTGCGGGCCGATTGCACAATTCGCTCATTTCGACGCGTGCCGCAAAGCGCGCAATGCGGAACTGTATGCCATCTGCGACGTGGCGGATGATCTACGCACGAAGATGGCCGCCATCCACGACCCGCAGGTGACCTACCGCGATTACGACGAGATGTTGGCCGACCCGCAGGTGGAGGCCGTCATCATCGCCGTGGCCGATCAATTTCACGTGCCGCTCGCGCTGAAGGCCATCGCCGCCGGCAAACCAGTGCTGGTGGAAAAGCCGCTCGGCACGAGCGTGGAGGAATGCGAAATGCTCGCGCAGCGCGTGCGCGAGAGCGGGTTGGTGTTACAGGTGGGCAACAACCGCCGCTTCGACCCCGGCGTAGCGTTCGCCCATCGCTTCATCCACGAGGAGATTGGCGGGATGATGGCGCTGAAGGCCTGGTATTGCGATTCCACCTACCGCTACACCATGACCGACAACTTGCAGCCCATCCCGCGCCAAAGCGCGCAGGCGCGCAAGCCCGCCGGCAACCCCAAGGCCGACAAGCGGCGTTACTTCATGCTCACACATGGCAGCCACCTGGTGGATATGGCACGCTACCTGGGCGGCGAAATCACCGCCGTCCATGCCAGGCTTTCCGAGCAGTTCGGGGCCTACTGCTGGTTCGTAGAAACGGACTTTGCCAGCGGCACCCTGGGGCACCTGGAACTCACGGTGCCCCTGCGCGGCGACTTTGAGGAAGGCTTTCGCATCTATGGCGAGAATGGCAGCGTGAACGGGCGCATTTACCTGCCCTGGTTCCACAAGTCCAGCGAAGTGGAGTGTTTCAGCACCAAAGATCGCCAGTATCATCGCCCGTTGGGCGAAGATGCCTTCACTTACAAGTTGCAAATCGAAAGCTTTGCCGATGCCGTGTTGCACGGTGCGCCGCAGATGGGCGCCGGCGTGGATGACGGCCTGGCCGCGATGCGCGCCATGGTCGCCATCGCGCGGTCGGTCGAATCGGGCCAGCGCGTGGCGCTTGACGGCGTGAAAGGCGGTGTCTAACTTTCGGGAAAACGCAAAGGCACAAAGAACACGAAGAATGAATAGGAATCTTGTGTCCTTCGTGTATTGGCGTCTTGGTGTTAAAAAGTCTCATTGATTGGAGAACGATTGATGTTGAAATGTTCAACCTCGCTGTGGTCGGCGGACCTGGCGAACCTGGAAGCAGACATGAAGCGCGTCGAACCCTATTCGGAGCGCTTTCATATCGACGTGGCCGACGGCCACTACGTGAAGAGCCTGTTGTTCTTCCCCGACCTGGTGAAGGCGTTGCGCAAACACACGCAGTTGCCGTTTGAAGTGCACCTGATGACCACCGACCCGTTGGACTGGATCGACCCGTTTTGCGAGGCGGGCGCCGACGTGCTGATCTTCTGCCACGACGCCGTGCCAAACCCCGGCGAGGTGCTGAGGGCGATTCACGCGCACGGCAAACAGGCCGGCATGTCGCTCTTGATCAGCGAGCCGATCGACGTGCTCGCGCCCTACTGGGATGACCTGGACATCATCACCATCGTCGGCACGGCGATGGGCATCAAAGGGGCATCGATGGATGCGGGCGTACCGGGCAAGATTCGCGCCGCCCGGCAGATCATCGCCCAGCGTGGGTTGCGCACACTCATCCAGGCCGACGGCGGCATTCGCCGCGAGACGGTGCCGCTGCTGGCCGCGGCGGGGGCCGACTACATCGTGCCGGGCTCGCTGATGTTCCGCGAGGACCCGCCGGCCATGCGCGCCTGGCTGGCCACGCTCTAACGACTCACCACAGATGAACACGGATGCACACAGATAGGAACATATGACAGCAATGAAATTTGGATTCGTCTCGCCCTATGCCGAGGCACGCACGGTGGTCGAGTATGCGCGCGAGGCAGAACAGGCCGGCTGGGATGGCTTTTTCGTCGGAGAGGCTTTGTGGCACACCGACGCCTGGGTGGCGTTGGCGGCGGCAACCATGTGCACGTCGCGCATCCGCCTGGGCACGATGGTGTCACCGCTGCCAAGTATGAACCCGCGCAAGATTGCCAGCGAAACGGCGACGTTGGATAACCTGTCCGGCGGGCGCGTGATTCTCTCGGCGGGGATGGGGGCCACGTGGATGGGCTACCAGGGCTTTCCCGATGAAGTGACCGATACCAGGACGCGCGCCGAGTTGCTGGATGAGGGGATCGACCTGCTGACGCTTTTTCACCAGGGCGAACCTTTCAACTATGACGGCAAGCACCACCACGTCCGCCAAACGGCGGTGGATAAGAAACACTACCCGCCCAGGCCCGTGCAGCGACCACGCGTGCCCATCTGGGTGGTGGGGGTGTGGCCGCGCATGAAGTCCATGCGGCGCGCGCTGCGTTGCGATGGGCTGATCCCCAATAAGATGAACGCCGAGGGCAAGTTCGTGGACGTATTGCCCGAGGACGTGCGCGAGATGCGGGCTTATATCAACGCCAACCGCGCCACGGATACGCCGTTCGACATCGTGGTGGGGGGCAATACCTTTGGCCTGAGCGCATCCGCAGCAGTTGACGCGCTGGCGCCCTGGATTGAGGCCGGGGCCACCTGGTGGACCGAGTCCCGCTACGACGCACCCGGGGAGGAAATCATAGCGCGCATACGCCAGGGCCCGCCGAAGCCGAAGGATTAACCTTATAGACCCCCGATATCTTAAGCGCTAGGCGCTGTAAGCAGCGCAAGATATCGGCGTTCTCTTCGTATAGTCATTAAGCCATCAATGCTTTCTGGGCGGCCGCAGGCACATGGATGGTGACAAAGTATTGGGCAGGGTACAAGTAATCTTCGCCAGA
Source organism: Thermoflexales bacterium (assembly GCA_034430115.1). Taxonomy (GTDB): domain Bacteria; phylum Chloroflexota; class Anaerolineae; order J036; family Brachytrichaceae; genus CAIXPS01. Next base: position 19,515 of record DAOUFG010000036.1, on the reverse strand, counting down.
CTCGTCAATCACGCGCATGTAACTGTGCTTTGCAGCGCTCATGTCCGGCAAAACGCGATATACCTTCCACTTTTCTAATGAAGCCGGATAACCCTCATTAGAATCACAGACGACATATGCACCCCCAGCATCATGTATGCTAGCAGTTGTATGGATAAGCGGAAATTCACGGTACGGGTAGATGCAAAAGCGTTAGAGGCTGCAAGGCAATATGCCAGGCAGCATGGCACAACTGTCACTCGCCTGGTGGAGGAATATTTCCACTCTCTGGAGCAGATAAACGAATTCCAGATGGAAACGCCTATTTTGAACGCGCTTAGCGGAAGCCTGCAAGCCGATACCAACCTGGAGGAGTATCGCGCTTACCTGGAACAAAAACACAAAGGGGTATTTTAGATAGTCATTCACCGTAATCGATCCAGCCGTTTTTGGCAGCCATTTGGACCACAATCCAGAAATAGCTTCAACGCTCTCACATTGCGAGACACGGCTCACATCACACGGCGTAGGCGAAGCGAGGAGTCGAACCCTATCTGTGTTCATCTGTGGCTAATGATTGAATTCGTCTCGGCTCAGCACAAACTCCGCCACCTGCCGGGCGCCGTTCGGCTCATGGCGTGCGATGCACCCAAGTGCCAGCAGATCCGGCAGATGCTTCAGCCACGCGCCGCTATGGAACGCCGCTTCTGTGATGCACAACCCGCGCATGTGGGCCTGGATATAGGCTTCCATCACTTCCGACTCGGGGAAATGTTCGCGCGGCACGTAGCCATAGGGCACACCGGCATGATAGGCCTCGGCCAGCGTGGAATAGCCCGTCTTGCCCACCAGCGCATCCACCGCGTTCACCAGGTCGGGATGATAGAAGTTCGAACGATAGGGCAAGACGATCACGTTCCCCTCGCTGTGCAGCGCCTCGCTTCCGCCGGGGATGATGAAAGTGATCCCGCGCTGCGCGGCCAGTTGACCCACGAAACCATGCGCATCCGTGCCCGATAGCCCGCCCATCGTGATCAACACCAGCTTCTGCCCATCCGCCACACCCAATTGCGCACGCACCCTCTCGACTGGCGTGCGCAAAGCGCGGCTGACCGGCGCAGCACGCAAGTCGCTCGGGGTGTAGGCACAGACCGGCTCAGTCTGGATGTGATAAGTGGCCGAACGGAATTCCCTCTGTAACGTGTCGATGTGCCGTTGCAGGCGCGGCTCGGTAGCCACGTAGCCGGCGTAAATCCAGTCCCATGTGAAGTTCTCCACCAACACACTCGGGATGCCGGCGGCGCGTGCGACGGCGATGCCCAATGGGGCAATGTCGCACAGCACCATCTCGCAACCCAACGCACGCACCTGCTGCGCCAACGCCGCCACCCAGGCGGCATCGAAAGGCAGGAAGGCGTCCAATTGGTGTAGCGTCTCCGGGATGTCTTCGTGCAAGGCGTCTTGCTGCACCAGGCCGATATCCGTGCGCAACTCGTGATAGCCAAACGGCTGGCTCAGCGATTGCTCAAACAGCCAGCGCGGCACGCGGGTGAAAATTTCAAAACGGACGGCGGATCGCCCCTGCGCTGCGGCCAGGTATTGAATTGCGTCCATCACCGATAGGGCGCGCGTGGCATGCCCAAACCCATGTGGGGTGACAAAGTAAGCGATTGTTTGTGTGCTCATTCAGGGCGTTACTCTACACCATCTGCAGGCGACGCCGAAGCGTTGTACGGTGGATTCATCCGCGTCGCGCACCGGCAGCCACACCGTTGCCCGCGCCGCCTCCGCCCCGCTGAGTTGCACCCGCCCTTGCGCGTCGATGAACGTGATGCGCAATGCACGCCGCGCGCGCTCCCAGGCGCTGATTTGCTCGCTCGTCCAAAAGACAAACCCGCGCCGGCCCAACTCGCCGACTAATTGCCTGAACGCCTGGCGCACGGCCTCTCGCTCGTGCAGGTGAATGGGATGGAACAGGAAGTGCGCCACACCCCGCACGCGCTGCACCTGCTCGATGAACGGCACGATGACGCTGTTATCGGCCCACGAGCCCAGGTCCATATCTTGCGTCAGGAAGCCCAGTTCCAGGACGTCGTAGCAGCGGTTGCCCTCGTCGTGCCAGGCAATCGGGCGGAAGGGCTGGCAGGTGCCAAATAGCATGCCCACGTTGCCGCGCTTGCTGGGCCCGCGTGTTTGATCCAACCCGATGCCGGCCTGCTCCAGCCAGCGGAAGAACTCGCCCCAACCCTCAAAGCGCGTGTAGTGATTCTTATTAGAGGCTGCCCCGCGCCCGGCTGTCTGTCTGAACCATGCCAACTGGCGCGTGAATTCGCTTGCGTTCCACCTGTAGCCTTCATGCTCCACCGCGTTGAAGTGAAAGGCCAGTTCGTGCCCCTGGGCTTTGATCTGCGCACACACCTCCGGCGCATAGCCCGGTTCGATAAGGCACCACGTGGCGTGCATGCCCAGCTCCTGCTCCAGGCGCAACGTGGTGAGCGCCGAGTCATTGTCGTTCAGATCGCTATCGTGAGAAATGAGCGCGATGCTCTCCACGCCCTGCGGACAGGTATCGATGAACGGCAGCAACAGACCTTTTTCAAGCACCAGATGCAACAGGCGCGCAATGAAGACCTCACGCCACAGGTCGGCATAGGGATAGGCAAAGTAGGGCTGGCCGGTGGACGTGACGCAACGATCTAACGCCCAATCCAGCGCGAAGCCGTCGTCGGCCTTCAGGATGCCTTCGTCCAGCGCGGCGCTGCCATCGGGCGCGGGCGTGCCATCCTGTGTCACCGGGGTCAGGCCTTGCTGCAAGGTCACCACCGTCGTGGCCGGGTCCACCGCCCACCGCTCGATGATCCCTGCACCTACCTGGGCACGCATCACCGCCGCGCCGACTGGTTCGCCGCTTGGACAACCGGCTTCCAATTGGCCGATGGACTGCACCGTAGTGCTACTCGCCCGCCACGGCGCAGCATGCAAAAAGCGCAAAGGAGTGCCTTCGGCAGGCGAGCCGGGGAAGCCCGCGTAGCCCACGCCCGCGACGGACGCGCTGGCGCAGCCCAACCGTTCCGCCAGCGCGTCCAGGTTTGCCAGGCCGATCACGACCCCGCCGCGCATAGCGAATTGCCACACGCGCTCCGCCGTGGCCGCGTCGTCGTCCGCCAGCGCTACGATCAGGATATCGGCCCGTTCGGACGTTACCTCTGCAAGGCTCGACAGCCAATCGAAGGTGAATCCCGCGTGGGCCAAGATTTCACCGATGTAAACCTGAAAGGTGTTCACGCCCGCAGCATGTTGTTGGCGGGCCAGTTCAACATCGAACAATATGCCGACGCGCGCTAGCCGCGCAGAGCCTGTTGTGTTCATAAGCCTCCAGCGATCTCATCATCCTGAGCTTGTCGTTCTTCGACAGGCTCACCATGATCGTCTAAAGTTTGCCGTTAAGTAAATCATCGGAAGAAGTTGACGCTCGAGTCAAATATAGGGCGACTTGTTAAGTCGCCCGGCCAGACTCACCAGGGCGAGATAACATCTCGCCCTACATGGTCGAGGCCAAAGCGGCATCAGGAAATTCAGGTGACTAACCTAGATCATCCTTCGACAGGCTCAGGATGATCCCGAAGCGAAATGCCTTTGCCTGGCTCTATTCCAGGTTTCTCATCGGAGTGTCGCGTAATATCCGTGTTCATCCGTGGCTTCAACTCATCATCCGGCCCATCACGCGACGCTTGGCGGCCTGCACCAGCAAGAGATAGGTGCCGGTCGCCACGATCAAGAACAGGAAATAGCCCAGCGGCAGCGGCGTAAAGCCCAGTATCGCGGCCAGCGGTGAAATGGGCAACAACAACGCGAGCAGCACCACCAGGAGCGTGGTGACGGTCAGTGGCCGGCTGGGGCGGCTCTTGAGCGGGTTGCCCATCGTGCGGATGATGAAGAGCACCAGCGTCTGCGTGGCTAGCGACTCCACAAACCAGCCGGTGTGGAAAAGCGTCTCATCGGCGTGGAAGACGAGCAACATCACCGCAAACGTGATGAAGTCATAGACCGAACTGATCGGCCCGATGACCAGCATAAAGTTGCGGATCATGCGAATGTCCCATTTGCGCGGCTTGTGCATGAACGATTCATCCACGTTGTCGGTGGGGATGGTGATTTGCGCCAGGTCGTAGAGGAAGTTATTCAACAAAATCTGCGTGGGCAGCATGGGCAAGAAGGGAAGGAACAACGAGGCACCGGCCATGCTAAACACGTTGCCGAAGTTGGAACTGGTGCCCATCAACAGATACTTCATCACGTTGCCAAATGCCTTGCGCCCCTCCAGGATGCCATCGTGCAACACCTTCAGGCTGCGCTCCATCAAAATGATGTCGGCGGCGCCCTTTGCCACATCCACCGCCGTCGAGACGGAGATGCCTACGTCCGCATTGTGCAGCGAAGGCGCATCGTTGATGCCGTCACCCATGTAGCCCACCACGTGCCCGCGCGACTTCAGCGCCAGGATGATGCGGTTCTTCTGCGCCGGCGAGACGCGCGCAAAGATGCTGCCTTCCTCGGCAATCTGCGCCAGGGCCGTGTCGGTGGCTTTGCCGATCTCTTCGCCCAATACGATGTGCCCCACGTCCAGCCCGACCTGCTCACAAATATGCTGCGCCACCAGGTCACTATCGCCGGTGAGTATCTTCACGTGTACGCCGTCATCAGCCATCTGGCGGATCACCTCAGCCGCATCGGGCAGCGGCGGGTCGATGAAGGCCACGTAGCCGGCCAGGATCAACCCTGTTTCGTCCTCCATGTGATAAGCGCTTTGCAGCGGCGCTTCGCGATAGGCCACCGCCAGCGCGCGATAACCCTGCACACTCAGGTCCTGGTACGTCTTCAGGCAAAGCGCCTTGCCGGCCGCATCCAACGGGTGAATCTGCCCGCCCGTCTCATAGGCGGTGCTGGCCAGCATCACACCCTCCGGCGCGCCCTTCGTTACCATCAGGCGCCGCCCATCCGAGGCCAGCACGATGCTCAACCTGCGCCGCTCAAAGTCGAAAGGGATCTCATCCACCTTGTGAAAGCCCCGCACGTCCAACTGCCCCTCCTGCAAGACAGCCGGGGCAATCGGGTTCGCTTTCACAAATTGAATGATCGCCTGGTCCAGCGCGTTCTTGATGCCCGTCTCAAAGTTGCTGTTGAGGAACGCAAACGCCGTCACGCGACTGGTGGGGGCACCCAGCGCGTCCACCTGGCGGTCGAGCGTCATGTCGCCGCTGGTGAGCGTGCCTGTTTTGTCGCTACACAGCACGTCCATGCTGCCGAAGTTCTGGATGGACGCCAGGTTCTTCACAATTACCTTGCGCCTGGACATATGTACCGCGCCCTGCGCCAATGTCACCGTGGTAATCATGGGCAGGAATTCCGGCGTCAAGCCGACTGCCAGGGCGACGGCAAACAGCAGCGTATCCAGCACCGGCTGATGGCGCAGCCCGGCGCTCACCAGAAAGACGAATAGCACCATGAGCAGCACCACGCGCATGATGAACAAGCCGAACTGGCGCGTGCCACGATCAAATTCGGTCTCCGGCGGACGAGCGGCCAAGCGGGCGGAGATATCGCCAAACGCAGTCTGCTTGCCGGTGGCGGTCACGAGCGCCGTGGCGGTGCCGCTTTCGATGTTGGACCCCAAAAACATCCTGTTGCGCGCATCGGCGGGGTTCTCGGGCGAGGCGTCGGATTCATCCGCTTCTTTCTCGGCCGGCAACGACTCACCCGTCAGGGCGGCCTGGTTGGCGTGCAAGTCGCGGGCATCGATCAACCGCGCATCGGCGGGCACCAGGTCGCCGGCGGAAAGCCGGATCACGTCGCCCGGCACCACCTCGCGCCGCACCACCTCCACCCACTCGCCGTCGCGGAGCACGGTGGCCGTCAACGCCACTTGCGATTGCAATTTATCGGCGGCCTGTTGCGAACGGCGGGTTTGATAAAAGTCCAGCCCCGCGCTGAAGAGCACGATGGCAACGATGATGAACGCGTCGGTCGGCTCGCCCAACGCGGCCGAGACGACGCTGGCGGCCAGCAGCACCATCACGAGCGGGCTTGCCAGCGAAGCCAGAATCTGCCTGACGACGCCCGCCCTTTTGACGGTGGCCGTCTCATTTGGCCCATATTGCGCCAGCCGCTTGCGCGCTTCGTCGCCTGTTAACCCCTGTGCCGAACTACCCAACTGCCGATAAAGTGTCGCGAGAGATTCACCTGCCATGAGTTCCTCACTGTTCGAGCGGCGGGCCTATCCGTCCCCTCAGTGGCTAATCATAGCGTGATCTTTATACGGCTTCGTTTCATGCTGCGCGTTGCCTGGCATATTCGCGCGCGAGCAGACCCCGGCTGACCGCCCCACCGTGCCCCGGCAGAAATAGCCGGCAGCCGGTATCCAGCAGCTTCTGCCAACTGTGGATCATTGCACCCACGTCGGTGGCGAAGGGCGGGAAGGCCGACCACGGATAGACGCCAAACACAGCATCGCCGGCAATCGCAATCTCGCCATCCACGATCACGCTGATCGAACCCGCGGAGTGCCCGGGTGTGTGCAACAAGGCGATGCCCGCTCGCAACTCATATCGCTCGTCCACCAAAAGATCGCACCGGACGGGCGGATAACGAAACCACACGGGAATCTGCGCCTGGAAGGTGTCCGTCAGCCAACGCGTGAGAGGCACGCTGCCGGTGATGGCGGCGTTGGTCCCTTGGGCCAGCAAAGCCGCCTCGCTGCGCGAACCGGCGATACGGGCTCCATAGCATTGCCGGATGTAGGCGGCGTTATAGGCGTGGTCGAAGTGTGCATGCGTGAGCACCAGCGCGTCCAGGCGAATGTCACGCCGCTGAAAGCCGTCCAGCCTGCGTCGCAAGATGCCCCAAGCGGCCTTGACGCTGCTATCCACCAGGATTGCGGAGCCGGCGGCGGTGACCAAATAGGCGTTGCTTCGGCCACGCACGACCTCGTAGACGAGATGCCCGCCCTGGGTCGTCCACTGTCTCACCCGCCCACCTCCTGCGCACGCTTGAGATAAAAAACCGGCGTTGGTTGAACAAGTTCAACCAACGCCAGGCGTACCACGTTTCCACTTACGTGGAAGGAATTACAGTTTAATCTCGTACTTCTGGATCTTGCCATCAGTTGTGGGCACCTGCTTGAAGCCAACCTTCTCGCAGATACGGCTCATATCGTCACAGGAGGGCAACACTTCGGCAGTCACCTTCTCGACGTGTTCCTGCCTGGCCACGTCCATCAGGCGGTTCAACAGCTCGGTGCCCAGGCCCTGGTGCTGTGCTGCGTCGGTGATGAGGATCGAGAAGCGGCCCTCGGCGGTGCCATGAACCTTATTCAAGCGACCCACGCCCAGAATATGGCTCTCGCCATTGGCATCCTTATATTCAACGACGAGCGCTATCTCGCGCGCATAGTCGATGAAGCAGATGCGGGTCAGCCGCTCGTGCGCGATGCGCTGGTTCAGGTTGAACGCCTGGAAGTAGCGCGCATACACGGTGCGGTCGGAGAGCGTCTCGTGGAACTTGACCAGCAGCGGCTCGTCCTCGGGGCGAATCGGGCGGATTGTGACCTGCTTGCCGTCCTTCATCGTCCAGTCTTTCACGTACTGGATCGGGTAGGAACGGATGGCCAGTTTAGGCAGATTGTCCTCGGTGACGGATGGATCGTGCAGCACCACGCGCGCGTCCAGCGCCAGCAGGTTTTCGGGCGAGGCCAGCAGCGGGTTGATGTCCAGTTCCTTGATCCAGCTCTGCTCAGCGATAAGCTGGCTGAAGCGCACCATGAGCTGCTCCAATGCGGCCATGTCCACCGACTTGCGGCCACGCACGCCCTTCAGCGCCTTGTAGATCTTGGTCTGTTCCATCATGCGGCGAGCCAGCGTGGTGTTCAGCGGCGGCAGGCCCAGCGAGCGGTCTTTGAACACTTCCACCAACTGGCCGCCGGTGCCGAACAGCAACACAGGGCCGAACTGCGGGTCGATGCTGGAGCCGAGGATGATCTCGTAGCCTTCCAACTTGATCATGGGTTGCACGGTCACGCCCAGGAAGTGCTCCGCACCCACCTTCTCCTTCACGGAGGTGGCAATCGTGTTATAGGCGCGCCGCACGGCGTCACCGTCGCGCAGGTTCAGTTGCACGCCGCCGACGTCGGTCTTGTGGGTGATCGTCTCGGAGTAGATCTTCAACACCACCGGGAAACCGATCTCGCCGGCAACCTTCACGGCCTCGTCTTCGCTGCGCGCGATGCGCGTATCGACGATTGGGATGCCATAGGAAGCCAGCAACTGCTTAGACTCGAACTCGGTCAAGATCGTGCGGCCGGTCTTGCGCACGTTCTCGATGATTTGGTGCGCCTGCTCGCGGTCGGGGCCCTTGCCAACCGTATCCGTGGGCAGCGGCGTTTCATAGATGCTGCGCAGGTTATAGGAATAGCGCCACATGTTGTTGAACACGCGGGCCGCCGTGTCGGGATAGGAGAACGTGGGGATGTTGACGCGGTTCAGAATTTCCTGCCCGGCGGCCACCATCGAACCACCCATCCAGCTTGCCAGCACCGGCTTGCCCTCGATGTGCGCATACGGCTTAAGGGCTTCGGCGGTCTTGGTGGGGTCGGTCATGGCCTGCGGGGTGAGGATGATCAGCATGCCGTCGCTGTTGGGGTCGTTGGCTGCAATCTCCAGCGCCTTGGCGTAGCGCTCCGGCTCTGCATCGCCGATGATGTCGATGGGATTGTTGTGGCTCCAGGTGGCGGGCAGGAACTCGTTATAGGTCTTCATCGTCTCGGGCGAGATATCCGTCAACTCGCCGCCTTCGGTAATGAGCGCGTCGGTCGCCAACACGCCGGGGCCGCCGGCGTTGGTGACGATGGTCAGACGCGGGCCCTTCGGGCGCGGCTGCTTGGCCAGCACTTCGGCCATGTGGAACAGGTCGGCGATGTCGTTCACACGCAATACGCCGCTGCGGCGGAACGCGGCATCCAGCACTTCGTCGCTGCCGGTGAGTGAGCCGGTGTGCGAAGCGGCGGCGCGCGCGGCACCGGCGGTGCGGCCGGGCTTGATGACGATGATGGGCTTTACCAGCGCTACTTCGCGCGCCGCCGAGAGGAAAGCGCGTGCGTCGCCGATGGATTCCATGTAGATGACGATGGCCTGGGTGTGCGGATCGTCGCCCAGGTAATAGATCAGGTCGCCCCAGCCGACATCGAGCATAGAGCCGATGGAAATGAAGGAGCTGAAGCCGACGTTCTCACTGAAGCTCCAATCCAGCACGGCGGTGCACAGCGCGCCGCTCTGGCTGATGAAGCCGATGCTCCCAGGACGCGCCATGGCATTGGCAAAGGTGGCGTTCACGCCGGTGATAGGGTTCATCACGCCCAGGCAGTTCGGGCCGATGATGCGCATCCCGCCGCGGCGAGCCTGCTCCAGCAACTGGCGCTCCAGTTCCACGCCATTGGGGCCGGTCTCTTTGAAGCCGGCGGAAATGACCACCGCGCCCTTGACGCCGACATCGGCGCAGTCGCTGACGATGCCGGGGATCGTCGCCGCGGGCGTCACGATCACGGCCAGGTCCACCTTCTCGGGGATGTCCTTGATGCTCTTATAGGCTTTGATGCCCAGGATGCTGGCACGGCTGGGGTTCACCGGATATACTGTGCCGCCGAAGGGCGTGCTGATGAGGTTCCACAAAATCGTGCGTCCGACGCTACCGGCCCGCTCGGTCGCGCCGATGACGGCCACGCTCTTAGGCGCGAAGATTGAGTCAAGCGGCTGTCTTTCCGGGCGGATCATCTCTGTGGGGACAGTCGCCTGTATTGAAGGGTTCATGTTTCGTCTATTCTCCTTAAAGAACAATTCATTATTGATGCGCACTTGCGCAAATTTCTACATCGATCTTTATAGCTAAATCAGCTACTTTATCTTGACAAAAATGATTTACTCGCACTACTGCCAGGATGTTTGTCGGGGGGGTAGATCAGCATAGATCGATCAAGCAATCTGGCAGAGACCGTTTTCATATCCATTGTGTCAATGATGTCATTGCTTCGGACTATTGTACAACCGTGCCCGAAGTTGGCGGGCTACCACATGGCCCCTGCGTTGACGCGCGCCGGCAACTTGGACAGGTTCGCCTTTGCCTCACGGATGTTCACCATCATCTTCCGCACCGCCCCATTTTGCAACAAAGTCACAACAGGCCAAGTCCTGGGAGAAGTCAGGCATGCATCATTTACGTGATCTTGACGCGTGCCCCGCAGAGCTTGATGCCATTTTGACCGCTTTTGCGGTTTCATTAGCACTGTAACGATACAGAATCGTACAGACAGATTGATGCGACGAGAAGGTCGCTGGAGGAGCTTAAATAATGGATCTCGGCGTTCCTGAACTAATAATCATTGCAGTTCTTATCATTTTGTTATTTGGCGTAGGCCGCATCGGCAAAGTGGGCGGCGAACTCGGCAAGGGCATCCGCGAGTTCCGCACCGCCATACGGGAAGACGACCCCGCCAATACTGCGAAGAAAGAGACGGAGACACCCGCACCAGCCCCTACCACCCCGGCGGTTGCCGCCCCTGCGGTGACGACCCCTGCCCCGGCGGCAGAGTCTAAGCCGGCGGCGTAATTCGCCTCCTCCTCCTGTTTGCATAGTCTTGGACATTATGCGAGCCAAGCTCGGATGGAGCGGTTGAACAAATATTGTCCCAGGGCTATGCAACAATTCATGGGCCGGGCGCAGGTGCGTGCGCCCGGCCTTCTTATTTTTCTCACCCGGCGACGCTACAATTAACCATCTATGAGTGACACCGGCCATCCGGGCTCTCCTATCACCCGAGCCGCCAAATCATCCTTCTGGGCCGTCACGCGCAGACGGCTGGAACACCTGCTGGACATCATCATCGGCGTGGACCACCTCTTGCCGGTCAAACGCAGTCTGCCCTGGGCCCAGTACGTGTGGGGCGCGCTTGCCATCGCGTTATGCACCGAAGTCAGCCGCATCATGTTCCCGTTCCCATTTTTCGAATTAGATAACGTGGTCATGATCTACATGTTGGGCATCGTGGTGGTGGCGATTCGCTATGGCCGGGGCCCGGCGATCCTCTCTTCCGCATTGGCGGTAGTAGCCATCAACATCTTCTTCGTGCCGCGCTACCTGGCAACCGTGCCGGCCGGCACGCAGAACCTGATCACCTTCGCCTCGATGCTCATCGTCGCGGTCATCATTAGCGGCCTGGCCGTGCGCACCAAGCAACAGGCCGAGGTGGCGCACCAGCGTGAGCAGCGCGCCGCAGCGCTATATTCCATGAGCGGCGAGTTGGCCAGCACCGTGGACGTGGACGACCTGATTCGCGTCGCGGTGGAGCATATCGGCGACGTGTTCAACTGCCAATCACTCATCCTGCTGCCAAACCAGAAGGACCACCTGCTCATCGTGGGCGACGAACAACTGGTGAACGAGATGGACCTGGACTCACAGCGCATTGCCGAGTGGGCGTTGGATAACCGGCAGATGGCCGGGCTGGGCAGCCCACAAAACCCGGAGAGCGATACGCTGTACGTGCCACTGATCGCCTCGCGCGGGGCGGTGGGGGTGCTGTGTATGCGCCCCGAAGAGCGCGGCTATTCGCTCAACTCCGAACAGTTGCACCTGCTACAGACGTTTGCGAATCAGACGGCGCTCGCAATTGAGCGCACCCGCATGGCCGAAGAGGCCCAGCAGGCACAGGTGGACGTGGAGGCGGAGCGGCTGCGCAATGCCCTGCTCAGTTCGGTCTCGCACGACCTGCGCACCCCCCTCACCGCCATCAGCGGCGCGGCCAGCACGCTATTGGATAGCCAGTCATTGGATAGCGCCACCCGGCAGGAGTTGGCCCAATCGATTTACGACGAAGCGGATCGGCTGAACCGGCTGGTGCGTAACCTGCTGGACATGACCCGCCTGGAAGCGGGGACGGTGCAGGTGCACAAGGAATGGCAACTAATCGACGAGGTGATCGGTGTGGCACTGGCCCGCCTGGAGAAGCCACTGGCCGGTCGCCCGGTTCAAACGGACCTGCCGCCCGACTTGCCGCCTGCGCCGTTCGATGCAGCCCTGATCGAACAGGTGTTGATCAATCTATTGGAGAACGCCCTGAAATACACGCCGCCCGGCACGCCAATCGACATCACCGCGCACGCGGTCGGCCCGGAGATGGTGGTGGCGGTGGGCGATCGTGGCCCTGGCCTGGCCCCCGGCGACCAGGAACGCATCTTCGAAAAGTTCTATCGCGCCAAACATTACCGCGCAGAGGCCGCCGGGAATGAGCGCGGCACCGGGCTAGGGTTGACAATTTGCCGGGGCATCATTCAAGCGCACGGCGGGCGCATCTGGGCCGAGAACCGCCCCGATGGTGGGGCACTATTTCAATTTTCGCTACCCCTGGGCGAGCCGCCACCCACGCTAGCGCCTCAGCCAATAGAATTGCACGCTAACGGTTGATCTCAATCAGCAAAACTTCATCGCTATGGCCAAAATGCAGCATTATGATAGGCTATAGCAAAGGACATGAGCGAGATACCGTTTGATTCAGCCGTGACCATCCTGGTCATTGAGGATGAACCACAAATCCGGCGCTTTCTGCGCGCCACGTTGACCAGCCACGGCTATAAGATGGTGGAGGCGGCGACAGCGCAAGAGGGGCTGCTCCAGGCGACCTCGCGCCTGCCCGACCTGGTCATTCTGGACCTGGGGCTACCCGATATGGACGGCGTAGAAGTCGCCCGCCGGCTGCGCGAGTGGTCCACATCGCCGATCATCATCCTCTCGGTGCGCGACCGCGAGAATGATAAGATCGCCGCGCTCGACGCAGGCGCCGACGACTACCTGACCAAGCCATTTGGCGTAGGGGAACTGCTGGCGCGCATTCGCGTCGCGCTGCGCCATTCCGCGCAAATCAGCCCGGAGCCAGGCGACCCCATCTTCAAGACAGGCGACCTGCAAGTGGACCTGGCGCGTCGCCAGGTGCTGCTGAGCGGCAACGAGATTCACCTGACCCCCATTGAATACAAACTGCTCACGGTGCTGATTCGGCACGCCGAGAAGGTAGTAACGCATCAGCAACTGCTGAAGGAAGTCTGGGGCCCGGCCTGCACCACCGAGACGCACTATCTGCGCGTCTATATGGGCCAGTTACGCCACAAGCTGGAAGCCGACCCGGCCCGCCCGCGCTACCTGATCACCGAACCCGGCGTGGGTTATCGGCTGAAGGTCGAGTGATTTTAGATTTTGGATTAGGCTGGAGATTAGAGATTGTCCGGCTTCATGAGTCGATGACCACGAATTAGCCAAGATCATCCAAATCTGTGTTCATCCGTGTTCATCTGTGGGGAATTCCCCCGCGCATACTGGGCCGCTGCTCTTCGAAGTCATGACGTCGCACGCCGCACAAAAGGAACCCCGCACCTTTCTGCAACATGCCTACGAGCGCGTGTTGGGTACAGAGACTCCTCAAGTAAACCCGCCCTTGTGAGCCCGGCCGGTGACTGAACAAGTCGCCCTACACCTGACGAGAGCGCCCTCTTGACGAATAATAAAGAAAGCTATATGATTAATCTATCTTAACTAATTAGATAACTTAATTATAAAGTCAGCTTTAACATAAACCGAGGTTAATTATGCCATCCGATGATCCATTTGTGATCGCGATGCGAAAATGGTTCGAAACCCTCATGCGCCACTCCACACAAGATTTTGTGCTCAACTTGAAGAAGAAAGGCCTCTCAATGCCGCAGATCGGCACCTTGATGCAAATCCATCGGGGCACTGCGGGCGTCTCGGAGGTCGGCGAGGAACTGGGCGTGACCAGCGCCGCCGCCAGCCAAATGCTGGAGCGCCTGGTACAGCTGAGGCTCGTCTTGCGCACGGAAGACCCGACCGACCGGCGCGTCAAGCGGCTGGTGCTTACCGACAAAGGCCAGCGCACTATTCAAGAAGTTGTCCAGGCCCGCCAGCGCTGGCTGGATGATCTGATGCACTCCCTGTCCGACAGCGAAAAAGAACAAATCACGGCAGCGCTGAACCTGCTGATCGAGAAGATCGAAAAAGCGGAACAGCTTGCTACGAACAGCGAACCAAAGCACGAGTAGTTTGCAACATCAAACAGGAACGACTATGTTACGTCTCGTCAAGTATTTAAAACCTTTTATCTCTTTGATCTTACTGGCCCTCGTCCTGCTCTTTGCACAGGCGATGGCCGACCTGGCATTGCCCAGTTACATGTCCAACATCGTCAACGTGGGCATCCAGCAGGGCGGCGTCGAAAATGCCGTCCCCAGCGCAATCCGCCAGAGCCAGATGGACAAACTCACGCTCTTCATGAGTGATGCTGATAAGCAGCATGTGCTCGGCGATTACAGTCTGGTAGACAAAGACTCGTCCGACTACGCCCGCTACGCGAAGGAATATCCTGCCCTGGCGCAAGAACCGCTCTACGTGTTGAACACGACGGATGGGGCCGAAATCAGCCAGTTGAACCCCGTGCTGGGCAAGGCATGGTTGGCAGTTTCGGGCGTCGAACAGGCAATCGCCGACCCATCCAAAGCGGCCAGCCTGGCCCAGGGAGCCGGCTTCGACCTATCCAACCTCCCCGCCGGGACTGACATTTTCGCGTTGCTCGCCAAGCTGCCTGCCGCACAGCGCGCGCAGATGACGTCGGCGATCGATCAAAAGTTCGACGTGATGGGCGAAAGCGCGATCATCCAGGCCGCCGCCGGCGACGTAAAAGCCGAATACACTGCATTGGGCGTAGATGCCAGCAGCCTGCAAACGAACTACATCCTCAACACCGGCCTGATGATGTTGCTGCTCTCGCTCGTGTCGGGGGCCTGCACGGTGGCCGTCGGCTACCTGTCGTCCAGGACGGCGGCAGGGCTCGCGCGTGACTTGCGCCAGAACGTCTTCAAAAAGGTGGAGAGCTTCTCCAACACCGAATTCGACCGCTTCTCCACGGCTTCGCTGATCACCCGCACCACCAACGACATTACGCAGATTCAGATGCTGGTCATCATGATGGTGCGCATGGTCATCTACGCCCCCATCATGGGCATTGGCGGCGTAATCATGGCGGTGCACGAGAGTTCATCCATGTGGTGGATCATCGCGGTAGCGGTCATCGTGCTGCTCGGCATGGTCATCACGATCTTCTCGATCTCGTTGCCCAAGTTCAAGGTGATCCAGAGCCTCATCGACCGGCTGAACCTGGTTACCCGCGAGAACCTGGCGGGCATGATGGTCATCCGGGCCTTTAACATGCAACCGTTTGAAGAAGATCGCTTCGACAAGGCCAACCTGGAGCTGACCCGCACGAACCTGTTTGTCAACCGCATCATGGTCGTCATGATGCCGGGCATGATGCTGCTTATGAACGGTCTGTCGCTGTTGATCATCTGGTTCGGGGCACAGCAGGTTGCGCAGTCCAACATGCAGGTCGGCGACATGATGGCGTTTATGCAATATGCCATGCAGATCGTGTTCTCGTTCCTCATGGTGTCGATCATGTTCATCATCTTGCCCAGGGCCTCGGTCTCGGCCGACCGCATTGCCGACGTCCTGGATACCGAACCGACGATACGGGACCCGCAAGCCCCGCGGCCCTTCAACGGCGCGCTGAAGGGGGCGGTCGAGTTCCAAGACGTGTGCTTCCGTTACCCAGGCGCCGAGGAAGACGTCTTGCACGACATCAGCTTTACCGCCAGGCCGGGCCAGACGACCGCCTTCATCGGCGCGACGGGCGCGGGCAAATCCACGCTGGTCAACCTGATCCCGCGTTTCTATGATGTGACTGGCGGCGCCATTTGCGTGGATGGCGTGGACGTCCGCGAGGTAACGCAGCATGACCTGCGCGAGAAGATAGGCTATGTGCCGCAGAAGAGTACTTTGTTCTCGGGGACGATTGAGAGCAACCTGCGCTACGCCAACGAAAATGCCAGCGAGGACACGCTCTCGGAGGCGGCCCGCATCGCCCAGGCAAGCGAATTCATCGACGCCAGGCCGGAACGCATGGCAACCGAAATATCTCAGGGCGGGATGAACGTTTCCGGCGGCCAAAAGCAACGCCTTTCCATTGCGCGCGCCCTCGTTAAGCAAGCGCCTATTTACATTTTTGACGACAGCTTTTCCGCATTGGACTTTAAGACTGATGCCGCCTTGCGCAGAGCGCTGAAAGAGCAAACGGCCTCCAGCGTCTTGCTGATTGTGACGCAACGCGTTTCCACCATCAAAAACGCCGAGCAAATCATCGTGCTCGACGAAGGCAGGATTGTCGGCAAGGGCACACACGATCAATTGATGGAAAACTGCGAAACCTATCGGGAAATTGCGCTCTCACAACTGAGCAAAGAGGAACTGGCATGAGTATGCAAAACAGAAACCAAAGCCCCACGCCGCAACCCAGGCGCGGCCCAATGGGAAGGGGCGGCATGGGCCACATGGGGGCCGGCATGATGCGCGGTGAAAAGGCGCACGACTTCAAAGGCACCATGGCGAAGCTGATCCGCTACCTGGGTGCGTACCGGGTACCAATCCTCATCGTGCTGCTGATCGCGGCGGCCTCCACCGTGTTCTCAATCCTTGGGCCAAAGATCCTGGGCCAGGCCACGACTAAGCTATTCGAAGGTGTGCTGAATCAGCTTGCCGGGACGGGCTCCATCGACTTCGGCTATATCGGCTACATCATCCTCGTGACGCTCGGCCTATACCTCCTCTCTGCGATCTTGTCGTACATCCAGGGCTGGATCATGTCCGATGTGTCCATGAGCATCAGCTATCGCTTCCGCAAGGACATTTCCGAGAAGATCAACCGCATGCCGCTGCGTTACTTTGACGGCACCAACCACGGCGAAGTGCTCTCGCGCATCACCAACGACGTGGACACGGTGAGCCAGACGCTGAATCAGAGCCTGACGCAGATCATCACCTCGGTGGTGACGGTGGTGGGCGTGCTGATCATGATGCTCAGCATCAGTTGGTCGATGACCCTGGTGGCCCTGCTGATCGTCCCGCTGTCGCTCGTCCTGGTCACGTTTGTGATCAGCAAGTCACAAACCTACTTCAAGCAGCAGCAAGATTACCTGGGGCACGTCAACGGGCACGTCGAGGAAATGTATGGCGGCCACGTGGTGATGAAAGCCTTCAATGGTGAGGCCAAGAGCGTGGAGCAGTTCGACGGATATAACAACATGCTCTACGACGCAGCGTGGAAATCACAGTTCCTTTCGGGCATGATGCAGCCGATCATGGGCTTCATCGGCAACCTAGGATACGTGGCGGTCAGCATCCTGGGCGGCTGGCTGGCTTTCCGCAACGCCATCACCGTGGGCGACATCCAGGCGTTCATCCAGTACGTGCGCTCCTTCACCCAGCCGATCACGCAGCTTGCCAACATCTCCAACGTGCTGCAGCAAACCGCCGCGGCGGCCGAGCGCGTGTTCGAGTTCCTGAATGAGCCGGACGAAGTGCCCGATACGGCCAGCCCGGTCAAACTGGCGGACGTGCAGGGCGGCGTGGAGTTTCAGCACGTACACTTCGGCTATGCGCCCGACAAAATCATCATCAATGACTTCTCGGCCAGCGTCAAACCGGGCCAAAAGATCGCCATCGTCGGCCCCACCGGCGCGGGCAAGACGACGATGGTCAAACTCTTGATGCGCTTCTACGACGTGAACAGCGGGGCAATCCTGGTGGATGGCCACGACATCCGCGACTACACGCGCCACGACCTGCGCAAGATGTTTGGGATGGTGCTGCAAGACACCTGGCTCTACAACGGCACCATCATGGAGAACATTCGCTATGGACGCTCCAGCGCAACGGACGCGGAGGTCATCAGCGCCGCCAGGGCCGCGCACGTGGATCACTTCGTGCGCACCCTGCCCGACGGCTACAAGATGGTGCTGAACGAAGAAGCCTCCAATGTGTCGCAGGGCCAGATGCAGCTTCTGACGATCGCCCGCGCCATCCTGGCCGACCCCAAGATCCTCATCCTGGACGAGGCGACCAGCTCGGTCGATACGCGCACCGAAGTGTTAATCCAGAAGGCGATGGACAATTTGATGAAGAACCGCACCAGCTTCATCATCGCGCACCGGCTTTCCACGATCCGCGACGCAGACCTGATCCTGGTGATGCGCGACGGCGACATCGTGGAACAGGGCAAACACGAAGAACTGCTGGCGCGCGGCGGCTTCTATGCCGAACTCTACAACAGCCAGTTCGAGCGTCCTGCGCAAGCGGTTTACGCCTGATCCTTACAGATGTCAGGCTTTTTGCAAAAAGCCTGACATCTACTCACCGCTCGCCATCTCTGCACATCCTCTTCACAACTTCTCCACACGCGCGCAGCATACTGCCTGCTTGACAATCATGACGCTGGCCAGTATCATTCGTGCTTAAATGATTCGCTTGCGAATTAATAATGAAAGAGGCTGAAATCGCGTCCCTGGCATACGAGATATGGTCGCTCACCCACATGAGCGCCAAGCTGTTGTCGCGCGGCATGGAGCGCAAGCTCGCCACGTGCCAGCCGGGCATCAACCTGTGGCAGTACGGCGTGTTGCGCCTGCTCGAAAACGACACCTTCACCATCCGCGAGCTGAGCCAACGCATGCTCCTGGCCCCTTCCACATTGGTGCCGATCATCGACAAACTGGAAAGCGACGGATTGGTGATTCGAGGCAAAGACCCACAAGATCGCCGGCGTACCCCGCTGGAACTGACCCCGGCGGCCCGGCGAATATTGCAGGACTTCCCCGAAGACCATCTGCGCCAGGCGCTCGAAGCCCTGGGGCCCGACAAAAGCCGCGCATTAAGCCAATTGTTACAAGAGTTGATCCGCCTATTGGACGAGGACAGCGGGCGGGTGGACTGTGTACTATCACAATCGACACAGATCGAGAACCGCCTCAGTCATTGCCATAAGGATGGCGCGCGGCATAATCCGGCCAATGAGTTCTGAGCGGATCGCCCGCACGTTGATGCTGGCCTGGTAATGAGTTGTTGTGAGTCTTGTGTTTGAACGGAGGAGTTGTTGTATATGCAGAGCCCAACGCCCGGCCAACGGGGTGGCCGGCCCCAACGCCCGTCACTCGATAGTGCAGCCCTGAGACGCACGATCCAATATCTGACGCATTATCAAAGGCAGGCCGTGCTGCCCTATCTCTTTCTCATCATCGCGACCATCTCGATGCTGTTCGTGCCGCGCCTGCTCAGCGCGATGATCGACGCAATCACCAACGGCGTGATCGCCGATACGCTGCTCACCGTGCTGAATCAGATTCCCACCAACGCAATGGGCCAGGTGCTGCCGCGCATCTTGAGTGCGCTCAACCTGCCCGCCACCTGGGCCCAGGCGGACCTGGTGGCCAAGCTGACCGCCGACAAAACCAGCGCCCCTAATACACTGATCCTCTCGGCGGTGGCGATTGTGCTCTTCTCGGCCTTTCGCGGCGTGTTCTCGTTCCTGCAGGACTATTG
>DAOUFG010000035.1:0-24002 GCA_034430115.1 Thermoflexales bacterium | reverse complement strand
ATCTCTGCAGGTGCCCTATAGCGCGGCAGTGGGCTTGTATCGCCTGACGTTGACCCGCCACTTTAGCGCGACCACGCGCGCAGATGACGGCATCTTGTTGGGCCTTGTGCGAGTGGAAGGCTATCCGGCCAGCCCATTGACGCAGCAGCCGCAATACAGCGTGAGCGCGAGTGTGGGCGACATGGATTTGCTGGGCTATAGCATCGATCAGCCGATTACGCGCGGCGTCACGCTCAACTTCCATACCTTCTGGCAGGTGGTTCAGCAACCCACGCGTGACGGCGTTTTGTTCCTGCACCTGGTGACGCTCGATGGTAAACCGGTGGCCCAGGATGACAACCCGCCGGAGCAGGGCAAGCGTTCCACCTTGACCTACCGGGCCGGGGACGGCATCGACCAGATTCACCAGATTTTACTGTCCCAGGATACCCCCAGTGGCGAGTACCTGCTCTATGCGGGCATCTATGACCGGGCGAGTGGCGTGCGTTGGTCCGCCACTCAAGATGGTGCGCCCGCGCGTGATAACCTGGTCTATTTGGGCAAAGTGACGTTGTCCGACTCGCAATAGGAATAACCCGGCATGTTTGGCAAAGCACTCATGATAAAAGCACCCACCAAACCCAAAACGGCCGGAAGAGAGCTGTGGCTGGTTGTTTGTCTGGCGTTGATCGCGTCGGCTGCGCAATTTCTGACGGCTCAATCGCGCAGCATGTGGCTGGATGAGGGCCTGACGCTCGCGCGCGTCACGCGCTCGTGGCAGGATATTCTCTCGGGGCTGCTATGGGTGCAGGGCATGGCGCGTGTGGACGATCATCCGCCGCTGTACTTCTTGCTGCTGAAGGGTTGGGTCACCTTCGGCGGGCAGACCGATTTTACCTATCGCCTGTTTTCCGCCCTGGCCGGGGTGTTGCTGGTGCCGCTGACGTATGCACTGGCGCGGCGGCTCTTTGGCCGTGCCGCTGGCATCTTGGGCGCGTTTATGGCATTGATCTGCCCGGCCTACCTCTGGTTTGGGCAGGAAGTGCGCATGTATACGCTAGTGACCGGCCTGACGATCTTGAGCCTCTACTGTTTATATCGCGCTTACACGCGGCGCGATCTCCGCTTTGGCGTTGGATGGCTGATCGTCACCGGCGCGGCCATGGCGACGCATTACACCGTAGCGGGGTTGATCGCCGCTGAGATGCTGGTGGTGGGCCTACTGCTACTGAATTACCTGCGCAAATGGCGCTATGGCAAGTTTCTCGTCCTCCTGGCAGGCGTGTTTAGCTTGCTGGCGCTGGTGGCAATCGTGTTGTTCCTGCGCTCGCATGGGCAGGGCCAACGGCTGGACGGGGTGATCTATGACGTCATGGGAGCGATGCTATTTGGGATGAATGCCGCCGACCCGACCGGGGGCGTCATCAACTGGGCATTCTTTGGCTTGATCGTGTTGGGCGTGCTGCTCCCAAACCCGGCCCGGCTGGGCGGCACCTTCTGGCAGCGGCTGCTGTTGGCGCTGGGTGCGGCCGGGCCAGTGTTGCTCCTAGTATCGTTGACCTTTTTACGCGCGAACACGGTCAGTTTTCGCCATCTGATGTTGATTGTGCCGATGCTGCACATCCTGGTGGCCGGCGGCTTGCTGGCGTTGTGGTCGTATGGGCGTGAACTCGTCAAAGGCTTACATTCTCAGATGGGCTTGCTGCTTGCGCGCGCCGGGCTGGCAATCCCGGGAGTCATTGTGCTGGGGTTGGCTTTTGGGCCGGCTGCATATGGCGCGGCGCTCACCTATACGCCTTCCCCTACCTGGCAGGATGATTGGCGTGGGATGGCCGAATATGTGCGTAAT
Source organism: Thermoflexales bacterium (assembly GCA_034430115.1). GTDB lineage: Bacteria > Chloroflexota > Anaerolineae > J036 > Brachytrichaceae > CAIXPS01. The sequence goes on along the minus strand of DAOUFG010000035.1, from coordinate 22,174 downwards.
CACTGGCAGGAAGGCGACGTCTTCCTGGTGAACTTCCAAACGCCCGACCTGGTATTAGCTGCCTATTTGCAAGGGACACCTATCACGATCACGCCGGCGAATTCGATTCATGGCTCGCCGGCTCAGGCGCGCGCTACATTGGGCCAACGTTATAAGCGCGTGTGGTATGCCGCCGGCGGCGGTTGGTACCCCGGCACGCATTCATTTGAGACGGATTTGTTGGCGGGCTTTTCTCAACGTGAGAAAGTGTCTTTCCCGGCGCGTTCCAGCATCCTGGATCTCTTGCTTTTTGAGACGACGCCTCCGTTCATCGATCAACTTCCTGCGACGGCGACGCAGACCGATGCTCCGTCCAGCGCACCATATCGCATCGTTGCGTATCAACTATCGCCCGGCAGCAGCTATAACCCACAGCCGAACTTGTGGCTTACGCTCTACTGGCAGCGCAGCAGTGCAGCGCCAAAAGCCGATGCTGATAGCGCTGTGTCGATCCTCTTGACGAAGGACGGCACCACGTGGTTGGATTGGTTGCTGCCGTCGGTGCTCAACGCTGCACCCCAGAGTTGGGCGCAGGATCAGTATTACGTCGCGCAATACCAGGTGCCGGTGCCGCCGGGGCTGCCCGGGCTGGACTACCAGTTGGAATTGAACTTGCGGATGGGCGGCAAGGGTGAAAGCCAGCAGAAGGTCGTCTCGACTCTCTCAACAGAGCAACTGGCCTGTTGCGTGCGCATTACGCAATGGCCGGCTGATCCTGCCTTGAAGCAGGCGCAGTGGCGCGTGGATGGCGTCACGCTGATCTCGGCGGAGTATTCCGCTGCCGTGATGCCGGGTGACTATTTGCCGGTGGCCCTCTTATGGCAGTTGGATCAACCTACCGGTGCTGCGTGGCAAACCGTGCTGAACCTGGATGGGTTCACCAGCGGCAGGCTGGCCTCGGTCACTGCCGAGACGGGAGCGCCCGGCGCACTGTTGGACCAGTGGCCGGTGGGTGAGCCTGAGCGCGATATGAAGGTGTTGCAAGTGCCCTATACGGCGCAGCCTGGGTGGTATCGCCTCTCCGTAGGGCGCAGGGAAGACGGGCAATCGGCGGTGACAAGCGCGGTGCTTGGGTTGGTGCAGGTGAAGCCCTATCCGTTTGAGCCTGTCGTCACCAGCGTGCCTACGCAGGTGAACGCGCAGGTCGGCGAGTTCACTCTGTTGGGCTATGGGTTGTATCAGCCGGTCACGCGTGAGACGGTGCTGAATTTCCATACCTATTGGCGGGCCGACGCAGCGCCGCAGCGAGACGGCGTGTTGTTCTTGCACCTGGTGAAGCCGGATGGCAGCCCTGGCTCGCAGGATGATAATCCGCCGCTGCAGGGCAAGCGCTCCACGTTGACGTATCGCGCCGGCGAGGGCATCGATCAGGTGCACCGCATCATCATTGGTGCCGACGCGCCGGCGGGGGATTATTCGCTTTATGCTGGGATATACAATCGAACTGACCAGGAACGCTGGCCGGCGCAACAAAACGGCGCCCCCGCGCAAGATAATCTGGTCTTTTTGGGCACGATTCACGTGCCGTAAGACATGCTAATGCTCACCCGCCTAAAGCTCGTGGCCCTGGTGAGCGCGCTACTCAGCGCGCTCATCTTGCCTGCTGTGTGCCAGGCGCGCACCGGCATGTCGCAAACGGAGAGCAAATCCGCAATCCTGGCTGCCATCAGCCAGATGCGTGTGGCGAATGGGCTTGCACCGTTGGCGATGAACCCTGCTCTGGAGAAAGCGGCTCAGGAACATAGTGATGACATGGCCGCCAAGGGCTACGTCGATCATGTTGGTTCGGATGGCCTTTCGGCAGCGGATCGTATTCGCGCGGCGGGTTACCCAGGCTGGACCAGCCTGCGCGTTTCAGGCGAGGTGGTTTACGCGGGCGATAAAGGCTTTAGTGATGCGCTTACTTCCATTCTGAAGGATGATGAGCAACGCAGTATCTTGCTCGATGGCCATTATCGTGAAATTGGCATCGGCTTTACCAATGCACCCGGCGCAAATGGTACGCAAACGACCTATTGGACCCTGACGTTTGGCGCGCAACCCAATGTGCTGCCTGTGTTTATCAACGACGGTGTTACGCTCATCAACGTGCCGCAAGTGGCGATTCACCTGACACAGGAAGAGGCGATGCCAAATGGCGAGGGCGGCGCAATGGGCAGCGCCCTGGAAGTGCGCGTGAGCACCGATTCATCTTTTAAGGATGTTAACTGGCAGAAGTGGGAAGCGCTCATTCCCTTCACGTTCGATCAGATGCCTGGTCTGAAGACGGTCTATGTGCAGTTCCGTGATGGGGGCGGGCGGAGCACCATTTCCACCGTCAGCGTGCAATATGACCCGAATAGCACGCCGCAGGTGGTGCCGCTTGGCCCAGGCGCGCAGGTGTCCGATGCACCGTTGACCGATACGGTCACGGACAGCACCCCTACGCCGTTTATCACGGTCATCTCTGCGCAGGCATCTGTTTCCAGCGCGCACGTCATCACGCCTGTGGCACAGGTGACGGCTATGGTGCTGGTGATCACGCCGCCGGAGGAGGTGGAAGCGACGCCGGTTCCCGAAGTCTCACCAACGCCGGCGGCGAAGACGTTGTTGGATCGGCCGGATGCTGTCCTTCCGGAGTGGCTTTTGCCGTTGTACCTGCTGGTGCAGGGCCTGGTCATTGTGTTGGGCGCGATTGCGTTCTTTCGAATGAGGAGGTAACGTTTTTGTGACGCATATTCTGGTGATGACGGAGTTCCCCCCAGACGTACTTGAAAAAATACGCCAGGCTGCGCAAGGCATCACGGTGCACTATTACCCGGCAGGGGAGTGGGCGGAAATCCCGGCGGAGGTGCTGGCGCAAACCGAGGTACTTTACGCAGGCTCTGATCTCCCTGCGCCGGGGCAACTTGGCGCATTGAAGTGGGTGCAATCACATTCAGCCGGGGTGGATCATTGGCTGAGGCATCCGCTCTTTATACCAGTCGATGGGCAACCTCAGGCCGAGGTGCAGTTGACGACTGCCTCGGGCGTGCATGCCGTCAATATGAGCGAGTTCATCTTGATGATGATGCTCGGGTTGGCGTATCACATAAATGAGGCCTACAACATGATGCAGCGCCGGCACTGGAACGACCAGCGCCAGTTGCATCTGCCGCGTGAATTGGGCGGGACGACTGTCGGTCTGATCGGGTACGGCGCGATTGGTCGCCAGACTGCCGCTGTATGCCGTCATATGGGAATGCACGTGCTGGCGTTGCGGCGTTCGATACAACAGGAACAACCCGGCGCGACATTCTATCGGCGCGAGCAATTGGCCGATTTCCTGGGCCGCTCTGATTTCGTGGTTCTTTCTGCGCCGCTGACCGAGGAGACGTATCACATCATTGATGCGGCTGCCCTGGCGGCCATGAAGCCTACGGCTTATCTGATCAATATCGCGCGTGGCGACCTGGTGGATGAACCCGCGCTGATCGAGGCGTTGCGCCAGCGCCGTCTGGCAGGCGCGGCGTTGGATGTGTTTGCGCAAGAGCCATTGCCTGACGATAGCCCGCTGTGGCAACTGGATAATGTCATCCTGACCCCGCACATCGCCGGTACCACACCGAATTATGAGCGCCGCGCCGCCGAAATATTCGTTGATAATATACGTCGGTTCGTCGCGGGCCAACCGCTGAAGAACAAAGTGGATTTTTCGAGAGGATATTAACGATTTATGAAGCTATCCGTCGTAATGCCCGTGTACAACGAAGCCGCGACCATTGCGGAAATTCTGCAGCGTGTGTCGGCGGTGCCGATCGAGAAGGAAATCATCCTGGTGGACGATTGTTCCAAGGATGGCACCGCTCAGATTTTAAAGCAGCAGAAAGATATTCCTAACCTGCACATCATCACCCATCAGGTAAACGGCGGAAAGGGCGCAGCGCTGCAAACGGCGATGCAACATGTTTCTGGGGACATCGTCATCATCCAGGACGCCGACCTGGAATATGATCCCAACGACTTTATGAGGCTGGTCGCACCGATTGAGAAGGGTGAAACGAAAGTGGTCTATGGCGTCCGGCACCTGGGCACACAGAAGTGGTATATGGCGCTGGGCAACAAATTCCTGACCCTACTCACCAATTTGCTTTATGGTGTCACGTTGCAGGACATGGAGACCTGTTACAAGACGATGGCGCACGAAGTGGTGCAGGGAATGCGCCTGGAGTGTCATCGGTTTGACGTGGAAGCAGAGCTGACTGCAAAAATTGTCCGGCGCGGCTATAAGATCGTGGAAATACCCATCAATTATGCCGCGCGCCAGGAACAAAAGAAGCTATCGCCCCTGGATGGCTGGCCTGCGATTCGGGCGTTGATCAAATACCGCTTCGTGAAAATGTGACGCGCGCGTCAGCATGATTGAGTGAACACAAAAGGCGAGCTTCTGGCTCGCCTTTTGTGAATACGCTACTGAACGGTAGAGAGAGACTTACAGTTCGTAGTACAGGAAGAACTCATACGGATGCGGGCGCAGGCGAACGGGATCCACTTCGCGCGTGCGCTTCAGATGCAGGTACATCTCCAACAGGTCGGGCGTGAACACGTCGCCCTGCAGCAAGAAGTCGTGATCCTTTTCCAGGGCATCCAGGGCTTCGCCCAGGCTGCCGGGCACCGTCTTGATCTTGGTCTTTTCCTCTTCGGGAAGCTCGAAAATGTCCACATCCAGCGGCGCGCCTGGGTCGATCTTGTTGACGATACCGTCGATACCGGCCATCAACATGGCGCTGAAGGCCAGGTAGGGGTTGCACAGCGGATCGGGACAACGGAACTCCACGCGCTTGGCCTTCGGGTTGTTGCTGTACATGGGAATGCGGCAAGCCGCCGAACGGTTGCGCTGTGAGAACACCAGGTTGACGGGGGCCTCATAACCGGGCACCAGGCGGCGATAGGAGTTTGTGGTGGGCGAAGTGAGCGCCAGCAGCGCCGGGGCGTGCTTCAGCAGACCGCCGATGTAGTACTTCGCCATTTCGGAGAGCCCGGCATAACCATTTGCGTCAAAGAACAGCGGCTTGCCTTCCTTCCACAAGCTCTGGTGGACGTGCATGCCGGAGCCGTTGTCGGCAAAGAGCGGCTTGGGCATGAAGGTGACCGTCTTGCCATTGCGCGCCGCGACATTATGTACCACATATTTGTAGCTGAGTAGCTTGTCGGCCATCGTGGTGAGCGTTTGGAAGCGTAGGTCGATTTCGCACTGGCCGCCGGTGGCGACTTCGTGGTGATGTGCTTCGACCTCGATGCCAAGGGCGATCAACGTCATCGTCATCTGGGTGCGCAAATCCTGCAACGTATCCAGCGGTGCCACGGGGAAGTAGCCTTCCTTATAGCGGGGGCGGTGTCCCAGGTTGGGCTTGCCGTCATTCGGGCGGCCGGCGTTCCAAATGCCTTCATCGCTATCGATGAAGTAGTAGCCGCTGTATTGGTTCTGATCGAAGCGGACCGAGTCGAAGACGAAGAACTCGGCCTCGGGCCCGAAGTATGCGCTGTCGGCGATGCCGGTGCTCTTCAGGTAGGCTTCGGCTTTTTGCGCGATGTAGCGTGGGTCGCGCGAATACGATGAAACGGTGATAGGGTCCTTCACGTTGCAGATCAACGACAGTGTCGGCACTGTGGTGGAGAATGGGTCGATGACGGCGGTGCTTGGGTCTGCGAAGAGCAGCATATCGCTCTCTTGAATAGCTTGGAACCCGCGGATGGATGAACCATCGAAACCGACGCCCTCGCTGAAGGCATCTTCACCAAACATGTTGATTGGGACAGTGAAGTGCTGCCATTGACCCGGTAGATCGACAAACTTCAAGTCCACTTGGGCGACCTTGTGTGCCTTGGCAAATTCCAGCGCTTCGGCACCGGTCTTAGGGGTGGACGCAGGTGTCAAACCACCACCTGGCAGGCTTTCGTTCGGTACGCTTAATTGATCACTCATATCTCTCCTTGGTTGTCTTTGTTCACTTTCCCTGGATACACACTAAAATTGCAGATGCTATCGGCACGCACGGCGAGATCGTTCATGCTGCTCAGACTGTCGGCTCTCGCTGGTACGCCGGCGAGAAAAACAAAAAGACGTGATGGCTCCATAATGACAAAAAATGGGAGCCATCACGTCTAGGTGGCGTACTTGAAGCGAATCGTGGTAACCACACCCATAAGGATGTGACTACGAGGCGTTATTATAAGGCGCTTGCGCGTTTCGTCAAGGTGTTTTGGCCGTTATTGTGGCGCGCTGCTTACCGTCGGTGCTGACGATTTCGCGGAGGCAAACTGGCGGTTTCACGTAACCATGTTACAGAACGTAAGTCTATAATGGATAGAATGTTTCGCTGGTTTGTGAACAACCTGGGCTTGATGCTGCTTGCATTGCTCTTCGGTTTCGGCGCATGGGCGATATCGACGATGCAAGACGACCCAATTATTGAAGATAACCTGGCGGTTAAGGTCGTTAAGCTGGGTGAAAATCAGCTTGAGAGCGCCACCTGGACTGGTACGCTGCCTGTCACCGTCACGGTGCGGGTGCGTGCGCAGCGGAGCACTTTTAATCAGTTGAATTCCTCGGGTTTATCAATCGCCGTGGACCTGAGCAAACTTGGTGAAGGTACGCACATCGTGGCGCTGACCCCGACATTACCAAGCGAGCCGGTAGTTATCCTTTCTTCGCAACCGGTCACCGCGGTGGTGACTATCCAAAAGCTGATGCAGGTCAAGATGCCTGTGAAGATCAGCGTGATCGGCTCCCCGGCATTGGGCTTTCGTGGCGGCACGCCCACGTCCATTCCCTCGCAGGTGACAATCACCGGAACGGCGGACGTTATTTCGCGCGTAGTGAGCGCGAATGCCGTCGTATCGGTAGATGGGGCACGCTCGTCGGTCGAATCCGAGGTACCTGCCTACGCGCGAGATAGCGACGGCGAAATTGTGCGTGAGGCTCAGGTGTCTCCAAGTTCGGTCTCCGTGCGTGTGCCGATGGAGCAATTGAGCAACTATCGCGATATGGCAGTGCTTGTGAAGCGACGCGGCCAGCCGGCGGAGGGGTATGCCGTCACCGACGTGTCGGTGGACCCGGTGATCGTCACGATATACGGCCCGGTAGATGTCGTTCAGGCGACTAAGGGATATATCGAGACCCTGGAAGTGGATATCGATAATGCCAAGAGCGATGTTGACGAACAGATTGGGTTGGATGTGCCGGCGGGCGTATCGCTTGTATCGGAAAAGCAGACCAGCGTGCACGTTCATATTGGCATACAACCGTTGCGCGGCACGCGCACCGTCAAACGCGTGCCTGTCTTGATCGGTCTGAGTGATGTGTATACCAGTACCGTCTCACCGGATACCGTTGACATTCTGTTGAATGGCCCGTTACCCAGCCTGAACACGTTGACGGATACGGATGTCATCGTGGAACTGGACGTCACAGGCCTGGCTACCGGCGTTCACCAGTTGACGCCGTCCGTGCGGGTGCCCGAAGGGATTACAGCCCAAAGCGTGTTACCGGCCACCGTGCAGGTGGAATTGGCCCCGCTAAGCACTGATCGACGCACAAGGCCAAGCCCGTAAAGGAACTACTTGCAATGTGCCTTACAATGGGGCACTGATAAAAACTCATGAGTCGCTATTCTTTCAACCCAAAAATCGACCCAGGCCGCGATCATAAGCGGCGTACGCTCATCGGGGCAATCGCCCTTGGCGTAGTGCTCATCATCGGTGTGGTTCTATTTATCTTAGGCATTCGTGGATTGACGGGAGGCAATGGCGGTGACAGCAGCAGCGAAGTCACCGGCAATACGACCTTCGTCCCGGCTGTGACGATTTATGCCTCGGACGTGACGCCGCAGTCAGACGTATCTGGAAGCGTCACCACGGAGCCCGCTGTGGCGAATACCAGTGTGGCAGGAGATGCCACCGCCGCCGGGGCAGAAGCTTCACCCGTCGTGCAATCGACGCCTGACCCCCAGGGCGCAATTCCCGGCCTGGCGGATTTCACATGTCCTTCGCCGCACGCAGCCCCCGACAAGTTCGGTTATGGTGTGCAGAGCAACTGGCCTGTTGGCGACATCGGCTATTGGGATAGCGTCATGTCGGATAAGCTGAAGGTGAATTGGACCAAGGCCCAGGTGCGCTGGAAGGACTTCCAGCCCGACCAAAACGATTGGAGCAAGGCGCTGAACAACTGGCAGTTGCTGGATGCGTTTACCGCCGATGCCAATAAGAAGGGGTTGAACATCCTGTATGGCATTATGGACGCCCCGGAATGGTCGCGCTCGGTCATCAAGGCCGATCAAACCGGCCCCTCGGACGACCTGACACTGGCTGCCGCATTCTTCAAGAAGGTAATTGCGCGCTATAAGGGCTGTGTGCAGGCTGTGGAAGTGTGGAACGAAATGAACCTCGACCGCGAATGGACGACGCCTTCGGGCAACATCAGCGGCGCTGAATACGTGAAGCTGCTGAACGTGGTCGTGCCGGCGATTCGAGAAGTGGACCCGAGCATCCTCATCGTGATGGGTGCGCTCTCGCCGACGGGCTCCACCAAAGAGGGGTCGTATGTGGATGATTTCACGTACATGGACCAGTTCGTGGCGGCTGGGGGTACGTCGCTCGTGGATTGCATCGGCGTCCACCTGAATGGTTATAACATGCCGCCCGATAAGGAATGGAACGAGGGATATAACGACCCAACGGCCCAATTCCGTGGCCCGTTCGATAACCCGAATCACTCCTGGTCGTTCAAGAGCACGCTCTTTGGCTACTATCAGCGCACGAATAAGCCGCAATGCGTGACGGAATTCGGCTGGGCCTCTATGGAGAACCTGGGCGTGCAAGGGAACCCGCCGGGCTTTGAGTTTGCGCTGGATAATACCGAGCAAGAGCAGGCCGATTGGATCGTCCAGGGTTTCCAGATCATGCGTGATGCCGGGTTTGTGAAGTTCGGCATCGTCTATAACCTGGATTACATCCAGAAGATCGGCCAAAAGCCGAATGAGAAAGGGGGAGATCCTGCTACGTATAGCATCATTCATGCGGATGGCTCGCCGCGTCCTGCATTTGACGCCATCGCGCAAATGTCCAAACCCTAGTCCTTGAAGCTTGGCTTGTGGCATTCGCTTCACCGCTCGTAAACAAGCCGGTTGCTATCACGAACTTCATGATAACAACCGGCATTGATTATCCTCACGCCGCACGTCAGAATCGATTGTTCGAACGCCATACATTCTCCACATGCGCCAACACCGCCTGCATACATTGTTGTTCGTCTTTCTCCTCACTGGATGTGCCAGTATTGCGCGTGGCACAGTCAACACGCCCGTCCCTACTGCCACATCCTATCCACGCACGCATCTTGAGTCGCCCGGCTATGGCTTTGAAGCCTATCTATGGTGGAAGCCCGAAGTGGCCACGCGCGATCTGGGCCTGATCCGCGATGCTGGGTTCGGCTGGGTGAAGCAGACGTTTGCCTGGCGCGATATCGAACTGGAAAAAGGCAAGTACGATTGGAGCCATGCGGACGAGACGGTGATGCTGGCCCAGCATTTCAACTTAAAGATGCTTGTCCGGCTGGACCGCGACCCGTGGTGGGATCGTACCTATACCGATAGTGGCAGCATCGCCAGTGGCCCGCCCAAGGATTATGCGAACTTCTTTCACTTCTGTGGGACGGTTGCTGCGCGTTATAAAGGCAAAGTGACGGCCTACCAGGTGTGGAATGAACCTAACTTGGCGCGTGAGTGGGGCGGGCAACCGCCGGACCCGGCGAAGTACGTCGTGCTGTTGCGCGGATGTTACCAGGCGATCAAAGCTGCGGACCCGGCTGCCGTGGTGATTAGCGCCGGGCTGGCGCCTACCGGGAATGGGCTGCCAGATGCGATGCCCGACACGCAATTCCTGACCCAGATGTATCAGGCCGGTGCTGCGCCTTATTTTGACTTACTGGGCCTTCATGCGCCGGGCTTCAAGGCTGCCCCGGAGACCTCACCCGACGAGGTTGCCAAAACGCCTGAACTGGGGGGAGAGCGTTTCTTCGCTTTCCGCCACGTGGAGGATATGCGCGCGATCATGGAACAAAATGGCGATGCGGCCAAGCAGGTGGCCATCCTTGAATTTGGCTGGACGACCGACCCGATTCATACCGACTACGCCTGGTTTGCCGTGGACGAACAGACCAAGGCGCAATATATGGTGCGTGCCTATGAATGGGCCAAAGCGCACTGGCAGCCCTGGATCGGCCCGATGATCGCCCTCTCCATGCCGGAGTTCGATTGGACGCCGCAGAATGAACAATATTGGTGGGCTGTGATCGATCCTGTTTATCCATATACCCAAACACGCCCCGCTTACGAGGCGTTGAAGAAAATGCCCAAGTAGGCGACCTTATGGCGTAGAATACCTTTGAAAAAGCAAGCCAGAGGCCATGACTGAACAACCTTCCAACTCTCAGAACGTTGCCCTGCTAAATGGGCGTTATCGCTTGTTGGCGATTGTCGCCGGTGGCGGGATGGCAACTGTCTATAAGGCGCAAGACACGCTACTGAACCGCGTCGTGGCAATCAAGACGTTGCGTGAGCAATTTGCGCAAGACCCCCAATTCGTGGAAAAGTTCCGCGAAGAGGCGCAAGCGGCTGCGAACCTGAATCACCCGAATATCGTCACCATCTATGACGTCGGCACCGATGCGATCAACGGTATCCAGCGTTATTACATCGTGATGGAATATGTGGAAGGGCAGGACCTGAAACAGGTCATTCGCGAGCGCACCATCAGCGGGCAGCCCTATCGCATTGAAGAAGCCGTGGATATTGCGCGCCAGATCAGCGAAGGTGTGGGGTATGCGCACCGGCGTGGCCTGGTGCATTGTGACCTGAAGCCGCAGAACGTGATTATTACGCCCGAGGGACGCGCCAAGGTGGCCGACTTTGGCATCGCACGTGCCTACACGGCGATGGTGGCGGAGCGATCCGATGTGGTGTGGGGCACACCACAATATTATTCACCCGAACAAGCGACCGGCACCGCCCCGACGCCGGCGAGCGACGTCTATAGCATCGGCGTCATGATGTACGAGATGCTGAGCGGGCGTTTGCCCTTTGAATCGCGTGATTCACAAGAACTGGCGCGCCAACATCTGAACGTGGAGCCCCCGCCGTTACATACGCTGAACCCGAACGTCCCGCTGCAATTGGAGGCGATTGTGCGCCGCACGATGGCCAAAGCGCCCGCCAGCCGCTATCGCGACGCGGACCAACTTGCTCGCGTGTTGACGGCCTACTTGCAGCAAGGCGAAGAGCAGACTTTGCGCCAGCCGTTCTTCACTGCGCCGGAGGCAACCGGTGGGCGCACGCCTACGCCCCGACCCACCGGGGTGAACCGCACTTCGCAAACCCCCCAACGCTCTGGCGCTATGCCGGCAAACGCGGCTGGACGCACCAGCGATACCTATGCAGCTACGGGTGCCATTGGTATGACCTCTGCGACCGGCGCATCTGCGGGGGCGGCCCCTGCGCAGCAGCCCGGCAACGATATTTTGATCTGGCTTTTGGGCGGCCTGGCGATTCTGTGTGTGCTCGGGTTGATTCCTTTGTGGGTGTCGGTGTGGCGAGCCTATAGTGTATCTGCATCGCCGAGTAGCGGGGTTGGAGGAACACCGACTTTCGTAGTCATTACTGCTACGGTGCCGGCCTCTTCCACCCAGGTGAGCGGCCTGGTGACGGTGCCACAGTTACAGGATTTGACCGTGGCGCAGGCGAACCAACAATTGCAGACATTGGGCTTGCAGCCGCGTATCGTGGAAGAGCGCGCCGACGTGAATGCCACTGAAGCAAAAGTCTTGGAACAGCACCCCACAGTAGGAATGCAGGTATCAGCCGGGAGTTATGTGGATTTGGTGGTGAGTAAGCCCACTCAGGCCCAACCTGTGCCATCGGAACTGATGGGGCAGGTGCTCACCGATGGGCTAAGCCAGACGCTCAAGACGGTGGGTTGGAATGTGGTGCGCCAGGAAAAGTTCAGCGTACTGCCCGAAAATACCATTATTGACCTGAACCCGCCTGCCGGGACGAAGCTGGCCCTGGGCGAGAATCTGACGGTGACTGTCAGCACCGGCGGGCGCGTGGATTTGAACGTTAACATGAACCCCGTGGCGATTGATACAGCCCGGTTTGGCCAGGAGCAATATCTACCCGGCCAGACGGTGCAATTCAACATCCAGTGGCGCGCGATGGTGAATGTGGGCCATGACTATCGCGTCTTTGTGCACTTCCTGACTGCCAATGGGTCGCCGGTGGACGGTGTGCAGACCGACAGCGACCGAAACCCGAAGAATAATGGTGTCGAGTCGCCCACGCATACATGGGTGGGTGGGACGATTGTCAACGACATCTACACCATCGTGCTGCCGTCAACCCTCCCGGCGGGCAACTATCGCATCGAAATCGGCCTGTATGATGACCAGGGGCGGTTGCGCGTTGTTGATTATGGTAACACGCCCGCACAACCGGAAGGCGTGAATAGCATCCTGGTTAAGTCCATTACCGTCCAGTAGTACTTCGCGCCATCTGCAACTTTTGACGGAGATGCACGTACTACAAATGTGACGTTGACTTACACTTCGAAAATCCCCATCATTAGTATGATGGCAATGGTAGGGGTAAAAACACGCCCGGTGAGTGAAAGCGAGCCTGCTAAAGCGGTCTGGCCGCAGGCAGTCGCGCTGTCGTCTTCGCCAGAGGTACAACAAGAACTGGCCTACATCAGCGCTGTTAAGGCTGGAAACGTCAATGCCTTTCAATATCTGGTGGAGACCTACCAATCACGCGTTTATAACCTGGCATTACGCATGCTGGGAAATGAGCAAGAGGCGCAGGATGCAGCGCAAGATGCATTTGTGCAGGCCTTCACACGATTGGCATCGTATCGCTCAGAATGGCGCTTTAAGACGTGGATTATGGCAATTACGTCCAACTTGTGCGTAGACCGCTTGCGACGACGGCGCATCGAGCCGACATCTTTCTCAGACCATACTGAAGACCCGGATGCGGAGTTTGTCAGTCATGAGCCGCAGCCGGAAGTTGTGGCCGTCCGGCATGAACGTCAGGCAACCATCCGGGCCATGCTCAATCAACTTGCGCCAGAAGATCGCGGCATGGTTGTTATGTTTTACTGGGGCGATATGAGTTACGATGAGATCGCGCGTGTCACGGGTTCAACGGTGAACGCAGTAAAATCACGCTTGTTCCGTGCACGCCGGGCGCTCGCACAATCACCTTATGTCGCGCATCTACTGGGTGCTGGAACGGAGATGGCCTGATGAGCACCTTGCAGAATGTTGAGCAATGGATGATGGACGCGCTGGATGGACACATCAGCGCGTGTGACCATGCCGCATTGGATGCCTACCTGGCGGAGCATCCCGACGAACGTGTTGTGTTTGAGCGTATGCAACGCATGGATCATACGTTGCGCGCTGAGCCACCGGTGCAGGCCCCCCCCACTTTGAAGCTGAATGTGATGGCTGTACTTCCGCGCACGAGCGCAGCGCAGCCGTCGAATGGATCAATCCCCCGGTTTTGGTTGACGCCGCCCCAGGCGGTCTTCATCGGGATGGTGGCTGTGATGCTAGTGTTTATCATCGGGGTGGGGACGCTCGCAGCTATTTCGACCGTTCCACCCACACTTGTGGCCACCCAGCAGGTCCCGCCAGCGACGGCGGCCCTCGTCACCTCAGTGGGAGATGTTGCGAAAACGGTGTCGCATGCATCAGTTGCCCTGGCACGGGCTATCTTCTCACAACCGATCACGTGGCTGCTGATCGGTATTTCTGTCATGATCGCTTTTCTGTGGGCCAGGCTGGTCGTGTTGTTGCTGTTGCCTACGTTGCGATTTGTGCTGGCCTGAAGGCCGGTGCCGGTTTCTTGGATAGGAAGGGAGCCATTTTCATATGAAAATGGCTCCCTTTTTCTTGGCTGAAGTTACAATACGCGCCAGCATGAATAAGCCTTTTATCTTGATTCCCACACCTGTGCAAGATGAGCAACAACGCTCCTTTTGCATGGGGAGAAGGTACGTCGAGTCACTCATCGCAGCAGGTGGGGCGCCGGTGATGGCCCCGGTCACGTTGGATGAGCGCGAAATGCGCGCCCTGTATGACCAGTGTGCGGGTGTGCTGCTGGCCGGCGGGGGCGACGTGGACCCGCTGGAATTTCACGAGCCGCTCCATGAGAAGACGGGGCGGATCGATCACGACCGCGACCGGGCGGAATTTGTCGTGACACGCTGGGCCATGGCGGATGACAAGCCGCTGTTTGGCATTTGTCGCGGCATTCAGGCTTTGAATGTGGCGTTGGGGGGAACGTTGGTGCAAGATATCCCCAGCCAGTGGCAGAGCGACTTGCGCCACAACGGTCATTATGAGGGGGCTCGTCGTGACGAGGTATTGCACACCGTACAGGTGGAGCCAGGCTCGCGTGTGCTGCGAATTTTGGGTCAGCCGGAAGTGGGCGTGAATAGCTTTCACCATCAGGCGGTGAAGCGTGTCGCAGAAGGTTTTGTGATCACCGCGCGTTCGCCCGACGGTATCATCGAGGCGATGGAATGCCCGGCGAAGCGCTTCGCGGTGGGTGTGCAGTGGCACCCGGAGGAAATGTCGGCCACGCGCCAGGATATGTTGGCTCTGTTCATCGCGCTTGTACAGGCGTCTGCGCAAGGGTGAGCCGCTTGTGAAGGATGTCTTCGCCGTTTGCCCTTGGGAGCATTGGACAGTGAGCGGGACTCCGAAGTAGAATTATTTATTGTCTGACGCGACGTGGATGATTCGTAGATTTGTGAAGTGAGTTATTTTTATGCTGTTGTATTTGGAGGAAATGTGTCTCGTCGATTCAGCTATGCAGCACTTGCCTTGTTCGTCTCGTTAGCGATTCCACGAGTGGCGCTGGCTCAGACCAGTGGCCCGACACTGCCGGATGACCCCTATGTACTGATTGCCATTACGATTGGTGCGGTTCTGGTGTTGATGATTGTGGGCGGTCTCATCCTGGCATTTTTCGCGGGGTTCTTCACGCGCTTCTTTGCAAAGAACGTGCCCTCCGCCGCTGCCCAGGCCGCATTTGATAAGCAGCAAGCCGCTGCATTAGAGGCGGAACGCGGCCGGCCGCGCAGGCCGGTTCACATCAGCCCCACGTTAGAGCCGTTCGTCATAGCGGTGGGTGGTTTCCTGGTGGTATTTGCATTGGCGAGCATATTCGTCACGCCGCCGGCACAGAAGACCGAAGCCGCCGGAGCTACAACGCCCGCGGCAGCCAGTGGCTTGCCCGTGAGCGGCGACTTCAGCAAGATCGTGGCGGCGTTGCCCAAGGGGAACGCCGATAATGGCGCGAAGCTCTTTACCTCCATGGGGTGCAGCGGTTGTCACGGCCAGCAGAAGGATCAGCGCATCGTCGGCCCTTCGTTCTATGGCCTGTGGGGGCGTGCCGCAACGATCAAGCCGGGTTATGGATCGGCCGAGTTTATCTATGAAAGCATCGTGAACCCCAACGCTTACGTGGAGAAGGGGTTCCAGCCCAACCTGATGCCCGCGACGTTCTCTAAGCAGCTCAGCCAACAGGATATGGCCGACATCCTGGCCTGGATAGAGCGCGACCACAACGAGAAGTAGGGGCGCTATGTCATTGCCGCCACATCGAGACCTATGAATTCGCGTGCTATGGGCGCACTGGCGGCGCTGCTGGCGTCTGCTATGTGGGGCGGAATGTATGTCGTCAGTAAGCTGGTGCTCGACGTCATCCCGCCGATGACCTTCGTGGTGATCCGTTTTTGCGTGGCGCTGCCGGTGCTGCTCATCTGGTATCGCTTGAGCGGCGGGCAGTGGCTGAAACGTCGCCAGGCATTTTCACTGGCGTTGACCAGCCTGGTTGGGTTCTGTCTCTCCCTGGGCTCACAATTTGGTGGAACGCGTTTGGGTTCCGCCTCAAATGCCGCGCTCATCACCAGCGCCACGCCGGCGTTCATCGTGCCGTTCGCCTATTTGCTGTTGCGTGAGCGCCCAACGCGCTGGAAGCTGATCGGCCTGGCGTTGGCGACGATCGGCGTGATCGTGGTGGTGAACCCAGGCGCCGCACCGAGCCTGGCCGGCAGTTCGCCCTTGTTGGGCAATGCGTTGTTGGTGATCGCCGCGTTGATGTGGGCACTCTATTCCGTGATGGTGAAGCGCACTACGAACGAAGGCGTCAGCGCGCTGGCCGTCACGCTCTACGTCACGGCGTGGGGAATTTGCTGGAACCTGCCCCTGGCGGGGCTGGAGTTGCGCGGCATGTCCATCGGGACGATTACGCCGGCGGTGATCGCCGGTGTGTTGTACGTGGGCGTCGTCTCCACCGCGATTGCGTTCTACCTGTGGAATAGGGGCTTTGAACTGCTGGACGCCAATACGGCTGCATTGTGCTTCTTTGCACAGCCGGTGGTGGGTGCACTGTTAGGCGCTTTGCTGTTGCACGAATCATTGGCGGCCGGCTTCTTTGCCGGTGGCGCGCTAATCCTGGCCGGTGCGCTGGTCAGCCAGGTGAGCCGCCCCGCAAGCGACTACAATTCGACACACAATCATGACCAAGCAAGAATTGATCTCAACAATTGAGGCTGAGCACGCCAGGTTGGAAGCGTTGATCAGCGCTCTCAGCGACGAGCAGATGACTGCGCCAGGTATCGTGGGCGATTGGTCGATCAAGGATACGTTGGCGCATCTGGCGGTGTGGACGTCGCGCAATATCACGGTGGTCTATCAGGCCGAGCAGGGCCAGCAACCTGCGGAAATCGACGCGATGTTCGACGATTTCGACGCGCTGAATGCGGCCGATTATGAGGCGCAAAAGGATCGCCCCCTGGAGCGCATCCTGGCCGACCTGCGCGGCACGCATCGCCAGTTGGTGCGGCGTTTGAATGCGTGGCATGAGGCCGATTTGTTCGACAAAGCTCTATACAGTTGGTTGCGCGGACAATCGGTGGGTGAGTTTTTGGCCGACGGCGTCGCACACGAGGCGGCGCATCGCAACTACATCGAGCAAGCGATCCAATGAGGGGCGCGGGCGTCCGTCGAGGGTAGGTAAGTGTGATGGTGGTGTTTGATTTGTCTTCCCTGTA
This sequence comes from Thermoflexales bacterium, assembly GCA_034430115.1. GTDB lineage: Bacteria > Chloroflexota > Anaerolineae > J036 > Brachytrichaceae > CAIXPS01. Next base: position 4,999 of record DAOUFG010000035.1, on the reverse strand, counting down.
TCGGCGCATCCGCCTGCGCGGGGTGAGCCGCGTGGATTTTGTGCACCGTATGTCCACCGGCAATCTGCTTGGGATCGCCCCTGGCGAGGGCCGGACCACGGTGTTCACCACGCCCATCGCCCGCATCGTGGACTATGCGACGATCCTTGCGTTTGAGGATTCGCTGCTGGTCCTTTCGGGCGCGGGGCAGGGTAAGTTGGAACGCTGGCTGCGCAAGTATATTTTCTTCAATGACGACGTGCAATTGGCCGACGAAAGCGAGCAACTGCCGATGGTAGGGTTGTATGGCACGGGCGCAGATGATTTTGCCCAGGGGTTTGCCGGTGGGACGCTAACCGACGGCGTGGAGCCGCCGCTCTACAGCCACCGCGCGGTGGGCCAGGGCATATTGGTGAAAGCGCTGCCGCTGGAAGGCGCCGGCTACTACCTGATCGGCGTGCCCGTCGCTGCGAGCGGGCAGCTTGCTCCGCTGGCGCAGTATCACGATATGCGCATCCGCGCGGGCTACCCGGCTGCGCCGGGTGAGATCAACGATGCCTACATCCCGCTTGAAGCGGGGTTGACGGACGCAATCAGCTTCAACAAGGGGTGCTACATTGGCCAGGAGATCATCGCGCGCATGGAGTCGCGCGGGCAACTGGCCAAGCGGCTGGTGCGATTGAGCAGTGAAGCCGTCTTGCACGAAGGTGACACTTTGCAGGCGGAAGGCGTTGAGGTGGGGACCGTCACCAGCGCTACAATGGATGGGCACGCGGCACTTGGCTACGTGCGCACGGCGTATGCGCAAGAAGGACAGTCGTTAAATGCCGGGAATATAGGGCTAAAAGTGAATGGCCCGGCGCGGGTCGGTTAAATTTTAACATTGGCACGCCTTGACAATCTGCCAGTCTTCGGTAGAATCTCTTTGCTCGAACCGAGGCGGCAAATCGCCGACGTAGCTCAGTTGGTAGAGCACACGACTGAAAATCGTGGGGTCAACAGTTCGAGACTGTTCGTCGGCACTGTTCAGTCGTGCGCTGAAGAATGCGGGTGTGGCTCAGTGGTAGAGCGTCTCCTTGCCAAGGAGAAGGTCGCGGGTTCAAATCCCGTCGCCCGCTTGAAGGATGAAGGAACACACTAGTCCTTCATCTTTTTTGTTTATGCGGGCCTGTAGCGCAGTTGGGAGCGCGCCTCAATCGCACTGAGGAGGTCAGGGGTTCGAATCCCCTCAGGTCCACCTTAAAGAAACTGCTCGTGGGTTTTATCTCACGAGCAGTTTTTTGTTATCATCTATGCGTTTGCCATTTATATCGAATATATCGTAGAGGTGTGAGCATGGCAGATACGAGTAGTAATGCAATCTGGGTCAATGCAGATAACTGTGATGATTGGGAGTTATCACGCCCGCAGCTATTCCGCGAAGAAACGCGTGATTTATTTTTTTGCTATTTCAGAATCAAGCCCACATATAACGTCCTTGAGGGAGGATGTGGCTCAGGCGTATTAACCCGATTCATCGCCAAAGGGCTGCAAGGGGGGATGATCACGGGATTTGATATCAGTAGAAATTTCGTGGAATACGGGAATGCCAAAATCGCCGAGGGAAACCTTTCTGATCGGGCAAAAATAGTATTGGATGACGGTTTCGATCTTTCATTTGATGACGGCTCGTTTGATGCCGTGATCAGTCACAATTATCTTGGCGTTCTTTCCGATCCTGTTGCTGGCCTTAAAGAGCTTATCAGAGTATGCAAGATAGGCGGCAATATTGCTTCATCATCAACGGCAAACAGGTTACCGACTTCATGGAAAGGGGATTATCCAATCGAGTGCATTGACCGTTTAGTTGAATTAGCCCAGAAGCACGAAAGCGTCTATAGAAAGGTGATGACACCCTCGGCTCTGAAACAAACGTCAGAGTGGTATCCAGTTCGTCATCCGCGGTTGTTCTCGGAGTTAGGGCTTGAAAATATATCGATCCATCCAGTAGCATCGGCATTTGCATACGATGACCGGTATTGGTCAGACGAGTACAGGCGGAAAAAGATCATCAATGAAATAGACCGTGACATTGAGCTCTATGAAGAACATCAGAAAAACCCTCTGTATGAGGAATATGGATTTTCGAGTAGCGATTTCAATGAATTGATCACCTTGCTCAGGCGGAAGCAAGATTATTTGCTGGGTCATTTCAATACCGACAATAGCTGGGAATGGTCGGCGTACCTTCATTACATTGTGGTCGGAACAAAAACGAATGCGACTACCTGACCTTTGAAATATCCGATTCCCAGACTTGCGCATATATCTGCTCATTGAAAGCGTCATATTATGTGAAGGTCACACTAGTCATTGGAGAGCACGTGAGATGATGAAGTATCAAGACCTCATCTCTGGTATGGAGAGATTCGGCTCTACAAAGCACGATATTTGTTCGCATGGCATAGGCGTATCCCCAGAGCATGTGCGTGAAAATGTGATTATTGCCCCCTGGTGGGAACCCGCAACGCTTCCAGGTCTTGGAACAGCGACCTATTTGAGCACATCGGATACGCCTGTTACAAAGGTGTGGGACATTACTTCCGCCGTAACAAAAATGACCTACATCAAAACAGGCATTGGCGCCCCGGTCCTGATGGATGTACTTTTAACGTTGGGCGTGACAACGTGTCAAAGGATCATCTTTATTGGTTCCGTCGGATCTCTGGACGACAACATTGGGATAGGCGATATCGTCATCCCGGAGTACTCCATTTGTGGGGATGGCGCCAGCCGTTATATATCTCAGGATTCGCTTGCCAGTGGCGATATGTTTGGAGAAAAGGCTTACCCCAACAAAGACCTATTTCATTCCGCCAAGGAAGTGACCCAGCGCGTATGCGCAGAACACGACGTCCGGTGGCATCTGGGAAAGACGTTCAGCATAGACACCATCTTTGCTCAATTTGCGCACGTCGATGAAATCCGGCGTATGGGATGCAACGTCATCGAGATGGAAACCGCGGCGGCTTTCAGGGCTGCGGACTTGATGAATATACCGACCGTGGCACTGTTTAGCGTTTCGGATAACACGGTTACGCACAAATCTTTGGTGAGTGGTCGAACTCAAGACGAACTGGAATATCGGAAATACGTGAGGCGTGAGCTATTCCCGAAAATCATATTGGATATTTTCAAAGATAACGGCTGAGCATTTCGGTGCAAGGAGAGAGGAGAGGGTGAGGCTGTTATACAGGAGCGTAACGATCATCCGCTCACGTTTCATTCTTCACGCTTCACTCTCTAATTTCCAATCCCCTCTCTTGCTTCCAATTCAATGCCGCGCGCTTCCAGTTGGGTCTTGATCCACAGGATGAGCGGGGTGCCGGGCACCATGATGACGAGTTCGCTGAGCAGGATCGGCCCCAGCAGCACCCAGAAGGCATCCACGCCGAGGATTGCCAGCATGACCGTCACGGCGAGCGAGGTGGTGAGGGCATATAGCGCCATGCTGAGCGCTGGCATGTGCCTGCGCAAGATGTAGCGGAAGATCGCCCATGCCAGCAAGCCGCCCAGCATGTCGGTGAGCGGGCTCCAGGTCAAGTCCCAGATGCCGTAGGGGCTGGCCAGGTTCCCAATGAACGTGCCCATGCCGATGCCCAAGGCCATCCATGGGTCAAACAAGACGAAGACTTTCAATACTTCGCTCACGCGCAACTGGATGGGCGTATAGGCGATCCCAATGGGCGCGATGGCGAGCGTAATGACGGCGTAGAGCGCGGCGATGATGGCCATGCGGACCATGCGGCGAGTAGTAAGTTTTCCCATTTGCTTACGATTCTAATGGGTATTTCTAACCGATTTTGGTCAACCGCCACATCCCGTAGGGGTTGTAAAACGGGTCGTCTTGCGGGTAGGTGTGGCAGTCTTCGTGCGTCAGGCGATAGGTTCCGCCGTCGCCGTCACCCATCGTAGATTGTCCGCTAAAGAGGATAGGCTTTTCGTGTAACACGCCCATCAGGAACCCGCGCAATAGATCGGCGGCCTGGGCCATGCCCAGCGACGCACTGACCAGGGCATCCGCAAAGCCCATGTTGTGCATGCCGCACGAATAAACCGTTTCAGATTTGCTCACCAGCGCGACGTAGGTGATGTAGAGGGCCCCGACATGCGTATCGCGTCGTTTGGCCTGCGCGAGCCAATCTCGCGTGGAGTGCGCGGTGCCGGACGTCTCCACTTTGACGGCGTACCCGCCAGCCTGCAATAGCGCCGCCCCGGCCTGCAACATGTCCTGCGCGCCTTCCAGCGATCCACCGGGGCCGATCAAATAGGCGGTGCTTTGATGGGCGTCGATCTGTGCCAGGTCGTCTTCAGTAAGCGAGCGTCGGTTGGCGAGTGCATAGTATTGGCGCAGTTGCGGGTCGCGCTCCATCAGCTCTATCTGAAAGTGTTTGTCGTCGTCCAGGCGGACCAATTGCCCCTGTCGCAGCCCAAACTCGGAGCTGTGTTGTGCTGTCGCCTGTGCCAGTTCTTCGATGTCGTGCCAGGGGCCGGGGATGCCCAGGACGATGCTGAGTGTGTTGTTTGCTTCTTCCATGTTATTCAGGCCAACTATACAACAGCCCCTGGGCTTGCCCGGCCTCGCGGTCCACCATTGCCTAATGCGATGACCCTGTGCGCCCACCGGGCTAGCGCTTGGAGCGCAGAATGACGCCGCTGGCGTGTGTCACCTCGCCCACTTCCGCCGGCTTGGAGTTGTCGGTCAGGTTTTGCTCGATCTTGCCGCGGAATTGTTCGGGCACGTTGATGAGCTTCAGGCCAAACTCCTGCTCGGCGATGTGAATGAGCATCTCCGAGGGCGACTCGCCAAACGGGATGTTGTAGACCTGCTTCTTGAATGAGGCGGCAATCGCTTTGGCGGTGGCTTCGTCGATGTCGAAGCCCAGGATTTCCTTCAGGAAGTAGTGGATGACGTTCCAGCCGCTGAGTGGGCCTAGCAGGATTTCGGATTCGGTGATGCCGAACTGGTCCAGCGGGTTGG
>DAOUFG010000034.1:0-46810 GCA_034430115.1 Thermoflexales bacterium | reverse complement strand
AGCTGATTAATGAACAGTCTCTGGAGGATCAAATGTTCAACAAAGAAGACCTGACAATCTTGCTCGAAAAAGTCCCCGCTCTCAGGAATCCCTGGGGAGCCCTATTGACCATCCTGTATGTTGTTCTGCTGAGTGCAGTCTGTGTTGTATTCTTCTCCTACGTGGACCACACAGGCCCCTATGCCCCACTCATCAGTCAGACCGTGATGGCACTCGTGACGGTCCTCTTGGAAGTCATTCACATCATGACGGCCAGGTCCTACCGGGCAAAGTATGGCGCGCTGGCATATCAGGCTCACTTCTACCACCTGATGCTGCCAATCCTGGTGACCTGGTACGCCTGCTGTTTCCATCCCGCTTTTATCGCCGGGGGGCCCTTGCTGCCGACCTGGCTGGCAATCGGATTGGGGGTGCTGGCGCTCATCCCTATGCCATTGGTCGCCATTCAGATCGAAAAATCGGGCTTTCATACCATGACCCACGGTCTGGACATCTACTCCGTCTTCCCGGAGGAAACCTCGGTCGTGCATGGCGCGATTTACGGCTTCATCAGGCATCCCTTGTACTTTGCGCTGGTATGCGCGGCCTTCGCTTTGGGGTTGTTCCGCAATAATCCCGTTTCGCTGCTGGCCGCCGCGCTCGTCCTGATCCCCGCCCTGGCTACCGGGTATGTGGAAGATCAGGAATTGATCGAACGATATGGCCAAACACACCGTGACTATATCCACAGAACAGCGGTCCTCTTCCCGTTCAGGCACCCCAACCAATTCTTCCGGCTGCTATTCTTTTTGGATAGATGATTTTCGTGAGGGGCCGGCGCTCCCGGCAGCAGCGCCGGCCCCTCAACATCGTACATGCCGGCACCACGACACAATCCACAAGCTATGATTTATGCACACGATCACGTGTACAATGCTTGCGTGCTGATCAATTTGCCTCAATATGCCAATCATGGTTCATCTCTGTTCGCCCCTCCCCCCAAGGCAAATAAACAAGTGCGCTCTAAAGACGGCGGCATAGCAACATCACTATACCCACCCGACCGCACATCGTATAAGAGGGGGTTCGCAAGTCGAAACCTTCTAAACAGAGGAGAAAATGATCATGATGGATATAGCGGATAAGCTGGCAGTTCGCTCCAGCATCGAACGGCGGCACACGCGTATCGAACTCGTCAAGCAAGGGGATGCGGCGGTCCCGGCGCTCATCACCGCGCTATCCGATGAGCGCTTGCAGGTGAAGCAAGAAGCGATCAAAACCCTGGAAGCCATTGGCGATGAAACGGCGACCAACGCGCTGGTGGGGGCACTTCAAAACCAGGACTTTGGCATACGCTGGATGGCCGCAGAAGCCCTGACAAACCTGGGAACCGTTGGCTTGAAGGCGGTGCTGGAAGCGCTGGTCAAAGATGATGGGTTGAGTTGGCTACGCCAGGGCGCGCATCACGTGCTGCACTTCTACCGGGGCGACTTGAATGAACCTCTGGAACGATTATTGGACGCGCTCGACAACAACGACACCACGACTCCCATGACATGGGCCGCGGGTGTCGCGCTACAATCCCTCGCGGCGCCTTCCGAGCACATCGCAGATAATCCCGGAACATCACAGTGAGGCTGGCGACAGTGTTCGCCCCGGCTGACCCATTGGGGATACGCTGCCGCAAAAGTATCCCCACGTCGATGATGCAATGAAAAGCAACCCGACACGCCAGGCTTGCGCGTGCCGGGTTGTTAGAAGATATCGATCAAACGTGACACTATGCCATTTTCCTGGACAAGAGACCTGCCTGTCGTTGATCGAAAATGCGGTACGCCAGCAGTTTCACCTGGTCATTCACCAGGAACCACACCAGCGCATAACCCCACACGAACAACGCCCAACCCCAACCGAGCGGCGTCATGAACACGCCGTATACGGCGATCAACGTCGCCAGCAGTTGCGTCCCTAGCACGGCCAGCCACAGAATCCGCGCCGGGCGGATGGACCAGAATCTGCCGCGCGTGCGGGTGAGGAAAATCGTCAGGTGCCCCGCGACGGATAACTTCAGATACATCAACGTCTGGATGTGCGCGTTATCAAGATGAAAAACGCGCTCAGCGAGATAAAACAGGCCGAAGGCCGATACCACTCCGGCGACGCCCAACACGGTGGAGATGCCCATCACCAGTTGCATATTCCAGGCCTCTGGCTCGTTTTTGTAATGCACGTTGTCGTAGGCGATGGACAGGATGGCGCCGTCGTTGAGCAACGCCAGCAGCACGATCATGACGGCGGTCACCGGGTAGAAGTTGAACACCAGGATCGACAACGTCATGAACAGCAGCACACGCAGCGTCTCGGCAATGCGATAGATCGCATAGCTGTTCATGCGCTGGAAGATTTTGCGGCTCTCCTTCATCGCGTCGATGATCACCGACAGGCCGGGCGTCAACAGCACCACGGATGCCGCCGCACGCGCGGCTTCTGTCGCGCCGGAGACGGCGATGCCACAGTCGGCCTTCTTCAGCGCAGGAGCGTCGTTCACGCCGTCGCCGGTCATGCCGACGATGTGACCGCGTCTTTGCAGCACATCCACGATGTGATACTTGTGTTCGGGGAACACCTGCGCAAAGCCGTCCGCCTTCTCGATAGACTCCGCCAATTGGGCCGTCTCGTGATGTTTCGTATCGCCAAAGCCGCTGGCGTCGAGGATATTGGCGCCCAGCCCCAGCTTCTGCGCGGTTTCACGCGCAATGGCCAGTTGATCTCCCGTCACCATCTTGACGTTCAGCCCCATCTGGCGGGCGGTCGCGATGGTTGTTTTGGCCTCTTCGCGGGGCGGATCGAACAACGGTAACACGCCGGCAAAGCGCCACTTGCCCTCTTGATCTGTCCGGGCTACGCCCAATGAACGGTAGCCGCGCCCGGCAAATTCATCAATCGCCTTCTCCACGTCCGGCCCGACCTGCTCCGCATCAGCCGAAAGTTGCACGATCACCTGCGGCGCGCCTTTAGTGACCTTGAACTCCTTCCCATCCGCGCCCTTGACGGTAGCTTCGGTACGCTTATGCACCGGATCGAACGGTTGGAAATGCGTCACCTGGTAGTTTTTGATGCTCTGACCATCTTTCAGACCACTGATCACGGCCATATCGATCGTGTCTTTATCTTCCGCGCGTGAGGCGAGTGCGGCGTAGAGGATGACTTGATCGACGGAGATATTCTTCACACAGAACGGGTCTCCCAACGTCAACTTGTTCTGTGTCAGGGTGCCCGTCTTATCCGAGCACAGCACATCCACGCCGGCTAATTCTTCGATGGCCGCCAGGCGGGTCACAATCGCTTCTTTTTTCGCCAGCAGCCGCGCGCCGACCGCCATCGTCACAGACAACACCGTGGGCATGGCCACCGGGATCGCTGCCACCAGCAGCACCAACGCAAACTGCAACGTGGTGATGAGCGGGTCATCGCGGAAGAGCGCGACCATGATGATTAGCACCACCAGAGCCACGGCCAGGACGATCAGGTAGTCGCCGATCTTCAACACCGCGCGCTGAAAGTGGCTGGCATTACGGGCCCCCTGCACCAGTTGCGCAGTCTTGCCGAAGTAGGTATTCGCGCCCGTGGCATACACCAGCGCATCCGCTTCGCCCTGCCGGATAATCGAACCCGAATACACCGCCTCGCCGGATTTGCGCGTGGCGGGCAACGACTCGCCGGTCAACGCCGACTGATCCACCTGCACCGCGTCGCCCGCCAGCAAGCGAGCATCGGCCGGCACGATGTCGCCCAACCGCACACGGATGACGTCTCCCGGCACCAACTCACGCGCCGCGGCAGTGGCCCATTTCCCGTCACGTTTCACCCTGGCTTGGTTGGCCAGCCTGGATTTCAAGGCGGCGATGGCGTTGCCGGCCTGATGTTCTTCCCAGAACCCGACGACGGCATTGGAAATGAGTAAAAGAAGAATGATGAAGAAATCCGACCAGTGCTGGACCACGCCGGAAAGGATCACCGCCCCTTCGATCATCCACGGGATAGGGCCCCAGAAATAGGATAGGAATTTCAAGAACGGATTGGGTTTCTTTTCCTCAATCTCATTCGGGCCATATTGATTGAGCCGTTTCTGTGCTTCGGCTTGGCTGAGGCCGTCCGGCGACGCACCGAGCCTTTTCTCCACTTCTTGCAAGGGAATGGATTTCAAGTCGTCTTTGGCTTCGAGGTTTGATGGTGCTGCCGGTTGATGGGTTGCGGGTCGTTCGATCTTCGACTCCATATAAGGTCCCTCCTGGGTGGCGATGCCGCGAAACGCTATATGCGGCCACACGCCTACGCTCGCGCGTGTTCTCCCAGTGTTATGAGGGCCTATTCACCACGGTATACAGCCGGGTGAAGGAAGGTGTGATGATGCAGTGATGACGCGTGAGCCAGATCATCGCGCCATCGCTGCAATGTCGCGTACAAAGTGGCGCAACCAGACAAATATCGATCAGGCCGCCGCGGTTTGCTGCGGCGGGGTCGCCTCCCAGTAGCCATGCCGCCGGCAGTGCTCGAACAGGCGCGTTTCATATTCGCGCGTGATAGGCTGAGACGGATCATACGCCGGGCAGGTCTCGATGACGGCTTTGGGTAAATTGACGGTGACGCGCGACGTATCCCAACTGATGTTCTCGATCCATCCCGTCGCCAATAGAATTTTACGCCCCGGCGCCCAAGCACCTGTGTCTAGCACAAGATAACGGATGGACCAATCCTTGTCGTCGATGACAAAATCGCCCACGTACCCCAGGTCGCCATCCGTCGCGGCGACGCGATACCCCGTAACTGCATTCGTACTTCGCAAATGCGATTCTTGAATGTGCTGATCCTCCGGCGCACCTTCCCCACGCTCGCTGCTCGCCGCGGCAGGCATCAACTCATTCAACGGCGTAATTGGGAGCACCCCAAACGGATAGACCATCCCCGAAGTGAGCGCCGAGCTGGATTCCCAATATTCCAGCCAGCCGTAGTATTGGCTCAGGCGTGCCTCATTCTGGCGCGAAATCGGCTCGTCCGTATCAATATCGGGACTGTTTTTCACCTGTTCACGCGTAAGGTTTACAGAAAGAGTACGACTCGCAGCATCAATATTAGTGACAGCAACAGGCGATATCAGTACCTGGCGGCCAAACAACCACCTGCCGGTCTCCACGACAAAATAACGCGCGCGCCACACATGATCGTCGAAATAAACTTCGCGCACGTCGCCAATGTCTCCATTCGTCTCGCGAAGCTTATAACCGTGCAATTGTTTCACCCCGTAAAGCATATCGTAACCTCCATCGGCAAATATGAATCTGCATGACTCTATTGTGTATGCCGGCCAGTCAGGATCAAAGCCGCCGCGATAGACCTGTATCTCAAGAGTCAGTGGTCCATCAAACACGTAACGGATATTCCCGGCAACAACCACTGTAAAGCCGGACATACTTGCGAAAACATCCTCACGCGAGCATGTCTACTAACGGCGACATGCTCGAAGACAATGCCACCCGCCACAGCCGGATAAACAATTGCCACCTGAACCGTGCGCCACACTTCCGCTGCATATTGGGCCAACCGAAACCAGTCACCGACCCTCACTTCACCGGCTACCGCCGTCAGATCGGCCAGCGCCTTCCCACACTCGTAGCGCTGGCACTCGTTCCGGATAACCACGATAAGGTTCATAAAATTGATCAAGGAATAGTCGCAAACGCCCACTACATGGATAAAGCCATATTGCTGATGAATGGTGAGGTCAAACCTTAGGGCGTCTGCACGGTTCGATCTATCGCCCGGCTCGCCATTTGTGAATGGCACCAAAGCCGCATCCAGCAACGATTGCATCACAGGTAACATCAGACCTGCCAACCTTCTGTTCTCTCACATGGAGGCCGTGTACAAAGCCCCTAAAACATGAACAGGTACAGATTATCTCGATCAATATTCCGCTGGTGAAGTGTCGTTGCATCGACAAGAGGGAGCGCTTGCCCAAGCTGCTCAGCACAAACCTTTACGTCATTCAGGTTTGCGTTTCTCAGATCCGTTAAAAACAGGTTGGCTTCCGTCAGATCAGCGTTGCTCAAGTCAGCGTGGTTTAAGTCCGCTCTACTCAGGTTGGCACGGCACAAGTTTGCGTGCCGAAGGTTCGCATATCTCAGGTTTGCGCCACACAGATCAGCACCTGCTAGATTTGCGTCGCTAAAATCATGGCCCGCCAAATCGAGCCAGCTAAGATCGACGCCTTCGTAGCTATATGATACGGTTTCGCAGAGGAATTCACTGCTCCGCCCGCTCATCTGAGGACCCATAGGGCACCTCCATTCATGTTAGCGGGGTCGGCTGGCAGCCCAACTAGGTGAGAGCGGGGGTCCAATGAAGAGGATAGCAGGCTGCTGAGTCTAGGCCTCGAATAAATTATTGAAGCATTATATATTCAGTTGCACGTCCTAATGTAAGTAGCATCTCCTTTTTAGACCTATCTACGCACGACAAAGCGATATGAACCTGTCGAGCGCCACTCGTCTCAGCTCCGGTGTACTGGAATGGTGGGCAAAGACGCGACCTGTTGGGTATCCAGGTTCAGAAACACGGTTTTATCGCGCGTCTCACGGATTGCTGAGATGGGGATAGATACATCTTTCTGGCCCCATAAATGCCCTTCCCGCATGACCAGGTGGGTGATGTTGCCCGTATCGGGTTGGACCAGGAATTCATCCACGTGGCCTACTGTGCCATCTGTCGCCTCAACCCGTGTGCCGCGACGTATCACCAGCTCACCCTGAGGTATCTCTGGACGCTCCACAGCTTCCTTTATCGTGGAAACCGCATAAGGCCAATACACATAATTTCCCGATCCATAGCTGAAGGCGCTCGTCCCAAAACCCACGGGGAAGGTAATTGGTTGATTCTCTTCAATGAATTCCGTCTTCACGAATGGATCCATGTACGCCAGGTCCTTCCCGGCACATCGTAACTGGATCAGATCAGTCGTCGCCTCCACCACAGAATCAACCGGCACGATATATTCTTTGTGCGGCGCGGCTGCCGCCTTGACCACCAGATGGGTCACCTTTTTGGTGATCGGGTTGATCAACACGCAGGTTGAACGCCCACACGTGCCATCCGTACAACGAACTTCCGCATCAACAGGAATGAGCGTATCTTCATTACTTTGCATCTCCATATTCATCTTCATACTCCTCAGCCAAACTCACGTGCCACAGGCTCACCTGTGGGCAAACTTAGCCTACCACCCGATCCTTAGAACAATCGTAACGTTTCAGGGCCAAGGCGTTTTTCCAGCGGTGCATTTCACAGTCACCCCTAACCTGAGGCACCATTTTTCGCACAAAATCCCCCTGGTCTGTGAGCAACTCCGCGAGCCGGAAGCGGGCGTGAGATTACAATGGAGCCTATGGCTAAACAGTATAAAAGTGCACCCGAGATGGTGATCGACCCCAAGAAGAAGTACAAGGCTCGCTTCAAGACCGGCAAAGGCGACATCGTCGTCGAACTCTACGCCGATAAAGCCCCCAAGACCGTGAACAACTTTGTCTTCCTTGCGCGCGACGGCTTCTACGACAATACCACCTTCCACCGCGTCATCAAGCCATTCATGATCCAGGGCGGCGACCCCACCGGCACCGGCCGGGGCGGCCCGGGCTACAAATTCGCGGATGAGTTTCACCCCTCGCTGCGCCACAACGCGCCCGGCATCCTGTCGATGGCGAACGCCGGCCCGAACACGAACGGCAGCCAGTTCTTCATCACGCACATCCCCACCCCGCACCTGGACAACCACCATACTGTGTTTGGCAAGGTGATCGAGGGCATGGACGTGGTGAACGCCATCCCCGAGCGCGACCCCATGCGCGCCCGCGAGCCCGGTGAGACGCTCATCACCATCGAGATCACGGAAGAGTAGTTGCCATGAGCACGGCGGTCACTCCACATACCATGCGGGTGGCCGCCGATCCTTAAACCTTATCTCTCGGCTAAGAGCATCACGTTGGAGGCTTTGCCCCCGCAAATACTTCCTTACAGACGGCTATCTCCGTGCAAATCGGTCATCTGCACGTTTCGTTTGAAACCCCTCCACCTTTCCGGCGTACCAGCCAATCCGATCTGTCTGCCGCACGTCAATTTGCGGTACGTATGGTTTGATATCCAGCACGGGCGTGCCATCTACCATGTCCACATCCTGGACGTATAAGACTTGGCCTTCCCGGCGGATGAGGCGCACGATTGACAGCGCAATCCCATTGGGCCGCTTGGGTGAGCGTGTGGCAAAGACGCCATGTTGGGTGGTATCCAGGAAGGGTGTGACCCTCAGCGCCGAGCCGCGAGCCACATGAAAATGCCACAACACATGCAAGTGCGAGAAGCCTTCGATATCTTGTAGACCTTCGGCATACTCAGGCAATAATTCGATTCTGCCTTCATAGCCTTCAGAAGGGAGAGGCTGCAACGGCATTCCCACTTCATGTTGAAAGGGTGTGTGAATAATTCCGATTGGATCAAAGCAAATAGGTTGCATATTGGTTCGCTCGCCAGGGACACCTCATCAAGAGTTAGCCCCAATATATGTACGATGGCTATTTTAGTTGTCCCGGGGGCTGGATAACGACGGGATATCTCCACTAAGAGATGGCACTTATCAGCGCGTGCAGCACCGTGACCGTCGTAAACAACTTGTGCGGCTCCGCGTAGAGTTGCCCCGGCGCGCCCGAGGCCCACGGTGCGGCACAGTCGCGCCGGGTGACGCGCAAGATGGGCGCCGTGTGCCAACTGCCGTCGGCGCACTGTTGCCGGATTAGCTGCCCTACCTGCTCACGCACAACCTCTTGTGTCCCGGCCTCTGCTATCAGCAACAAACTGGACACCAGCAGTGCCGCCTCGAAGGCATTCGCAGGGGTGATCTGCATAAGCCCCGTCACCGGCGGCGGGGCTATCCTCAACGCATTCAGCAACGCCAGATTGGCCTCGGTGGCATACAGGTCCGACCGCCACCAGAAGGAATGCCACAACCCCTGGGGCGTCTTCTGGCGCAGGACGTAGTCGAGGCCACGCGCCAGCAACGCGTGATCTGGTGCAGGCTGCGTGCGCATGGCCAGCAACGCTATGGGCGTCACATCGGGGTGCGAGAGGCTCCACGTGTCAGGTTCGCCAAAGGGCGGGTACGTCGCGAAGCCACCATCCGGACGCTGCAACCCAGCCAGCAGCGCATAGGCTGCATCGGGCACAGGTTGGTGGCGCGAAGCCAGAAACAGGATCGCGTGTGCGGTGGAATCCGCGTCCGGCCCCACCCGTTCGTTGTAGCCCCAGCCACCCTCGGCGCAGGCGTGCGCCAATTGCCAGCGCGCCGCCGCCACGAGGTGTGGCTCAAGCGTCGCCGACCAGCGCCGCGGCATGCCGCGCAACTTGTAGCCGATGTAAGCGGTGGTCCATGCTGAGGAAGGCCCCGGCGGCAACGCCCACTCCGTCCATGAGCCATCTTCCGCCTGCAAAGAGAAGAGATAGCCCAACCCGGCGGCCAGCGCATCTTCCAGGGCGCTCATGCGGGCACAAGGCGTGGCTTGAGGTAAACCGTGGCGTAGGGCGCGCCACGCCGCAGCCCCAGGCCCACGTAGCAATGCAAGATGGGCGCAGCCTCGCTCAGGTGATCCTCCGAGAGGAGGTCAAGCATGTCCCAATAGTCAGCGGCTTCCAATTGGGCCACTTCCAACCAGTTCCGCAACCGCGCCACGGCCTCCGCGTCGCTCCTAAACAGGCAATGCGCACATAGCTCAAACTTAAAGTTGGGCGTTGGGCCGTCGCCAAAGCCAAACGAGCAGGTCGCCGTCTGAGTGGGATAGAGATAATCCTCTTCCAAGAGGCACCGGCCAAAGGCGCGTAACTGGCGCGAGAATTCCGCGCCGCCATATTCCTCCGCCAGGGCCTCATAAAAGGGCATGTGCTTGCCATAGGTGCCGAGGTAAATCCGCCCGACAGGCGGCTGATCGCCCTGCAACGTGATGGCCGCGCCCAGTGGTTGCAGGTCGGCGGCCAACCGATTGGCAATCGCCTCCCAGGCTGCGGATGCGCCAAAGGATGTGGCAAACTCGCTCAGCCGGGCCCACTGGTTTCGCACTTTGCCCCAGCGGGCGTTGACGTAGATTCTGAAAGCCGGTGCCCGCGCTGTGCTGAAGGCCACGCCCAACCAGTACGCCCCGCCGGGATCCGCCAGCAAGTCCACATCCGTCGCGGGCGCGAGCGCATCCAGCAGCGGGGTACTGACCGAAAGCGCGCCGCTCACGCCAAGCTGCGCCGCGACGGCGGCGAGGCAGGCGCGGTTCACCTGTAACCGCTCCGCGCCCTCCAGGTTGGGCGAGCCTGCCTCGCTTAAGAATTGCAACGTGCGGTGAGGGGAGCCAATCGCCGCCGCGTATTGGATGGGCGTGCCATCGTGGTTGATGCGCGAGTGATGGGGCGGGGGCGTACCATAGGGGAAGGCCAGCGCCTCCGCGCACAGCGTGGCATACGTTTGCATGATCTGTGCGCGCGCCTCATGCAAACCAAAGCGCTCGACGAGTGCCGCGACCTGGCCACCCACGTAGTCGTAGGCAGTGCGCGGCGCCTCGCGTATCGACTGACCCGCTGCGAGGGAAGGATTCATTCAGGCTTTCGTTTCCGGCAGAGTGTGCTTCGCCCAACCGCGCCGCGTCGTCGGCCGGTCACCGCCGGGGCCATCATCCGGCTTGAGCAGTTCCGTCACGATGCGTGCCGGCGCCTTGATCTCAAACACCACGCCCTGGCCGGGTTTCAACTCAACGCGCGCCGGCTCAAAGCCCCGCTGGGTCACCTGCACGTGCAGCGGGGCCGGCGGGCGATAGGCGGCCTTGCCGATCTCCGGGTACGAGACGACCAGTTCCCCTCTCGCCTTTGCCGACAGGTTCACCACTGAGTACGTTCCGGGGCGCAAGATTGTCGCCGAGAAAATATCACCCTCGCCCAGTTCCTGGCTGTTGAAGACTTGCGTTTTGGGGTCCTCCTCAGCACGCCGCAGATGGACACTAAACCCGCCGCTGCCGCCCGAGACGTGAAAAACCACGTAGCCTTTGGGGTTCACCGTGAAGCGGGTCTCGGCGCTCTCGCCGCAGCACTCCTTTTGCGCAGCGTTCGTGGCATATTCGCGCAAGGTGGCCAGGTCGATATCCGCGTGCGCGACGGGGCTGTTCTTATCCACCGTGATGTAGAACACCGCCTGCTCTCCACCGGCTTTGTGTACCGACCCGCGATATTCGCCGGGTTCGGGCAGGCTGTGGATGACCGCTCCCAACATCGTCAGTAAACCGCTGTCCAAACCGGTCTGCGTAAACAGATTCTGATCAAATGTCATATTCATGAGCTTCTCCTTCTTGCGCCACTAGCCCACGTCCGCCAGGACGATCATCTCATCCGTGTTCACGGTGGCGGTCAGGTTGCGCAAGGGAATCTTCACCGGAATCAGCGCGCCGCTCTGCGGCAACACCGGGTATGGGTCTTCGAATTCGTAGATTGGATATTGACTCGCGAAGTAATCGGCCACCGCCGTTTCGATGAAGCCCAGGATGTCGAACGTGTTGCCCAATAGACCTTGCAGGAAATCTTCAAAGGTATCCAAGAAACCCAGCACGCTCTTCAGCATGTCCAGCAATGGCCCCAAGAAGGCCCAGATCAGGTCTTTGGCCCAATCGGGCAACCACGATGGGAACAGGTTCTCGACGGCGGTCTTCAAGATGTTTTCCACGATGTTGCCGATGCTGGCCGGGATATCGATCGGGTCCACGCTCACCCAGTCGGGGTCGATGAAAATCTGCCACTTGTTCGGCTTGCCGGCGAATTCGGCGTCCAGGTCCGACCAGGCGGCCAGGCGGCCGGGGTCTATGAAATACTTCGGCTTCAGGTGGGCCTTGATGTCATTGATCTCCGAGACAAGCCCGCTCAAATCCAGCGGAATGCAGATGGGGCCGCCGATACAAAAGCCAGGGAAAGATACCAGGCAGCCGTTCCATGGGTCGGGCACGATGCAAAACCCGCCGATGCAAAACCCCGGCAGGTCGAAGCAAATCTGCACCTTGAGCGTGTCGAACACGACATCGACGGTCTTGACCTCAATCGTGCCGTCGTTATTGAGTTGGAGGGTGCCCCCCGACAGGTGCAGCTTGATGGCGTAGCTCGCCGAGAACGGCCCGAAGTTGCCACTGTCAGACTTGGCAACACTAAAGTTATCGCGCACCGCGTTGAACAACTGCTCGAATGCTTTTTCAGAAGCGGCAATTGTGATGTGGCTCATTTTGTTCCTCCCTTGCTAAATGACCGTCATACTGATGAAGGCCTTGAGTTGATCCTCTTCAATTGCCGGGTTATTCG
The DNA here is from genome assembly GCA_034430115.1 of Thermoflexales bacterium. Taxonomy (GTDB): domain Bacteria; phylum Chloroflexota; class Anaerolineae; order J036; family Brachytrichaceae; genus CAIXPS01. Next base: position 34,414 of record DAOUFG010000034.1, on the reverse strand, counting down.
GCATAGGCGGGTTGGGCGTGGGCGAAAGCGTAACGGTGCCCATCCCAAACAGAGGGAAGCTGATGAAGAACGTGGCGAGTGGGATCGCTAACTTCTGACGCAGCGTCAACGTCACCGCCGTGCGAATGTAACACTCGATGCTGTTCTCCAGCCCTTCCGGCTTGATGTCGACGATCTCCACACCATCCACCTTGCCCAGCAAGGACTCTTTGCCCAGGATGGATGCGCGCTCAAAATGCCCCACCACAAATACATCCAGGCAGAAACATTCCAGCTTGCCGGGGACTTGAACCGGCGGATAGGGCTCCTGGCGATCCTTATTCTGGCCGGGTGGATAAACGGGCACTCGGTCCAACAGACGATCATCCGGGCAACCCAGCGCACCGCAGACTGCAAAGTGCAACGCAAAGTGTTGTTCTTGCAAGGTGCCCAACTCAGGCGGCAGCCCAATGACGTTGCCGGGGTGAAAATCCAGCTCAAACTTCAGCAGTTGAATGCAATAACTCAGGCCGACCGGCGGAGAATCGGCCCCGATTACGGGCAGCGGCGGCAGTTCCGTAAAGATGGGGTTCCCATATTTCGTCACGTCGGCGGTGTGCTTCACCTGCTCACACCATAGCTCGCGGTTGGCGATGACGTCGGCAGTGGCATAATTGAACATGGAAGGGCGCTGCAACATGATGTGTTGAATGACACGATTCACGCCGTCTTCATGTACTGCTGCATAAAGGTCACAGTTATCGGTAAAAGCCATCACTTACCTCCCGAACATTGAAGTACTGAGCCTCGATCCAATACGTAAAACGCCAGGCAATGTAAAGACACTTAACGAACTTCACATCGAGATCAGACTGAAAAGTGGTCAGGTTGTGCCGGGTAGACAAGCACGATGGGGAACGATGTGACAATGCGCAGCGCGAACAGAGGTCATTAGCGCGGTTAAATAGTACTCACCTGGAACGCTTTGTCAACATTGTGACATGTATCACAAGCAAGAAGAAGGATATGCCGGACCTTAAAAAAGTAATGCGGCGTGCCACCAGTATTGCATAAGGTATTGACAAACAGTGACACGTTGATTATCCTCTAACGCTAATTACAACCGAATACGAGTAACCACACTCTTATCCAGAGAGGCAGAGGGACCGGCCCAATGAAGCCTCGGCAACCTGATTTCAAGGTGCCAATTCCGGCAGTAAAACTGGTAGATGAGAGATGGTGTTGACAATTCAGACCTGTTACCGCCCTCTTATCAATCATAAGAGGGCGGTTTCTTTTTCCGGTCAATTCGCTGTTCACGGAGCAATAACGTCAATCTTGTGAACACAAAGGGAAACACTAACATGTCTGAAGAACACAAATATCATTTCGACACGCTCGCGCTACACGCCGGCACAGAACCCGACCCGACCACCGGCTCTCGGGCAGTCCCGATCTACCAGACCAGCTCCTACCAGTTCAAGAGCGCCGAACACGCCGCCAACCTGTTCAGCCTGCGCGAACCGGGCAACATCTATACTCGCATCATGAACCCCACCAACGACGTGGTGGAACAGCGCATTGCCGCGCTGGAAGGCGGCATCGGCGGGTTGGTGGCTGCCTCCGGACAAGCAGCGCAAACGCTGGCCGTGCTCACGCTCGCCAAAGCCGGCGACCACATCATTAGTTCTTCATCGCTCTACGGCGGCACCTACAGCCTGTTGCACTACACATTGGGCCGCGCCGGGCTGGATGTGACGTTTGTGGATCCATCGGACCCCGAAAACTTCCGCCGCGCCATCAAACCCAACACCAAGGCCATCTATGGCGAGACGGTCGGCAACCCCAAGCTGGACCTGTTCCCCTTCGAAGCCGTCGCCAAGATTGCGCACGAAAATAGCCTGCCGCTCATCATCGATAACACCACGGCCTCGCCCTACCTGGTACGCCCAATCGAATGGGGCGCGGACATCGTGGTGCACTCCACCACCAAGTACATCAACGGGCACGGCACCAGCATCGGCGGCGCCATTGTCGATAGCGGCAAGTTCGACTGGGCAAAGAGCACGCGCCACCCCGACTTCAACGAGCCGGACCCAGCTTACCACGGGCTCATCTACTCCGCTGCGCTCGGGCCGGCCGCCTACATCACCAAGGCGCGCGTGCAGGTGCTGCGCGACATCGGCGCGTCGCAATCGCCGTTCAACTCATTCCTGAACGTTCAGGGCCTGGAGACGCTGCCTGTGCGCATGGAGCGCCACATCACCAACGCCAACGCCGTCGCGGCGTACCTGGCCGGCAGCGCGAATGTGGCCTGGGTCATTCACCCCAGCCTGCCCAATTACCCGCAGAAAGAAGAAGTGAAGCGCATCGCGCCGAAGGGCCTGACGGCGCTGGTCGGCTTCGGCATCAAAGGCGGGCGCGATGCCGGGCGCACGTTCATCGAAAGCCTGAAGCTGTTCTCGCATGTGGCGAATATCGGCGACGCAAAGTCGCTGGCAATTCACCCCGCCTCCACCACGCACTCGCAGCTCACGCCCGAGGAGCAGATCAGCACCGGCGTCACCGACGACTTCATCCGCCTGAGCATCGGCCTGGAGGACATCCGCGACATCATCTGGGATCTGGACCAGGCGCTGGAGAAGGCGATCAGCAGTCATTAATCAGTGATGCTTCGATGTGTACGCGTTGGTTGAAGTTGATCCTGCCGGAGTTGCCCCGGCGGGATCAACGGGAGCAGCACGGCTGGCAAATTGCGTTTGGATCCATGAATAGCCGATCCGGCGATCACGCCGGTCCTGCCCCCACGCTACGCCGCGAAGAAGATGGGCGCGGGCTCTATGCCCGCGTCGCTTCATCCTCTGCACCGCACAGGAATAAATCCTGTGCCTACCTGTGCGGCGTACCGAGCACAGGGTTATACCACCGACGTCAACAATGCGACACCGTTGGCCGGAACCGTGATGGAGACGCCCTTCCCCAGATCGTAGTCGCTCGTATCGAGCGGCACCGGGAAGCCATCCGCATCCGCGGCCAGCGCATCTTCGGCATATAGGTAACGGCGCAGGCTGGTCACACCCGCCCCTGGGACGCTGAGCGCCAGGGTGGCGACTTCCTCGGCGCGGTTCACGGCACAAAAGCTCCAACCGCCATCGGGCAAGCACGCGGCCAGCACGCGCAACGAACGCGCCGGCTGCGACACCTGGTAGATGACACTGCCCGGCGGATATGAGCGGCACAACAGCCCCCAGATTTGGAACCATGGGCGTAGCCTCATGCCGTTGGCTTTGCTGGCCCACATCCCCAGGATGAAGTCCTGATGCGAATTGTCGTCCAGCATCCACGCGCTCACCGCCGCCGAACCGGCGTTGGTAGCTTGCGCCGCATAATCGGCCATGAAGACGCCATACCAGACTGTGTCGATGTTGTCGTTACTTGACGGCGGGTGAGAACCGTCTGCTGGGCCGGCCTCGCCAACGATGAAGGGCTTATCTTTCGCACGCGGGTCATTTGCGCGCGCGAAATCCCACAGCGAGCGAAAGAATGGATACAGGTTGCCATTCCGCACGTCGGCGTCTTGCGCATAGAGGTGCACGTCGTAAGCGCCCAGGATGTCTTGCAGTTCTTTCACCGCCCGATCCTGCCAGTTCTCGTTGGTCGATTCGTCGGGGCCGGTCAAGATGAGTCGCTTATCCAACCCGCGCCGCTGTAAAACAGCCCTCACATTCTCCAACCCGTTCTTCCAACGCAGCCAATCGCGTACCTCCAGGTTGGGCTCATTGCCAAAAATGAAGTGACGGATGCAGGAATACTTTTTCGTGTTGAGCAGGTAATCCAGGTACGCGCCGATGGCCTCCGCGTACTTCTGGTCCGTGACATCGGCGATGCCTGGAACGCGCAACCAGTCAGGCTCGCATCCCCAATCGGTCAGGAGCACGGTGGTGCCCAGTGCCTGGCACGTGTCCAGGTGGCGATAGAGCGCCTGCATGGCGATGTTGTCCCACTCATACTTGCCGGGGCCGAGATAACACCATTTCGTCTGCATCATGATGCGCGCAACCGGCAGGCGCATCCATTGCACGCGCTTGCGGATAAGCGCAAAGTCTTCATCGTCCACACCGGCATTCGGATAATTGTTAGAGTCCCACTCCGCGCCAAAACCGATGAAGTTGGCGCAGGCGATGGATTGGGGATCGAGTTGTAAGGCGTAAGACATGGGCGTTGGGGTATTCGGGATAAGCGTTGGCATCGGTGTGGAGGTGGCTCGCGCCGGCACCGGCGTGGGTATTTGAGTTGGGCTGGGCGTCGCCGGCAATTCGGATGACGGCTGGCAGGCAGACAGGACACCTGCCGTCGCTGCCAGCCGTGAAAGCTTCAGAAACACGCGTCGCGTTAGATTGGGCACCATCGTTCAAGGCAACCGGCTCGTCACGCCACCACGAAGACGCCCTCGTAGCCCGCCAGATCGACGCACAGCGGTGCGCCGACGGGCGTTACGCTGCCATCCAATGGGCGATAGAGCGTGTAGGGGCCGGGGACCCGCAGCGCAGGTTGCAGCGTCACCGGGGCCGGCGTATTGTTGACGATGAAATACAGTTCCTTGCCGTCCAACTGGCGGTGCGTGTAAAGGACATCCGGGTTCGGCTCAGCCAGGGTCAGGTCGGGCGATAGCTTGGCGCGCAGGTAGGCGGCAACTTCATTCGCGGGCACCAGCTTCGCCGGGCCGCCCGCGCCAAACAGACTGCCAAACACCTCGCGCAGCGCAGCACTCCCCGCGGCGGACTCGGCCAGTTCCGGCAAGGGGCCGGTGCTGATCAGCAACCCACCCGCCTGCACAAAGGCGGCCAGCGCCCTGGCCGTTTCCAGGCTCAGCGCGTGCAAGGGCGGCAGCACGATAGCACGATATTGCTCGTCGGCCACACACAGTGCGCCATCACGCATTTGCCCACCGATGACCGCCTCTTCATCGACGATGTCCAGGTCGATCTGACGACACAGCAAATCGCGCACCAGCTCAGGGTAGCTGCTTGCGACGCGCAGCACCCATTCCGGCTCCTGGCCCTCCTTCGCGCCGACGTTCAACGGCTTGTTGGAGGGCAGGAAATGCGCCCACACGCTGCGCACCGGGTAGAGCAGCGCCACGTCGCACACGTGTTTGCCCTCTGCCAGCAAGCTGGCCAGCCGGCCCATGTAATCGTTATACCGGTGATAGGCCTCCTCGCCAATCTCCTTCCAGTTCCAGTAAGCCGTGATCTGATTCACGCCCAGCACATATTGCAGGTTGCCCTGCCCGCATCGCTCCGGCAGCGTGGCATAGCCCCCCGCGATGCGCTGCGTAAAGTCGGAGCTTTCGCTATGAATGCGTTTGCGCCCGGATAGATGCGCCGCCGAGCTGACCTGCTTGATCGTCATGAACGCATCCCCCGCCAGCATATCCTGCGGGTCGGAATTCAGCATGTCGATGCCAGGCAGGTCCATCTGACGGATCGGCGCAAACAGGCTGCCGTGGAACGCCACGTGCGAGATGATGTTTTCCTCGGCCAGGATATGCCCCGAAGACGCCACGCCATGTGCGCGGCACCAGTTCAGCACCTGCACGTAGAAGGCATCGGTATACAGGCGCGTGACCACGTCATAGTAATCCTGCCGCACGTAGCAGGCTTCCTCGCTCTCCGAGGTGAACAGCGCAAATAGAGAGGGCGTGATGTCGTAGCCCTTCAACGCCTTGAACTTCTCCGCGAAGTCCTCCACCCACGGCACTGCCGGTGGGCGATCCAGGAACAGCGGTGTATCGATGACCGGTATTTTGCCGCGGTGGCTGGGCGGCAGTTCCGTCACATAGGGCGTCATCAACGATGGCTCGTCGGTGAAGATTGCGCGCATGCGGCGCCATATTTCGGGCGGCGTCTCGCGCGCATATTGTTCGTGCGTCACGCGTAGGAACTCGGCCACGGCGTGCGGGTTCAGCAGGTTCACGTATTGCTTAAAATCGCTATAGTTGCCCGTGGCGTGGGTGCCCTCGTACATCACCCGCTCGGCCAGGTAATACAGCGTCCACTTGCCCGCGGGGGCTTGCCAGGCCAGGTTGCCCTGCGCATCGACCAGGGCCGACAAATCCCACACGCCCTCACGAGTGGCGTTGGATGGGTCGGCCACGGCTCCCGCCCAAATAAAGCGCCGGCAGCTCATCGGCAGGTGATAGCGCACTTCTGCCGGGCCGCTGATTTCCTGGGTATACGCGGCCAGCCCCAGCGCCACCGTCTCGGGGTGTGAGCGCGTGACGATGCCGCCCGCCCCGCCGCTGGGGTAGCCCTTCTCGTCATAGATCCACAACAAAAGCCCCAGTTCATCGGCTTTGTGAACGCCGTAGCGGTAGATTTCCCACTGCCGTTCACTCAACAGGTAGTCCTTGAACCCCACGTTGGTGACGATGCCGCCCAGCCCCAGTTCCTTCAACTTTTGCAGGCGCTGGTCGATCCCGGCTTCGCCGGTCAAGTGTTCGGCATCCAACAACATGGCATCCATGCCGTGGACAATCTGCAACGGGCGATACTCGTTACTTGGGTTTGCAAATGATTGTTTATCAAAGACGCTCATAAATCGTTAACCCTTCAGACCACTCCACACCAGCCCTTGCTGGATGGAGCGCGAGAAGACGGCGAACACGATGACGGTTGGGATAGCCGCGATCACCGAGCTGGCCATCGCGATGCTGTAGTTGGCATTAGCCGTGCCCGACCCGCCGGCAGCCATATAAATCGCTACCGGGAACGTCCACACATTGGGACGTTGCAACACCAGGAAGGGCCAGAAGAAGTCGTTCCAACTGCCCAGGAAGGTCATCAAGCCGATGACGGCAAAGACGTTCTTCGACATAGGCACGGCGATGCGCGTAAAGGTTTGCAATTCCGATGCACCGTCTATGCGCGAGGCGTCGAATAGCTCACTCGGCAACGCGTCGAAGAACCCTTTGAACAGGTAGATCGAAAAAGCCCCTGGGATGCCCGGCAAAATGACGGCCAGCAAAGTGTTATTCAGGCCCATGCTGCCGACCATCGCAAATGTGGGGATCAACGTCGTGATGCCAGGCACCATCAGCGTCGCCAGGAAGAAAATCGTCCAGATGCGCGACCAGGTGCGCCCCAACATGCGTGAAAGCGCATACGCGGCCAACCCACTGACGATGAATTGCAACACGATTGTCGCGATGGTGATAGCGGCGCTGTTGGCGAGGTATCCGGCATACGTCATGCCTTTGATCACCTTGCTCGGGGCCACCCACGCATTCACGAAATTGTTGAACATGCCCAGCCAGAAGGGCTGTTGCGTCACGCCGATGAGCTTGCCGGTGGGCTTGGTGGCATCGCCAAACATTGCCGACACCTGCTCGGTATACTCCGACGTCTCAGTGGCGCTCGACGCAGGCAGGGAGCCGTTCAAGTCCATCTTGAAGTCCGCCACCGCCAGGGCTTGGTCCACCGATTTATTCACCAGGTTATCGCTCAGGCGTTGCGTCTTCCATAGCTTGCCACGGTTGTCGGTATACGTGATGCCGGTGAGATAGGTCTCGGCCACCTTCCGGCCATCGACGTAAGCCTCTGCGCTGATTGCGCCGTAGTGAATCGCCGATAGATAGTCCGGCACGCGCCAGGTGGCGATTGCCAGGTCCGTCTTGATGGTCTGTTCCAGCTTGTCGGGCTGTTCTTTCGCGACGTCGCTGAAGTCCAGCTTGATCGTATATTGCAGCGGCGCGCTGGGAAAAAGATCCGGCGGCATTTTCATCACGTCCACCGAATCTTTGAACGTGCTGCCCACCAACCAGACGATTGGGAAGAGCACGAAGATCACCCAAATCGTGCTAATGATGTAGCAGAAGGTCGTATACGCCTTATCCGCCGCCGACTTGCGGATGCGCGTGATTTTGGCGGGTTGGTGCGGCGCTTCATTGAGCTGTTTATAAATGTTTCCCTGTTGTGCCATGAATCCGTCTCCTGACTACATCTTGTCTTCACGCATGGTGTAGAGCCGCGCCAACGTAAAGATGAGCGTAAAGATGAAGATCCATACCGCCCACGCCGAGCCCATGCCATATTGGTTCTGCACGAAGGCCTGTTGGTAGACGCCCATGACCAGCGTGGTGGACGAATAGCCCGGCCCGCCGCCTGTCATCACCCACACGTCGTCGAATGCCAGCAAGCTGCCCGTCAACGACAAGACGAACATGATGCCGATGATCGGCGTGATGTTGGGCATGATGATGCGCCAGGTGCGTTGCCACGCGTTGGCGCCGTCCATCACGGCGGCTTCCACGATCTCCGGTGAGACGTTCTGAATGGCCGCCAGGTAGATCAATACCCCCATGCCGCCCCCCAGGATCGACGGCAACCGCAGGGTTATCTTGACCAGGTTCGGGTCGCTCAACCAAAATTGCTTGGGTAAGCCCAGGAGCTGCATGACGGCATTGGCTAACCCAAACTCGGGGTGCCAGATGTACTTCCAGACGATCAGGAAGGCAATGCTGGGCACCGCCACCGGCAACACGTAGAGGAAACGATAGATGTAATGGCCGACGCGAATTTCGCTCAAAAAGAGCGACTGCACAATCGGCACCCAGAACCCCAATAGCAAACCAAAAATAAACAGGAGGATGGTATTGAGGAACACCTCATGAAATACCGACGAGCCGATCACCTGGATCAGATTCTCCAATCCAACAAACGTGCCAGGAGGATTGACGGTGTCCCAGCGGAAAAGGCTCATGTAAAAACCCGCCACCAGCGGGTAATAGCGAAAAACAAGAAACGCGATCACTGCTGGGGCCAGAAATAACGTAGCAGGGATGGCCTTTCTCACCCGCGCGAGGCTGATTCTGATGCGTTTTTGCGACGTCTTCACCGCAGGGGTTGCGCCTTGTAACTGCGTCATTAGAACTCTCCTGGCCATGTGATAACGAAAACGGATGGTGACATCGTGGCACGAAAGGTAGCCTGTCCAACCGACATGAAGGGATTCGGACGGGCATATGCCCGTCCGAATCCCTTCCTATCAACAAGGGCGGCCTAGCTGCTCTTGATCTTGGCTGTGTATTGATCCAGCCATTCGCTCTTGCAGGTGGCTTCGGCGGCCTGCAATTCAGACTTGATGTCAACGCTCTCAGCGCGCATGATCTTCTCGATACCCTTATCCCAGTAGGTGCCACCGGCGTAGTCGGGAGCCGGATTAGCGATGCCGTTTCCGATCATCTTGGGCAGGGTCGGGGCCCACCAGTCGGGCACGCCGTAAGATACCTGCGTCCAGTCGGCGCTCTTGAAGGGCGAAGCGAAGATGCCCTTGATCTCATTTTCCTTGAACCACTCGGCCTGCTTCTTGCGTTGATCCAGGCTGAACATGAAGCAGATGTACTTGGCCGCCGCGTCCATCTCTTCGGGCGTCTGATGCTTGCCTAAGACATAAGTCAAGCAGTTCAACGAAGCGCCCGGCTTGATGGTCGTGTTGCCGGCCTTGCCGCTAGGGCCAAGTGGGTTGGCATAGTAGTTCAGTTGCTCAGGCTGGAACTTGGCCGTGCCAAACAGCCAGTTCAACCAGGAGGGGAAGAAGGGGAAGATGGCCAGGTTGCCCTGCTGGAAATCGTTCAGCAGTGCACCAAAGTCCTCAAACGGGTCTTTGGTGGCGTAGTTGGTCGGGTGCAGGAAGTCCCAGAAGAACTTGATCGTCTCCACGTTCTCGTCAGAAGCATAGTGTAGTTCAACCGACTTATCTTCCTTCTCAACAGCCTGCGCGCCACCGTTCATCGACATGAACTGGCCGTAAATCCAGTTCCACATGATGCCCTGGTGCGAATCGTTGGTCAACTTCTTAACCATATCCGCGAACGCGGGCCAATCTTCCGGCTCGTAGCGCTCATCGAGCCCGGCTTCCTTCAGGTAGTCATTGCGCACGACGTAGCCCTGGGCTTCCACGGCGCCGGGCAACGCATAAGCTTTACCGTTATATGAACAGACCTGTTGGATGAAGGGCATCACGTCATCCCACTCTTTGTAGTACAGCGGGATGAAAGGATCGAGTTCCGCCAGCAGCCCGTTACGGGCAGCTTCCATTGCCAGGTCGGCGTTGTCGAAGGAAACAGCGGAAGGACCACCCGTCTCTGCACTTAGTGCAGTAATCCAGTATTCCTTACGCTTTTCAACTGTGACGTTAGGCCAGGGCAGGTGCACCACTTCGATATTGGGGTTCTCTTCATCAAACTGTTGCTGCTGCACCAGGGTGTAGGCTGAAGGGCCGGTCGTGTCTTCTGCAGTCAAGTCATTGATGTAAATCTTGACCCGGTTACCGCTGGGAGCAGAGACAGGCGCAGGAGTCGTGGTGACGACCTTTTCTACTTCCGTCGTAACCTGCTTCTCAACTTCCTTGGTCACTTCTTTCTCAACCTGCTGGGTAACAACAACGGTGACTGTCTGCGGCGCACAGGCTGCCAAACCAGCTCCCGCTGCGGTCAAGCCTGCCACTTTGAGGAAATTTCGGCGCGATACTTTGTTTGTCATGTCAAACCTCTTCATGGAGCGCGGATTGCTCACTGATTACTACAGCATAATGGAAATTGGAACCGTGTGAACTAGTCGTTATGGCTGGGAATGCCTCTTGCCTTTTTGCTCGTCTTCCTCCTCACCTATAGAAAGGTGTTGTTATGCTAAAATCAAAAAGGTAGTGTGTTCTATCTTAGGCTAGGGCTAGATAAGGTGGAACTGGTTTTATCCCTTTTTAGTCCACTCGCAGTCCCACAATCCTGATGAGCGAGCCTGCAATCGACCAACAAACGTTTATCGAACTGGTGCGCGATGCACTGGGCAAACTATATGATTCATTGTCGCTTCAACAAGACAGGTTGGCTGCGCTGATTGATCCGACACAACCCAGCCCGCTGCAACGAGGGCAGAGTTTGCGCCGCCTGTTGCTGGCCGGCATCCAGGCCATCCGCCCGGCGAACGGCACCCCCGCGACCTCGCCCGACTGGCGCGCCTATCGCCTGCTGGAGTTACGCTATATCGAAGGCCTGGACCCGCATGAGGTGATGCACCAGTTGGGGCTTGCGCGCAGCCAGTACTATCGCGAACAGGCACGCGCAATCGATGCGGTGGCGACCTTCCTATGGGACAAATACACCGAAGCAGGCGCACCCTTGAATGCCTCGCGCCAGGAATTGATCCGCGCCGAGGCGAAACGCCTGTCGGAATCCGGCACACCTACCGGCGGCCTCGACGCATTACTGCTCACCGACCTGTTCACCATCGTGGAAATGCTGGCACGCGCCAGGGGCGTCGAAGTAACGATCGGCGCCATGCAAGCGCTCTATGGCATCAATGTCGATCGCGTGGTGTTGCGCCAGGCGATCCTGGCCGCGACCAATGCCCTGCTGAACCTGCCTGGGATACAACGTCTGCTAGTCGGTGATTTGGTAGATGAACAACAACGCGGCATCTGCCTGCGCGCCTGGCCTGCAAACAACCTGGACGGCTCATCCAAAGATATGTCTCTGTGCCGCTCGCTTACTGAGACACTGAATGGCAACCTCGGCCTGCTGCCGGTCGCAGATGCGCTGGAAGTACGCCTGACCTGGACCCAGGCCCCACCGCAAACCCTCCTGGTGATCGACGACAATGCCGGCTTGATCGACCTGTTCAGGCGCTACCTGAATGGGCAACCGTGGAACGTGGTCGGCGCTGCGAATGGGGTTGAAGCGCGCGAAATGATCGCCAGCGCCAAGCCCGACGTCATCACGCTCGACGTGATGATGCCGCGCGAAGATGGCTGGGAGTTTCTGCTGGCGCTGAAGGCCAACCCCGCCATGTGCGACATGCCGGTGATCGTGTGCTCAGTACTCGACCAGCCTCAAATCGCACTAACGTTGGGCGCTACGGCCTACCTGCCCAAACCCGTCACACAACAGGGACTCTTGAATGCCCTGGAGCCCTGGACGCTCAAGTGCCAGGGGCCTTATTAAGGCCAATTTACTTCAGCGGCGCTGTTGCCCAATCAGCACTCAACACCGATAAGACCGCATCCAACATTTGCATCTCCTCGCTCAGTCGGAACCCGCGCGCGCGCGTGATGCGGATGGCACCGTTAATTTGCTCTTCCAACCCAGCCTGCGCCTGGGCGGAGACGACAAAAATTGGGATGCCGGCCAGCACCGGATTTAGCTCCATCTGCTTGATCACCGCGTATCCATCCATCCCGGGCATCACCAGATCCAGCAGCACCAGGTCGGGGTGCTCGGTTTGCATGATGCTGAGTGCCTCTGCGCCCGAATAGGCTGCCAGACATGCCTCCGGGGGCAGCCGCGAACTCAACATGCGCTGGAACATGCGCACCATGTCGGGGTCATCATCCACGATCAGCACACGTTGGACGGGCTTCCCGAGCCGTTCAATCGCGGCCTGCAAATCGTCGCGCGAGACCGGCTTATTCAACAACTCGCGCACGCCCATCGCCTGCGCGGCGCGCATGGTGGATGGCAACGGGCAATAGATCACCGGCGGATCATCGGGCAGCGTAATATCCGCCGGCGCCGCACCATCTGCCAACACCGCCACCGGCTTCAGGTCTTCGATCAACGCGATGCCGTCGGTAACGGTTGGCGCGCTGACCACGCGATAGCCGTCGATATGGCGCTGCAAAAAATGCGGTAGATAGGGGTCGTCACTGACGGCGACGATGATGCGCTCATCGGTGTGCAGACGCGGCAGCGCACGTGCCTGGGGCAGCCCACCCCGTTGCGCAACGCTCCCCGCCACCAACGCGTGTTCCATGTCCGCGTACTTCGTCACAGGGGCCGGCTGGGCCTCACAAGGCAGCGTGAACCAGATGGTCGTGCCATGTTCGTAGACGCTCTCCACGCCCATCCGCCCATGATGCATCTCGATGAAGCGCTTGCTGATGGGCAGCCCCAGGCCGGACCCGCTGTGCCATGCCCAGGGGGATTCGCTGGTGTCTTCGTGCGGGCGGAACTCATCGAAGATGCGCGGCAATTCTTGCGGCGAGATGCCCTGCCCCGTATCTTTGACGCTTACCAGCACCTCCGACCCGCCCAGGGAGACTTCCACCGTGACGCGCCCCCGCTTGGTGAAGCGCGCGGCGTTGATCAGCAAATTCAGGAACACCTGGCGGATGCGCAGACGGTCCAGCCACATATGCGGCAAATCGGGGACGATGTGCACCTCCAGGTCTAGCCCTTTCGCCAGGATGTAATCGTGCACCATGTTCGTCGCCTCGTGCACCAGTTCGGCCAGGTCCACCTCCTCGCGCGCGAGGGCGATCTTGCCGGCATCGATGCGCGCCAGGTCAATCACGTCGTCCACCAGGGCCAACAGGTGTTGCGCGCTGTTATAGATGGAGTTCAAGTCGCGCCGGTAAGCGCCCGGCAACGTCGCGTGCCCATAGCTCTCCGGCGAAGTCATCATCATCTCGCTGAAGCCAACGATCAGGTTGAGCGGGGTGCGCAGTTCGTGGCTGATGCTGGTGGCAAACTCGGCCTTGAAGCGCTCCGCTTCGGCGGCGGCACGCCAGGCCACCACCAGCGCCGCGTTGGCCCGCTGCAGGCGGTAATAGGCCTGGTCGAGGTCGCGCAACACGCGCGCCAGTTGGCCGCGATTCTGCTGCGCCTCTTCGGTCATATCACGCGCCTGCACGTAACTGGATAGTGACCAGTAGGCCACCATGAGCAGCGAATCCGAGGCGGCCCACCCCAACGCGCTGGTGAAAGCGCCCGCTGTCAGCACCAGGGTTATCTCGGCCACAGTCAAAGGGACCAGTTGCGTCATCTGACCCAGCCACCATAGCGCCGCACAGATGAGCACCTCGGCGATCAGGCTGGCCTGCCAGCCGATTGTGATGATCGCAATCAGCGGCAAAAGCGCATAGAGATAGGTCAGGCGCGACTCCTCAAACACGATCAACGACAAGGTGATTGAGATGAATAGCCCCACCAGCCACACCACCTGGGCCAACAGATAATCCACCGAAATCAGCCGCCAGGCTGCCACGCTGATGACCAGCATGATTGGGCTGATGTACCAGACCTGCCAGCCGATGCCACCCGGCCAGACGAGCGTGGCCACCAGGTGCCAGATCACGTAGACGATGCCAACCGTCATAATCAGCTTGGATGAGGTCTGTTGGCCCAGTTCCCTGGCAGAACTTGCAAAGTCCGGGCTCGTTTTTTCCGTAAGCCTAAGCGCTTGCCACATAGCACACTCCGATTTGAATGGGTACTGTCATTTTCTACAGCGCCGGATGCAGCACAAATCACTATACTGCCAATTGAAACAGGACAATACACTGGTCCGCCAGTGTTATAGTAAGTGCACTGTCAGTCCTTAAAGCGTAGAAGGTTAAATTGTTGTACAAAGGAGAAAAGTGATGTTCAGTCAATCTATGCAAGATTCCCTCAACGAGCAAATCAAGCACGAGTTCTATTCCGCCTATCTGTACCTCTCGATGGCAGCCTATTTCGAGTCGATCAACTGGCCGGGGTTTGCCACCTGGGTGCGCGTGCAGAGTGAAGAAGAGACAACCCACGCGAAGAAGATGTTCCAATATGTGATCGACCGCGGCGGGCGAGCGATGCTGGGTGCGATCGACGCTCCTCCAGCGGAGTTCAAGAACCCGGCCGACGTCTTCAATCAGGTTCTGGCGCACGAGCAAAAGGTGACGGCGCTGATCAACAAACTCTATGCACAGGCCACCAGCGAAAGTGATTATGCCACCCAGTCTTTCTTGCTGTGGTTCATCAACGAGCAAGTGGAAGAAGAGAAGAACGCCTCGCTCATCTGCGAACAACTGAAGCGCATCGGTGAGAGCACCGGCTCATTGTTCGCATTGGATCACCAACTGGGCAAGCGCGGGGGCGAGTAGAAGGAACCGTCCAATAGTTCAACACCCTCTCAAAAGTTGAGAGGGTGTTTTTGTCTTGTCCGTCGCCAGCAGCCAAAATTAGGATGCAGCGATGTCTTTATATGACAGCAGCCGCATGCCGTTCAACGTCACCACCAGCGACGCGCCAACGTCGGCCAGCACCGCCAACCACATGCTGCCCAGGCCAAGCACCGCCAGCCCCAGGAACAGCACCTTCACGCCGATGCTGAACGACAGGTTGGCCTGAATCGTGCGCATCGCCGCCCGGCTGAGCCGGATGGTGAACGGCAGTTTGCGCAGGTCATCGGCCATGAGCACCACATCGGCGGTCTCCATCGCCTGGGCCGTGCCGCCTGCCCCAAGCGCAATGCCCACCGAAGCCGTGGCCAGCGCCGGCGCATCGTTGACGCCATCGCCCACCATTGCCACCGGCTGATGTTGCACCAGCAAATCCTTGATCGCTTCCGTCTTATTCTCCGGCAACAGATTCGCGCGCACGTCGGTGACGCCCACATCATGCGCAATGGTCCGCGCCGCGGCTTCGTTGTCCCCCGTCAACATCACCAGGGCATCGATGCCCAATTTCTTCAACGCATCGACGGCCTGGCGGCTGCCCTCGCGCACCGTATCGGCCACCGTGATGTAACCGGCGTACTTGTTGTCCACGCCCACCAGCAGTGGCGTTTGGCCCTGCCCGGCCAACCGGCCAATTTCGGCACATTGCTCCCGGTCGTGCGGCACCACCGCGTCAAAATAGGGGTGACTTCCCACCACTACGCTGTGTCCATTTACATTACCGGCGACGCCCCGCCCCGCCATCGCCTTCACGGCGTCCGCGGCCGGGTAACGCGCCGCCAACCCACCCTGGGCCGCCTGGGCCACCACGGCCCGCGCCAGCGGATGTTCGCTGCGCTGCTCCACCGCCGAAGCGAGCGCCAGCATTTCGCCACAGTTGGTGCATATCTCTTTTGGCGAATCACACTTACGGCAATCCACTGCGTGCACGCGCACCACATTGGGTTTGCCTGCCGTGAGCGTGCCGGTCTTATCAAAGGCGATCACCTTCACCTTGCTCAGCGTTTCGAGCACAGCGCCGCCTTTGATCAACACGCCGCCGCGCGCAGCGGCGCTCAGCGCGCTAATCAAGCTGACCGGCGTGCTGATGACCAGCGCACACGGGCAGGCGATCACCAGGACTTCCAAGGCACGATAGAGCCAGCCCTGCTCACCACCGGCAGGCGACATGAAGGGCGCGCCAAAGAACAACGGCGGGATAGCCGCGACAAGCGTCGCCACCACCACCACCGCCGGCGTATAGACCTTCGCAAAACGATCCACAAAACGCTGCACCGGCGCGCGCCGCTCCTGGGCTTCCTCCACCATGTGAATGATGCGGCTGATCGTGCTATCGGCGGCCAGCCCGGTCACCTGCACTTCCAGCGCGCCTTCGCCATTGATGCTGCCAGCGAACACCTTCTCGCCCACCATCTTATCCACCGGCACGCTCTCGCCGGTGATGGGCGCCTGGTTCACTGCCGACTCGCCCTTTTGCACCTGCCCATCCAGCGCGATGCGTTCACCCGGCTTCACCACGATCGTTTCGCCGATCAGCACATCTTCCACGGGCACGCGCTGCTCTTCGACGCCGCAGAATGGGCACGGCCCGCCGTGATAGCCCTGCTGGCCCAGATGTTCTTTGCAATCGATGCAGGGGCGCAACACCAAAGCCTCTTGGGGCGCAATCTCCATCAAGCGGCGCACCGAGTCGCGCGTCTGCTGCATGGTGTAGCCTTCAAGCGCCTCGCCGATGGCAAACAGCACCATCACCAGCCCAGCTTCGGCGTATGCGCCGATGAAAAGCGCGCCTGTGGCAGCAAGTGTCATCAGCACGTTCATGTTGACTTCGTGATTGATGCGAATCGATTGCCATGCGCTGCGCGCCACCGGGAAGCCCGCGACCACGAGCGCGATCAACGAGGGCAGCGCCACCAGCGCCGCCGGAGCGGCGGGCCACAGGTGAAACTCGCCCAGGAGCAATCCAGGAATGATGAAGCCCGCGCCGATCAGCGCCAGCGTCGTATCGGTGCGTTGTAACAGGTAACGCACGAAACCGATCACCCCACCACGCTGGGGCACAGGGGCAGCGGCGGGAGCGTCTTCGCCCACGTCGTAACCCAGGTCTCGCACGCGGGCGATCACCGCCTCACGCGAGGCGCTCCCCTGCACTTGCAGGGTCGCGGCGGAAAAGTTCAGCGTACAATCCGTCACGCCCTCAAGCTTGCTCACGCCGCGCTCAATCGAACGCGCACAATCGGCGCAGTCCATCCCCTTCACCTGGAAACGGGTGATGGGTGCTTGTTCTTCTTGCATCTTCGTAAAATCCTTTCCCGAATTCGACGATTCAACCATGCTGAATATGTTGCACTACGAGTTGGATCAACTCGGACACATGCTCATCATCAAGCGTGTAATAGACCTGGCGTCCACGTTTATCCACGCGCACAAGCCGCATCTGCCTGAGGATGCGCAACTGGTGCGATACTGCCGACTCGCTCATCGACACCGCCCGCGCCAGGTCGCCCACGTTCATCTCGGATTGCAACAGCAAAGCGATGATGCGCACGCGGTTCGGGTCACCCAGTGTGCCAAACAATTCGGCTGCCTGGGTCGCGATCTCAACATCCATCAAAACAGGTGTCTCAGTCATTTTCTCAACACATGAACATATGAACAACCTTTCATGTATTCTATCCGGAATGAGCCTTCTGTCAAGTCGTCCTCAGGGTTGGACATACGATGAACCTCATCGCACGTGTTCTTGCGTGGTTCTAAACCATTGCATCTCATCAACATCACCGACACACGATTTAAGGCTCGTTCGTTAATGTCTCATTGTCATCTCAGGAAGAAATGGTAAAGATGTTCAGCACGTCAATTCAGCACAAGTAGGGACACCCTCTACTGAACCACCATCTCCACTCAGGTAACTCTCTATTCGTTGCGAACAGACAAGAGAATGAATGAGTCGGTTCCAAACCAAACAGAACAATGGCGCGAGCGTTTGCAGCGCTTTCGCGCGCGCGTAAAAATCGTCGTTCCGTTTGCGACAGGCGTCCTGGCTGCATTGGTCGGGCTGCTGCTGTATAACGCTCTCTTTCCCCCGCCCAAACCCCTAACAACACGCGACGTGAACGAGACAGTCGCCCAGGTGCTTGCATCCGCCACACCCCCGCCCGCCTTCTCGGCATTGGTTTATCAACAAATCCAACCTTCACTGGTTTATATCGAAGTGAAACTGCCGGGCAAACACGGCGGATCGGACGACGCCATCGGGAGCGGCGTCATCGTGGATGACGCAGGGGCGATCCTCACCAGCCTGCACGTCGTCTCCGACGCGACCGAGATCCAGCTCACCTTCGCAGATGGCACCAAGTCGAGCGCTCAAATCGTCACAGCCCAACCGGAGAATGACATCGCCGTCTTGCAAGCTGCGACCCCGCCTGTGCAAATTGTGCCGGCCGTGTTGGGCAACCCCAACGCGGTTCACGTTGGCGACGATGCCTACGTCGTCGGGAATCCGTTGGGGCTATACGGCTCGATGAGCAGCGGCGTGATCTCCGGCTTGAACCGCTCGTTCAAGCCGCCCGAAGGGGAGCGCAGATTGCAGGGGTTGATCCAAATCGACGCCGCCGTAAACCCTGGGAATTCCGGCGGGCCGCTGCTGAATCGCGATGGGCAGGTCATCGGCATCGTGGCGGCGTTGATCAACCCCACCGGCCAAGATGCCTTTGCGGGTATCGGCCTGGCCGTACCGATCAACGTTGCCGGCGCTGCCGCCGGTTTGCCGCCAGATTAAGTCATAAGCGTGCACGTGCATCATCAATCCTTTCATCGCACACGCACAACCGGCATGAAAGTGCCGGCCGAGCATCACTCATGGAAGGGGAGTGTTGATGGAACAATATATGAATCCGGAGAACCGGACACCGATGGAGCGCCTGCTATACGAAGTCAAGAAGGTGATTGTTGGGCAGGACCATTTGTTGGAACGCCTCGTCGTCGCGTTGCTGGCGCGCGGGCACATCCTGGTGGAAGGCGTGCCGGGCCTGGCCAAAACCATGGCCATCAAAACGCTGGCCGAGTCCATCGGCGGCGAGTTCAAGCGCATCCAGTTCACGCCCGACCTGGTGCCAGCCGACCTGGTCGGCACGCGCATCTATAACCAGAAGACGGGCGAGTTCAATACGTCGCTCGGTCCGGTGTTCACCAACCT
Organism: Thermoflexales bacterium; assembly: GCA_034430115.1. Taxonomy (GTDB): domain Bacteria; phylum Chloroflexota; class Anaerolineae; order J036; family Brachytrichaceae; genus CAIXPS01. Next base: position 15,252 of record DAOUFG010000034.1, on the reverse strand, counting down.
GTTGCTGGCCGACGAAATCAACCGCGCGCCGGCCAAAGTGCAAAGCGCGTTGCTCGAAGTGATGCAAGAACACCAGGTGACGATTGGGCGCGAGACTTATCCTGTGCCTCGCCCATTCCTGGTCATGGCCACCCAGAACCCCATCGAAACGGAAGGGACCTACCCATTGCCCGAAGCTCAGGTGGACCGCTTCATGCTGAAAGTGCTGGTCGGCTACCCCACCCCCACCGAGGAATTCGTCATCGTGGAACGCATGACGGGCACCTTGCAAGCCGTGCAAAAAGTGCTCACCACCGATCAGCTCATGAACTTGCAAAAAGAGGTCGATAAGGTCTACGTGGACCCGGCGCTCATCGACTATGCCGTGCGGATGGTAACGGCGACGCGCAAGCCGCAAACGTGTGGGCTGAAGGAATTGGAGCACTACATCACCTTCGGCGTCAGCCCACGCGCCTCGATCAACCTGATCCTTACGGCACGCGCCCTGGCCTACGTGCGCGGGCGCGACTACGCCCTGCCCCAGGACGTGCTGGACATGGCGCTGGACGTGATGCGCCACCGCGTGGTGCTCTCCTACGAGGCGCTATCGGATAACATCAGCGCCGACGACGTGCTGCGCAAGATACTGGAGCGTATTCCTATTCCCGTGGTGCCGTTACATGAGCACACCAACACCCGCGTACACGCCTGAACGCATTTTGCAACGCCTCGATTGGCAGGTCATCCGCCGGCTGGATGGCCTCTTGCAAGGCGACTACCGCAGCCTGTTTTACGGCTACGGGGTGGACTTCGCCGACCTGCGCGAATACCAACCCGAAGACGACATCCGCTACATCGATTGGAACGTCACCGCGCGCATGGACACGCCCTACGTGCGCCAATATGCGGAAGACCGCGAAATCACCGCCTGGTTCCTGCTGGACCTGAGCCCCTCCGTCGATTTTGGCACCGCGCAAAACGTGAAGCGCATGGTGTTGATCGACTTCGTCGCCACACTGGCGCGCCTGCTCACGCGGCACGGCAACCGCGTCGGGGCCGTGTTCTATAACAGCCGCGTAGAGCGCACCATCCCCGCGTGCGGCGGGCGGCAACAGGTGCTGCGCCTGATCAACGATTTATTGAAGCAACCCCACCTGACCAGCGCGCCGTTCACCAACCTCACGCCATTAATCGAGGCCGGGTTGAATTCAATCAAACAGCGCTCGCTCATCTTCGTCATCTCCGATTTCATCTCCGAGCCGGGATGGGAACGCCCGCTGCGCCTGCTGAACCAGCGCCATGAAGTGCTCTCGATACGCCTGTGGGACCCGCGCGAGGTGGAATTGCCCGACATCGGTGCCGTCATCATGGAAGACGCCGAGACAGGCGAACAACTTTACGTGGACACACACGATCGCGGGTTCCGCCAGCGCTTTGAAGAAGCGGCCCACCAGCGCGAAGAGAACTTGAAGCAGGCCTTCAAACGCGCGGGGGTAGACGAGCTATCTCTGTCCACCGAAGAAGACCTGGTGCGCGCCATTGTGCGCTTTGCCACGCTGCGCCAGCAGCGGCGGAGATGAAGCGGAGGCAGCATGTCTTTCATCTGGCCGATCATGCTTGTGCTGCTCGTGTTGGTGCCACTCCTGGTGGCGCTTTATATATGGCTGCAACGACGCCGCCGACAACTGGCCGCGCGCTATAGCAGCCTGGGGTTCGTCCAACAATCCGCCGGACGGACAGGCTGGCGGCGGCACGTCCCCATAGCCCTATTTCTGTTCGGGGTCACCATCCTGTTGATCGCATTAGCCCGCCCGCAAGCGGTGGTCAGCCTGCCCAAACAGGAGGGCACGGTGATCCTGGCGTTCGACGTCTCGGGCAGCATGGCCGCCGACGATATGAAGCCCACGCGCATGGATGCCGCCAAAGCGGCGGCCCAAGACTTTGTGCAGCGCCAGCCGCTCACGGTGCAAATCGGCGTGGCTTCTTTCAGCGACGGCGGGTTCAACGTGCAAACGCCGACCAACGATCAAGAAGCCGTCCTTGCAGCGATCAACCGGCTGACGCCACAGCGCGGCACCTCCATTGGGCAGGGCATCCTGGCTTCGCTCAGCGCTATCGCGGCCGAAAAAGAGCCACAGGGGCCGCGTCTCTATAGCAACTTGACGCCGACGCCCACCCCCACACCGACGCCCGTCCCCAAAGGGACGTATATCCCGGCGGTCATCATCCTCTTGACCGACGGCTCAAATAACGAAGCGCCCGACCCGCTCGCCGCGGCCCAGGCAGCCGCCAACTATGGCGTGCGCATCTATACGGTCGGCATCGGCAGCGTGACGGGCACGACCTTGCACATCAACGGCTTCACAGTACACACCGAACTGAACGAAGAGATTTTGAAACAAATTGCCCAGATCACCGGCGGCACCTATTACAATGCCGAGGACCAGCAGGAACTGCTCAACATCTACGACAGCCTTGACCCGCAGTTAACGATTAAACCCGAACAGATGGAAGTCACGTCAATCTTCGCGGGCGTCGGCATCATTAGCTTGTTACTCGGCGGCATGCTTTCAATGCTATGGTTCAACCGCCTTCCGTGAGTGCGCCATTGACAGGCGTTAGCGATCTTGTGAGGTATTAGATGGATTTGCTTTGGCCCGGATTTCTGCTCTTGCTTGGGCTGATCCCTGTCATTATTGTGCTTTACTTTTTGAATCAGCGCCGGCGCAAGCGCCTGACGGTGCGTTATTCCAGCCTGTCACTGGTGCATCAGGCGATGCCGCGCAGCTCGTGGTTGCGGCGCTACTTGCCGTTGATTCTGTTCCTCGCGGCATTGGGCAGCCTGGTCTTCGCGCTCAGCCGGCCCGTCGCCATCGTCAGCGTGCCGACGGATCAAACGACCATTGTCCTGGCCATCGACGTCTCGCGCAGCATGTGCTCCACCGACATTCGCCCCAGCCGCCTGGCGGCAGCAGAGGCCGCCGCGACGTCGTTCATCCAACGCCAGCAATCAAAGACCCAGATCAGCATCGTGGCCTTTGCCGGCTTCGCAGAGATGGTCCAGCCGCCCACAACGAACCAGGAAGCCTTGCAAGCCGCCGTGGATAGCCTGGCCGTTGGCAACCGAACCGCCATCGGCAGCGGCATTCTGAAGTCGCTGGATGCCATCGCGCAAATCGATAAGAGCGTCGCCCCCAGCATCACCGACGCCAGTTCAGGCATTGCGCCGACGCCCGTCCCCAAAGGCGCTTATGCCCCCGACATCATCGTCCTGCTCACCGATGGCGTCAGCAACTCCGGCCCGCTGCCGCTCGACGCGGCCCAACAGGCGGCCGACCGGGGCGTGCGCGTATATACGATTGGGTTCGGCACAGAAAACGGGTCGGAGTTCCCCAACTGCAATCAACAGTTCATGGGCGACCAGCAATTCGGCGGCCGCCGGTATGGCGGTGGTGGCGGCGGGCCATTAGGCGGGTTCCGGCGCGGCATCGATGAAGATACGCTTAAGCAAATATCGGACATGACCGGCGGCGCCTATTACGCGGCCTCCAGTGCCGGCGAACTGAACAGCGTGTTCGAGAGCCTGCCCACTTACCTGATCACCAAACACGAAACGACCGAGATCAGCGTCGTATTCACGGCTGTCGGCGCATTACTGGCCACGCTCGCAATCGCACTCTCGCTGATCTGGCACCCGCTTCCATAACGATATACTATAAAAGTCACCCAGGTGAAACGACCTGAAGCACTAGACGCCTGGCGTTGCAAAGAGGCATCCAATGAAAGTACGTCGCGTACAACCACACGAGGGAGCGCTGTATCGCAAACTGCGGCTGAATATGCTGCTGGAATCGCCTGCCGCGTTTGGCGACTCATTCGCGCATGCGCAGAACTTACCCGATTCTTATTGGGCCGAGATGGCGGAACACTCGGCCAGCTCTGCGGAAAATGTAATCTTCATCGCCTTTGATGGGAACCACCCCTGTGGCGCCGTCTCGGGCATGCTCATCGCACCGCCCGTGTTAAGCGACCAGCAGACGGCGGTGCTTTCGCGTGCCGCCAGGGGCACGCCTCCTACGCCGGAGGAAGCCGAGTGCCTGGGGCCACAACTACGCGCTGCCGCGCTACGCCTCTCAGAGCGCCAATGGCATGACCCGCACGAAGCGTTCGACATGCTGCAACACACTGGCCTGAAGATGGGAGACATCTTTCGCATCATGCCTCCGCCGCGTAAACCCAATGAACCAGACGACATGCCGCCACCGCCCCCACCCGGCGGCGGGCCATTCGGAGGGCGAATCACCAGTACCTCCGGGATGATCAGCGGCATGTGGGTAGACCCGACCTATCGCCACCGAGGCATCGGGCAAGCCCTGATGGCAGCCGTCATCGATTGGGCCAGGGCGCAGGGGGCCGAACGGCTGGAACTGGGCGTCGTAGAAGGAAATGCCCCGGCCATCCATCTGTATGAGCGGTTTGGGTTTAAGGAAGTCAGCCGGCCCATGCCGGCACCACCAGGCGAAACGCGGCGCTTCCGTTTCACGGTGCGCACGTTGTAACAAGTGCTGTCAACCACGGCTGCCTGGAGAAGAGAAAGGGCACAACATCACCCTATCATGAACACACAACCAATCGTCGTTGAATATGATCCCACCTGGGCAATTGAATTCAGCGCACTCTCAGCGGTGCTGGCAAACGCGCTAGGGCCGCTTGCGCTCGCCATTTATCATGTGGGCAGCACCTCGATCCCAGGCATGTGCGCCAAGCCAATCCTGGATGTGGACATCGAGCTAGCGCCGGATGCCGGCATCGAGGCCGCATCGCAGGTGCTGGCCAGCCTGGGATATCAATACAAAGGCGAACTGGGCATTGCGGACAGGCACGCCTATGACCGCCTGTCGGCCAATGTACCCTACTGTGAGGAGCGCCGGGAGTGGATGGAACAGCACGTCTACGTCTGCCCAACGGGAGCGCGTGAACTCATCCGCCACTTAGCGTTTCGCGACAAGTTACGCGCCAGTGCGGACCTGCGCCGCGAATACCGCGCCTTGAAGACGCGTGCCCTCACCATCGCCGCCGGCGTGCGCCAGGTTTACGTGGACGAAAAAGAGAAACTGGGTAACGAGTTCTTTGAACGAGTGATCAACTCTTAAGCCACGCGCTATCCCTTATTGCTCTCCAGGTCGCTCAAGATGCGCAGATATTCATCGCGCGTGATCTCGCCACGCGCATAGCGCGTTTGCAAAATCTCTCGGGCAGTGGGTTGCGCATTCGGCGCAACGTGACGTTGGCCGGGTTGTCGGGTGGCAATAACCACTGCGGCGACCACCGCACCAATCACGATCAGCGCCAAAAACCCTAAAATGATCAGCACGATCATGAACTCAATTGGTCCTATGCCTACCATAGGGTTATTATGCGCTCTAAACCGCTGGTTGGTCAACCACCCGTGAAGACCGGGTGCATTTCAGAAAAGTGGCAACCAGTCAGTAAGTTGCGAAAAGACAGACTTCTGCGCCGTACCCGGCGCTTGAGAAGTCTGTCTTTTCTGGCGACGGCCCCACTACCGGATAGATGATGTACGCGGCGTTAGCGCACAGCCCTGGCGCGTTGGATAAAGTCCACCGCCTGTTGCCATCCCTGCATCCAGGCATCCCCTTCCAGCGCGTCGCTGCCGATGCCAAGATAGAGCTGGTTCATCTTCGCCGCCAATGCGGAGTCCGCCTGGGCAAACTGAGCGATAAAGGCATCCCAGCGATCCACCAGCGCTTGCGCCACCGGATCGTGCACGTCGCAGTTCAATTGTTGCTGGATGTCGGCAAACAGGTGCGCCCCAAGCTGCCCCAACTCGCGTTGCTCCGCCAGCGTCCAGGTATCTTGTAGCCCGGCCAACTTCTCTTTTTGCTCGTCCGTTAATAACGCCAACCAATTCGTTTGATCATGCATATGTACCGCCTGAATGATTTGAATAAACTGCGCCGGGCTGTTGGGTTGCAGCGCTTGCATGGCAGCCTGCGCCTGCTGGATCGTCTGCACCACGGCCTGAAGCCGCCTTATTTTTTCTTCCAGCACCTGGCGTTGCCGGCTCAACAATTGGGGAATTCCCAACTCACCATTGCGCAAGACGAGCGCAATCTCCTCAAGCGATAACCCGATCAACTTGAGTGTCATAATCTGTTGCAGCCTGACGTCATCCGCCTCGGTATAGAGCCGCTGCCCCGACTCAGACCTCGCTACGGGTTTCAGCAGACCCAACTTGTCGTAGTAGCGCAGCGTGCGAATCGTCACGCCTGCGCGCCTGGCAAATTCGCCAATTCGGAACTGATACATCACAACCTCTGTGCCGGAATCATTAAAATGTCCATCGCGCAACAGTATAAAGGCTGACGTCGCGTCATAGGCAAGGGGGAGGCCCAAGTCATAACCAGCACGGATAATGCAGGCTAATTGATACTTCGGGAGGTTTTCGATGGCACATCCACTGGTCGATCAATATCGTTTCACCCGCAACGAATGGCTGCGCGGGTTGAAAAACATCTCCGAAGAAGATGCCCAGCATCACTTTGGCCCCATGAACTGCATCAGTTGGACGGTCGGACACCTGGCCTGGCACGAACATCGTTACTGGTTGGAGCTGGCACAAGGTAAATTGCTTTTCCCCAAGCTGAACGAGCTATATGGCTACGGCGCGCCGATGAGCAGCCCGCCCCTGGCTGAGATGATCGACATCTGGCGCAACGTCACACGCGCGGTGGACCCCTTCCTGGACACGCTGACCACCCAAACTCTGCTAAACCAGCTTTTGCGCGACGGCAAACCGGTCGGGCAAACGATTGGCTCGGCGATGCGCCGCGTCACCTATCATTATTGGTATCACATCGGTGAGATACAGGCAATACGCCAAATACTCGGGCACGCCAATCTGCCCGAATACGTGGGCGACATTGAGATAGAAGCACCCTACCGCCCAGAATGACGTAAGCCAACCCCCACAACCATCTTTCGCCCTCGATGAGATTGAAGGGCCGGCGGTTGTCTATCTCCCCCTCAACACAGTAGACATAAGCCGGCCCGCTGCCCCACCCGCTTTTCGCGCCCCAAAGAGCATAACGACCATATACGCCGGCCGTTATATTGTGAAACCACAATCAAAACCTTAATGCCCTCTCATATTGAGGTCACAGATTGCTCAGTCCATTTTTTTACACTCCAACTGAGCAAACAAGAGGGTTGGTCATGAAAAAGGTACAGGCATTTATTGCAGCATTTATTGTGACAGTATTGGTTGGCATCGGCATTTTCACGATCGGGTCAGACGCCGTCGCAAAGGCGCGCTCTTCCCCAGCGCAAACACAGGCCTCCACGGTTGCCCCGGCAAGTGACGTAACGGTGAACACTGCAAGCGCTACCGATGCGGCGGCGCAAATTGCTCAGCTAAAGCAACTCATCGCGCAGTATCAGAGTCGCGAGAAGCAATACCAGGCGGAGTTGGCACAGGCGAATCAACAGATCAGCCAGACCAACCAGCAACTAAGCGAGGCCGGCCAGCAAGTGCAAAACTTGCAGGGCGTGCTGGAAGCGTTGCAAGAGCGCGGCATCATCAGAATCCAGTCCGACGGAACGATTCAACTGCGCGTGCGTTAACGTAGCGATCGTTCATTCCTCTCGGTCAAACACACCTGACCGGTATTCCTGGGTAGGACGCCCGACGAATACGTCGTTGTATTGTGTGAAAGGAGCATATAAATGAAAAGTTTCAGGAGCGCCCTGCGTGTGATGATTGCAGCAGGCAGCCTGACGGGTTTCTTCAGTGGATGGGTGATGCTGGCGCACACGCTCTCCACCAGCCAGGCCATTGCGACACAACCCGTCGTCGTATCTTCCTCATCAACCGTCGCGCCGCTGGACTTGCAGGCGCTTGCGCCGCAGGGCAACATCCCAGCCGTGAACACTTCCAGTGGCCTCGACACGACGAATCAGGCCACCACGAATCTGCAGCCGCTGCCCACATTCTCGGGCCAGGTTACGCAGGGCAATGTACCCCGTCTACGCACATCGGGATCATAAGAAATGGAATATTACGACTTTCGAGCCATGAATTCCAACATCGTGCTGGCCGCGGACAGCTCGCCGGAGCAAGCCGGCTTGGGGTTCCTGGCCGCTCGCGCTTTCATTGCCGCCGAGGAGACGCGCTTCACGCGCTTTTCTCCAGATAGCGAGCTATCACGCCTGAACCAGGCCGGCGGCGAATGGTTCAAGGCTTCGCTGCCCATGTACAACATCCTGGCGAAGATTAGCGGTCTGATGAATCAAACGGGTGGTCTGTTCAACCCGTGCATCCTGGATGCGCTGGAAGCCACCGGGTATGACCGCAGCATGGAGCACATTCAGGCCTGGGGCGCTCACGACCGGCCGGGGGGCACTATTGCACAACCCATAGCAGGCTGCCAGATCGAGCTGAACCCAGTGATACACGCTGTTCGCCTGGCGTATGGCGTGCATATCGACCTGGGCGGTATCGCCAAAGGTTGGATCGCTCAGGCAGCCGCTCACGTGTTGGCCGCTTACTGCCCGGCCTGCGTGGTGAATGCCGGCGGCGACTTGTTTGCCATCGGCCTGCCCCTGGATAAGCCCGCCTGGGAAGTCGCACTGGAAGACCCATGCGACCCGCAAAACATACTCGCTGTCTTGCAGGTCGGGCCGGGCGCGGTGACCACCTCGTCCATCACGAAGCGCAGGTGGGTACAGAATGGGCGCCTGCAACACCACCTGATCGACCCGCGCACAGGTTTGCCGGCCCAGACCGACTGGCTAAGCGTGACGGTGATCGCTCCCGAAGCGACCGTCGCGGAAGTATTCGCTAAATCACTATTGATTGCTGGTTCACGTGACGCTGCTCGCCTCACAGCATCGCGCCCGGAAATTGCTTTTATCGCGGTAGATGGTCAGGGCCGGCTATGGGGTTCTGACCGGGCAAAGGAGTATATGGATGTCAAATTTGAAGGCGCAACGCTCTGACGATAATTGGAACAACAATACCCCCCTGAAGGTCATCACGGGTGGTTTTATTGTCATCATTCTGCTGGGCATCGCAGCGCTTGCGCTGCTGCTGGTTGGTCCACAATCCAGCCCCGTGCATCAGTGGTTGAATGAGGTGTTGGCGATCGATAGCCAACAGGTCCTATGGTTCGTGACGCGCTCATCGGGGATCATCGCCTTTCTGCTGTTATGGCTCTCGACGGTGTGGGGATTGGCGATCTCGAACAAAATCCTCTCGCCCGTCTTGCAGGGCATCTTCGCTTTCGACTTCCACGAGATTCTGTCGCTGCTGGCGATCGGTTTTACGCTGCTCCACATCGGCGTGCTGCTGTTCGACTCCTACCTGCCCTTCTCGCTCACGCAAATCCTGGTGCCATTCGTTTCCACTTACCGCGCACCATGGGTGGGCATCGGCATCATCGGGTTCTACCTGATGTTACTTGTCTCGGTCACCTTCTATCTGCGCCGCCAGATCGGCCAGAAGGCGTTCCACGCGATCCATTTTGCCAGCTATCTTTCTTACATCGGCGTGACGTTGCACAGTCTGTTCACCGGCACGGACTCGGCACTGCCGGCCGCACAATGGATGTATGCAGGGACGGCGCTGGTGGTTATCTTCATGACGGTCTACCGCACCACAATGGCCATCTTGGAGAAGCGCGAGAAGAAGGCCAAGGTCCTGGCCCGAGCGCCCGTGCGTCGCACGCGCTAGGAAGCATTTCCCTCCGATTCATAATATCCCACACTATATCCCACGTGATAAGTGGGATATAGTGCGGATACGATCACTCACTTTTGAAATAGAGACGCCCCCAAAAACAAAAAGGGTGCAATGCTGATTAACAGCATTGCACCCATCATGACACGAACCAGAAGTTGTGTGTACTACTTGCCGGCGGGCTTGGCCTGTGCAGGCGCAATCTCGCCACCCAAGGTCACTTCCTTCTTGCTCTGGCCCAGCGCCCAGACGACCGCGGCGGTGAGCACCACAGCGACGATGACTGTGACGACGTTGAGTTGGAACGTCACCAGGATCGGCGCGGCCAACAGAGAGACCATGTTCACGACCTTGATCATCGGGTTCAAGGCCGGGCCGGCGGTGTCCTTCAGGGGGTCACCAACGGTGTCACCGACGACGGCAGCCTTGTGGCGATCAGAGCCTTTGCCCGTATTCGCAGCCAGGTTGCGGGGTTCGTCTTCGATGGACTTCTTGGCGTTATCCCATGCGCCACCGGCGTTGGACATAAACACAGCCAACAACTGACCAGACACGATGATGCCGGCCAGGAAGCCGCCCAGGGCCTCGACCTGCAGGATCAAGCCGACGATCAGCGGGACGAGCACGGCGATCACGGTCAGTGGGACCAGTTCCTTCTGAGCCGAAGCCGTGGAAATGCCGACCACCTGCTTATAGTCAGGTTCCACAGTGCCTTCCATAATGCCAGGAATGCGGAACTGGCGGCGAACTTCGTCCACGATCAGGCCGGCTGCGCGAGAGACTGCGCGGATGGCCAGCGAGCTGAACAGCCACGGCAACGCGCCGCCCAACAACAAGCCGACGAACACCTTCGTATCGGACACGCGGATGGAGTCTAGCACGGGCATGCCATACTGAGCCTGCACGCGCGCCACGTCGGTGATGTAGGAACCGAACAGAGAGGAAGCAGCAATCACGGCGGAGGCGATAGCCACACCCTTGGTGATCGCCTTGGTGGTGTTGCCAACCGCATCGAGGTCGGCCATGATCTGGCGCGCCTTTAACGTGGTTTCATCTTCCATACCCGACCAGGCCATTTCACCGATACCGTTCGCATTGTCGCTGATAGGACCATAGGAGTCCATCGCGACGTTGTTGCCGGTGTGGCTCAACATACCAATACCAATCATGGCGATTGCATAAAGGATGTAGGTTGTCCCTTCGGCCTGGAACAGCAAGATTGCCAGGACGAAGCTGATGACGATCACGAACAGCGCCCACACGGTGGACTCGTAACCGCTGGCCAGACCGGACAGAATCGTGGTTGCCGGGCCGCCGCTGGTTTGCTTGACGATTTCCTTCACGGGGCCCTTGCTGGTGCTGGTGAAGTATGAGGTCAACGGGTTGAAGGCAACTGCCAATGCAACACCGATGGCCGTCAGAGCGCCCAAGCGCCAGTCGTGCTCATAGAGGAACGACACGACGAAGGCAGTACAAATCGTGATCACGCTCGACACTTCGTAGGAGCGGAACATCGACTCTTCTGCGTTGTGCGCGCGCAAAGCTTTGATTGAGATGTTCTCCCAGATTGGCACGGTGAACGTACCGATCACGGAAGAGATCACGCCGACGCCACGGATGATGAGGGGATAAATAATCCACTTGGCTGCATGGGATGGGTCCAACGCCATGACGGCCAAACCGAGAATCAAAGCCGACACGATCGTTACTTCGTATGACTCGAAGATGTCTGCGGCCATACCGGCGCAGTCGCCCACGTTGTCACCGACCAGGTCGGCCACCACAGCGGCGTTGCGCGGGTCGTCTTCTGGGATGTCCTTCTCCACCTTGCCGACCAGGTCAGCGCCGACGTCGGCAGCCTTGGTGTAGATGCCGCCGCCCACGCGCATGAACAGCGCCAGCAGCGTGCCGCCGAAGCCGAAGCCCAACAGCGCGTCTGGAGCAGCCTTGCCGAAGATGATGAAGATGGTGGTGCCGCCCAAGAGGCCCAGGCCATCGGTCAACATACCGGTGATGGTGCCGGCATAGTAGGCGATGGACAACGCCTCATTGAAGCTGCGGCGTGAAGCCGAGGCAACACGCACGTTGGCTTGCACGGCCATGCGCATACCATATTGGCCGACGATCAAGCTGAAGGTGGCGCCCAGGATGAACGCGATGGTGCGACCAATGGCCACGACGATTGTGGCGCTGTCGCCGAACATCTCTGTTGCTTCCGAGGTGGGCTTAGAAACATAGACACTGAAGAACATTGCTACCGCGAGGATAGCAATCAGCGGGAGGATGGTGCGAAGCTGCCGGTTCAGGTAGGCATCTGCACCTACGCGAATGGCATTCCACACATCTTGCATCTTGGAATCGCCCTTATCTTTCTTAAGGACGGTTCCTCGTAGCCACCAGGCATAGAGCAAACTGAATATTGCTATGCCGATGACCACGAACGGCACAATACGTTCAAACGCCGTCAGGTCAGTCATTAGGAACATCGAACAACCTTCTCCTTTATTATGTATGTATGAATGTAAAGGCTTTTTAGTCGAGGATCAAGGCAGAGAGTGAAGAAGCAATGCTTGATGCCAAGCACTCGGCTTGCGATCGTCCCGGTCCTGTCCAAGCTCCGAAAAATATCCACCAGATTGTAGGTTTGCGGTAGATAGTTGTCAAATGAACTTGCCTGCTGTCATGCAACATCCTGGTGCACTGTAAAATCAAACACCCATGTATGAGGAAGGTTACTCGATTCGCCTTTTTCACGTGTTATAGTCGCACCCTATAGAACAAACGTTTATACTTGCTGTGTGGTGATCATATATGGCCGAAGTAAAACTATTATTGGGTGACTGTGCTGCTAAGTTGAGGGATTTGGAGGAAAACTCTGTTGACCTCGTTATCACTTCACCGCCGTATGCTGATAGTCGTAGCAATACCTATGGCGGAGTCAAACCCGATGAGTATGTTGATTGGTTCCTCCCTATTAGCGAGCAGTTGCTGCGTGTTATAAAACCAGACGGCACTTTCATCTTAAACATTAAAGAGAAGGTGGTGAATGGTGAACGACACACATATGTGCTTGAGCTCATCATGGAAATGCGCAAACAAGGCTGGTTGTGGACAGAGGAGTTTGTTTGGCACAAGAAGAATTGTTACCCTGGGAAATGGCCCAATCGGTTTCGGGATGCCTGGGAACGATTGTTACAATTTAATAAATCGAAAAAATTCAATATGTACCAAGAGTCTGTTATGGTGCCCACAGGTGATTGGGCCAAGAGCAGATTGCGGAAACTGAGCAGCACAGATCAAGTGCGTGATAACTCTAAAGTAGGCAGTGGGTTCGGCAAACGAATCGCGAACTGGATCGACCGAGATATGGCTTATCCAACCAACGTTCTCCATTTAGCTACGGAGTGCGGGAATAGGGATCATAGTGCTGCATTTCCCGAAGCCCTGCCCGAATGGTTTATCAAGCTATTTACCGTAGAGGGCGATTGGGTACTCGATCCGTTTATGGGGTCCGGGACTGCGATTCGGGTAGCTCAACACATGAACAGGAACGCGATAGGCATTGAAATATTGCCTGACTACTACGCTCGCGTTGTAAATGACCTGCAAAAAGCGCCAACTGTTTTACTCGATGCAAACGAGATCTATGAATCCTCTGAATCTCGCTGATGTCACCACGTATGTGGAACAAAACATAGGGACATTCCACGCCAAACGACTACAAAGTTTGAGCGATTTGAGACTCGATTTAATCCTTCGGCGCAAGAACCCATATCTATTCAAGGCAAAGGACATTCTTACATGTGAGGCTCTGGTCAAGACATTGCTCGATGCTCACCTATCCTCCCAGGAAGAGACTATATTTGGCGAATTCCTTGAGGGATTAGCGATCTTTATTTGTGGGGAAGTTTATGGTGGCCGCAAATCAGCGGTGGAGGGGATTGATCTTGAATTTGTCGAAACCGACACTTTGTACCTAATCACTATCAAGTCCGGGCCAAACTGGGGGAACAGCAGTCAAATCAACAGAATGAAAGACGATTTCAAGAAGGCGCGCAGGATATATCGGACCAATAACCCAAGTGCACACATCGTGGCAATAAATGGTTGTTGTTACGGTAAAGATAACCACCCGGACAAAGGTGATTACTTCAAATATTGTGGACAACGCTTCTGGCAGTTCATCTCCGGCAACGCAGATCTCTACCTGGAGATTATAGAGCCATTAGGACACAATGCCCAGTTGAAAAACGAAGAATTCATGGCGGCCTACGCACAGATCGTCAACAGATTTTCTCTGGAATTTGCGCAGAGGTTTAGTAATAATGGAATAATAGATTGGGCCACGCTCCTTACATTCAACTCAGCGGCGAATTGAGAACAACCCATCCAAAGAGACTCTATCCACTTTTTATGCCGCCTGATTACGAGTCGCCAAAGGCAAATGGATCGCAAATGTTGTTCCCTGCCCCACCGCAGACGTCACGTTGATCTCGCCGCCATGCGCCTCCACAATCGCCTTGGCAATCGCCAGCCCCAACCCCGATGAAGTGCTCTCCTGGTCGGCGCGCTGGCGCGATTTATCCACGCGATAGAAACGATCGAACACAAAGGGCAAATCTGCGGGCGCGATGCCACTCCCTGTATCGCCGACCGTCAGGAGCACCATCTGGCCTTGTGCCTGCGCCGAAAGCACGATCTCGCCGTTTGGCGGCGTGTAACGCAACGCGTTGGATACCAGGTTATTCAACACCTGCGCCAGGCGATCGGTATCCACGTCGATGGAGGGCAGCCCTTCGGGTGCGTTCACCCGCAAGTTCACCTTTTGGTTTTCCGCCTGCACGAAGTAGGCCAGCGCGGCACGTTCCAACAACGCCGCCGGGTCCACCGCACGGCGATTCAGGCGTATCTCACCCGCATCGGCCAGCGACAACGTGCGCAAATCCTCCACCAGGTGTTGCAAATGCTCCACCTCGGCGTGCATAATGCCATAGAGCTTCGCGGAGCCTTCCAACTTGCCATCCTTCAGGCCCTCGGTATAACCACGCAAGATGGTCAGCGGCGTGCGCAAGTCGTGCGCGAGATCGGCTGTCATTTGCCGGCGCGCTTGACTGGCGCGCGCCAGGTCGGCACTCATGTGGTTGAACGAGCGAGCCAGCTCGCCAATCTCGTCGCGCGAGCGCACCTTCACCTGTTGATTGAGCTTGCCGCTCGCCATCGCCTTGGTTGCGGCGGTTAACTCACGCACCGGGCTGGTCAACTGGCGCGCCAGAAACAGGCTGAGTACCAGCGCTGCCAGCGTCGCGACCACCGCGCTCACCACGGCCGCCTCAATCATGCGCGTGGCGAGATCCCCCGTCGAAGGCCCGCTACGATCATTGCCTGGGCCTCGATCAGGTCCCCCGCCCGGGGCATTGTTCAACGGCAGGAACAACAAATATCCCACCGTCTGCCCTTGCGCCTGGATCAATGTACTGGCGGCGACTTCTGTATCCGTCAATTGCTGACCAGTGGTA
>DAOUFG010000033.1:0-7183 GCA_034430115.1 Thermoflexales bacterium | reverse complement strand
CGAGCAACGTCATCAGGGTCACCGCCCCAATGACACGGCTGAAGATCGGCTTTTTAGGTTGCGTCGTTGTCGATTGCATCGTGATCGTGATTCTCTATTCCGTTACTACCCGGCAGGATGTCATTCATCCTGCCACATTTGTAGCCCGTTTTCGTTTGGGCTGCCCTTCATTTGATGTGCGACTGACCGTCATGAGCGCAATGCCGCTCAGGGTAAGCGCCGCGCTGAACAGCTTGAGCGGGGTGAGCGTTTCACCAAACAAGATCATCGCCAGGATGGTGGAACCAATCGGCTCGCCAAGCGCCGGAATGGTGGCAAAGGCGGCGGGGAGGAAGCCCAGCGACCAGTTGAACGAGGTATGCCCCACCAGTTGCGGCAGCAAGGCGAGCAGCGCCATCCACAGATAAGCCTGCGGGTCAAACCCGCCCAGCGGCGTGCGCGTGACGAGCACCGCCACCAACAATACGACGCCCGCGGCGCTATAGACCAGGCTGATGTAGGCCAGCAACGACAGCCGCGCGCGCAACCGGCGACCGATCAGGAAATGTGGCACGATGCACAAAGCACCCGCAAAAGCCAGTGCATTCCCCAGCAATGGGTTCGGCGCATCTTGGGTCGCCTGCCCGGCATCCCCCAGGCTTAAGGTAATACCACCCAGCACCGCGATCACAACGCCGGCCATCGCCAGACGCGGCAGCCGTTCTTTCAGGAATAACGCCGAGGTCAACGCGACGAAGAGCGGCGAAAGCGTGACCAGCACGACCGAGCTGGTCACGCTGGTATATTGCAAGGAGGTAATCCAGGTGGCAAAATGGGCGCCCAGGAACGTGCCACTCAGCAAACACACCCACAGATCACGCGCCGAAAGCGTCATCAGTTCGGCGCGGCAACGCCACCAGGCAAACGGCAACAACACCAGCGACGCAAACACCAATCGCAAAGCCGCGATCGCTAAAGAGGGCGCGCCGGCGGTTTGCGCCAGGCGGATAAAGATGGATGCCGTGGAAATTGCCGCGACGCCGATGGCGATTCCGAGCAGCGGCGGCAGGCACGGCGTCACAAAAGATGCTGAGTGGCTCATGAATTACTGCGTTAGCTAACTGCCATTTCACATAGTTCTAAGTATGGCTCCGTATAATACCCTAGACGTGAAGTTTAATGTTTGAACAGGAGTTAATGGATATGGCTTACGAATTACCCGCTTTGACTTACGCTTTTGACGCATTGGAACCCTACATTGACGCGCGCACGATGGAGATTCACCACGATAAGCACCATGGGGCATATGTAACGAATTTGAACAACGCGCTCGCCAAGTACCCCGACTGGCTGAACAAGCCTGTTGAAGAAGTGATCAAGAACCTCAGCAGCGTGCCGGAAGACGTGCGCACCGCGGTGCGCAACAACGGCGGCGGACACCTGAATCACACCTGGTTCTGGCAGTGGCTCAAGCCGGGCGGCAGCCAGCCCTCCGGCGAACTGCTCAACGCGCTGAATTCCACATTCGGCTCATTCGACGGCTTTAAGGAACAACTGAACAAGGCCGCTTTGGCCCGCTTTGGTTCCGGTTGGGCGTGGCTGGTTGTGGACAAATCCGGCAAGCTGGCCATCACATCGACGGCCAACCAGGATAACCCGCTGAGTGAAGGGCTGAACCCGCTCTTCGGCGTGGACGTTTGGGAACACGCCTACTATCTGAAGTATCAAAATAGACGCGCCGACTACTTGAACGCGATTTGGAGCGTGGTGAACTGGGAACCAGTCGCGAAGCTTTTTGCCGTCGCTTCGCACTGACGCAATACGCAGTTCACGTTTGATTCGAACTGGCGTATTCCAAGAACCTCCGGGAGCCCGCATGGCCCGGAGGTTTTTCATGTCCAGCGCTCTTTCCGTCGTACAATATGAAGCTGAGCTTGAATGGTCTGTCCAGCATGTGGCTGGACAAGTATTGTGCGGCGATGTAATAATCGTCCGGTAGATAAGTGATCTTCATCATTGGAGTCGCTTAAAACTAATTTGAAACGAAGGAGCAAGCCAAATGACCCACGTAATAACGAGACTCTGCCTACGCGATGGTGCCTGTGTAGATGTTTGTCCAGTCGAATGTATTGTTCCAGGCAAGCCTGAGGATCAGTGGCCCTGGTACTTCATCGACCCCGCTACTTGTATCGACTGCGGTGCATGCGTGCCCGAATGTCCATACGAGGCAATCTTCCCAGAAGGCGAGTTGCCGGCCTCACTCGCGGCCAAGGCCGGGCAGGAAATCGTCCCATTTGGCGGCACACGGTTCACCGCTGCCGGTGGCGAAGAATATGATCTTACAGAAGATGCGCAATACAATGCGAACTTCTATTCCGAAGGCCCCGGCTACAACGCGAAGAACATGTAGTATCGCTGGGGGAACTCGGTAGAATTCAATCAGCCAAACACCTCATGTTTGGCTGATTGTTTTATAGCCGGAGATAAGGATTATGCGCACACATTTCAACCGAGAACTAGAGCTCATCCGCGACACGATCAAGCTGATGGGCAATCAGGTCAGCCAGGCCACCGAGCGCGCCGTGCAGGCATTGATCAACCGCGACTTCCAAGAAGCCCGCGACGTGAAGCGCAGCGACCGCTCCATCGATCAGTTGCGCTACGAGGTGGAAAACGCCTGCGTGATGCAGATGGCCACTCAGCAACCCGTCGCACACGATCTACGCGAATTAGCCGCTTCAGCACTAGTCGCAGTGGAACTGGAGCGCTGCGGCGACTACGCCAAAGGCGTTGCCAAGGCCGCCCGGCGCATCACGCGCACCAATGCCGACATCAAGACCTATGACCTGCAAGAGATGGATACGCTGGCGCGTGACATGCTGAACCGCAGCGTGAACGCCTTCGTCACCATGAACTCGCAAGAGGCACGCCAGGTGATCGAGGACGATAACCGTCTGGATAAGCTGTACGACGACCTGCTGACACAGGTCACAACTGACATGAGCAACGATGCAATGCACATCGAGAGCGGCACCTGGCTATTGCACGCCGGTCATTGCCTGGAGCGCCTCGCAGATCGCGCAACCAACATCGCGGAGCGCGTCATCTTCATCGAGACCGGCGACCTGACCGGCGATATGAATGTGCATCCCGCCAACGAAGCCCGCAAGCTATAGGCCTTCGTCGGCTTCTTAAGAGATCGCCACGGCGATACCACGGACCTCGTCGTGTTCGATCTCTCCCATTTGGCGGGGCGCCGCGGGGGCGACGGCGCAGTAGTAGTGATAGAGCTTGCCCGCGTGATAAAACAAAGAGGGCTTATGCGCGTGGCGCGCATCGATGGCGCCAGCCGGCCCGACGTCGATCAATAGTTCGTTTGCCTTCTCCCAATGGATAAGGTCGCGTGAAAACGCGACGCCATCACGCGCATGCCCATCGCTGCAATTGCCGAAGTAGAACATCGCCCACATATCCCCCGCACGTAACACGCAAGGATCGCTGGCGAAGAGATCATCAAACGCACCGCGCGGGCCGACGCGCAACAGCGGTTCAGAAGAAACGCGCCGCCAGTGTTTCAGATCAGTAGATGTGACGGCCCCCGTCTGCTCGTGCCACGTGCCATTCAATTGATTCTTGGCGTTGTAGAACATGGTGAACACACCATCCTGCTCCACCAGGCAAGCCTTATACAAGCCTCCGCGCTCCCAGGTGCCGCTATCGGGGTCGTCGCAGTGCAGGAATGGCTCATCCATCTCCCAATGTCGCAGATCATCGCTCCAGCACAGGCCGATGGCCGCCGAACCTTCCTCATACCCGGCGCTGGGATACGCATGATACGCGCCCAGATAACGCCCACGAACCTGCTTCAACCTACCGGCGCCAAACAGGTCGTTATCGCGCACGATCCAGGTGAGCGCCGCGTTGAACTCGGTAACTGAGCCTTTTGGGCCACGATCGATCACCAGCCCCTGCTTGTGCCAGTGCAACAAGTCATCCGACACGGCCAAGCCGGTGCGATAGCCAATCGAATCCCAGCCGATGAAAGTCATGTAGAACCGCCCCTCGTGCGCAAAGACGAAGGGACAATCGACGGCGTGCGAATCAAAGGTGCCGCACACGTAAGACGGCACGACCACCAGTTGGCCCAGCTTGTTCGGCGTGCGTAATTTTGCGAACAGGTCAGTATTATTCATTTGAGTCTCAATAAGCGCCGTATTCCAGCGCGGCGTCGATGTAGCGCAGGTAGTTTTGTTCGGTCTTGGCGGAAAGCGGCGAATTGATCGGCGCTGCCGTGGGCATGATGACGTAGCCGCCGCCGGGTTTGGCCGCATCCATGCAGCTCCTGACGTAGGCGGTCACTTCCTCTTCGCCGCCGTGTTCCAGCAACTTCAACTCCAGGTTGCCAAACACGCACATGCGCCCATACAGGCGGCGCTTTACGTCCGGCAACGAAATATCGCCGTCGGGCGGCGGCTCACACGGGTCGATGGCGTCCGCGCCGGTGGCAAGGATCATCTCCAGCACGCGCCCGATCTTGCCATGACAATGAACCCGCACCTTGCCGCCCTTGCGATGAATCAAATCGGTCATTTCGGCCACGTAGGGCGTGACGAAGCGATCAAACAACGCCGGGGGCAGATAGGGCGGCGTGGCATACTCCGGCCCGCAGATGCGATAGAGTTCCACCACGTTCACCGCCAACATGCGGCGCAAGTTTTCCATCACTCGCTCGCGCAACACTTTTACCGTGCGCGCAAAATGCTCCGTTTCCGTCGCCGCCCAGATGGTGAAGTCGCCAAATGCCATCATTTCGGCAGCCACCAGGAGCGGGTCGCCCAGTGAGGCCATGACGATGCCGTGCTCACCCACCTCGGCGTTGATGCGGGTGAAGTCGCTCGTGTCGTAATCGAGAGGCTCATAGGGCACCGAGAGTGCCACGTCCACATCCTGCAGTGTTTTGCACCAGTGCTCCGTCTGCCAGGTGGTGTTCAGGTTGTCTTCGCGCACCGTCGTCTGGGTCAGGTCACCCTTTGGCGCATGGAGCGTGGAATGGGTGATCGTCCGGTCGCCCTCGCGCCACTGGCGCGTCTCGATAGGCACCTGGGCAGAGGAACACAAGAACCGCTCGTTGGAAGCGGGGTTCCACATCGCCAAGCAATCCGTCTTCTCACGAATAGCCTGCATCAAACGGGCATACGAGGGATCGTTATTCTCCAACAGGTGCGTGTCGTAACCAACCAGTTCATAGGTCGAAACAGGCACGCGGTCCGGCACCTGACAGGCCAGCGCTGCCTGCAATCGTTGTCGTGAGTTCATGGCGATGCCTTCCTGTGTGATTTATCATGAGGCCCCCTGCCCCAGGATGGAACAGGAGGCCTGTGTCTTCACGGAACTGCGAACGCGCTTTTACTTCTTGGCCCCGGCATGCACGGCCAGCAGCGCGTCGATGTCTTTGATGTCGGCAGGCGACAGGTTCCAATCGCCCGCGCCAACGGTTTCTTCGATCTGTGAGGGCCGGCGCGCGCCGACGATTGCCGAGGTCACCTCGGGGCGGCGCAGCACCCACGCGATGGCAAGTTGCGCCAACGTCTTGCCATTCCGTTCGGCAATCGGGCGCAGCCCATCCACCAACGCCAGGTTGGCGCTCAGGTTAGGCTCGTGGAACATTGCATCGCGGCTGCGGTGATCGTTCTCCGGTAAACCGGCTACCCACTCGCGCGTCACTTTGCCGGTGAGCAGGCCTTTCTGCATCGGGCTATAAGACACCACGCCAATCTCGTTGGCGGCGCAGTAGGCCAGCAACTCGTCTTCCACGCCGCGCACCAACATGCTATAGGGCGGCTGCAACGAGGCGACCGGGTGAATCGGCTGAATGCGCTTCAGTTGTGCCACGTTGAAGTTGCACACGCCGATGTAGCGCAGCTTGCCTTCTTTCACCAGGTCGGCTAAGGTGCTCCAACCCTCTTCAATGTCTTCATCGGGCACGGGCCAGTGAATCTGGTACAGGTCGATACACTCCACGCCCAGGCTGCGCAGGCTGTTGTCGCACTCGGCACGCAGGCTCTCGCGCTTCAGGTTGCCATAGGGCACGCCCTGGTCATCCCAGCGCCGGCTGCACTTCGTCGCGACGATCGGGCGCCTGCTCATCCCCTTGAGCGCCTTGCCCACGACCTCCTGCGAATGGCCCAGCCCATATACGGCCGCGGTATCCACCCAATTCACGCCCAATTCCACAGCGCGATGGATCGTAGCAATGGAATCCGCATCATCCTGCGGCCCCCAACCGAACTTTCCGCTGCTTCCGCCAATCGCCCACGCACCTAACCCCACCGTGCTGAGGTTCAAATCGGTGCATCCAAGTTTTCGTGTCTGCATCATTTCCTATTGCACTCCCAAAAATAAACTAGCGTTGAAAAGTACCCATCAACTGTGCCTGGGCCAGGATATGTCCTTGCATCGCGCCAAGCAACTGATCCTTCGTCGCGCCGGGCCTCAGCGCCAGGGTTGCATCCAACGCATAGAGCTTGAAGTAGTAACGATGCCGCCCGTTGGGTGGGCACGGCCCGGTATAGCCCGAGCGCCTGGCGCTATTCTGGCCATTCAAGCTGCCGTCTTTCAAGGTTGCATCTGTCGGCGCGTTTTCTTCCAACGCGCGCAGGTTCGCCGGCAGGTTATAGATCACCCAGTGGACATAGGTGCCGCTGGGGGCATCTGGGTCGTCCATGATGAGCGCGAGGCTCTTCGTATTTGCCGGCGGGTCCGTCCATTGTAGTGGCACCGAAACATTATCGCCGTCACAGGTGAACTTAGCCGGTATCGGCTGCTCATTGTGAAACGCGACGCTTGTAAGTGTCAGTGACATAGCATTTACTCCCTGGCCTGTAGGGGTACCTGGCGCCACAGTGCCATTCGTCCCACAGGCCACACATACCAATCCTAAAACCAATATACCGACAGACCATTTCCTACTGAGCATGGTCTCTTCCCCTACCAGGTTCGCGAATCTGGTACTGCCAACCATACACTGTTCTGCGCAATCGACTGCTGGCTGATCAGGCCCGGCAGCGTCATATCCATCGCGGCGTGAACATCCGGCAACAACTCCGCCTGCCCCATGATGGCCTGCAGAAAAGCGTAAACGACAAAGTAGTCGCTCCCGCCATGCCCGGCCTGTTCTGCGGCGGCAGCATGCGCACGCCACCAA
>DAOUFG010000032.1:0-2843 GCA_034430115.1 Thermoflexales bacterium | reverse complement strand
GGCGACGCGTGCATTGCCGCCGGAGCAGCCCCGCCGCATCGTCATCCACGAGGGTGCCTATTATGGCGTCGCGTGTATGCTGGACGCGCGCGACAACGGCCTGACGCTGGAAGCTGCGCCCGATGAACGGCCGGTGCTGTATGGCGGGTTGCCGCTTGACAATTGGCTGCCCGACCCGGCAGACGAGCGTTTCGTCTGCGCCGATGTCTCAACGCTGGGGGCGCAGGCTGCCGAGATCCGCGCGCTGCAGGTGAATGGGCGTTTCTGCCCGCGTGCGCGGCTGCCGGGCGTGGGCGCTTTTACGCATCATAGCTGCTTCAACGTGCGCTGGATGAGCGCCACCCTGGGCGGCTGGGAACGCAAGCCCACTCACGAGGAACTGACCACCCTGGTGTTCGACCCGGCCGACCTGGGCCCCTGGCTCGACACGCGGAACGCGGAACTGACCGTGTATCACGCCTGGGATGATTCAACCGTGGGGATTCAATCCATCGACTTCGATACGCACACCATTCGCTTCAGCAACCCGGCCGGGCACCCGGCGGGCGCATTTGGCGAGGGCACGCCGCATGCGCGCACTTACGTGGTCTGGAACGTGCAGGAGGGGATGTTAGCGCCGGGGCAGTGGTACCTGGATCGCACGCATCAGCGCATCGTCTATTGGCCGCTGGCAGGCGAGAGCGTGAAAGAGGCCATCGCCGCGCTTCAGACGTGCGTGATCCGGCTGGATGGGCGTGCGGGCGGGCCGATCAGGACCGTTACCATCAGAGGGTTGACCCTCTCCGGCACTACCACGCCGCTCATCGCCGCCGACTTTGGCGCAGAGAAGCTGGCAGGCGCGCTCGATGGCGAGGGGCCCATTCAAGACTGCCTGTTTGAGCATCTGACGATTGGGAACGTGGCGGGGCATGGCATCAAATTGCGCGGGAAAGGCAATTGCAACCTGCGCGTGCAGGCGTGCCACATCGACACGACCGGCGCAGGGGGCATCTACCTGAGCGGCGAAGATTGCCGGGTGACGCACAACAGTGTGTCGCACACGGGGTTGATGTACCCGGCGGCGATTGGCATTTTCTTCGACGGCCAACGCAACGAGGTGAGCCACAACGACATTCACGACACGTCGTATAGCGGGATCGATTCGGGCGGCGGGGCGGGGCATCGCATTGAGCACAACCGCTTCGAGCGCGTGATGTGCGTGCTGAACGATGGCGCGGCGATCTATGCTTTCGCCAACCGGGGAACCATCATTCGCGGCAATGTGGCGACGAACATCGGCGGCGGTCCTGGGGCGCGGCATGCCTATTACTTGGATGAGCGCTCGGAAGATTGCCTGGTGGCCGCCAACCTGGCCGTGGATGTGCCGTGGAGCCTGCATAACCACATGGCGCATCACAATGCCATCCGCGATAACGTGTGCATCGTGCACGGGGATATGAAGGTCTCTTTCCATCGCTCCGACGACTATTGCCTGGAGCGCAATATCTTCTATGCCACCGGCGCCATTCGCTTCATCGGCGTGGAGGGCGTTGCACGCTTCAGACAGAATATTTTCTATAGCGCCGCGGGCCGCGTGGAAGGCATCCATTTGCAAGACTATACTGAAGTAGGTGATCCGGTTGCCTTTACGAGCGATGGCGACACCTGCCTGGCGGACCCGTGCTTTGTGGATGTAGCGCAGGGCGATTTACGCCTGCGCCCCGAGTCGCCGGCCTATCTGCTGGGCATCCCGGCGCTCGTTGTAGGTGAAACCGTTTCACACAAAGGAGTAGACTAACCTTTATGACAACACACTATCAACTACCACGCAGCAGTCCGGAAGCGGAAGGCATTTCTTCGTCTGCCATATTGGCGTTTGTCGAAGCCGTTGAGAAACATGCCGCACCGCTGGATGCGTTGCACGGCATGATGCTCCTCCGGCATGGCAGTGTTGTGGCGGAAGGCTGGTGGGCACCCTATGGGCCACAACATCCGCACAGCCTGTACTCGTTGAGCAAGAGCTTCACCTCCACGGCCATCGGTCTGGCAGTGAGCGAAGGCCGGCTATCGGTGGATGACCCTGTGCTGAAGTTCTTTCCCGCGGACGCTCCTGCGCAGCCCAGTGACCACCTGAAGGCGATGCGCGTGCGGCACCTGTTGTCGATGAATACCGGCCACCATGAAGACACCACCGGGCACGTGTTTAGCGAAAAGGATGACAACTGGCCCAAGACATTCCTCTCATTGCCGGTGGAACATGAGCCGGGGTCGTGGTTCGTCTACAACACCGCCGCAACCTACATGCTCTCGGCCATCATCACGCGGCTGACCGGCATCTCGCTCCTGGAATATTTGCAGCCGCGCCTGTTTGAGCCGCTGGGCATCGAAGGCGCGACCTGGGAAACCGACCCCCGTGGCATCAACATCGGCGGATCCGGCTTGCACATCAAGACGGAAGATATTGCGCGCTTCGGCCTGATGTACTTGCGGAAGGGCATGTTTAACGGTAAGCGTATCGTGCCGGAGGGCTGGATTGGCGAGGCCACCAGCGCGCATTCCGACAACAGCAATACGCAAACGAACCCCGATTGGATCCAGGGGTACGGCTACCAGTTCTGGCGCTGCCAGCATGGTGCCTATCGTGGCGATGGCGCGTTTGGCCAGTATTGCATCGTCATGCAGGATCAAGACGCCGTGTTGGCGATCAACAGCGGCGTGAAGGATATGCAGCACGTGCTGGACCTGGTGTGGGAGCATCTGCTGCCCGCGATGCAACCGGCGGCTTTGCCGGCGAACCCCCAGGCGCATGACGCGTTGTGCAACAAGCTGAAGTCCATGTCGCTCCAGACGGTGCCGGGGCAGGC
>DAOUFG010000031.1:0-16078 GCA_034430115.1 Thermoflexales bacterium | reverse complement strand
CCGGGCTGACGGCGTCCCCGGAGCGGAATATTGGGCAGCGTGTCCTCATCACCGCGATCCGCATCTACCAGATGACTCTTTCACGGTCTTTGCCTCCTTCATGCCGGTTTTATCCCTCGTGCAGCGAATATACGTTACAAGCGATCGCCAAATATGGCGTTCTAAAGGGGGGCTGGTTAGGTATTAAGCGTATCTTGCGCTGCCATCCCTTTCACCCCGGCGGCTACGACCCCGTTCCCTGAACAACCAGGACGTTTAGCGTGAACGGTGGCCCAGCTTGGGCAGAGGCCGGCGATTTGCGGCATCCATGTATGAGGGCAAATCGTATACTGTCATACATCATATAGAGAAGAATAAGGATCAGCCTTGAACAGAAACACTATACGCGCCTCGCTCATACTCGCAGCCGGTGCGCTTCTATTAAGCGCCTGCGGCGGCGGCGAGCCTTCGCCCAGTGCCTTCCCTGCTTTGCTGGTGGATGGCAAATCGGCCTACCTGGCCAGCAACACATTGGTCTATAAGTTCGATGCGCAAACGGGCACTGAGGCCTGGCGCTTCCCCGCCACCACGGACAGCGCCAACCCGCGCGGGCCGTTCTCCGGCATCCCTCTGAAATACGGGGACATGGTGATCGTCGGCGGCAGCACCAACTCCACCGGCAGCTACGACCATCACCTCTATGCGCTCTCCGACGAGACGGGGCAGGAAGTGTGGCGCTTCAGCCCCAACGACAAGGCGCACGAATTTATGGAAGGCGCCGTCAGCGACGGCAAATTGATCTACGCGCCCAATGGCGACGGCAACCTGTACGCCATCGACGCGACTCAAATGGTGAGCAGCCAACCCAAGTTGATCTGGGAATTCCACACCAGCAACAAGTTGTGGAGCCTGCCGCTTTTGGATAACGGCAAACTGTATCAGGGCTCCATCGATCATAACCTGTATGCCATCGACGCGGCGACAGGCAAAGAACTGTGGCGCTTTGAAGGCTCTACGGCGCCGATCGCCGTTCAGCCGGTGTTGAACGATGGTGTGCTCTACTTTGGCGCGTTCGACTCCACGTTCTACGCGGTCAATGCCGCCGACGGCTCGTTGAAGTGGAAGACGCCGGTGGATGCCTGGGTATGGACCGAAGCCACCATCGATAACAATACGATTTACTTTGGCGACGTACACGGCAAGCTATACGCGCTGGACCTGGCTACCGGCAAGCAGAAGTGGTATTACGTCACCAACGACGCGATCAAGGCTCGCCCTGTGGTGATGAGTGACACGTTATATATCGTGTCAGAAGATACGGACGCCTACGCGCTGGACCTGACGAACATCAAGCCCGACGATACGGGTAAAGTGAGCTACGAAAGCTACAAATGGCGCAACGACACCTTTGGGCGGCGCTTGGTTTCAAAGCCATCCATCACGGATAATATGATCCTGATCCCCCTGTTCGACGGCGACATTAAGTTATGGGCGCTGGATGCCAATAACAGCACGCGCAAGTACCAGTTCCCAGCACCTGTCAGCAAGTAACCAAGAGAATGTTGAGTGATAATAACCAAAGTTTCACTGTTGCGCTCAGCGCCGGATCGCTGTGTGATGGTGACGAAATGAGGCTTTGATCTGTATGGGCAATATTTTCGATATCCTGTTCGTCAACCCGTTGACCAACATTTTGCTGCTCATCTATGATGTGCTGTTCCACAACTATGTGTTGGCCATCATTATCTTGACGATCCTGATCCGATTGATAACTCTGCCCCTGACGCTTCGCCAGCAGATATCAAGCATCAAGATGTCTGCCATGCAACCGCAGATCAAGGCGATTCAGGAAAAGTATAAGAACGAACCGCAGAAGCTGAGCGAGGAAATGCGTAAGGTGGGTTTTAATCCACTGGGCGGGTGTCTGCCGCTATTGATCCAGTTCCCCATCTTGATCGGCCTCTACAACGCCATCACGCGCACGATGGCCGTAACGCCGTTCAGCCTGTTGGAACTGGGCAAGCACATCTATGGCTTCCTGCCAAACCTTTCTTCGCTGCTGCCAATCAACAGCCTCTTCCTGGGTGTGCTGGACCTGGGCCAGCCCGATAAGTTCTTCGTGCTGCCCATCCTGGTCGTCGCAACAACTTACTTCTCTACCAAGTTGACCACGCCGCCCAGCACCGACCCGCAAACAAAGCAGACCAACGACATGATGGCACTCATGATGCCGATCATGTTCGGCTTCTTCATGCTCTCAGCGCCGGCCGGCCTGGGAGTATATTGGATCGTCTCCAACCTGATCGGGATTGGACAATATTACGTAATCAAGCCCCGCTTGGACGTGGCCAAGGCACAGCACGCCGCCGCAGCCGCGAATGACGGATCCCATACGCCTGCGCCCATTGCACCGCCCATCTCGAAGTCCAAGGCTAAAGTGCCGCCACCAAGGTCCAAGGTGAAGGGATCGTCATCGGGCAAAATCACCAAGACGGGGTCAGGGAATAGATAAGTATTCACCGCCTTCACGCAACGCTGACGGATGCGCTTGAATAAACTATTTTGCGCTGCGTAGGAGGCCCACGAGGTCGAAATGTCCGCAATCGAAATCACTGCACATGATGTTGAGACAGCCATCAAAATAGGGCTGGCGCAATTGAATTTATTGCGTGCCGAAGTGAAGATCGAGGTGCTGGACGAAGGCAGCAAAGGTGTGTTGGGCATCGGTGCCCGGCAGGCTCGCGTACGTTTGACGCCTTTTTCCGAGCTACCCACCATCCCAACGCCCATAGAGCCGGCAACTTTCACATACACGCCCGAGCCGGAGCCTGCCGCGCCGCCCGCAAGCGCGCCCGTCAGTGAAGTGCCGCCCGCCGCGGCAGAGCCACAAACGGTCCCCACCGCACCCGAGACGCCCGAAGTGATTCAGCAGACCGAGCAACCAGCCGACATGGAGAGCAAGGGGAACCTGACGGAAGACGAGATCGAGCTGGCCGGGACGTTGACCCAGGGCGTGCTGGATCGCATGGATCTGTCGGCCCGTTGCTCCAGCCGGTTGATTGAGCCACGCGATTCCGGCGACAGCCTATCCATCTGGGTGGACATCCAGGGCCGAGACGCAAGCCGGCTGTTGGCGCACCAGAGTGAGGCGCTGGACGCGCTGCAACTGGTGGTGCAAACCATGTGGGCACACCAAACCAAAAGCAACCTGCGCCTTACGCTAGATGCCGACAGCTATAAGGAACGCCGCGCCCAGCATCTGCAACAGATGGCACTACGGCTGGCGGAGCGCGTCGTCAGTTCGGGCCGCTCGATCACGTTGGAGCCGATGTCGGCCGCCGAACGCCGGTTGGTACACATCGCTTTGCGCGACCATCCACAGGTGACCACCGAAAGCCACGGCGAAGGCAGCGCACGCCGCCTGACGATTCGCTTAAAGTAGAAACACAGCAGCCGGGGAGAGCGGGCGCAGGGAAGAGTGGGTGCCAGGGAGCGGCTCGGAGTACCGAGCCTGGGGAGAAAGGGTGAGTAGGGTTGAAGTTTCCTCTGCTCCCCGGCTCCCTTGCTCCCTTTCACCCCTGCACTCACTCCCCCTGGCTCCCCTGCATATACAGCTCATATCATGATCGACTACCTCGCAATCGGCCATGTCACCGAAGATCAATGGCCCGAAGGGCCGACGCCAGGTGGGACAGTCACCTATTCGTCACGCACGGCCTGTGCGTTTTTGCCCCGCATCGCGGTGCTGACGGCCGCCGGCGACGACCTGGACATCCCCAGCGCCTTCCCATCCATTCGGGTACGGCGCCTGGATGCCCCAACCACCACCCGCTTCCGCAACATCTATACGCCCAGCGGGCGAGTGCAAATGGTATCTCCCTGCCCCATCTTGCTCACTTCCGGCGCCCTGACGGACGACATGTTGCGCGCCGCTATCATTCACCTGGGGCCGGTGTGCAATGAAATCGATCCACAGATGGTGCAAGCTGTACATCCCGACACGTTCGTCGGCGTGACGCCCCAGGGCTGGATGCGTCGCTGGGACACCCAGGGACGCGTGACATCAAAGGCCGCCAACTGGGTGGACACCGAAATCGTGCTGGCACGCGCCAATGCGGTGGTCATCAGCATCGACGACATCGCCGGAGACTGGTCCATTGCACATGCCTGGGCGGCACAAACGGCAACGCTGGTCGTGACGCAAGGGGCATTGGGCTGCACGGCTTTCAGCATGGGCAACTCAGCTCACGTATCGGCACCACAGGTACAGGAAGTGGACCCGACCGGCGCGGGCGATGTTTTCGCTACGGTGCTCTTCATCGCCCTGCAACGCGGCGACCCATTGCCCGGCGCATGTGCGCTGGCGAATTGTATTGCGGCACAGTCGGTGACGCGCCCGCACTTGAGCGGTGCACCAACCGCCGCCGATGTAGCCCTGTGTCGCTCGCTTCCGTTGCAGTAGAATCAGGTCAGTTCGCGTCAGCGGCTGGATATTGCACCCTCAGGAGCTAAAGAGACACTTATCACAATGACCTACATCTATGCAATCGCCAATCAAAAAGGCGGCGTGGGCAAAACTACGACAGCCGTCAACCTGAGTGCCTACCTGGCGACGATGGGCAAACGCGTGTTGCTCGTCGATATGGACGCACAAGCCAATGCAACCAGCAGCCTGGGGATAGATAAGGAGAAGGTGTCTGCGTCCAGCTATGATCTGTTACTGGGCAACATCACTGCCACCAAGGCAACGTTGAAGAACGCGAAGCTGAACCTGAATATCATCCCCAGCGCGCCGGCGCTGGCAGCCGCCGAAGTGGAGTTGGTGGGAGAACTGGCGCGCGAATATCGCCTGCGCCAGGCATTGAGCGCCGAAGTGGAAAAGTACGACTACATCCTCATCGATTGTCCCCCCTCACTTGGCCTGTTGACCGTCAACGCGTTAACCGCCGCCGGCAGCGGCGTGTTGATCCCAGTGCAATGCGAATATCTGGCCCTGGAAGGGCTTTCACAATTGGACCGTATCGTGCAACTGGTGAAGCAGCGCCTGAACCCAGAGATGACCATCTCCGGGTTGGTCTTAACCATGTATGATTCCCGCACGGCGCTGGCGCACCAGGTGGCCGAAGAAGTGGAAAAGTTTTTTGGGTCGCGCGTTTTCAGCACGCGCATTCCGCGCAACGTGCGCCTGAGTGAAGCACCCAGCTATGGCCAACCGATCCTGACCTACGCCCCCAATTCGCCCGGTGGCGTCGCCTACCAGGCGTTAGCGACAGAATTAGTATCACGTAACGAAGGGACGTCTACCCATGCCTAAAACGATTGGACTTGGACGCGGATTGGCGTCACTCATCCCCGGCGCAGATGAGACGACGCCACACCCCGACGGCGCAAACCAGCCGCCTGCTGCTGCGCAACAGGACGGCCTTTTTAAAGCCGCGGTGACCGATATCCGCGCCAATCCACTCCAACCGCGCCTCTCGCGCGGTGCAGAGGCGATGAAGCTGGAAGAGTTGGCCGCCAGCATCCGCGAACACGGCGTATTGGAGCCGCTGATCGTGACGCACACCAACGGTCAGGGGGCTCCCTATACGCTCATCGCGGGTGAACGGCGTTGGCGCGCAGCGCAACTGGCAGGGCTGACCCACGTGCCGGTGATCTTGAAGGACGTCGCCCCGCAGCAGATGCTGGAAATCGCGTTGATTGAAAACATCCAGCGCAGCGACCTCAGCCCACTGGAAGAAGCGTCTGCCTATCAGCAGTTGATGAATGATTTCGGGCTGACGCAGGACCAGGTGGCCGAGCGCGTGGGCAAGAGCCGCGTGACGATCACCAACGCCATACGCCTGTTGAAGTTGCCCGGCCAGGCCCAAACCGCGCTGATGCAGGGGATGATCAGCGAAGGCCACGCCCGCGCGCTGCTGGGGCTAAGCTCCGCGATCGACCAACTGGCGGCGCTGGACCTGATCGTGAAAGAGGGGCTGAACGTGCGCCAGACGGAAGAAATGGTGCGCCGCTGGTCCAAGCCCGAACCGGCGGCCAAAAGTGCCGAGCCGGAACGCTGGCAGGAAGCCGAAGCCTATGAAGCAAAACTGCGTGACATATTGCACACCAAAGTATCGTTGCAGCGCAGCCGCAAGGGTGGGCGCATCGTCATCGAGTTCTATTCCGACGAGGAGTTCTCCAGCATCTACGGCAAAATCATTGGCGACGAAAATGGAGAGTAGAGAGTAGAGATTAGAAATCAGAGATTGGAGATTGCAGGCCAAGCGCAAAAGATGGAGGTGCAGGTCGCACATCTACGACTCTCACGTTTCACGTATCATGCTTCACGCTCAATCTCCCATCTCCAATTTCCAATCTCAAAACGCCAATCGCTTATCTTCAAGACACACATATGCTTAAGCCAATCATCCAAGAAAAACTGAACCAGGCTGCGATCCTGCTCAAAGAGCAATCCATCGATTGCTGGATCACCTTTGTGCGCGAAACGTCGGCAGTGCACGACCCCGCGTTGGACCTGCTGCTAGGCTTCGGGCTGACATGGGACTCGGCCATCATCATCACGCGCAACGGCAAAAAGATCGCCATCGCCGGGCGCTTCGACGCCAACAACATCCGCGAACTGGAAGCCTACGACGAAGTGATCGCCTACGATCAGGGCATCGCCGATATATTGCGCGAACACGTCAGCCAGATCAACCCCTCCAACATCGCGCTGAACTATTCGCTGAGCGACCCCGGCTCCGACGGGCTGACCTTCGGCATGTATGCGCGCCTGACCCAGATTCTCTCCGGCACGCCCTACGTCACCAACCTCGTCAGCGCCGAGAACATCGTGCGGCGCCTGCGCGAACGCAAGACATCCAGCGAGATCGCGCGCATCAAAGCTGCGACGCAGCTCACCGAGCAGGTGTATGCCGAGTTATTCGCCCAGCCTTTGCGGGGCTTGAGCGAAATTCAGATTCACGCCCTGGCCGGCGAGATCGTCGCCCGGCACAGCAGCGAATTCGGTTGGGACCGCGTGGACAACCCAATCGTCAACGCCGGGCCGAACTCCGCCATCGGGCACGGCATCCCCAGCGAGCTGACGCTTGAACCGGGCCAGTTACTGCACCTGGACATGGGATTGCGCGAGGATGGCTATTGTTCAGACCTGCAACGCATGGCCTACGTGCGCCGCGCAGGCGAAGAAGGCGTGCCGCCCGAAGTGACGCGCGCCTGGCAGGCCTGCTGGGCCGCCCTGGAGGCCGGGCGCGCCGCGTTGAAGCCCGGCGCCAAGTGCTGGCAGGTGGATGCAGCCGCGCGCGAAGAACTGGTGCGCCAGGGCTACCCCGAATATATGCACGCCTTTGGGCATCACGTGGGCCGCAACGCGCACGACGGCGGCAGCGTCCTGGGCCCGCGCTGGGAGCGCTATGCCGACCTGCCCAACAAACCCGTCGAGGCGGATAACGTCTTCGCGCTCGAACTGGGCACGATGGTGGAAGGCATCGGCTACGTCGGCATCGAAGAGACGGCCCTCGTCACGGTCTCCGATGCGGAATACCTAAGCACTCCACAACAGTCGATTGTGCTGATTTGAACACTCGCCGCACACATCCGGCGCTCGGTTGCACATCAGAACAATTGCTGATCTTGTTTACGAGACAGCATACCTGACAGGTGGCAGATGAGGTGTTTTGACAATTTGTTGTACACCACCTGTCAGATCTAATCGCTGCCATACGCCAGATGCGGAAGTGCTCTGGAAGGCCAGGCGCCCTTTCATTTCAGGCGACGCGCTGGCTACGTCGCTGAGGGGCGACCGCGTAACGAATGACCTTGCGTGGGCATCCATCCACACACGTGCCGCACAGGATGCACTCCGGGTGCTCCATGTTTTGTCGCTTCACCATTGCCGCCACGTC
This sequence comes from Thermoflexales bacterium, assembly GCA_034430115.1. GTDB lineage: Bacteria > Chloroflexota > Anaerolineae > J036 > Brachytrichaceae > CAIXPS01. The sequence goes on along the minus strand of DAOUFG010000031.1, from coordinate 8,192 downwards.
CAGGCTCATCGGGCAATGTTGCGTACACGTCTTGCAGCTTGTGCATGCGGCAGCGTTCGCCTCCAACTGAAGGGCCGGCCACCCAAAACGATTACGTATCCAGCGCCCGATCATCATGAACGGCGCCATCCAGCAGATCGTATAGCAGGCCACCCTCCGGCCAAACAGGACCGGCAAAAGGAAGAACATGCCGACCACCAGGTAATAGACAATGTACTTCATCGGCTCATCCACGGAAATGCCCGTCTCTGTTAAAAAGAGCGGGTTCACCTGTCTGTAGCCCCCGGCGTTGATCGCCGTATAGGCGATAATCCCCACCCAGGGAATCCAAATGACCCACTTTACCCATGAGAGTTTGGCCGGGTTAAGCTGCTTGCGATTGACCGGCTCGACGATCTCTTGCATGGCCCCACCAGGACACGCCCAGCCGCACCACAACCGGCCAAGGAATAGTGAGCCGACCAGCATGAGCGCAAACGCGATCAGGCTGGCATTGACGACGCCGATGCTTGCCGAGGCAATGATGACATAGGGCGAAAGATAGTTCATCGTCACAGGGAACAATAGAAACGACACAATGAGAAGCGCTTTGCGGACGCGCTGGCGACGTGGAAGCTGATGCACCATGATGTTCAATTACCTCTTTGGGGCCCGCCCATTCAGTGCCCGATAGATCTGACTCTGATTGGCAGCCCAACAATGGCGAATCGAAGGCCCTTTTCAGATCATAGCCACAGTAAGCGTGGTCATTCAAGAGACCCCGAATCGCGTATTCAAGTTACATATACGAGTGAGCCTATATATGAATAGACATATATATGATACATCACATATCAGGAATATGCAAGCCAGATGCTCCTATAATCAGCCTCATAGACAAGAGAAGTCCATCACTTCCTTGTGGCGCATTCTGTGAACGCTTATCATTTGGCCAGCTAGCGAAACACATATGAACCTATTAATTACCAATGCAAATATCTACACCGTGAACCCGGCGCAGCCGCGCGCAAGTGCCATTGCGATTGCCAACGACCGCATCCTGGCCGTGGGCAGCGATGACGACATCAACGCGATCCACCTGCCCGACGCACAACGCCTGGACTTGAACGGCGCGTTTGTCGCCCCAGGGTTCATCGACGCGCACCTTCACCTGGGGATGACGGGCATGGCGATGCAGCAAGTGAACGTCTACGAGGTGGGGACGAAGCGCGAGGCAATTGAACGTGTACGCGCGCGCGCCGCGACCACGCCTGCCGGTGAATGGATCCAGGGACATGGTTGGATGCAGTCGGCCTGGGGCAGCGACGAGTTCCCCACCGCCGCCGAACTGGACGAGGCGACGCAGACACATCCCGTGCTACTCTCTGCCAAGAGCGGGCACGCCTGCTGGGCAAATTCGCTGGCGCTGCAACTGGCAGGCATCACGGCCAACACGCCGGACCCGGAGGGTGGGCAAATCGTGCGCGACGCGCAAGGCATCCCCACCGGCACACTGCTCGAAAACGCGATGGAGCTGGTCGCAAAGGTAATTCCTCCCCCCACCCTGGAACAGGCGGAAGAAGCCACTGTAGCCGCCATGCACGCCATGAATCAAAAAGGGTTGACGGGCGTGCACTGCATGGGCAGCGAGGGAGCAACCAAGACCTATCAATGCCTGCGCGAGCAGCACCGCCTGACGCTGCGCATTGTGTATCAACTGCCGGCCACCGTGTTGGCGGCGGCGATCGAGGCCGGCATCCGCAGCGGGCTGGGCGATAACTGGCTACGCATCGGCGGCGTTAAGTTCTTCGCCGACGGCGCACTCGGCCCACGCACGGCGGCGATGCTGGCACCCTACGAAAATGAGCCCGGCAATGTGGGCATCAGCACGCTGGAGCGCGAAGCGCTAATCGAGACGGTGCTGGCTTGCAATACGCATGGCCTGGCAGCCTATATCCACGCCATCGGTGACCGCGCCAATCACGACGTCTTGGATGCCTTCGAGCTAAGCAAGCGCCAGGCGGCACCGGGCAGCCGGGCCTTGCGCAACCGCGTAGAACACGCTCAGATACTATACCCCGACGACATCGCGCGCTTCGCCGAACTGGATGTGATCGCCTCGGTGCAGCCGATCCACGCCACACAAGATATGGAAATGGCAGAAGCGCATTGGGGCAGCCGCTGTGTCACAGCCTATTGCACACGTTCACTGCGCGATGCCGGCGCACGCCTGGCCTTCGGTTCCGATTCGCCTGTGGAAGACTTCAATCCCCTGGTTGGCATCCACGCCGCCGTCACCCGCCGGCGTGCCAACGGGAAACCCGGCCCAGACGGTTGGTATCCGCAGCAGCGCGTGAGCGTCGCCGATGCCATCCATGCCTATACGCTGGGGGCCGCCTACGCCAGCGGCATGGAGACGGAGATCGGCTCGTTGGAAGCGGGCAAGCTGGCCGACCTGGTGGTGCTTTCGCACGATATCACGGCCATCCCCTCCGACGAACTGCTTGGCGTGCAGGTGCAACGTGTGATGCTGAATGGCACCTGGATATAGACATAACAATGTAACCCGTTTGTTACCTTTGAGAGTCTGTTATCAAATTCTATGCGAATCGCAAGTATTTTGATATTGACATGTAAGCAATGGTTCGGTAGTCTTAATGTGGAGGGCTATCCCATGAAAAAGACTTTTCTCTCTGGTAAACCACTTCGGGTGGGAGTGGCATTGATCGCAACAGTCACCAGCCTGATCGTTATGCCTGCATCGGCGTTCGCTGAAAAGGTAGGCCCAGGCAAATATGTGGCCATCACGCAACCATTGACACTGACATTGGATTGTGATGACACGTCGTGGAACCCGGATTGTTCAACGACTGCCGTTAGCAGTTCGGGCTTGATGGTGAATAGCTGGTTCTATATCGATGGCCGTCTGCGCGCCACGGGCGATGTCAGCCTGACCACGGTATGCACCCGCTATCGCCTGTATGACGGTTGGCACACGGCGCGCCTGTTCGCCAAAGACTCGGAAGGCAACACGGCCAGCATCGGCGCTTACCCAATCATCAAGTGTGATCGCACAGGGCCGCTGGTTTACACGGGGCTGCGAAAAGTGGGCCACACCTACGTCGCCAATCCAACCGCCTCTGATCGTTGGTCGGGCGTAGATACCATGAACTTCTACGTGGATTCGGACGAGGTCACCTGGCAGTCGTACTGGAATATTTGCCAGAACCTGGACCTCTCAGCCGGACAACACCTGGCATGGGTGCGCGCGACCGACGTGGCCGGCAACTCCAGCGCCAAGTCCAACACGTTCTACTGCTACTAGGGCCGATATCGAACGATGAAAAAGGGATAGTAAAACCTGGCAGGTGATTCACCAAACCCAGACGTACAGGTGGACAAAATTTAAGGAGCAGTGCATCACCTGCCAGGTTTCTAAGTACCCCAACCCTTGATCGATAATCGTTCTAGCATTCATAGCCGACCTAAACCAGCGGAGCCGAATGATCGGCTCCGCATTCTCTTTTTAGGTTTCATAGGCACAGCACGGACTTTCACCCCGCCCATGAGTTAGGATTACACTTATCCTAACGTACATCATCACAGAAGCGAGATGAACCATGCTGACCAACCTCGAAATCAACATCCGTGATCCGTTCGTCGTCCCGGTCGCCGCCGAAAAGCGTTACTACCTGTTCGGCACGCGCGGCCAGGATTGTTGGGAAGGCAAGCCCGATGGGTTCGACGTCTACATCGGCAGCGACTTGCAACATTGGGATGGCCCCTACGTCGCCTTCAGCCCCGCGCCAAACTTTTGGGCCGACCGCAACTTCTGGGCACCCGAAGTGCATGCCTATAACGGCCACTATTACATGTTTGCCAGCTTCAAAGCCGAGAACGTCTGCCGGGGCACGCAGATACTGGCTGCGCCAAAGCCCGCCGGCCCCTATCAGCCGATCTCCGAGCGCCCCGTCACCCCCGCGACCTGGGAGTGCCTGGACGGCACGCTCTTTGTCGATGCGGCCGGAGCGCCCTGGATCGTGTTCTGCCACGAGTGGGTGCAGGTGCACGACGGCGAAATCTGCGCCCTGCGCCTGAGCGACGACCTGCGCCGGCCCATCGGCGAGCCGCATCTGCTCTTCCACGCCTCCGAGGCCCCCTGGATCACGCCCTACGCCGGGCAAACTGATTACGTCACCGACGGCCCATTCCTCCATCGCGCGCAGAACGGCGAACTGCTGCTGCTATGGTCCAGCTTCGCCAACGGCAGCTACACCCTGGGCGTGGCGCGCTCGCTCGGCGGCGGCATCCTCGGCCCCTGGCAACAGGACGCCGCGCCGCTCTATTGCGCAGACGGCGGGCACGGCATGCTGTTTCGCACCTTTGAGGGCCGATTGATGCTCACCGTCCACCGGCCCAACAGCACGCCCAACGAGCGGCCCATCTTTGTGCCGGTGGTTGAAAATGATGGACATTTGAGCATCGCTTGAGATTTCTAGCGCAAAGAGACAATGGAAGACTGAATCGATTCTTACATCCATTCCCCTTTGTGTTATCTTCTTTAAAATGGCAACGATTGAACTGCGCGACGTCAGTAAATCTTTTGACCGGGCCGCCTTTGGCACAGGCGGCGATATCACCCGCATCGGGATGGATAAACAGGCCGACCGCGCCTTCGCCGAACGGGTCGTGACCCAGGCCGAGGCGGAGCACGATGCCCACACGGCACACAGCGGCAAGATCCAGGCGCTGGAGCGCGTCTCGCTGACCATCCCCAACGGGCAGACGATGGTGATCGTGGGGCCTTCGGGCTGCGGGAAGAGCACCCTGCTGCGCGTGGTGGCCGGGCTGGAAGATTTCAACGGCCAGGTGTTCTACGACGGCGTGGACATGGTGAACACGCCGACAAAAGATCGCTACATCGGCATGGTGTTTCAGAGCTACGCGCTCTACCCGCACTTCAAGGGCCAGGGCAACCTGGGCTTCTTCTTCAAGGTACACAAGATCGACGATAAGGCCGCCGAGGAACGCATTCGCATCACCTCGGAGGTGATGGGCATCGGGTTCGACGCCCTGCTGGAGCGCAAACCCGGCACGCTGAGCGGCGGGCAACAGCAGCGCCTGGCGATTGCGCGCGCCATCGTGCGCAGCCCGCAACTGTTCCTCTTCGACGAGCCGCTTTCGAACCTGGACGCCAAGTTGCGCGTGCAGACGCGCCTGGAGATCAAGCGTCTGCTGCACCGCTTCCAGATCACCTCCATCTACGTCACGCACGACCAGCTCGAAGCCATCGCGCTGAGCGACCTGATCGCCGTGATGCGCGCGGGCAAGGTGGAACAGGTGGGCGACTACGCCACACTGCGCGATGCCCCCGCCACCTCCTTCGTGGCCAGCTTCCTGGGCATCCCACCGATGAGCCTGCTCACGGGCGGCAGCGTCGCCGATGGCGCATTGCACCTGGGCGACTACACCTTCGCGCTGCCCAACAGCATCAAACCATTGGTGCACACTGGGCAGGCGTTGACGCTGGGCATCCGGCCCGAGGCAGTGCAACTGCTCTCGGCCAGCAACACGCTGGACACCCGCCCCGCCGGCGAGGGCGCGCGCGTGCGCGGGCAGGTGGAGATGGTGGAGCCGGACTTCGCGCGGCAGGTACAGACGGTTTACGTGCGCGCGGGCGAACTCTCGTTCGCGGTGGAGACGGCGCTGGATGCGGCCATCGTCGGCGCGACGGTGGAAGTGAACCTGCCCTCCGACCGGCTGTACTTCTTCGACACGGCTAGCGAGAAGCGCATCCTCTAGAGATGGGAGGTTGGAGATTAGGGATTAGCGATTGGAGATTTTGGTGGTGGCCTAATTGAGCAGCGCCACCACCAGCGCGCTTGCCAGCGCGGCGATGCCCAGGCCAAACGCCACGGCTGAGACGGTGAGCGCGCTGGATTTGCGCTGCAAAATGGCCTCAAACGCCCGGCGTTGGGCGTCCGGCTGGCCGGGCTGCGCAGCGGTGCGAAACGGCACCACCACCACCAGCCCGCCCGCCAGGCTGACGAACAACAGCACCACCACGAGCGCGCCCAACCAGCGCACCGGCGGGAGCGCCAGGTAACCAGGCAGGTCCTTTTGCGCAACGGCCAGCACGCCAAACATCACCGTCAGCAAACCGCTAATCAGGCCGATGACCAGCCGGGCGGCCTGCTCAAGGTTGTCCGGCGAGCTAAGGCGCTGCTGATCGAACCATTTGCGCATGGCCTCCTCTTCGGAGCTTTCTGCACGCGTGCTGATGACGGTGTATTTAGGCATGTCCATCCTCCTCTTTGATCTCCACGATGACATTGGTGCCACATACAGAACATGGCCGGCGGAACTTTAAAACGTCCTTGGGCTCATCCAACGCCTTATGAACGAGTTGCGCCCTTTCGCGCTTAAGTTGTTCCACGTCCTCATACCAGGTATGCCCACAACGCGGGCACTTGAATTCGATCAACGATTCTGGGATCGTGCTCATGTATCAATCTCCTGGAACTGCTGTTAGTCGCTATCACCAACACCATCGGTTAAAACCGACGGCTGACCTGTGCAAGCCCGCTGCGCGGGCTACATCCCTATCGCGGTTCGAGAACTGCGAATCGCGTCCGACGAGAACGGAATTTTCCTCTCCTGATCTTCACGCCTTATCCTCGGCTTGAATCGCGGCCATGTGCGTCACATAGGCCACCGGCACCGGCGGGACAGAATCACCGCGCAACAACGCGACCACGGCTTGCAGATAGCGCGCCAGTTCGGCCCAGGGTGAGCCGGGTTGTTCGCCTTCGCCGGCTTGCGCAGCCACTTCTGCAATGCGCGCCGCAAGTTCATCTCTCGCTATCTCACCGCGCAATGCAGCAATCGCCCCGTCGCGCGCCTGATCCGCCAGTTGTTCGATCCGCTGTCGGCGCTATTCATCCTGTGATGGGTCTCCGGCAGGTGAGGCAACCCGCTGCAATTGCGCGCGCTCCTCTGGCGAAAGCGCCGCCATGCGACGCGCCGCTTCCAGCACTTGCCGATCCGACGCCAGGTCCGCGTGGTTGGTGCGTTCGTCCAACGCCACCACCTCCTCCAGCGCGCGCACGGCGTCGGCGTGTCGCCCTGCGTCACCGTAATACCCGGCCAGGTTATACAGCAAGACGCTCAGCGTCACCAGCTCCTCCCGTGCCCCGCCCTCATCATGGGCGGCCAATCGCTCGCGCCAGAGCGCCAGCGCCTGTTCCTGGCTCGCCACGGCAACCGGGTGATCGTCACGCGCGCTCGCGGCGCGCGCGTCGGCAATGAGTTGGCTTAGTGGGTCGGGTTGCGCGGCCGGGGCCTCCTGTAATGCAGTGATCAACCGGCTCACCTGCTCGCTCTCGCGCGGCATGCCTAATTGCTGAAAAATCTGCAAGCCCTCCTGGTAAGCCGCCAGGGCTTTTTGGGGGTCGCCGTGCGCCTGGGCCACCTGGCCCATCTTCACCGTATTGAAAGCAATTTCCTGCCGATCGCCAAGCCGGCGTGAGATCGCCAACGCCTCACTCAAACATCTTTCGGCCTTCTCCCACTCGTCGCGCGCCATGTGCACGTTTGCCATCGCATGCAGCGTCGCACTCTTGCCCTTCTGGTCGCCCAGTTGCTCCTCCACCGCCAGCGACTGCTCATACAGCCCCATCGCCTTCTCCAACTCCCCGCGCCTCACCAACACCCCAGCCATCTGGTGCAGCGTCGTGCTCTTGCCATTCTGGTCGCCCAGTTGCTCTTCCAGCGCCAGCGACTGCTCATACAGCCCCATCGCACGCTCCAACTCCCCGCGCCTCACCCACACATTCGCCATCGCATGCAGCGTCGCACTCTTGCCCTGCTGGTCGCCCAGTTGCTCACATGCCGCCAGCGACTGCTCATACAGCCCCATCGCACGCGCCAACTCCCCGCGCGTCACCCACACCCCAGCCATCTGGTGCAGCGTCGCACTCTTGCCCTGCTGGTCGCCCAGTTGCTCCTTGATCGCCAGCGACTGCTCATACAGCCCCATCGCACGCTCCAACTCCCCGCGCCTCACCCACACCCCAGCCATCTCGTGCAGCGTCGTGCTCTTGCCATTCTGGTCGCCCAGTTGCTCTTCCAGCGCCAGCGACTGCTCATACAGCCCCATCGCCTTCTCCAACTCCCCGCGCCTCACCAACACCCCAGCCATCTGGTGCAGCGTC
>DAOUFG010000030.1:0-32307 GCA_034430115.1 Thermoflexales bacterium | reverse complement strand
CGTGGGCATCACGCCCGATTACGTGGTGGCGCGTACAGCGGATGACGTGACTGCCGGGCGCGACCCGCAGTTGGATGCGGCGGTGAATTATCTGCTCACCGGCAAGGCCCCGGCAGCGACGCCCACGGCGACCGTGCCGGCCCTCGTCACACCGACGCCATAAGCGCATCGCCTATAATCGGGGCCATGCAGGCAAGCCAGCAAACTGACAATATCTTCGCGCCTGTGGTGCGATGGACGGCGCAATGGCGCCGTGGGGGCGCGTGGCTCGGTCCTGCCTGGGCTGTCATCTGCGGCGTCGTCGCTGCCGCGCAGTTTGACTGGTCGGGGAGTGCGTTCATCGCCCTCTTCCTGGCGCTGGTCATTGCCGAGGGGTTGTGGGCTTCGCTCTGGGCGGCGCTGGCCGAGACGAACTGGTCCCTCCCGTTGGGGCGCTGGCGCGAATGGCACGCGGGTGCCCCCGTCAAACCACTCCCTTTTACTCAGCCCGGCTCGCCGGCGGCCTGGTTTGCCGTGGTATTGGGTTACTGCCGTGATTGGTTTAGTCATGACCTGCTCTTCAACTATGGCGGCGTGCTGACCACGGCCCTCCTGACGCCCTTTATCGCGCTGGTGCTGTCCGCCGTATTGGGTGCGCCGGTCGTGTTGCTCAGCATCGTTGCCATCCTCTTGCCCCAACTGGCGCTGGCGTTGTGCCGATGCAATGGTCAGCCCAGCGCCATCTTGCGCGGCGTGGTGGAAATGGCGCTGCCATTGCTGTTGGGCTACGTGCTGTTCAAGCCGCTCTCGTTCGAGGTCGTGATCGCGGCAGCCGGGTTCGGCTTGGCCTATGCCGGGGCCGTCTCACGCCGCTGGGATTGGCGGCTTTGGAACCTGGGCCAGTTAGCCGTCTTGTTGTTGCTCATCCTCACGCGCCACTCGGTGGGGGCGTTTCTGGTGGGCATATTCTGGCTGCCGCAGTTCCTATTGCAAGCGCAACCGTCGGCGCGCCACGCGCAATGGTGGCTGATGGCTTCCATGCTCGCGGCCGCGTTGGCGATCTAAGTAAATCGTCAGAAGAAGTTGGTGCGCTTGTTGAATGTAGGGCGACTTGTTAAGTCGCCCGGCCGGGGCGAGATAACATCTCGCCCTACATGATCGAGGCAAAGGCCGCATCGGGAACTTCAGCCAACTAACTTAGCCTTTTGTTTGCGTTGATTCGCGGATCAATGTTTATGGCAGGAAGAAGAATGCCACTGCCATCACCGCGTAGAGCGACACGAGCAGCACACCCTCCAGCCAGTTCGTTTCGCCGTCCGCCGAGACCTGCGCCGCGATGAAACAGGAGGCCAGCAGTGCGATCAACTCGAAGGTAGTGAACTCGAGTGTCAGGGGGTGCCCAAAAGGCAGGCTGACGAACACCAACAGCGGTGCGACGAACATCGCCACTTGCAGGCTGGACCCCAGCGCGATGCCCATGCTCAGTTCCATGTGATTCTTCAAGGCCACTTCGATGGCGACGACGTGTTCCGCCACGTTGCCGATGATGGGCACCAGGATGATGCCGACGAACAGTTCGCTGATGCCTAGCTGCTGCACCATGGGTTCAACGGCGCCCACCAGGAACTCGCTCATGGCTGCGATCAGCACCGTGGCGATGCCCAACAAGAGCAGCGCCGCCTGGACGCCATAGCTGGGCACGTGCGCCGCCGGGCGCGTGATCGGTTCGGCATTGTGCGCCGTCAGGCTGAAGATCATGCTCAGCACGTACACGACGATGATGACCGCCGCCACGATCAGGCTCAACGACTCGACGTTGCCGAAGTTCGGTTCGATGGCCTTGTTGAAGAATGACGGCACCACCAGCACCAGCGATGCCATGATGAGCAGCGTCGCGTTCATGCTGGCGGTGCTGCGGTCGAAGCGCTGGGTGCCGTGCTTGAGCCCGCCCACGATGATTGCCACGCCGGCAACCAATAGCAGGTTGCCGATGATTGAGCCGGTGATGGAGGCGCGCACCAATTCCAACAATCCTTCTTTGATAGCCAGGATGGTGATGATGAGTTCGGCGGCGTTGCCCAGCGTGGCATTTAGCAAAGCGCCGATGCGCGGCCCGGCCCGGCCTGCCAGTTCCTCTGTCGCATCGCCCAGGATGCCTGAGAGCGGCACCACTGCCAGTGCAGAGGTGATGAATACCAGTAGCGGCGCGGCATGAATCAGTTCCAGCACCAGCGCCAGCGGCACAAACACGAGCAACGCGTTGATCGGTTTGGCGAACGATTTGATCATGACACCTCATCGGCGAAATGTGGATTGTGCAGATTTTATAGGATAATAGTTGGGCTTGGGTGTCAAGACAACCGCGTGGTAGCACTCTAGTCGAGACAGTCCGGCAAAAAAGAAAAGTGTTCAGCAAAAAGGAGATAAAACATGCCTGGTGTTAACTTGGGATTGCCGGAGATCCTCATCATCGCCGTGATCGTGATCCTGTTGTTCGGCGTAGGCCGAATTGGCAAGATCGGCGGTGAACTTGGCAAGGGCATCAAGGAGTTCCGCACTGCAATTAAGGAAGAAGATAAGCCGGCGGAAGATGCAGCCGCCAAGAAGGACGAGCCGAAGGCTTCTGCATAAGCCAGGGAGCCAACGTCAAGTTCGATATTCTAAGTAGGGCAAGCACCCTGTTCGTGGAAGTCGTTTTACACATCTCGGCGGTATCTATGTTACCCGGAGATAGCTGCCTATATTGGCGGATGGAAAGATCTTCCCGTGAGTGCTTGCTCCGCTCATTCCAGTGCCACCGAAAATGACCGCTACGGCGGGAACACTTAATTCCATCCTGGGCGTGTTGCGCGAAGTGGACGTGCGCCCGATTCGCGCGGCTGCCGAAGCGCCATTTGTCCTTGCGTTTCTCAGCACAGATTTGCTTTTGGCGCAGCACCTGGTGGAATTGCTGAGCCAGGGAGTTCGCCGGCACGATGTGCCCCCAACACCCGTGGTTGGCGCGTACCCTTTGGGCAAGCTCGATCATCCGCAGCACATGAACATCGCCGTCATTGTGACGCGCGAGGATCGTGATAACGCGACTGAACTGGCTTTGCTACGTGACCTGGAGCGGGCCGGCGTGCGCACCCTCGTGTGCCTGATCACCGACCCCGCCAGCCCTTCGGCGTTGCGGCACCAATGGTTGCCCGCCAGTGTGATAGTGCTCAATGCTCCCGGCAACGTCGTTGATGACGCGGCTGCCACGCGCCAATTGGTGAAAAGTATTCGAGCCTTAAAAGCGGTGGATGAACTGGCGCTCGCGCGACATTTGCCGGCCTTTCGCGAGCCGACCGCGCGTGGCCTGATTGATGATACCGCCGTGGCGAACGCAGCCTATAGCTTTGGCAGCGGCATCCTTGAAACGAACCCCATTGCCGATATACCCCTCAACGTGGCAGATATCGTGGTGTTGACGAAGAACCAGGCGCTCATGGCATATAAAATAGCCCTGGCGCTTGGGCTCACGGCAGATTTTCAACAGATCATGCCACAACTGGCGGCGGTGGTGGGCGGTGGGTTCCTGTTGCGCCAGACGGCGCGCGGGCTGGTAGGCCTGGTCCCAGGATTTGGGCTGGTACCAAAAGTGGCGATTGCCTTTGGCGGCACATATGCCACAGGGGAAGTGATCTTCCGCTGGTGCGCATATGGCGAGCGCGTGAGTGGGGAGGCCTTAAAGGAGTTATATGCAGCGTCCGTGGCGCGCGGCAAGACGTTTGCGCAGACCTTGCTGAAGCGGCGCAACAAGCAGGCATCGAGGGAAGCAACATCGAATCCGGAATAGTGTGTTGGCGTGAGGCAATCCTCACGCACGTCAATGAATCGATCAGTTGACAAGGGAGGAAATCATGTTGCAAGTAGGCGAACCGGTTCCCGATTTCGATTTGGCGTCCGATACGGTGGGTGAAGTGAAGAGCGAGGACTTGCGTGGCAAGCGCTTCGTGCTTTATTTCTATCCCAAAGATGACACGAGCGGTTGCACGATGGAGGCTTGCAGTTTCCGCGATAACCTGCCTGATTTTAGTGCGCTCGACGTGCCGGTATATGGCATCAGCCCAAATGACACGACATCGCATGGAAAGTTCCGCGCCAAGTATGACCTGACGTTCCCCCTCCTGGCAGATACCGAGCACAAGACCGCCGAAGCCTTTGGCGTGTGGGTGGAGAAGAATTTTGCGGGCAACAAATATATGGGCGTCCAACGCAGCACGTTCATCATCGGGGCGGATGGGCACATTGAATACGTATGGGGCAAGGTGACCCCGGCCGACCACGCCAAAGAGGTGCTGGCATATTTGCAGGGCGGGGTCAGCATGCCTGTGTCCGAGCAGGTCGCGCCGTTGCCCGTGGTGGAGCAGACGCTGGCGGAACCCGTGCGAGCTTCCAGCGAGCAGATGGAGCCTCCTGCACCGGAGCCATCTCCTACACCTGTGCCCGCGGAGCCCCCGGCCAAAGAAGAGTCGCCGGCCCCGCGCAAGCGTGTGGCGAAGAAGTCCACCAAGTCCACAGCAAAGAAGGCAGCCAAGAAAGCGACCAAGAAAACGGCTGTGAAGAAGAGCGCGACAAAGAAGGGCGCCGCGAAGAAGAGCAGTGCCAGGAAGGCGACCAAGAAAACCGCAACGAAGAAGAGCGTTGCCAAGAAGGCAACCAAGAAGACCGCCACAAAGAAAACCGCGCGCTAGCACTGGGACGCACGGTTACACTCAATGAACATGGATGCCAGCAATCAAACAATTGATGTCGTTGTTGTCGGCGCCGGGTTGGTAGGCGCGATGGTCGCGTTCCACCTGGCGGAAGATGGGCGGCGCGTTGCTGTGCTCGATGCGCAAAGGGTGGGCCAGGGCGCTACTTCACGCGCCATCGGACTGGCGACGCCGCAACTCGCGACACCGGCCTTGCCCGATACGGTGCGCGGTGTGGATGCGCTGACAATGCTGGCGATGCAATTGAACCTGTCGCCGCGCTCGTGCAGCGTACTGCACCTGTCCAGCGGTCTGGCTGGCACAGATGCATTGCGTGAGTGGGCTAGATCGTTCAGCGGTGACCGGCCCCACCTGAGCTGGGAAACCCGGCCAGACAAGCTGCCGGATGGATTCGCCGGCGGGTTGGTGGCAGGTTACAGCGTTCAGTTTGAGATCGCGACATTGACGAAGAGGTTGCTGGAACATCCAAAGATCGTCGTGCGAGAAAATGCCGAAGTACAGGCGCTGGAATATCGCGGCGCGCGCATCCTGGCATTGGCACAAGGGTATACGGTGCAGTGCGCGGCATTGGTGCTGGCCACCAATGCGTATGCCGGTTTGCTTTCGCCGATGCTGGCCGACGCCGTGCAGATGGCGCGCGGTTACACCTGGTTGTCCAGGCCGCTGGATGATGAACCCAGCCTGGCAGAGCAGGTGCAAAAAGCGGTGCCCATGCCGTTGATGATCGACGATGGACGCCTGTTAGCGGCGCAAGAATTGGATGGCCGATTGCGCGTGAGCGCCTGGCGACCTGTCAGCGATGCCGATGCGGACCCGGCACAGGATGTGCAGCATTTCTTGCATGAACATTTGCCCGATGCTTTGAGCCACACCGAGGGGCGTCGCTCTGGCATGACGGTGACGATGCCAAACGGGATGCCCCTAATCGGCCGGCTGGCAGGAGATGGTGCGGTCTACTATGCATTGGGTGCCGGGCACTATGGCCCGGCCTGGGCGCCGGTGATGGCCGAGCGCATCCTGACGATGCTGAATGAGGTTTAGCGTGTGAAGAGCGCACATCTTCCTCGCCTGTTGCTGGTTGTGCTGGGGCTGCTATGCCTGGAGAACCTGGCACGCGTAGGGCTTTCGATTCAGCAGACGGTGCAGTTGCCCAACTTGCCGACGGCACTTTCGCCGGTGTATGTGGCGCTCACCAGCGCGCTGTGGGCTATGGGCTACCTGATTTGCGTCGTTGGTGTGATCCGCCGGGCCGCCTGGGCCTGGTGGGTGACGGTCGCCGTCACGATTGGCTACCAGGTGTATCTATGGGTCACGCGGCTGGCCTTTGCGCGCTCTTCAGAGGTATTTGCAGTGTTGGGCTTCCGCGCCATCCTCAGCGCCGCTATGTTGGTGGTGGTGCTTGGGTTAGTAGGGCTGTGGCACTTGCGCAGCATCGGTGAAAGGGAGCAGGGGAGATCGGGAGCACGGGATCAGAGGTGAGTGGGAGAACCGGAGCAGGGGTGACAAGGAGCGGGGGAGAACTAGAGCACGGGTGACAGGAAGCCGGGGAGCAAAAGTGTAATAACATCCGGGCTCTCCTCTTCACCCATACTCCTCAGCGCCCATGCACCCTGGCTCCGTTGCTCCCTCTCTCCTGCTCACCCTGGCACCCCTGCACCCCAGTTCCGTTGCTCCCTCTCTCCTCAGTTCCCAAGAGCATATAGCTCCGGCCGGCGGTCTTTGAAGAAGTCCATCTCGAATTCGCCCGGCGTAATCACCAGCCGTTTTTGGCGCGCGTCTTCGACGTTCACCTCGGCGTAAATGACCTGTTCGTCCGCCGGCGAGGCGTCGGCCAGGTGTTTGCCGCTTGGCGCTGCGATGCAGCTCCGCCCGATGTAGGCTGCGTCGCGTTCCTGGCCCACGCGGTTACACGCCACGACGAATACGCGGTTCTCGAATGCCCTGGCGCGCACCATGAACTCCGGCGCTGTATCGGCGCCGGTCGGCCAGTTGGTGGGCAGGGCGATGACATCCGCGCCGCGCAATGCCAGCGTGCGCGCCGCTTCGGGGAAGCGCAAATCGTAGCAGATTAGCATGCCCACCTTTCCAAAGGGCGTGTCGTAGACGTTCAAGCCGTTGTCGCCGTGGGTGGTGAATTTGTCGGCACCGCACAGGGGCAGGTGGGTTTTGTCGTACACGCCGATCACCCCGCCGGGGCCGATCAGGAGCGCGGAGTTATAGAGCTTGTCGCCTTCGGCGCGCAATGTGCCGGCGATCAGATGGACGTTCATCTCGCGGCAGGTTTGCACCAACGCCGTCGTGGAGGGGCCGTCCACCGGCTCGGCGACGGCGCGGGCATCCGCCAGCGTGGCAAAGTTGTAGCCGGTGATGGCACATTCTGGGAACACGACGAGCTGTGCATCCTTTTGCACTGCCTCGATCAATAAAGACTGGATATGCGACAGGTTATAAGCCGTGTCGCCCAGGTGCGGGTCGAATTGCGCTGCGGCCAGCGTGGTCATATGTACCTCCAAATGGTGGCCACCAGCCAGTAGAGTGGGTTGATCTTCGTCTGGAGTGGTTGTGGCTCTGCGGCTTGTGAATCGAGAAAACTCTGAACAGAAGTAGGCATGGTGAAAATTGTACTGTAGGACTCACCGCAGAGACGTGCTGGCATTCTTTGCGTGCTTAGCACCCTTTGCGGTTTATATCTCAAACGCAAAGGAACTATTGATCATCTGTGTCCTTCGCGCTTTGGTGCCTTAGAGCCGTTTGCAAGTTGAAGCGGAAATGCTCTCACCTCTCCCCAACCCCTCCCCGATTCGAGGAGGGGCAGGGGGTGAGGTCGGTTCATCCTTGCTTTCATTCGCCAATCGTTCTAGTGGTTCAGTCCTTTGTTACTTCGTTGCTTTGTGTTTGATGCCAATCCCTACTGGCGGCAACCGGAGGCATTGGCGCTGATCTTGCACGGCAGCGCCGGTGGCGTCTTGAAGTAGGTCTCCACCAGGTCGGAGATGTCTTTGTTGGTATGGCGGGCCAGCGCGTCGAAGAATGCATCGGCGGTGGTCACTTTGTACGCTTCGGAGGTGTAATAGTCCTGGAGCATCTCGTTGAAGGCGCTTTTGCCGATGCGTTTGCGCACGTCGTTCAGGAACATCAGCCCGCGCCGGTAGACGGCGTCGGTGTAGGACTTTGAATCGTCGTAGTCGTAGATGGATAAGTCGATGCTGCCTTTGGGAGCGCTCGTGCCAGTGATGTAGGCCTTGTACCACCAGTCCGCGTCGCGCGGATAATACTTTTCGTAGAAGAGCAACTCGCTCATGCGCGCGAATGATTCGTCCAGCCAGGGAGTGCGCACCTGGTCATTTCCTACCACGTGGAACCACCACTGATGCGAGACTTCGTGCGCCGTGGTGGAGATCAGATCATGCCGTGAGCCGCGTCCGGGATAGCCGTTATAAAGCGTGGTGCCCAGCCCAACCAGGCCGCTATATTCCTGGCCCTGTGAGCGGCCCGTCTCCACGATACGCAACGTCTTATAGGGGTAGGGGCCGAACAACTGCGCATAGAGCGTGACTGCGCGCGCTGCCGTATAGAGCACGGCTTCGGCGAACTTGCGGTGCGCCGGGTAGCTATACATGATGTAGGTGATGCCATCCTGTTCGATGGAATCCACCTTGAACAGGTCGCTGGCGGCAAAGGCAAACATGCGTGCCTCGGAAAGCGAATAGCGCCACAGGTTGCCACTGTGTTGTTCGTCGCCCGCACCCGCGATGATCACGTCTTCCGGCGCAAGGATATTCACTTCGTAGTCGGCCGTGTCGGAGACGTAGGGGTCGCCGATCGGCACGTAGGAAGGGGTGTCCCACGCCCCATCATGGAACGGCGCCAGCATAATGTACCAGTGCCCGGCGGTCAGGCTGTTAGGCCCGCGCGAAGAGTCGTCGCCGCCGATGCCCTCCACCGTCTCCTGGATCGGTATTTGCAACTTGAAGTTGAAAGCCAACGCGATGCCGTTTTGTGCATCCAGGGGAACCGGCAGTTTCACCGTCAACACGGTGCTGGTGATGGTATATGACAGCGGCTCCGGCTGGCCGAAGATGCGCGCATCCTCAATGTCGATGATGCCGGGGTGATGTGCCGGGGGCACGTTGAACTTGATTTCGTCTGTGGGTGCGCCGGTGGGGTTGCGAAACTCGATGCGTTCCTGCGTATTCACCACGTTGTTCTCATAGTCCAGGGTGACGTTCAAAGTGTAGAGCGGACGGTCAGGGATCGTTTCCAGCAACGGCATCGCCGGGGCGACCAGGGTAGCGGCGGCGACACTGTCGGAAGAGTCGGAAGGCGCGGAGGTGGGGGCAGGCGTCGGCGTCAGGACGATCTCATTGCCGTAGGAAGCGCTACGGACGCATGCGCTAAGCAGGGCGGCGATGAGCAGCATGATAAGCAGCAACTGGTGACAAAGCGAGCGCTTGGGCATGGCGCCTATTTTAGGCGCAACGGAGCGAGCGTGCCATTGACAGCCTCGCGCAAAATGCTTATACTTCCGCGAGTTAATAAACCGACGGTCGGTTTATGGCAAAGAGGAATATGGCACGTATTGTGAAAGAAGAGGAATATGCCGCCCGGCGCAATGAAATCATCGCTGCGGCCCAGCGGTTGATCTTTAGCAAGGGATATGAAGAGATGTCCATACAGGATGTGATTGAGGCGCTGGGCATCTCCAAAGGAGCCTTCTATCACTATTTCAACTCGAAGCAGGTATTGCTCGAAGCAATGGTGATGAGCATGACGCAAGAGTTGTTGCAGGTGATTGCCCCAATCGTCAACGATCCGCACATGACTGCCATGCAGAAGTTGCAATGTTACTTTGACACCGGCGCGAGTTGGAAATCGGCGCGCAAGGAAGTGCTGCTGCCCTATCTGCGGGTATGGTGCCAGGATAGCAACGTGATGATGCGTGATCGCACCTACAACGCGATGGTGGAGCTTGCCGCGCCACAATTGGGGCAAATCATCCGCCAGGGGGTTGAGGAGGGCGTTTTCAACACAGCATATCCCGATCAAATTGCGCGGATCATCTTCACCCTCTTCCAGGGCATATCGGGGAGCATATCAAAATTCATTCTCTCCGAAGAGGGGCGTGATGAGTCATTCGAGCAAGTTCAAACCGACATCCTGGTCTATACGGATACGCTTGAGCGCATCTTGGGTGCGCCCAGCCATTCGCTCAGGCTGGTTGATCCCGACATACTCAAAGGATGGATTGATCGGACGTTCGCCGTGGAGGCGGTCGCCGGTTAGCCAACCTGTTTTGCCGTTCTCATTTTGTCGCAACGTTGCAAAGGAGTGCTGAATATGAGGCTCTATCTTCGTCTGGCCTGGCGTAATATCTGGCGGCATCGACGCCGGACCGTTATCGTCGTGGTGGCCATGGGGTTGACCCTGGCCCTCATGATGATGTACGACGGCCTGGTGGGTGGGTTCGATCAGGCCATCTACGCCAACGCCATCAAAGTGTTGGGTGGAAACATCCAGATTCATGCTGCCGGTTACGCCGCGAAAGCAAGCCAGGTGCCCCTATTGCCGCTGGCCAACGATAGCGCGCTCGTGCAGGCCGCCCTGGCGCAACCGCAGGTGGAGGCGGCCTCGCGCCGCATCAACACCGGCGGGATGGTGAGCAACCGTGAAGGCGCTTTCCCGGTCAGCATCGTTGGCGTGGAGCCGGAGCAGGAATTGCCCGTCAGCCTGGTGGCACAACACGTCGCCGCTGGGCGTTACCTGGCGGCGAACGACCAGGACGTGATTTTCATCGGTCAGGGCCTGGCCAATGAGATGAACGTGCACGTCGGTGACCGCGTCACGCTGGTGGGGCGCGCCACGCACGAGCAGATGCGCCAACGCACGATGACGGTTGCAGGTGTCTACGACGTCGGGATGCGCGATGTCGAAAAGCGCACGCTCTACATGTCGCTGGCGGAGGCGCAGAACCTGTATGGGCTGAGCGGCCAATCGACCGAAGTGGTGATCTCGCTGAAGCAACTGGGACAGGAGCCGGCAGTAATGAACGCGCTGGAGCCGGATTTGCCCACCTATGAGATTACCTCGTGGCAGACCAACTTCCCCGACCTGCAACAGGCCCTGGAGACGAAGGGCGAGGTGATGAACGTCTTTAGCGTCATCATCCTGATCATCGCCGGCATCGGCATTTTGAACCTGTTGTTGATGGCCGTGCTGGAGCGGACGCGCGAAATCGGCCTGATGGGTGCGTTGGGCATGAAGCCGCGTGAAATCTCCCTGCTGTTCATCCTGGAAGGCGCCATGATCGGCGTGGTTGGTGTGGTGGCCGGTATTGCGATGGGCATATTGTTTAACGGCCTGTTGGCGCAGGTGGGGCTAGACTTCAGCCAGTACACCTCGATGACCGAATACGCCGCACTCATTAGCGGGCGCATCTATCCCACCTTGGGCGTGGAAAATCTGCTTCAACGTGGGTTGACGGTGTTGATTATCGCCACGCTGGCGTCGCTCTTGCCGGCCTATGAAGCGGCCCAGAATGAACCTGCTCAAGCGTTGCACTACGTGTGAGGCCCATCATGATTCAACTCATCAAAATTGCTTTTCGCGACCTGGGGCGCAACCGCCGCCGCTCATTCTTCTCCGCCCTGGCATTGGGGATTGGGCTGGCTTTGCTCCTGTTGATGGCATCAGTCTTGACCGGCGAAATGCGCGGGTCGATGGATTCCAGCATTCGATTACAGAGTGGGCACTTGCAGGTGCGCGCCAAGACGTATGACGAAAACAAAACCAGCTTGAAATGGGAAGACCTGGTTGACAATCCAGACCAGGTGGCGGCCCAAATCGCCGCGCTCGCGCCGGTGCAGGTCGCCACACCGCGCCTGTTTGTCAGCGGCATTGTGGCCAGCGGTGATCAATCGGTGGGCGTGCGCATCGTCGGCATCGACCCGGCTTCGGCGGCGAATGCGCCCTATCGCGATGGCCTGTTGAGCGGCGCCTTCCTCACTGCCGATGACCGGCAGGGCATATTGATCGGCCAGCCGCTGGCTGATTCGTTGAGCCTGAAGATGGGCGACCAGGTCAACCTGTTGGTGAATACCTCGAACGGGGACGTGGATCAGCAGTTATTCGTCATTCGCGGCATCTACTCCACCCACACGCCTGCGTTTGACCAGAGCAATATCCTGATGCCGCTTGCCAAAGCACAGGCCATCGCCCAGGCGGAGAACCACGCCAGCACCATCTTTGTACTGCTCAAAGACCGTGATCAAACCGACGCGGTTGCCGCGGCGTTGCACAGCGATGCGTACCAGGTGGTCACCTGGGAACAGGCCAACGAGCTATTGACCCAGACGGAGTCGTTTGCCAACGTCTACATGTCAATGCTTTACCTGATCGTGCTGGGCATCACGGCGACCGTCATCGTCAATACGCTCATCATGTCGGTATACGAACGCACGCGAGAGATCGGCATTCTGTCGGCCATCGGGATGAAGAGTACTCGCATCATGTTGATGTTCTTCACCGAGTCGGGCTTGCTGGCAATCGGCGGCATCCTCATGGGAATTGTGTTGGGCGGTTTGCTGGTCGCCTACGCGACGCACTATGGCTTTTATATCGGCAGCCTGTCCAGTCAAGTCTCGGGCATGTTGTTAGGTGAGCGCATCTACGGCTATCTGACCATGAACGATGCCGTTTCCTTGACGGTGGCAGCGTTTGTCGTCACACTATTGGCGGCGCTATACCCGGCCACGCTGGCTGCGCGCATGGAACCTGTCGATGCATTGCATGGCGGGAAATGAATAGACTGAAAGGCGGCCTTGGAACCGCCTGAGTTTTGCGAGGAACAATATGGAAGTTGCAAAGATTGAAAACGTCACTCGTACCTACAAGGTTGGCGACACGGAAACGCGAGCGTTGCGTGGGGTTAGCCTGTGTATCGAAAACGGAGAGTTTACGGCGCTGGTGGGACCGTCGGGCTCGGGCAAAACCACCCTGTTGCAACTGATCGGTTGCCTGGATCAGCCCACGAGCGGGAGCGTTTACATCAACGGCAAAGACGCGAGCAAGCTGAACCGCAATCAGCGCGCCGATATGCGCCGTGGGACGATAGGGTTTGTGTTCCAGTTCTTTGCCCTGATCCCAACCTTGACGGCGTACGAGAACATTGAAATGCCGCTGTTGCTGGTGGGCATGCCCTCTGCTGAGCGGCACGAACGGGTGATGCAGTTGTTGCAAGCCGTTGAATTGAGCGAACGCGCCAATCATCGGCCCGATCAGTTGAGCGGCGGCCAGCAGCAGCGCGTCGCCATTGCCAGGGCGCTGGCAACCAGGCCGGCGCTCATCCTGGCCGACGAGCCGACGGCCAACCTGGACACGCCAAATGGCAAGCAGGTGATGGAGACGATGACCCGGCTCAACCAGGAGACGGGCGTCACGTTCGTCTTCGCCACGCACGACCCGCGCGTCATTCAATACGCCCGCCGCGTCGTCACGTTGCGCGACGGTTTGATCGTGGAAGACAGCGGCATGAAAGCCGCCGCAGTGAAGGTCGCCACGGGGGTGTGAGATGAAATTCCAACGCAAAGGGCTGCTGAAGGCCGGGTGCTTCACCGCCGTGTTGGCGCTATTCGCCCTGGCGGGGTGCAGCGCCCAGGCGAACCCGACCGCGCTGCCGACGGTCGTTTTGGGCGATCAGAACGCGGCGCCCGGCACTGCTGTGCCGCAGGCAAACAATGAGAGCGTTGCCACCGGTGGCGCAACGGCTTCGGGCAAGGTGGTGGCCGCGGACGAGGTCCACCTGGCATTTACATTGCAAGAAGTGGTGAAAACGGTGGACGTGGCGGAAGGCGAGCAGGTGAAGGCCGGGCAGGTGCTGGCAAAGCTGGACGATTCGCTCGTGCAGGCGCAGATTCAGCAGGCGCAAGCGGCTGTCACGACGGCGCAGGCCAACTATGACCTGCTGGCGGCAGGCCCGACTGACGAACAACTGCGCCAGGCGGAGGCGGCCGTGATCATCGCGATGTCTGGTTACAGCCGCACGGTGGAGAGCGCCCGGCCATCCAGCGTCGCAGCGGCGCAATCTGCGCTCGACGCGGCGACGGAGGCCTATGACAAGCTCAAGGCCGGCCCGCAGCCCGCCGACTATGCCGCCAGCGAGGCAGCCTTCCTCAACGCGCAAGCCGCGTTGCAGCAGGCCCAATATGCCTACGACGCCGCTTACAAGCAGAACCCCGCCGCCATCGGCGCGAGCGCGCAGGCGTTGGCTTTGCAGCAGGCAACCAACGACTACAACGCGGCCAAAGCCGCCTACGATAAGGTAAGCCAGCAGCCCGACGCTGCTCAGCTTGAGGCGGCCCAGGCGCAGGTGCAGGCGGCACGCGCCGCGCTGGACGCCGCCGTATCACCCGCGCGCGACTTTGACGTGGCCCAGGCCAAAGCGCAGGTGGACGAGGCGCAGGCGCAGGTGGATGCGCTCAAGGCCGGCACGCGCGCGCAGCAGCTTCAGGCTGCCCAGGCGCAGGTGGATGCTGCCAAAGCCGCCCTGGGTGTGTTGCAGGCGCAGGCGCAAAAATATGCCCTCATAGCGCCATACGACGCCACCGTGCTCAGCCGCACGATTCAACCCGGCGAGACGGCGGTGCCCGGCACGCCGGTGATGGTGCTGGGGGCGCTGAATCACTTACGCGTGCAGACGACTGACTTGAGCGAGCTTGACGTCACGGGCGTACAGAAGGGCCAGGCTGTGACAGTGAACGTGAAGGCGCTGAACCAGAATGTGGCCGGTCACGTGAGTGAGCTTGCGCCGATGGCCGATACGATCGGCGGCGACGTGGTGTACCAGGTGACGATTGACCTGGACACGCAGCCGGCCGGCCTGCGTGTGGGCATGAGCGTGAATGTGACGTTTGGTGCGCAGCGCTGAGCGACTTTGTGGTGACCGGCAGAGTGGAACGCTTGGAGAGTTTATACAATAACCTCTCCTCGATTCGGGGAGAGGTTGGTTCATCCCTGCTTCCATTCGCAAATCGTTCTAGTGATTCAAGCCTTTATGGTCTTTGTTCCTTCGTTGCTTTGTGTGAGTTTGCTTAACCGCAAAGGACGCCAAGCACGCAAAGGAATGCGGAGAGGGATTTCAGTCGAACAGTTGCTTCGTGAGTTCGTCGCGGGTCACGCCATGGGCCTTTGCGACTTTATCCAAAATGGTGGCCAGGGTGCCCACCTTCAGGGCAGCATGATCCGGAATGGTGATGCAGTGCTGGGGGTGGTTGCTGGAAGCGGGGCAAACAAGTTGCATGTGACTGCCGCTCTGCCTCTCCCGCACGTAGCCAAGACGTCCCAGACGCTTAACTAGATCGCGTCCGGACAGGTCGCGTGGCAGCTTCATTGTGGCCCCCAGTGACGCAGCTCTACGCCGGAACGAGCTGTAGCACTTCGTCGCGCACGAAGTGAAGCCGGATCAATCTGGGCCGATCGCCTTCTTCGAAGTGACACTCGGTGGCGTCGCGCACGTTTTCGCGCAGCTCGTCCAGGGTGTCGCCCTCGGTAACGATGTCTGCTCCCAGCGCACTGGCTGTGTAGCCGCCCTCCGGCGCATCTTCGATAAGAAAGATTAATTCGTTCATGTCGTGCCTGCATTATAGCAACCAACTGCGCCTCTTGTGAGCCGTTTTTGGGATGCCCCCTGGGGAATTTGAAATGCGGGTCAGCGACATCAAGTGTGCTCGCGCCCGCCGCGAAGACGTTTCCCTGGCCATCGTGATGGTTGTGTTCACGCTTTGCATTAGCGGGTGGGAGCAGGACCGTATTCTGGATGCCAGCCTTTCCTTGGCTGTACTGCACAAAGTACTCCGCCAAGGAAAGCCACACATCCATCACGCCGATAAGAACCGGCTTTTTGTAGGCGGTTCTTTCACTAAGGACAGTTTATAACGGCGCGTGTTCGTCGCGTTCGGGCGTGTTGGCCTTGCACGTGCGCAGCCACACGTCCTGTTCGGTCGGCTCGAACCCCTTCCAGGCGTAGGGGTCTACCCCGGCCACCGGGATGATCTTGCGCCGGTCGGCCATCGCCACGTGTTCCCCTTCGCGCAGGCTCCAGGGTAAGAGCGACCAGGCATTCATGTAGTGATTCACCAACACCCGCCGGTAGCCCGCGCCGCGATTTTTGTGCGAGCGATGCAGCAGGTAGCCGTTGAAGAACACCACCGTACCGGCCTTTACCTCCACCGGGATTTCCTGTGATTCGTCAAAGCCGTAACTTTCGGGCGCGAAGTCGAACTCGTCGGGATTGTTGTGCGGGTGTTGAGGATAGAGATAACCCTGCCGGTGCGAGCCGGGGACGATGTACAGGCAGCCGTTCTCGATGGTGGCGTCGTCGATGGCGATCCACGCGCCGATGAGCGAGCGGTCGCGCGTGGGGATGTAGATTTCATCCTGGTGCCAGGCCTGGCCCTGGAAGTTGGGCGGCTTGACGAACAGCATGGATTGCATGCACTTCACGCTGCCATCCCAATAGGGTAGGTGCGCGGCGGTGATCTGGCTGAGCACGCCGCAGATTTTGGGGTGCCGCACGTATTTCTCCATCACCGGGCTGATGTAGTGCGGCTGGTGGATGCACAGGATGTTCTTCAGCACCTCGGCATCGCTCATGTCCGTCGGCAGCGGTTGCAGGCTCTTGTTGGGGTAGTGCCCCCGTGCGATCTGATTCGTGTCGGCTTTCAGCTCGGCCAGTTCTGCGGGGGTGATCAGGTTCTCCACGATCAGGTAGCCCTGCTCGACGAAAAACTTCACTTTATCTTCACTCACGACTTTGGGTAGATCGATGCGCCGTTCGGCGGTGATCTGCCCTTCTCTGACTGTCGCAACTCCCATACCAATACTCCTCTTGAATTCAAACCATTACGGATGACTAATTGTAACCACGGGAGCTGGTATCTACAATGTAAACGTGCGAGGCGATATCAAGGATCGATGGTGGGAGCGAAGCATTGCCAGGAAATCTTGGCTAACCATGGCCTTGCGGCAATGCTTCGCCCTGATGTGGCAGCTCGTTAACGTTGGACCGCCGGCAACCACCAGAAACGGTTGAACGCTTCATATGCGCCAATGTCGCAATGTGAGCCAATGGGCCGGCTGATGCCGCGCTCATCTGTGGCCGGACATGCTGCGTCGTCGCCGGCATCGATGGCCGGGCTGCCGGGAAGAAGCATTGTCGTAGGCAGAGAATACCCAAAGAAATAAGTATCCAAATAAGGGATTGATGATAGCAAAGGATTCGTATTCGTAAAGGAGCCTGGGGTTGTGAATCCACAGGTGTTTGCATCCTCCATGTTATGCCCACCATCGACGAACAATCCTTGGACGTTATAGCAGTTCATGCCAGGTTCATTGTTTGACACAATGGTATTTGTTAAAGTTACGGTTCCGCTGTTATAGAGTCCTCCTCCCACATCAGACCAGTTGTTAGAAAGAGTGCTGTTGAGGATACTTAATGTTCCGGAATAGCTATTCACTATGCCGCCACCGAGTCCGCTACTTTCACCGGTGGTTGATGCATTGCGCGCGAACGTGCTATTGACAATGAGCATTACTGCATTATTGAAAATAGCCCCTCCAAAAATAGCTCTGTTATCCATAAAAGTGCTGCGATATACGTTGGCGATACTGCTTCCCATTCCATTATCGTTAATGATTGCGCCACCACGTGGTGAGGCGTTGTCAGAGAAGGTGCTGTCCGTAATGGTGATGAGAGAATGGTTCTCTATGGCGCATCCGTATCCTGACCAGAACATGGTTTGGTTTACTAAGGCAGTGCCATCGTTGATGACACTCGCTCCACTCCCCGGGCCATTTCGATAGATGTAGCTATTGTTTATATACATCCGCTTGTTAGGACTGTTGTAAATCGCACCCCCATAAACTGAAGAATTCCAGGTAATAATGCTATCGATTACATATAGCGTGCCATCGTTAAAGACTGCTCCGCCATGTCCTGGTTCGTCATTATTACCCCATCCGAAAAAAGATGAGAGGTTGTCGTGAATGAGAGTGAGTGTCCCTTCGTTATAGATGCCTCCACCGCTGCAGTAACATAGCACGTTACCAAGGAGCAGGTTTGTGAGCGTAACATGTGTGCCAGCATCTATTTGGAAAAGGCGGTGCTGGTACAGGTTGCCGGAATCACCAGAGATTGCAGCATAACGACTTCCTGCAATTAGAAGGCCGTCAATCGTTAGTGTTTTACTGATTTCGATTTGGCCTTTTTCCTTGAGCTGAATACTGTTATCTAAGCTAATCGTCTGTGGATCAAAAACGATCGTGTCTCCGTTGTTTGCGTCGAGCACGGCCTGACGGAAGCTCCCTGGGCCGCCGTCCAACATACTCGTCACAGTGATGGTGGCTGCATGGGTGGGCGTGGCAAAGAGAAGGAAAGCGCCGATGAGGAGGAGAAAGCCGGCATACCTCATGAAGCGTTGCGAAAAAACGATGTGCGTCATTGTGTGACTCCTATAGCAGTCCGGCGAGGGCATACACCACGCCGGATTGCTTATGCGTGACTCTCTAATATGTATCGAACTGCCTCAACGATGGTGTTTATTGAGGCAAATGGATCATTCTCGATCGTCGCCTCGTAGGGCAATTGCAGGGCGAATGCGCGCGTGTTGACCTGCGTCACCAGCGCGTCGGACACGTCGATGTGGATGCTGCGGTCACGCGCGTGCACGCGTTGCAGGCACGTCTCGGGGCGTGCCCTGACGTAGATCAAGCGCAGGCGGCAGAAGGGGCGGAAACGGTCGATGAAGGCGGGCATATCGTCGAATGCGCCGGTGGATTCCAGGCTGAAACAGGCGTATTGCCCGGCGAGTTCACTGGCCGCCATGATGATGGCGTCGATCCCGCGCCCGATGTAGTCTGCCGTGGGAACTGACGCGTCTTCTTTGATGGCTTTCCAGATCGGCTCAGCCCGCAGAAAGGGGATGCCCATCTCGCGTTCCAAGACGGCCCCAATGTACGATTTCCCGCTGCCCTTTGCGCCGATGAGTAGCAGCAAGTTGGCTTTTGGATTGCTCATAATTGCCCCGCGTATATATAAAAGTTATACAACCGGCGATAAAATTCAGGGCGTCGCTCGGGTGGTGTGCCATGTCTCAATTCACAACGTCAAATCAAACGCAACCAGGCTCGGAGTTGCTCATCCAGACCAAATTGCTCTGCCCCCGCCCGCGTGCCGGCCTTGTTCGGCGCATGCGCTTGCGGGCGCAGCTCGACGCCGGTGCGCAACGTGCTTTGACGTTGATCTCCGCCCCGGCCGGCTTTGGCAAAACGACGCTGCTGGCAGGCTGGGCGCTGGATCAAACGATGCCCGTGGCGTGGTTTTCCATCGACAGCCAGGATAACGACCTGCACCGTTTCCTGACCTACCTGACGCAGGCACTCCAGGGGGCCTTGCAGGCCGCTGGCGTTCCCGTGGCGGACTTGACGAGCGCCGTCCAGGCACTGTCGCTGGAAGCCAGGTTGACGTTGATCATCAATGAGCTTGCGACGCTCACCACCGACATGGTGCTGGTGCTTGACGAATATCACAGCATCGACAACCCGGAGATTCACCGCGCGATCGATTTCCTGCTGGAGCATCAACCGCCGCGGTTGCACCTGATGATCGCCAGCCGCATCGACCCGCCGCTGGCGTTGCACCTGTTGCGGGCGCGTGACCAGTTGGTCGAAATCGGCACCAGGGATTTGCAGTTTACGCGCGATGAAGCGGCAGCTTTTCTGAAGCAAACGATGGGGCTGGACTTGCCAACGGAAAGCATCGCGGCGCTTGATGCGCGTGCCGAGGGGTGGGTGACGGGCCTGCAATTTGCGGCGTTGGCGCTCCATCATGGCCTGCCGCGAGCGACCCAGGCCCCTGCGGATATTGCCACGCTCAGCGCGCAAAATCGCTACCTGTTCGACTTCATGGCCGCCGAGGTGCTCTCTCAGCAGCCGCCCGACGTGCAACAGTTTTTGTTGCGCACCTCCATCCTGGACAACCTGACCGGCCCGCTGTGTGATGCAGTTGCGGACCCGGCTGTGCCGGAGGGACATGGCCAGGCGATGCTCATGGTGCTTTATCGCCATAACCTGTTCCTGACGGCGATGGATGAAGGGCGCGAGGTGTTTCGCTACCACAACCTGTTCGCGGACTTTTTGCGGCAGGCATTGAAGGAAAACCATCCCGACGAGTTGCCGGAATTGCACCGGCGCGCATTTGAATGGTATTACCAGCATGGCCAAACCGAGCAGGCAATTCAACATGCGCTGGCGGCGGGCGACCTGGAGCAGGTGGCCTGCCTGTTGGAACAGCATTATCAGCACATCCTGTCGTCCTATGGGGTGGTCTCACTTCTCAGTTGGGTCAGAAGCCTGCCCGTCACCTTGATCCATAGCCGGCCCCGCCTGTGTCTGACTTATGCCTGGGGGCTGATCTTGAACCTGGATTTCGATCAGGCTGAAGAGTGGATTGAGCAGGCTGGGCAAATGATCCCTGCGGTTGCATCTGCTGGGCAGGAGCTGGATCCTGATAGGCGCGCGCTGCTGGGCGAAATCGAAGTCTGCCAGGTTTATATCGCCACATTGCGCGGACAGGGGGCGAAGTCCATCGAGCTATCCAGGCGGGCATTGGACCATCTTCCGCCCGATAACTTGTTTTTCCGCAGCCTGCTGGCGTTGGACCGAGGCATCTATTGCGCATTTCACGGCGACGTGCAGCAGGCCGAAACGACCCTGGCCGAGGTAGTGCGCATCAGCCAGCAGGCGGGCAACGTGATGACGCTGGTCATTGCGCGCGCACAATTGGGGGAAGCCCAGTTCTTGCAGGGGCGTCTGACGCGTGCAATCGCCACCTACCGGCAATCTATCCAGTTTGCGCAGGCCCCCGATGGCACCCCGATTGCGTTGGCCGGCCTTTTGTATATTGGCTTGGGCGACGTGCTGCGCGAGCGGAATGAACTGGAAGCCGCGACGCAATATCTGGAACGTGGGATTGCGCTGAGCCGCATGTGGATGCCGGTGAGCGTTTTGGATGGGTATATCGCGCTGGCGCGCGTGGCCCAAAGTCGGGGCGACACAGCGGCCGCGCGGCGCTACATCGCAGAGGTCCAACACCTGGCAGATTCCACCGAGGCGAGCCAGTGGGACGACATGCTTGTTTCTGCGATAGCTGCGCGCCTGGCTTTGCAGCAAGGGCGCCTTCAGGCGGCTTTGAACTGGGCCAGCCAGGAATGTTTGCTGGAGGCCCGCCCGGCGCAGCGTGCGCCGCAATTGCCGTTCCAGATCTATGAATTGCAGCAATTCACGCTCGCGCGGGTATGGCTGGTGCTGGGGCGGGAGAATCATCAGCCCGGTGCGGCGCAGCGTGCTTTGGACATTCTGGCCTGCGTGGAGCCGGATCTGCTCCGCCTGGGACGGCTAGGCCCGCTAACGGAGTTGCACCTGTTGCGGGCGATGGCCCAGCAGGAATTGGGCCAGCTTGAACTTGCGATGGATAGCTTGCGCCTCGCGCTGACGCATGCCGAGGTGGAGGGCTATGTGCGGTGCCTGCTTGATGAAGGCTTGCCAATGGCGCGCCTGGTATCTGCCCTGTTGAGCGCGCAGCGGCGCACGAGTATGGGAACGCAATTTCCTTCCGCCGGATATTTGCGGCATCTGCTGGACTTGTTTGCCCGTGAGGTAGAAATGCCTTCGCCCGGCGTGACGCGCGCGGAGGATGGGCAACACTCACAGGCCGAATATATCGAGGCGCTCACCCCGCGTGAGATGGACGTATTGCGCCTGTTGGCAACCGGGGCCTCCAACCTGGAAATCGCGCAGCAGTTGAGCCTCTCGCTCAACACGATCAAGCGGCACGTCAATAACATCCTCTCTAAACTGGGGATGACTTCTCGCACCCAGGCGGTGGTCCGCGCGCATGAACTGGGCCTGCTGGACTGATTGAGCGCTCCTCACACGCGGTTGATACCCCGTTAACACCTTTGGGTGTCGCTATTCCTCTTGCCACTCGCTAAGCTGATGCAAAACTTGCATGCGTGATGCTTGGGGCAGTGCGAGGCGACTCGTCAACTGCGCGAAACGAGGCAGGTGGCGTACACCTCGCGTTTATAGGGTGCTCCACCCTGGCGCATGTGTCTAGCAGAGGAAGCGCTATGTCTGAAATAACTACAACAACCACATCACAGAAGTCGGCCATCGACCGTATCGCAAACACACTCATCAGCTCTGGACCACAGTTTGCCAAGAATCCGGTGGCGCGTAAGGCTGCCGTCGGCCTGGCGGAACACTGGATCATGGATGGCCTGAAGAACTCGCGTTCCGACCCGAAGTATCCTGCCGGCGTCAACGATGATCGCACCGTCTCTTCGCTGGCACTATTGCGCACGGTGGAGCGCCTGTTCACCGAATATGATCTGGCCGACAGCGTCTCGCGCGGCATGTTCAACGTCATCTTCAAGGATATGGTGCTGAATAGCTGGTATAGCCAGGTCAGCAAAGGCTTCTATCAGAAATATGGCGAGAAGCCGCCGTCGTTCCTCACCATCAGCCCCAGCAAGGCATGCAACCTGCAATGTACCGGCTGTTATGCCGATTCGGGCCCCACGCCCGAGAAGCTGCCGTGGACCACGGTGGACCGCATCATCACAGAAGCCAAGACGTTGTGGGGCATGCGCATGTTCATCATCAGCGGCGGCGAGCCGCTGGCCTATCGCTCCGAGGGGAAGGGGTTGCTGGACCTGGTGGAGAAGCATAACGATTGTTTCTTCCTGATGTTCACCAATTCCACGCTGATCAACGACTCCCTGGCCGAGCGCATCGCAAAGGCCGGAAACCTGACCCCGGCGATTTCGGTGGAGGGTTGGCGCGAACGAACGGATGGCCGGCGTGGGGCGGGCGTCTATGACCGCGTCCTGGCGGCGATGGATCGCTTGCACGGCGTTGGCGTGCCGTTTGGCATCTCGCTCACGGCCACGCGCTACAACACGGAAGAAATCCTCTCCGATGAGTTCGTGGACTATTTCTTCATGCAAAAAAAGGCCCTGTATGGCTGGATCTTCCAATACATGCCGATTGGGCGTTCCTTTACGCTGGACCTGATGCCCACGCCGCAGCAGCGCATCTGGCTGTGGCATCGCTCGTGGGAGATCATGCGCCAAAAGCGCTTGTTCCTGGTGGACTTTTGGAATCATGGCACGCTGTGCGAAGGGTGCTTCTCGGCGGGCGGCAGCGACGCCGGCGGGTACTTCTACATCGATTGGAATGGCAACATGAGCCCATGCGTGTTTGTGCCCTATTCGCCGGTGAATATCAGCAAGGTCTATGCCTCAGGCGGCACGTTGCAAGATGCCTGGGAGAACCCGTTCTTCTCGGACCTGCGTAATTGGCAGCGCAGCTACAAACATGGCAATATGATCAACCCGTGCCCGAACCGCGACCACCATGAAGTCCTGGAGCAATTAATCACCCGGTATGAACCAGAGCCGATCGACGAGAACGCCCGTGCCGCGTTGTTGGACCCGGACTATAGCAAAGGGCTGAAGGATTACAACCGGGAGTATCGCCGGATGGCGGACGTGATATGGGAGAAGCATTACGTGCATCCCCAGACGAAGCCGAATAACCACATCGCAGACCTGCCCGACCTGAATGACTTGTTGCCGGATTTCACGCTCAGACCGGAGCCTGAACCAGCGGTGGAGCACTGACGTATGTCGCTCGCGGGTTACCGGCTCTGGCAAAGGCTGTTCCGTCGGGAAGGAGATCGTGATATGGACATCATGTGGGATGCGCTGCGCTTATATGGTCGCGATGAGCCGATCTGTGCGTCGATGGCAGCGTTTTTGACCGGCCTGTTGGGAATGAGCCAGGTTGCCGGTGCCCAGGGCGATATTTGTGTCCAACCCGCTGGCGCTCCGCTCATTGTGGTGCAACCGGCGTATGGATTACCGGCCGGGGTGGACGTGTGCCCCGGCAAGCCGGTGCTGGATTTGGGTGTGCACGATATTGATGCGCTCTGGCGGGAGTGGGAGTGGAAAGGGGTGACGCTCTTGACGAGTGTGGTCGGCCCCGCGAATGCCAGGGCGTTTTATGCCAGGATGCCGGGAGAGTATCTATTGCGCGTCCACCAGCACTAACGCGCTAAGCAGTTGCGCGTTGGCCTGTCCGCTTACGAAGCCGGCTGAAGCCAAAGGCAATCCCCATGGCGATGAGGAAGGTGAGTGCCTGTATGAGCGGACTCCTGGCGAAGAAATTGCTAGCCGAGGTGATGTAACGGTGGTCCACCGGCGTGGCAAACACGAAATGGGCCAGCGGCAGCAACAGGTAGCTGAAACACAACCCGGCAGCGAGAATTGCTCCAACGCTGGCTTGTGGCCGGCGTCGCCAGTGGCGCAGGCCAGTCATACAGGCCAGCCAGATGATGCTGGCGAGGATGCCGCCGATGGTGAAGCCCAGCGCCGCCGTTGGGCTGATGGATAGCCCCTGTCCCGGCAGTTCCACGGCGTGCATGAGCATGAGGCATGGCATGAACCCGGCGCCATCGAGCGCTAGCCAGAGCACTTCCTTTGGCTGCTGCGCGGCGAGCCTGGCAGGCAGCAATGCCAGTGCCAGGCCGGCCAGGGTTGCGACTGTGCAGGCCAGCGCCAGGAGCGGCGGCAGTGTCGGCGTATTGGTCGTCATGGTGATGAGGGGGATGCCCACCAGCAGCGCCGGCAGACAGCACACCCATACGCGCCACCAGTCCGGCACAATATGTTGCCGCCGCAGGCGCGCTAGCAGCCAGTGGGCCGCCGTATAAAGCACCATCACGATGCCGCCGCATACCAGCCCCGCCATCCAGTAGCGGCTGCTGGTGAGCGCGTCAAACGGTTGGGTGGTCGGGATGCCTTTGGCGACGTGGCCATAGAGAAAGATGTCGTAGCGGTTGGCGACGCCGAACCAGTAATAGAAAAGGCCGAGCACGAACAGGCAAATTGGTAGCGCGTTATAGAGCGCCGGCAGCCAGGCGGCAGGTTTGCTGGATGGATGTGTCATGATGTATGTTCCCTCGTGCAACATGGTTGCCTGCATGTGTGTATCTTGCTTCAGTTCACCAGTGTATAGATGACCTTTGCGGCCAGTGCCAACAGGGGGATGCTGATGAGCCACAACCTGGATTTGGTTTTTGCATCCACCTGTGGGTTCTTATAGATCACCAGCGCGCTGGCGAGCGAAATCGCCACCGCCAGGCCGCCCGTCGCGCTGACGAGCGTCTTATCGTTGGAGATGATCGTGACGGCGAAAAGCCCAACCAGTGCGAGCGCCAGGAACGGCACCGCCACGGCTTGCCAGTACATCCCGCGCGGCTTGACAGGTTGAATCGTATGCCAGCCAGCAAGCACCTTGCGTAGCTCGGCATATCCTTCCAGCGTGGCCGGGATGCCGAAGCGCAGTCTGGTGTTGATGCCGATGATGCCCAATCCTTTATCGGGGGTTTCGGTGATCCTGGCGATGCCGCTACGCGGAATGCTGATTTCTTGCGCGCCTTCTTGCTTGCGCGTGATCGTATTGCCGTCGAGGATGATCTGATAGCTCTCGGCCATTTCGCGCTGCTGGCGATAGCTGCGCGGGATGGTGAAGATGAAAAAGACGATTGTGAGCGAGGCGAAGATGATCGCCGTATTGACGCTGGCAGCTCCACCTCCCTGTAGCAATCCGGCAAGATACCCTACCACCCCGGCGGCCAGGATGATGGGGACGGCGGTGAGTAGCAGCCGCTCCCTGAGTGCGGCGTAATAGGCGGGTGAGAGTCGATATGTCTTCATAGTCCCTAACTTTACCTCCGCCACAGCCAACGCAGGGAACTGGGCAGCGTCGCGCCGCCGTGTGCCAGGCTATGGAACCCTTGACCGTAGTCGAAGCGGTAATCGTACCCACGGAACTTGAGCGCAGCAGCCAGCTCCATGTTTGCGAGCGGCCAGTTGCCACACGCGTCGTCGATGTCGTTTGCGCCGTCTTGCAAATAGACGCGAATCGGCTTGCGTTCTGTTGCGCGGATGTGGGTCCACAAGTTGTGCCCGGCGCGTATGTTGGTGAAGCTGCCCACGTGCGAGAGCACCTTGCCGAAAAGCTCCGGCATCTGCCACGCCGCGTTCATGGCGCAAATGCCGCCCGACGAGATGCCGCCGATGGCGTGCGAGGCGGCATCGCTGCGCAGATTCACCAGCTTGGACACTTCGGGGATCAGTTCGTCGCGCAGCAAGCGTGCGTATTGGTCGGAGAGCGTGTCATATTCGAAGCTGCGATTCTGGAAGCGCCCAGGTTGCTCCGGGAAAGTGCCGGGGTCCACGAACAGCCCCACCGTCACGGGCATGTCGCCTTTGTGGATCAGGTTATCAAAGGCAGTGGGCACGTCGGCCGGCGGATGCAAATACATGCCGCCGTCCTGGAATACCATCAGGCAGGCGGGCTGGTCCGGCCGATATTGTGCCGGTACGTAGACCCAGTAGCGCCGCACTGTGCCGGCGAATATGTCGCTTTGCCACAAATATTCAGTCACTTCCCCCTTGGGCACACCGGGCTGAGGCAGGCAATCCGGCTCGGGAATAAAGTGTTCCAACACGACCCAGTTGGTCTTGCCCCTTTGAACGCCGATTTCGACACGGTAGGCCGTGGCAGAAAAGTTTGGTAAGTCACGGACGAGGACGAAAATGTTAGAATCGCCCAGCCGTTGCATCGGACACCGCTCCGCATCTGTCGTGAACAGGTCTGGGCGTGGGGCCGGCTGTGGCGCTTCCCATTCGTACCACATTGTGCCGTCTTGATAGGTTTTGCACATCAGTTCGGGGGCAGCGTTCCCTTCTACCTCAACCGCCCACAGGACGGTCGTCTCTTCCGTGCAGTGGGTGCCCTGCGAGAGCGTATCGTGCTCAAACGCTGCGCGGATATGTTCCGCCAGTTGTGCGGCTTCGGCCTGGTTAAGCGAAGCTGTGAGTGTGGTCTGGATGGTTTTTACTGATAGTGTCATATGAGGTGAAATGATTAACCGCGGATTTCACTGCTGACGCTGGCGTGGACTGTTGAGTGCTTCGTGATATCCGTGGCTGGGCAAATCTCAAATCTCAAACCTCTAATCTCTATTTAAATCATGGGCTGGTTGCGCCTGGCGAGCTGGATGGCAAAGCCCCATGGGTCGCGCAGCATTGCCAGTTGATCCCCCGCCGGGGTGGTGTTGATCTCGCCGGCTGGTGTGGCCCCAGCGGCCAGCAGGCGGGCGTGGTCGGCCTGGATGTCGTAGCTGACGAAGGCCAGGTGCAGGACGAGTGGGTCCATTGATGCGTAGTCCGGCACGGGCACGGATGGGTTGGCGTACATCTCAATCATCACATGATCGCCTTCGTCAGCCAGGAACGTGGTGAAGGTAGGGGCTCCGCCTGCGCGCACGACGCGCATCCCCAAATTCTGGGTATACCACTTTGCGACGGCTACCGGGTCCTTCACGATGATTGCAATATGTTCGATTTTCATAGTGTTCCTTCCTGTTTATTCCTATGTATTTCATTCTTTCACATCTAGTATGAGACATAATTAGCGTCCGCCACAGGCGGGCTTTGGGCCGATGTCACGGGGGTAAATAAAAGGGGAGCAGCGCATGGCTAACGCTGTTCCCCTTTCGTAACATGTTCTCACGCTCGCAAAAAAGATGCGAGGCGAGATGGAGCTACTAGTTGTGATAGATCAACGGTAGGATGAGCGACGGCGTCCCGACGGCGAAGTCTCCGTTGTAGTTCAACACGGCCCACGCTGTGTGGGTGGCCGTATCCACGCCGCGTGCGCCAAGCGTGTAGCTGGAGTTGTAGGGGCCTACAACGAACTTTTGGTTAATGGCGAAGTTCTTCGCGACGGCGGTGTACCAGCGGCCGGAGCTATCCCGCGTCATGATGCCGAAGGTGCCGCTGAGCACCTGCGAAGCGCTGGTGGCGGTTGGCACGTAGCTCATGGAGAGCACGTACTCATCGGTCTTTTCGCTGCCGAATGAGCGAGACATCCCATTGAGCGTGAGCATGTCGCTCGCCAGGCTGGTGCCCGAGACGGCGGTCCAACCGGTGGTCACGACGTTGCTGATCGGTTTGCTGTAGTTCGTTGTGCCGATGCCGTTGTTCTTCCCGGCCAGGATGGACATAGACGTGCCCATGAAGCCGCTGCCCATGCCGGTGGCCTTGGTCGTATCGTCAGTCAACGTAGTATAGGAACCCTTCTGGGCGACCAACTTCTCGGTGCCGTTCAGGTTGTAGGTCGTGGAAGAGAGCTTGACGAAGCGGAAGGTGGCGCCGTTCAGACCGTAATCCGAAGCACCGGTAACGTCGCCATAGTAGTCAACCGTCACGCGCGTGCCCTTCACGGTGAAGATGTAGTAGCCAACCCGCCCAAGGTCCTGCTGAACGGAAGCGTCGTTGGCCGATACAGGCGCACCCGGCGTATAGAACTTGGAGCTGTCGGACTGCGTGATGAGCTGGTGCACTTTGTTCTGCCCGTTGGGGCTGGTGACGACCGATACGTAGTGATGATGGTCGTGGCCGGAAATCACGTAGTACACGTTGTTCGTCTGCATGGAGCCGATGAAGTCATTTTCGGCGGCTTGCTTGGTGGCCAGGGTGGCTTGGTCGGTGATCGAGAGCGTGCTGGTGATCACGCCGAAACCGTCGCCGGGGTCCGTCGTGGTGATTTGGCCACCGAACATGTTGTCCTTGTGGTTGCCACCCAGCAGGTTCTTATGCACGAACACGAATGCGTGCGTATTCGCCGGGCGACCGGACAGTGTGTCGCTGATCCATTGCTGCTGTTGCGGAATGGTGCTGTTGTAGTAGTCGCCATTGACGTCAAACTGGTCGAGCAGCATGAACGTGGCGTTGTTGTATTGGAAGGCGTATGAAACGCTGTTGTTCGCGGTGTTCACAGCGGTAGGCTCTGTGAAGCCCGTGCCAACGGTGAACGTCGTGCCAGTTTTGACGGCCGGCGGGTTGTTCAGCAGGTCGGTGGTGGTAATGATGGCGGTGGTGATTGTGGTGGGCGTGGTATTGTTGATGCCCGTTTCGATCTGTGGGAACGCGTAGCGGAATTCGGGGCCGGAGGTGAGGCGGTCGGTGCCTTCATTCGCCTCATGGTTGCCGCGCAGAGGGTAGAACCCAATCCCCGCGTTGTAAAGGTCCTGAGCATAGAGGGCACGCGTGTCGATGTTGACCTTATCCCCTTCATTGACGGTATCGCCGACAGCGATGACGAGCTTGACGCCGGCGTTGATAAACTGCTGGTCTATCTGCTTGATGATGTTTGCTGCGACGGTGTTGGGGTTGT
Organism: Thermoflexales bacterium; assembly: GCA_034430115.1. GTDB lineage: Bacteria > Chloroflexota > Anaerolineae > J036 > Brachytrichaceae > CAIXPS01. The sequence goes on along the minus strand of DAOUFG010000030.1, from coordinate 3,226 downwards.
AACCATCATCAGCCACTGTCCACTGCGTGTCACTGATGATGCCAAAGGACCAGGCTGTTTCATCAGCGGTGGCAGACAATGCTGATTCACGCGCCGTTGCAGAGGAAGGCAAACCAATGAACCCGGTTATCATCATCGCCGCTAGCAGCGGGTTTGCTGCGGCTTTCACCTTATTTAGCATGGTATTCATGAACGTCTCCTGTGTCTTTATTTAGAACGCGGGCTGCACGAGGAAAAGGTGTGCAAGTACGCTATCTGCGCCATCGTATGTCAGTCTGGTTAAGCTTTTGTCAAGCCTGCTTTAAATCGGGTTTAAAAGCGCGCGATCATTTCCTTAGTATGGCCGACCAGGTGCTGTATTTGGCCAAAAGAAGCCGGGTGCAACATGGCACGGGCGCAGCATATGCACACTACTCACCAGTACCCGGCATAAAAGTGGCTGTTATAGGCTAGTTTTGCTTGCGCTGGGTGGTTTATAATCGGCACGGAAAAGTAGAACAGGTGTGCAAATGCCCAGACAGACAAAAAACCACAATCAGGCTGTCAGCAGTAACGGCCACAGCGAGCCAGTGCAGGATGTACTGGAATTAGAGACCAGCCAATACGGCAAGATTCGTCGTGTGGACATTAATGAGCAGATGAAGGACGCTTATTTGTCCTATTCGATGAGCGTGATCGTCTCACGCGCACTGCCCGATGCCCGCGATGGTTTGAAGCCCGTCCAGCGGCGTATCCTGTACGTGATGTATGACACGGGGTTGCGCGCCGATACACCTTATCGTAAGAGTGCCCGCATCGTCGGCGATGTGCTTGGTAAATATCATCCGCACGGTGACATGGCCGTGTACGATGCAATGGCTCGCATGGCGCAGGATTTTTCGTTGCGTTACCCATTGGTGGATGGGCAGGGCAACTTCGGTAGCGTGGATGGCGACCCGCCGGCGGCCATGCGCTACACCGAGGCGCGCCTCAGCCGCCCGTCGATGGACATGCTGTTGGACCTGGAGAAAGACACGGTCGATTTCCAGGATAACTTCGACGGCACCCTGCAAGAGCCGACCGTATTGCCCGCTGCGTTGCCCAACCTGATCGTCAATGGCGCAACAGGCATCGCCGTCGGCATGGCCACCAACATCCCGCCGCATAACCTGAGCGAAGTGGTGGACGCGACGGTCTACCTGATCGACAATTGGAAGCGCGCCGAAGACGTAGACGTGGACGAACTGATGAAGTTCGTCAAAGGGCCGGATTTCCCCACTGGCGGCATCGCGTTCCGTTACAACGATAAAGTAGAAGGCGGCGACGCGATCAAGGCCATGTATGCCACCGGGCGCAGCAAGATCATCGTACAGGCGAAGGCGCATATCGAAGAGGGCCAGCGCGGCAGGACGCACATCATCGTCACCGAGTTGCCCTATGAAGTGAATAAGGCCGCCCTGATCGAACGCATCGCGGAGCTGGCGCGAGACGAAAAGATCGTCGGCGTGACCGATATCCGCGACGAGAGCGACCGGCGCGGGATGCGCATCGTGATCGACATTGGCAAGAACGACGATCCGCGCAAGGTGTTGGCGGCGCTTTATAAGTACACCGCCATGAAGGGCACCTTTGGCGTGATCATGCTGGCGTTGGTGGATGGTGAGCCGCGCGTGTTGCCGCTGAAGCGCCTGCTGCAAGTGTTCGTGGAACACCGGCGCGAGATTGTGCGCCGCCGCAGCGAGTTTGACCTGGCGCGCGCCAAAGAACGTGCGCATATCCTGGAAGGTTTGGTGAAGGCGCTAGACCTCATCGATCAGATCATCAAGTTGATCCGCGCTTCACGCGATACCGACGCCGCCCGTCAGGGCTTGATGACGCGCTTCAAGTTCAGCGAAGCACAGGCGACGGCGATTTTGGAGATGCCGCTGCGCCGCCTGGCCGCGCTGGAACGCAAGAAGCTGGAAGATGAGCTGGCCGAGAAGCGCAAGCTCATCAAATACTTAGAAGACCTGCTGGCGCACCCGGCCAAGGTGTTGGGTGTGATCAAAGATGACTTGCTGGCGTTGAAGGAGCGCTTTGGGGATGCCCGGCGCACGACGATCATCGGCGACGCCAAGCACAAGGGCGTGAGCGCCGACGAAGTGTTGACCTCGCACGAGCTGGTGCCCACCGAAAATGTTTACGTGGTGGTGGGGCAGAATGGCAAAGTGGGCCGCTGGCCCGACGCGCCGAAGATCACTGCTTCGGTGGGCGTGGTGCCTGCCGCGGTGGTGAAAACCACCACGCGCGACCTGGTCTACGTGGTGGGCAGCTCCGGCAAAGCGATTGTGCTCTCGGTGGCGAACCTGCCGCAAGAGGACATCACGTCGGGCGCGGGCATCGACCTCACCACCATCGGATTCCCGCAGGAGGACGACGTCATCGGCGCGTTTGGCCTGCCACGCACTGAGGCGGGAGGCTTCGTGCTATTGTCCACCAGCAACGGCATGGTGAAACGCAGCGAAGTGAGTCTGTTGCCCAGCGCCACGGGGCAGGTGTTCACCATCGTCGGCGTGAACGAAGGCGATATAGCCGTGAGCGTATGCCAGCCGAAGGGAGATGAGGACGTCGTGCTGTTCACCCAACAGGGCATGGCGATCCGCTTTAAGCAAGAGGAAGTGCGCCCGATGGGGTTGCCCGCGGCAGGCGTGGTGGGCATCCGGTTGGATGAAGGCGATATCGTCATGTCGATGGGCGTGGCCGACGTCAAGAATAAGGACCTGGAAGTGGTGTTGGGCACCACCGACGGCAAAGCTAAGCGCCTGGCCTTCAAGGAGTACCCGGTGCAGGGGCGCGGCGGCAAGGGCGTGGTAACGGCCAAGCTGGTGCGCGACGTTACCGTGGCCGACGCCGTGGTCGCAACCGAGGAAGACACAATCGTCTACATTACGCTGAAGGGTGGGGCGAAGTCGCTAAAGTCCAAGAACTTGAAGCGGCGTGGTCGCCCGGCTGCCGGGGATGAGGCCATTGCATTGAGCGGCAGCGACCGCCTGGAACGCATGATGGTGGTGGTGTCTTAGTGGTGGAAAATACCTCCGGCGCCTCGTCTGCGGCCTCTGAGCCGGCGCAAGGTTCCTGGCGCCTGGTGGATGTTCTGCTCATCGCGGGCGTGAGCGTAGTTCTCTTCATTGGCGGGACGCTGGCGCTGAGGTTGCTGAAGCTCGACGCCCTCACGCTCTCGTTGGGCGCTGCGGCGTTGGAAGCCGTC
>DAOUFG010000029.1:0-8212 GCA_034430115.1 Thermoflexales bacterium | reverse complement strand
CGTCCAGCGCTCGAAAGCGGCAGCGCCTTGCTCGGCCAGCATGCCGATCCCGCCGATGACCTTCAGGTTTGCCGCCTGCGCCTGGTGCATCAGGCGCGTCTGGCGTGGCTTGTAGACCAGGTCATAAAGAATCGCCCCGGCCGGGAAGGCGACTTCGTCGGGCCAGGGCGTGCTCTCCGCGTTGGGCGACATGCCGGCCGAAGTGCAATTGACGATCAGGCGTGCCTGCCCCTGCTCGCGCAGCGCGGCAGGGCCAAGCGCGTCAGCCCGCAACAGGCTGGGGAATTGTGTCTGTAACGCTTCGACCAGTTGAACGGCACGCGCCGGATCACGGTTCAGCACACACACCCGCACCCCGCAACTGGCCAGCGCATACACAATCGCGCGCGCCGAGCCGCCAGCGCCCAACACCAGCGCGTGGCCCAACGTTTCGGGCTGCACGCCGTGATAGCGCAGGTCAGCCAAAAAACCACGCCAGTCGGTGTTGTCGCCGAGAAGACGGACCAGACCTGCGGGGTCTTGACCAGCCCCGGAGGTCTTTATCTTGATGATCGTATTGACCGCGCCAATGGCGCGCGCGTGCGGGGTGATCTCGTCCATCAACGGGAACACGTTTTGCTTATGTGGGATGGTCACGTTCGCTCCGCCGATGTCTTCGCAAGTGCGGATTTGCGCCACCCGCGCGCGCAGGTCATCCAGCGGCGTGTTCCACAGCTCATATTGCCAGTCCAGCCCCACGGCCGCAAAGGCCGCTCCTTGCATCTTGGGCGAGGCGCTATGCGCCACTGGGTAACCGATCAATCCAACGCGCATGTCATTTCCCTCTATACACAATCCACGAATCTTCGCGAATGCTCAAAGAAACCACAGATAAACACAGATGAACACGGATAAATCAGGCATTTGCTAACCAAGCTTCTATTCGTGACCATTCGCGCAAATTCGCGGATCAATTCAGTCAAAATCGGCCGGCCAATCGGGATGGCGCAGATGCTCGAACATGCGATGAATCTGCTCCGGCAAGATGCGTGAGAGCGAAAGATCGGGCAACTGATCCTCTTTGAAGAAGCCGACGCCGTCCGTTTCAATGCTCTCGGTCGGCGCGCCACCCAACAGTTCGCACTGGAAGAACAGCTTGTAGACGTACCACGGGATCGGCGGGTGAGGGTGCCGGTTGCGATCGTACACCGCCAACAACTTGACGGCGCGGGCCTGGTAGCCCGACTCTTCAAATATCTCGCGCACCACCGCTTCGCTGGGGGAATCTCCCACGTCGGCCCAGCCGCCCGGCAACGTCCAGCCGCCATCCAATTTCTCGCGCACCATCAGCAGCTCGCCGTCGCGAAACACGACGCCGCGCACGTCCACCTTTGGGGTGGCATAGCCCTGCTCTTGCTCGAACAACCCACGCAAGGCGTGCATATCGGCACCCGCATAGGTTGACATGATCTCGGCCGACAGGGTGCGGATGGCTTCAAAACGTTCCAGGTCATACGGGTCACGGCTATAGGTCAGGCCGTTTTGGGCATGCGCCTGCAACTGGCGCGCCCAGGTGAGCCATTGGGGTTCATTGATATCAGGCATATTCATTCAATCGAAGAACTGATCGCCGCCAGGTCCTCAAAGAAACCTGGGTAGGTTTTGCTGACACAGTCGGCGCCCAGGATCGTGGTATCGCCTTCGGCGATCAACCCGGCCACGGCCAACGACATCGCCATGCGATGGTCGCCGTGCGCTTCCACCAGCGCGCCGTGCAGCATGGTGGGGCCTTCGACCACGAAGCCGTCGGGGGTCGCCTCGATCTGCGCGCCCATCTTGCGTAACTCTTCCACCAGGCCGTCGATGCGGTTCGATTCTTTCACGCGCAATTCCTCGGCATTGCGCACCACCGTCTTCCCGCGCGCCTGGGTAGCCGCTACGGCAAAGATTGGGAACTCGTCGATCATCAGCGCGGTCAGGCCACCGCCCACCTCGATGCCGTGCAAGTCGCCGGGCACCGGCAAGACATCTCCTACCGGCTCACCGCCCTGAAGCGTGGAATGATGCACGTGGATGTCGGCCCCCATCCGGCGCAGGGCCTCCAGCAGCCCGGTGCGAGTGGGGTTCAGGCCCACGGCAGGGAATTCCAGGCGCGAATGCGGATGTAACACCCCGGCCACGAGGAAGAACGCCGCAGAAGAGAAATCCGCCGGCACCGTAATATCCAGGGCACGTAACACGGCCTCTGGCTGCGAGTTGCCCATTTTCGAACGGCCCGCTTCGCCGGTGGGCATCCCCTCGTTCTGCGCTTGCGAGCCATAACTCACGTCCGCGCCCATCGCCGCCAACATGCGCTCGGTATGATCGCGCGTGGACGCCGCCTCGTGAATGATGACCTCACCATCGGCATACAGCGCTGCCAACAGCAAAGCCGATTTCACCTGCGCGCTGGCGACCGGCATGACGTAGTCGATGCCATGCAGATGGCCCGGCTCAATAGAGAGCGGCGCGCAATCGTTCGTGCTCTTGATTACGGCCCCCATCTGCGCCAGCGGCTCGCTAATGCGGCGCATGGGCCGCTTGCGCAACTGGGCGCTGCCGTCGATGACGCTGCCAAATGCCTGCCCGGCCATCAGCCCGGCCAACAGGCGCATCGTGGTGCCCGACGAATCACAAAATAGCGGTGCCTGCGCCGCCCGTAACCCATGCAAGCCAGCGCCCTGGATGCACAGGCACGGTTGCGGGCCGTCCGATTCATCGATCTGCACGCCCAGCGCGCGCATGATGTTGATCGCGGCGCGCGTGTCGTCACAGGCCAGGGGGTCTCGCACCCGGCTGACGCCTTCGGCGATTGAACCGAGCAGAACTGCGCGCACGGTGATGCTGCGGTCGCCCGGCACGCGCAAGATGCCGCGCAGGTGCTTGGGAGGATGTATTACTTTTATCATCTGTTTCTATGAGATTGGAGATGGGAGATGGGAAATTCGCGATCAGGAAAAGGCAAAACCACGGATGACACGGATTTCACGGATGGGTTGTCTGGTAATCTGTGTCATCCGTGCAATCCGTGGTTCATATTCCCGTATCAAATCTCTCATCCCCAATCTCCATTCTCCAATTCACCAATGCTTCCCTTTCTCTTTGCGCGCCTGAACCACCGCGGAAAGATAGGCACGCAGGCCCTCTTCATCCTGGCGTTCCAGCAGCGCAGTAAGCTGATCGAGTTGGAATTGAAAATCGCGAATCGCCCCAGAGACGGCCTCGCGATTGGTCAACAAGATGTCCAACATCATCGTCACGTCGCTGGAAGCCACGCGGCTGGTGTCGCGGAAGCCGCTGGCCGTCACCTGCCAGAGCGCCGGGTCGTCCAGGCTGGCCTGATCGGCTGCTGCTACCAGCGAGGCGGCGACCGCATAGGGCAAGTGGCTGGCGAATGCCACCAACCGATCCTGGCGCACCGCGTCCAATTCCAGCGGATGAGCGCCCACCGTCTGAGCCAGGCGTGAAACCCGCTCGATCGCGGCATCATCGCTGCGCGTTGTGCGCGTCAAGATCCAGCGCTTGCCCACATACAGGTCAGCGTCTGCCGCTTGCAGGCCGGTCACTTCCTTGCCGCACATGGGGTGAGAACCAACGGCGCGCAACGACTCGGGCAGGTCATCCATCGCCTGGACGATTTCAGCCTTGGTGCTGCCCAGGTCGGTGATCAGCGCGCCGGGCTTGAAGGCATCCGCCTGCGCGCGCAACTGCTTGATGATGGTACGCACCGGCGCCGCTAACACCACAAGGTCGGCCTGCCCAACGCCTGCGGCAAAGTCGATGGTGGCAACATCGACCATTTGGCGTTGCAGCGCTTCGCGCACCGTTTCTTCACGGCGAGCCACACCAATCAGACGCCCCACCTGCAATGGCGCCCCTGGCCGGCGGCCACGCGCTTGCAACGCCAACGCCAACGATGCCCCCATCAGCCCCAGGCCGACAATCGCAACGTTCAGCTTGGCATTCCCGATTTCCGATTGAGATGGTTGATTCACGCTTACGATTGTAAGCGAATGGATCATTGCACCGCTGAGACGCAGAGAACGTTGCGATTTGAGCGCAGAGATTGGAGATTCATCCACGAATCCTCACAAATAAACACGAATTCCGAACGGTACAAATTCGTATCACTTGTGTTGAGCTTCGCCGTTCATCTCAAATCGGAAATCGCCAATTCACACGTTGCGATCCACCGCCTGCGCCACACGGCGCACTTTTTCCACCAGGGCGGTGTAATTGGCCGGCGTGAGCGACTGCGCGCCATCGGAAAGCGCCATCGTCGGGTCGGGGTGCACTTCCACGATCAACCCATCCGCCCCGGCCGCCACCGCCGCCTTAGACACCGCCGTCACGTATTCCCACTTGCCGGTCGCGTGGCTGGGATCGACGATCACCGGCAGATGGCTGAGCGCCTTCAACACCGGCACGGCGTTGATGTCCAGCGTGTTGCGCGTATAGGTTTCAAAGGTGCGGATGCCGCGTTCGCACAACATCACGTCGTAATTGCCGTTGGAGAGGACGTACTCGGCGGCCATCAACAGCTCTTCCATCGTGCTCATCATGCCGCGCTTGAGCAACACCGGCTTCATGCTCACGCCCACCGCGTTCAACAAGGCGAAGTTTTGCATGTTGCGCGCGCCCACCTGCAAAATATCGGCGTAACGTGATACCAGCGGCACCTGATCGGGCGACATGACCTCGGTCACGATCGGCAGGCCGGTCTCCTCGCGCGCCTCGGCCAGCCACTTCAACGCATCTTCACCGTAGCCCTGGAAGGAGTAGGGCGACGTGCGCGGCTTGAATGCCCCGCCGCGCAAGACGTTCGCGCCGGCCGCTTTCACCACGCGCGCCGTCTCAATGATCTGCTCGCGGCTCTCCACGGCGCACGGCCCGGCCATCATTGCCAGGCCGTTGTTGACGTTGCCTATCTTGATCGGCTTCCCGCTCGGCGGCGTGATGGTGACCACCGTATCATCCTTCTTAAAGTCGCGGCTGGCCAGCTTATAGGGGCGCAAGATAGGCACCACGCGATCCACGCCGGGCAGCAGTTCGATGCCCGTACGGTCGATGGGCCGCTCGTCGCCCACCATGCCGATGATGGTGCGCTCTTCCCCCTGAGAAAGATGCGCGCGCATACCAATCTGTTCAATATGTTTAACGACCGTCCCAATTTCCTGCGCGGATGCCCCCGCGCGCATAATTATGACCATTTCTTCTCTTCATCCCCGATTTTCGATTTTGGATTTGCCATGAGTGTGGTGATGCACGGACAATCCAAAATCGGAAATCGCAAATCTAAAATCCTATACGTCCCTGTCCATCGCCTGAGCGATCCGGCGCGACTGGCGCACCAGCTCGCAAAACTGATCCGGCGTGAGCGATTGCGCGCCATCCGAAAGCGCCGAACTGGGGTCTGGATGCACTTCCACGATCAACCCATCGGCCCCCGCGGCGATGGCGGCGCGGCTGGTGGCCGTGACGTATTCCGACTTGCCGGTGGAATGGCTGGGGTCCACGATCACCGGCAGGTGGCTGAGTTTCTTCAGCACCGGCACGGCGTTGATATCGAGGGTGTTGCGGGTGGCTGTTTCGAAGGTGCGGATGCCGCGCTCACACAGCATCACGTTGTAATTCCCATGTGAAAGAATGTACTCGGCAGCCATGAGTAATTCCTCCACCGTGCTCATCATGCCGCGTTTGAGCAACACCGGCTTCATGCTCACCCCCACCGCGTTCAGCAGCGGGAAGTTCTGCATGTTGCGCGCGCCGACTTGCAGAACGTTGGCATATTCGCTCACCAGCGGCACCTGATCGGGCGACATGACCTCCGTCACCACCGCCAGGCCGGTTTCCTCGCGCGCTTCGGCCATCCATTTCAACGCATCCTCGCCATAACCCTGGAACGAGTAGGGCGACGTGCGCGGTTTATAAGCGCCCGCGCGAAACGCCTTTGCGCCTGCCTCCTTGACGGCATGGGCCGTCTCCTTCACCTGCTCGCGACTCTCGGCGGAACAGGGGCCGGCGATCACGACGATATTGCCCCCACCCACCTTCACACCGTTGCCATTCCCTGTCAGCGATACGACGCTGGATTCCTGTTTGAATTCACGGCTGGCCAGCTTGAACGGCTTCAAGATCGGCACCGTCGTTTCCACGCCCGACATCGTCTCAAACATCGTGCGATCCAACGGGCGATCATTGCCCACCACACCGATGATGGTGCGTTCTTCCCCATATATGGGGTGCGCGTGAAAATTCATCGATTCAATGCGCGACACCACGGCACTGATCTCTTTCACCGACGCCCCAGACCTCATAATGATGACCATTCCATCCTCCAACCATTGACGATTTAAGATTTCCGATTTTGGATTGACGATTACGAATTTGAGAATGGAGATTGCCGTTTAACCACGGATGACACGGATTTCACAGATTATTTCCTTCCGGATTGGTGTTCATTCGTGAAGATTCGTGGATAAATCTCCCATCACTCATCTCTAATCCCTCTTCCTGTCCGGCCGCAGCGCCTCGGCCCCATTGATATAGACGTGCACCATTTCATCGGCGCGCTTGGCGGTGTTCCAGTGCACCATCACGCGCACGCAGTGCGGCAAACCATGCGGGACATCCATCTCGTGCATGCACATCAGTGCCGTATCTGTCCAGCCCAGTTGGCGCGCCGCAACGGCGGGATATTCGGCGTTCAGGTCACGCGTGGTGCTAAAGAACGCGCTGGCGATGTCCTCCGCCTGAATGCCATTTGCTTCCACCAGCTTCTGCAACATCTCACGCGTGGCCTTGATAATCGCCTCGCGTGTGTTCTCCGGTACCGTTGTTGCGCCACGCACACCGCGTATCCACATTGTTTTATTCCTCCTTGTGCTGCATTCCTTAGGGCAGAAAAATAAAAAGAGGGCACGGAGCTTACAACTCCGCGCCCTCTTCTATTTACTGTCTCGGCTATCCTGGTTTTATTGCCGAGCTTGGCCTGCGTGAGCGTAAGCTCCCTTTACGCTTGGTAAAGTAGCCATAAAATCGGTAATAGCCAAAAAACGTGTTTGAGCAGGCCATCAGAATGACGAACATGCTAACCGAAACGGGGTCCAATGTCAAGCTAAAGATTTTAGTTGCCGGGGCTTGCGCGGCACATCCCTTTGGCAGAAAATGAGAGAAGTATGAACATAGTAGCTTTTGCGGGCGGCGTCGGTGGGGCCAAATTGGCCGCGGGGCTGGCGCATGCCGTGAGCGCGGAACAACTCACGGTGATCGTCAATACCGCTGACGACTTCACATTATATGGTTTGCGCATCTCACCAGACCTGGATACGGTGATGTATGCGTTGGCCGATATCGCCAACCCGGAAACGGGCTGGGGCGTCAAAGATGACTCGTGGCAAAACTTCGACATGCTGGTCCGCTATGGCGCGGAGCCCTGGTTCCACATCGGTGACCGTGACCTGGCCACACATCTGTTGCGCACGCAGATGATCAACAATGGCGCAACGCTCTGCCAGGCAACCGCCAAATTGGCTAAACGATTGAAGGTGGAGCCAACCCTGCTGCCCATGAGCGACGATCCCGTTCATACACTGGTCGATAGCGACAGAGGCCCACTGCCTTTCCAGGAATATTTCGTCAAGTATCAATGGCAGCCAGTGGTACGCGGGTTGCTCTACGAGGGCGCGGCGGAGGCGGAACCCAGCCCCACCATGTTGCGCCGCATCGAAACGGCCGACACGATTGTGATTTGCCCATCCAACCCCTACTTGAGCATCGACCCGATCCTCTCGTTGCGCGGCGTGCGCGACGTGCTTATGAATGCCACCGCGCCGATCATCGCCGTCTCACCCATCATCGCCGGTGAAGCACTGAAAGGCCCGGCGGCTAAATTGATGAAAGAATTGGGCGTGGAACCCAGCGCCGTGGAAGTGGCGCGCCATTACGCCGAATTTTTGAACGGCTTTGTGCTGGACACACAAGACGCCGCGTTGAGGCCACAAATCGAAGCGATGGGCATGGGGGTGCTGGTCAGCGATACGATCATGAAGACTGGCAATGATCGCACGCGCCTGGCCTGCGAGGTCATCACCTTCGCCGATCAGTTGCGGCCCGAAAAGTTCGGCGGTTGCCTGCTGAAACAATGATCGCCCTGGTGCCCGTCAAGGCCCTCTCGCGCGCCAAATCGCGCCTG
>DAOUFG010000028.1:0-12390 GCA_034430115.1 Thermoflexales bacterium | reverse complement strand
GGGGAAGCTACACCCCGGCGAGATGAACGTCTTGTGTGCCATCAACGGCGGGGAAATTCTCGATCAAACGATTTCCAACCCTCACGTGCTTCCCTACCTGGGCCACGAAGTAGACCCGGACAACTTGGACCTGCACTCCTTTTACTCATCCGTCTGGCGTGAGGAAGCCGGACGCGCAGTTGCCAGCCTGGTCGCTCACTGCGAGTCCCAGGCTTATGCAGAGCGCATCTGGGCCTGGCACCTGTGCGACGGCCTGTTCTGCGAATGGTTTCACTGGAATGAATATTCATTCGACGGCATGGCCGACTACTCGCCGGCAGCCCAGACCGACTTTCAGATCTGGCTGCAATTGGACGGCCTGCGTACACTGCACTTCCCCAGGCCAACCAGCATCGAAGATGCCTACACCGGTAGCCGGCTCGGTGTAGGCATCCATGCATTGGATTTGGATATGCAGCTATGGAATACAAAATTGCTCTACACCATTTAGGGGATGTTTGATTCCCCATCACAGGAGGGCACGTGAGAGCCTTCGATATTAAGTCCATCGAGATTGTGTCTTTTCCGCAATCACCTCTCCCTGTATTGACCGCCGTTCAACAATTAGCCGCCTGGTTGCAACAGTCAAGTGGCATCGCCGTACAGCCAAGCAGCGCTCTGTGCAATGATTCGGAACATTTGCAAATTGTGATCGGTACCGTGAGCCAGGGCCCTATGCACGAACTTGTGCAGCACTTTGGCTTGCCTGTCACCTTGCGCTACGACGGTTACGTTGTGGCGTTGCGTGATAACCTGCTGCTCATCTATAGCCAGGTGCCGCGTGGCACCATCTACGCATGTAGCTTCGAATTGCCGCACCACATGACGGTTAAAGGTTCCGAACTTGTCGTCGATATTGAGACAATTATCGAAGAGCCTGCCGACCGTTTGCGTGCATGGTGTACCTGGGCGACTGACTACAGCTTTATGAGCAATGCCGTCACGAGGTATCGCCTGAACATGGTCTGGATGGAAGCACAGTGCAGCCGATCGGTACTTCTCCCCGGCGAACCCGCCCTGCAACCCTATATCGCGCCCTTTGTGCCGAGTATCCATGAGATCAACACAAAGACTGCTCATGACCTTGCGGTTGGGAAATCGCTTGGGCTGGAGGTATTCGTCGGCAGCCTGGCCGGGCTGTGGCAACTGCCGGACTATCTGTACACCGCTCTATATCACGTATACCCAGATGCCACCGCCACTAGCTATAAGGGTGGTAGCGACTGGCCCCCCTACGAGTGGCAAGACCGCCCCAATCTCTGCCTGTCCAGCCATGTGACCCGGCGGCTATACACCGCTATCCTGGACGAGTTTATGGCTGCACATCCCGATGCAGATGGCTTCGCGACGGGGTTTGGCTACGATGGCTACCCGCTAGGTTGCGGTTGCTCAAAGTGCCAGAGTTACGCCTATGCGGACCGCTTCCACGATCAGATCATGCTGGTCTATGACGTCGTTGTAAAAAAGTATCACAAGAAACTATGGCTTTGGACCTGGGTGGTTGGCGGCGCCTCGGCCATCCCTGGGTACGATCATTATTACGGTTGGATCAAATCCTTCGCCGAAGCCAACCCTGAGTCGGTTATCGTCAGCAGTTTTGCGACAGAAGGCGATTTCAACATCACGCACCCGCTGAATCCTGTGATCGGTACCCGCGGGCCGCAAGATCTCGCCAATGTCTTGGTGTGGCCAGAGTATCGCGGAGATGGCGTTGTGCCTGCCTGGTTAGTGGATTGGATGGCAACGTCCTTCCCGGCCTATCGCAAACAGGGGGCCACCGGCTTCACCGCAGTGGACGTGCATCCACACTTGCGCGAACGCGACATCATCCAGGGCGCGGAACTATATGCCTTTGGCGAACTTACCTGGGATGGCACAAAGACAGCACACCAGGTCGCCAGCGACTACTGTCGCCAGGCATTTGGCGCGCAGGCAGCGCCATTCATCTCCGCTGCGCTGCGCAAATCGTCCGAGGTGATCAGCAAGACACTTTACCTTCCCTGCGGGGCGCGTTTCTCCGGTCACTCGCACATCGAGAACGACCTGCGTGTCATGTGGGATGTGTATACGCTCTACGATAGCGCACCTTTCTTCCTGACGCAGCCGCAACGCGCGCAGATCATACAAGCAGGCCCACCCTATGCATCCAGAATCGAGGCGACGTTGCCAGGGTTGGCATTCACTACTGACAACATCGCCAGCATTCTGCGCCAGAAGGATGAAGCCGTAGCAGGCGCCGAATGGATGATCGCGCAGGCTGAACTTGCCAAACCCTATCTATCAGCCACAGACTACGAGCAGTTACGCACACGCTTCGAATGGCTGATGAACTACGCCCGGTTGTTCCGGGGGGTGGCGCGTGCCTTCTTCCATCTGCGTCTGGGGCGGGTAAACGACGCGGCTGAGGTGATGGCAGGTGCCGAAGAAATGAATGCTGCGATGGCAGTACTGCCACAGACGGGTCTGCCGCTGCCCTACAACATCGACCCGCAATTTGGCGGCTACCCCTGGATGATCACGCCACCGGGGGAATTGATCAACTCGTTGCGCGCAGCAGCCGAACTGCTCGCGCACAACGTGCAGGGACACCCCATCGGCATATTTGGCTCCGAAGAAACGGCTGCCGCGCTGGACAGCATTTTCCTACCTTATGCACGCGTTCACAACCTGGAGACAGACCTATCACACTACAGCGCAATCGTGATTGGCCCATCCGCGATGCAGACATTGGACAGCAACAGCCAACGCCTGGCACAGTGGGTCCAGAGCGGCGGGCGGCTATTGATCTATAACCCATCGGAGAACTGGCTATCGATGCCGGCAGGCTGGTTGCCTGGGCAAGTGCAATGTTGGGTATGCAACCATCCATCCGCCTCTGTAACACAGCCCCAACACCCCATCGTACATGGCTATGCCGAATTAAAGGCCGAGCCGATCACACGTTTCCAGGCTACCTCGGCGCAGGTGCAAGCAGCGACGAAATACGCACCTTTCATTAAGAGCTTTGTCGCTGTATCAAGCAACTGGAAAGCCCTGACCCAGCCGGCTGTGTTGGCAGAGACAACCTGGGGCAAAGGACACGTGGTGATCGACCTGATCCCAGAGAATCGCACCATCCTGTTACGCGCCTTGGCTTATCTGACTACCCCAGACTAAACCGATATTCTTGGAGGACAGTTTTCAACCATACGAGAGCACCCATCGCTATATAAGCCAGGTGCAAAGGAGTAAATGATGACCCATCAACTGATGCGGGTAGCTGTGATTGGCACTGGCATGATCGCCAACGCAGCACATATACCAGCCTGGAAGGCATTATCCAAAGATGTCGAAGTGGTAGGCGTGGCCGACGTCCGTGCAGAGGCCGCACGCGAGACGGCACAGCGCTACAACATCGCCAGGGCCTATACCGACCCACAGAAGATGCTGGACGAACTGGCACCGGATATCGTCTCGGTCTGCACGCCCAACGTTTACCACAAGGAGTGGAGCATCGCCGCGCTCAAGGCGGGGGCCAACGTGCTATGCGAAAAGCCTCTCGCTACATCCTACGCCGATGCGCTTGAGATGTTCGAGACAGCCACAGCAGAAAATAAGATGCTCTATCCCAGCCAGAGCATGCGCTTCATGAACCAGTTCAGTGCCGCGAGAGAAATGGTGCTCGAAGGCCGGCTTGGTGAAATCTATTACGCCGAGGTCAATTCCATCCGCCGGCGTGGCATTCCCAAGTGGGGCTTCTTCCACATGAAGAAGCACAACGCCGGCGGCCCCGTATGCGACCTGGGTGTGCACACCATTGACGCTGTTCTATGGATCATGGGTAACCCAAAGGTCAAGGCTGTCAGCGGCATGACGTACGCCAAGTTGGGCCACCTTGACGAGGGACTGGTCACCTCGCTTACAGAAAGTGGCGCGCCGATCGGTGTCTTTACCCCGCGTCTCTACGACTATCGTGAGTTCGACGTGGAGGACTTCGCCTCCGGTTACATCCGGCTGGAGAACAACATCACGCTGGCGATGAAGACATCTTGGGCCGTCAACATGCCCGATAGCTTTGGGCTGACGGTGGCAGGCACATGTGGCGGCATCCAACTGCCACCGTTGAAGCTTTTTACAAATCAAGGGCGCTATCAGGTGGAGATCGAGCCAAAGGTGCTGCCCGACCTGGATGTGCCATTCTCCGGCCACTATGGGCTGACGGAGAACTTCGTCAAGGCGTTGCGCGGCGAGGCGGAGCGCGTGGTGAAGCCCGAAGAAACGCTGAACGTCATGCACGCCATTGAATTGTTGTATCGATCTGCCGTTGAAGAGCACGAAATACAAGTTTAACCCGGGAACGTCGAACGATGACGCACCAAGGAGCTATAGACATGGGTAAGAAATATCGTGTTGGGGTGATCGGCTTCGGTCACATGCACATCAACAACGTCGCCGCTCTCTATGCACAGCACCCACAGGTGCAATGGGTCGCCTGCGCAGATACGCCTTGCGCCGTGCCGGAGAAGCGTGAAGCTCCATACACGCGCCAATGGAACCTTAAACACGCACTCACAGAACTTGGCATCCCCAAAGCGTACGGCGACTATCACGAGATGCTGGCAAAAGAGCAGTTCGACATCATCATCGTCACCTGCGAAAACGCGCAGCACCCGGCCGTGGTGGAGGCTTGCGCAGCAGCCGGAGTGAACGTATGCGTGGAGAAGCCAATGGCGGCATCTCTGAGCGACGCTCTGCGCATGATGCGTGCTTGCCAGGCCGCCGGGACAACGTTACTGGTCAATTGGCCCCTCACCTGGTCGCCTGCGGCACGCAAAATCAAGGCGCTCATCGACGAAGACGCGATTGGTCGCGTGTTGGAGGTGAAGTGGCGCGGCGGGCACACCGGCCCGCTGGGGGTGGGCGCGGCGCATGCCGGGGTCTCGGAACAGGCTATCCCCATGACCGGGCCGGAGCGCGGCGCGACATGGTGGCATCAGTCCGCTACGGGCGGAGGCGCTATGTTGGATTACTGCTGCTATGGGGCAATGGTTTCGGCGTGGTATATCGGTCAGCCGGCGCTGGCGGCCGTCGGGGTGAAAGCCAACCTAGATAGCCAGTGGGGCGATGCCGAAGACAATGCCGCGATGATCGTGTTGTTCCCACAAGCGATGGCACTCCTCGAAGGTTCGTGGACCACGCTTGACCACGGTGTGCCCAGTGGGCCTATCGTTTATGGAACGAAGGGCACGCTGGTGCTTCATTCAGAGAGACAGGTAAGAATGGAAGGCGGGCACGGGCAAACGAGCATTATCGATTGCGAGCCACTTCCTACCGGGCACGAAACAGTCGCCGGCGAATTTATCCATCACCTGGAGACAGGCGAACCACTGCATCCCACGCTAGAAGTGGGGTTTAATGTACAGGCTATGGCAATCTTAAGCGCAGGTGCGCAGTCCGCATGTACCGGCAAGATGGAAATCGTAAGAAGCTCAGCCTTACAAATCGGCTAGGCCACGCTCGCCACCTCACCATTAATTCGACAAGCCGGGGCGCCCAACCGTTCACGCCTATTTGGGCGCCCCCTAGCTAACTGACCGTGGCAAATTGGTGCAATTTACCTCTTCTCCGCGCTTAACCGGCGTTATCATTGTCGTATGGAGTTCCATATTGCCCGCCAGACACGAGATCGCTATCAATTCGACGACACTTTGTTCAGCCTGACAGGGAACGTCATCTTCGCTAATTTTCACGCCGCACGCGTGTTCGCGCAAAAAATGAACCAGAAGCGTGACCTGGTGAACTTCCCCGAACAGGCCGTGCGAGCGGGCCAGATCAACGCGCTGGGGTTGATCGACGAAATTCTGCACCAGATGACGGCGCAGTATCGCCAACAACGCAACCCGCAGGTGATGGCACAAGCGTTGGACTGGCTGGAGGCAAAGCTGGGACGCGAGGCGCTCGACCAAACCTTGAAAACCTTCGCCGATGTCTTTCCCACTGTAGCGGTGTACCGGCACAACCTGGATGTGGACGCCTACCTGCAAGCGCAAACGGAGGGCGTTCCGAACCGGCAGGTGGTGCTGGAAGAGGTCATCCTGTTGTGGCTGGCAAATATGAATCCCGCGTTTTCTCCCTTCATGGAACTCTTCGACGATACGGCGCTGGATGAAAACACGCGCTATCCGCAGCTCATCACCGAGCTACATGCTTTCTTTGAGACACAGCCGCGCTTTGGGCCCAATCAACAGAACCTGATCGACCTATTGCGCGCCCCGGCCCTGGCACACCCGCATTCGCTGGAAGACCAGCTTCAGTTCATTTCGTCGCACTGGACGGCGGTGCTAGGGCAATATCTCTATCGGATGCTCACCAGCCTCGACTTTATCAAAGAGGAAAACAAGCTGACCTTCCAGGGTCCCGGCCCGGCATTGGTGCCCGTCTATTCGCCCGAGGCACTGGCGGCGCTCGGTGTGGACATGAGCGCCAGCGAGTTTGAGCGCTATAGCCCAGATCGCGATTGGATGCCGCGCGTCGTGCTGATCGCCAAGAACGTCTACGTCTGGCTGGATCAGCTTTCCAAGCAATATCAACGCGCCATCACGCGCCTGGATCAAGTCCCCGATGAGGAACTGGACCTGCTGGCCCGCCGGGGCTTCACCGGGTTGTGGCTGATCGGCCTGTGGCAACGCAGCCCGGCCTCACAACGCATCAAACAACTCACCGGCAACCCCGATGCATTGCCCTCGGCCTACTCTCTGTTCGGCTATCATATCGCCGACGACCTAGGCGGCGAAGCGGCCTGCCAAAACTTGCGTGAACGCGCGCTGCGACGCGGCATCCGCATGGCCAGCGACATGGTGCCCAATCACATGGGCATCGACTCGTCCTGGGTGGTGGATCACCCCGATTGGTTCATCCAGTTAGATTACAGTCCCTTCCCCTCTTACACATTCAATGGGACGGACCTCTCCAACGATGGGCGGGTGAGCATCTTCCTGGAAGATCACTATTACGACCGCACCGACGCCGCCGTGGTGTTCAAACACCGCGACCGCTCAAGCGGCCGGGAGCGCTACATCTATCACGGCAACGACGGCACCAGCATGCCCTGGAACGACACGGCCCAACTGAACTACCTGTTGCCGCAGGTGCGCGAAGCAGTGATCCAGACGATCCTGCATGTCGCGCGCCAGTTTCCCATCATCCGCTTCGATGCGGCCATGACGCTCGCCAAACGGCACTATCAGCGCCTATGGTACCCGGAGCCGGGCAGCGGCGGGGCCATCCCCTCACGCGCGGAACACGGCATGACGCATGCCCAATTCAACGCGCAGATGCCCGAAGAGTTTTGGCGCGAAGTGGTGGACCGCGCCGCCACCGAAGCGCCCGATACGCTGCTGCTGGCCGAGGCCTTCTGGATGATGGAAGGCTACTTCGTGCGCACGCTGGGCATGCATCGCGTGTATAACAGCGCGTTCATGAACATGCTGCGCGACGAAGAAAACGCCAAATATCGCGCCTTGATTAAGAACACCCTGGAGTTCGACGCGCAGATTTTGAAGCGCTACGTGAACTTCATGAACAACCCCGACGAACGCACCGCCGTCGATCAATTCGGCAAAGGCGATAAATACTTCGGCATCTGCACGTTGATGTCCACCCTGCCCGGCCTACCCATGTTCGGGCACGGCCAGGTGGAAGGCTATGCCGAAAAATATGGCATGGAGTTCCGCCGCCCGCACTGGGACGAACAACCCGACGGTTACCTGGTTGAACGGCACGAGCGCGAGATTGCGCCGCTCTTGCACAAGCGCTACCTCTTCGCCGACGTGGAAAACTTCTGGCTCTACGACCTGTACACAGCCGGCGGCAAGGTGAACGAAGATGTGTTTGCTTATTCCAATTGCTACACGCCCACCGACGGGCAGCCCCCCGAACGCGCGCTTGTGATCTATCACAACAAGTACGCCGAGACGCGCGGGTGGATTCGCCACTCGGCAGCGACGGTGCTGAAGACACCCGACGGCGCTCAGACGCTGGCGCAAAAGACGCTGGGCGAAGGGCTGATGCTGAGCAACGCCGAAAACATGTTCACCCTTTTCCGTGACCAAGTGACGGGGCTGGAATACATTCGTAGCAATCGCGAGTTGCACGAAAAGGGCCTGTACGTCGAGTTACATGCCTACCAGCGCCACGTCTTCATGGACTTCCGCGAGTTGCCCGACCCACTGGGGCACTATGCACGGCTGGCGGATTATTTGAATGGGCGCGGCGTGCCATGCATCACCGAAGCGCTGGACCAGTTGCTGCTGCAACCGATCCAACAGCCATTCCGCGAAATGGCAAACGCCGATCACTTGCGCTGGCTGCTGGCCCAACCAGCCGACGCCGAACGCTTGCAGGTCACCCGGCGACAGTTGCACAATTTACTCCACGCCGCGCAGGATCTAGCTGGATGCAACGCCGAGATCGAGCCACTGATCGAGGCGCTAGACGCCAGGGCCGCTCGCTTGCTTTCTGCACCACAGCCCACGACCGACATCTCTCCAGAGCCGCAACAGTCGGGCGCTGCTGAGGATACGCCGCCGGGGCTGCCGGATGACCTCGCCACCCGCGCAATCAAGTTCATCTGGCTGTGCGTGAGCGAGCTGGGCAAGGTCTGTGACGAAGCTGGCTTCGAACAGCGCAGCCGTTCGTGGATTGACGAATGGCAACTAGGCAAAGCCATCAACGAGGCGTTGCGCGGGCTGGGCGTAGCGGATGCAGAGATCACCCGCCAACTGACGCTCATTAAGCTATTGACGATGAACAGCCGCTGGTATGTCCCGCCCAAGACGGAAGACGACACTTCTTCGCAGACCCGGCGCGTGCTCAGCACGCTCCTGGCCGACCCCGACGTACAGGCATACCTGCATATCAACCGCTATCGCGACGTGCTTTGGTTCAACAAAGAAAGCTTTGAGCAGTTGTTAAACTGGCTCACGTGGCTGGCCGAACTGCAGACCGCCGGCGCCGACACATTGCCACCCTTCTCACCCACGCACATCGTCGCTGCCTTGCGCCAGGCCGAGGCACGCTCAGACTACCAGGTGGAGAAACTGCTGGCGGCACTTCCTACGCCATGAACATTCGCCACCTGTCACTTACCAACGTTCGCCTGTATGCCCGCCTGGAACTGGACTTACCAGGTGGGTTAACCATCGTCCAGGGTGAAAACGCGCAAGGGAAGACCTCGCTCCTCGAAGCGATCTACTTCCTGGCGACCTCGCATTCACCGCACGCCAGCGCCGATCGGCAAATCATTCGCTGGGGCGCAGACCAGGAAGCCCCCTACCCCTACGCCATGTTGAAGGCCGAGATTCAGCGCCGCGATGGGCCACACGTCTTGGAGATCGGCATCCAACTGGCCGAGACCAACCGGCTGCGCAAAGAGATACGCATCGACCATGCCGCGCGACGCGGCATCGACCTGGTGGGCCAGTTGGCGGTGGTGCTGTTCCTGCCGGGTGACGTGGACCTGGTATCGGGTGGGCCATTACTCCGCCGCGAATACCTGGATGCCGCGCTCTCGCAGGTGGATGCCGATTACGTGCGCGCCCTGGAGCAATATAACCGCGCGCTTGTGCAGCGCAACGCCTTGTTGCGCCAGGCCCAGGAACGCCACATCGACCCCGATGAGTTGGAGATTTGGAACGACCAATTGGTGCCGGCCGGCGTGGAAGTCGCCTTGCGGCGCCGCCAGGCGGTGGGCCAGCTCACTCGGCTGGCGACGCCTGTGCACCGCGAACTCTCCAACGGGCGTGAATACCTGCACATCACCTATCAGCCGAATTTCGACCCGGCCACTCCGCCCGAAATGACGTACCAGATGGGGCTGGACAACACGTTGCCGCCCGATGGCATGGACGCCAAGGACTTGCAAGCCGCCTATCGCGCCGCACTGGCGAGCAAACAGCGCGAAGAAATGGCGCGCGGCATCACCCTGGTGGGGCCGCACCGCGACGACATGCGCTTTGTGGCCAACGGCATCGACCTGGGAGAGTTTGGTTCACGCGGGCAGCAACGCACCGCCGTGTTGGCGCTCAAACTGGCCGAGGTGGCCTGGATGCACGAGCGCATCGGCGAAGAACCCGTGCTGCTGCTCGACGAAGTGCTGGCCGAGCTGGACCCGCGCCGCAGGCAATCGCTGCTGGCACGCATCAGCAATTCGCACCAAACAATCGTCACCACCACCGACATCAACCGCTTCGACCAGGACTTTGTCCGCCAGGCAACCCTCCTGAGCGTGAGTGGCGGCATCATCAACCTGGCGAGCGAAAGCCAACCGTAGCACAATTAAAACAGAAAGCACAAATAAATACGGTTGAGCTATACTAGCGGATACAATATACTGGTACTGGTAACCATCCAACGGTGTTCGTGGGTTCTGTAATTTGCTGTGATCGACCGTATCCGCTTGCTTCTCGTCGCTTTAGTCGCTTTGGGCTGTCTATTCGGGCCCAGCGCAGGAACTTCGCGCGCAGCCGCGTCTGGCATCGCGCTTGTTCCGGGCACCTACAAACTCAACGCCGAACAAACCGCCGCGCTTGCCGATGCGTTGAACCGCTCCGCCACCTATCTGCCGTCCACGCTACGCTATGTCGCCATCTCGGGGCTCAACGAATCCGGGGGATGGTACTTCGTATCCATCACCGGGTTCGATACGCTGGGCGCAGACCTGCAATGGACACTGGACGACGCCAGTTGGTTGGGCGTGGCGTTGCTCACCCAATCCGCCGACGGCACCTGGCAATGTGAGGTGCCCGGCTCGCCGGCCTACGAAGCCATGCTGGCGTCGATCCCTTCCAGCGTGCTGAGCGGCACGGCCAAAACCAATCTTTCACCATCACGCCGCCTGCTGGCAGTCACCGAAGCCTATCGCTTCCCGTGGGCCGTGGGCACCAACATGATGTATGGCAGCCTGGGCATTCACCCTGGCGGGTTCGCTTCACTGGGCAGCTACAAAGCAGTGGACCTGCTTTCCGACGGGAATACCAGCCTGGGGCACGCGCCAAACCAACTGTTGGCCGCCGCCTCGGGGGCCATCGATTACGTGTGCAACGACAATACCAGCGTGGCGATTCGCATCGGGCAGTTGCTCTACGTGCACCTGCTGTACAACACGAACCTGGTCACGGGCCACACCTTCACCCAGGGTGACACATTGGGCCAGCTCAAGACCGGCAGCTTCAACGCCAACTGCGGCTACGCCAGCCAGAACGCCGACTGGTTTCACGTGCATTGGGCCTTTCCCGACACCGGTTCTTCCTTCCAGGCCGGCGGCTGGACGTTGCAGTTTGACGACCAGATGTGGCATCGCGGCGCTGATACGATCAGCACCACACAGTGGTTGCGCTCCGAAGCCAGCGTGTGGTCGATTGAGTATTTCACGGATGCGACGCTCTCCACGCGCTGCAACAGCACCACCGAAGACACGACGTATGTCTTCAAGCAATGGTTCGCGAATGCGCCGGCCACGGATTGCCCGGCCAGTAGCTTTGGCGCACGCTTCACCAAACAGGTTTCTTTCCAGGGCGGCAATTACACCTTCCACCTGGAGCGCGCCGGCAAGGCAAGGGTCTACCTGGATGACGCGTCGCTGATTGACCTGTGGCAAACAGGCGACGGCAACCTGGAAGCCACCCGCACGCTCTCCGGGCTACATGAGTTGAAGGTGGAGTTCGCGGGGGCCGTCTACTCGCCGACACTGGGCGTGTGGTGGTATGGGGCGGGTGCCCTTCCCAGCGCGCCGGCGGCCGACCCAAGCGTCTGGCGCGCGGAGTATTTTGGCAACCGCACCTTGTGGGGCCAGCCCGCCCTGACGCTGAATGAAGTCGGCGAAAGCATCGACCACGCCTGGGACGATGGCGGGCCGGGTTATGGTCTGCCGGTTGACGATTGGAGCGCCCGCTATACGCGCGACGTCAATTTCGTGCCCGGCACCTATCACTTCAACGTGCATGCGGACGACGGCGTGCGCGTATGGGTGGATGACCAGTTGTTGATCGACGAGTGGCAGGAACAGGTGAGTGATTTCTCCGCCGACATGAACACGCCGGGCGGCGGCCTGCCGGTGAAAGTGGAATATTTCGAGCGCGGCTGGGGCGCGTCACTCACGGTGAGCTGGCAACTGATCTCCACCACCCTTCCCGCCCGCATATTTTTGCCGCTGGTCGATTAGCCGGCCCACGCGCAATCCAAAATCGGCAATCGCAAACCTAGAGCGGATTCCGAATTAGAGCGGGGAGCGAGATAACGCAAGGGAGATAAGGTATAACAAGCGGATGGCCTATTCCCAAGACTTACGTGAGCGAGTGGTGAAAGCAATCGAAC
>DAOUFG010000027.1:0-14188 GCA_034430115.1 Thermoflexales bacterium | reverse complement strand
CGGGTGGCGTCATCTTGAATCAACAAGGTGAAGGCGATTGGCTCGCCGTTCTTCTGCCACACGGACACGTTGGAGGGCGCTACGGTAGCCAGTTCATAGCCGTCGGCGCGCAAAATCTCTTGAGCGCGGGCTGGATCATAGGGGTAGCGCTTGACGTTGGCGTCGTAGGCCCAGGTGCCGGGGATGAACGGCGTATTGGCCACAATGGCATCGCCATCCAGAACGTCTTTGACCAACTTTTCCCGGTCGATGGCGTACATCAATGCCTGGCGCACGGATTTGTCCGAAAGCGCGATGGCACCACTATCACGGCGCAGGTTAAAGAAAATGGCCGTGTAGCGTGACCGGGTGGCGCTGTAGATCGTCAAGTCATCTCTGCTTTCGATGCGTTTCTCGTCGGCTAGCGAAAGGTTGCCAAACCCATCCACATCCCCGGCTCGGAAGCCGTCGTAGACGGCTTGTGTGTTGGGGTAATAGCGGAACACCAGCCGCGAGAGGTTGGGTTTAGGCCCATAGTAATCGGGCGACGGTTCCAGCGCGATGGACGACACGCGGTTGCCGGTGGTGTTCACTTCCACCACGTGCCAGGCCCCATTGCCGATCGGTTGCAAGTTGAAAGAGGTGTTGGTCAGGTCTGCCGCGTTGGTGCCCGAGAGCACGTGCTGCGGCAGCAAGCCGATGGTGGTGAAGTCCAGGAATGGCGCAAGCGGTTGGCTGAGTTGGAACTGAACCGTATAGTCGTCCAACTTGGCGGCTTTGATGGTTCTCCACAGCGCGCCAATGTCGCTGCGACCGGGGAACCCAGGGTCTTGCAGCATCTGGACGGTGAATAACACGTCGTCCGCGTTGACGGCTGCCCCATCGCTCCATTTGGCGTCCTGGCGCAACTTGAAAGTATAAGTAATGCCATCGTCGGAGATGTTCCAGGTGGTCGCGATGTCGGGAATGACGTCGCCCATATCATTGAACTTGGTCAGCCCGGCAAACGTCAGGCTGCACAGGTCGCGATCTTCGTCGTGTAATTGGCACAAGAGTGGATTGATATATTGGGGTGTTCCTGCGACACCTTCCACATAAGTGCCGCCCGTGTCGGGCACCGAAATGGTGCTGCGTGGCACGAACTGGTAGACGACGAATGCAATCGCGGCCACTCCAACGATGATGAGGAGTAGCGGCAAGCGAAACGAACGCATTGCGCAATTTTAGATTTTAGATTTTAGATTTCAGATTAAAAGACCGAAAGATGTCGATGGCGCACTTCCGGCCAAAATCGGAAACCGAAAATCCAAAATTACTGGGGCGCTGACACGATCACGTTGACGATAGCCAGGGCAAAGAAGGCGATGGCCAGGAGAACGGTGATAGTGAACAACAGCTTATCGACGCCACGCCGGGTTTGATATACGCTTTGTGCACCACCGAACACGCCGCCGAGTTCTTCGCCCTTGCTCTGGATGAGCACGGTGGCAATCAGCGCGATAGCCAGGATAATCTGCGCAATGCTGAGAAAGACGTTTAAGATCATGCGGGAGATTATACCGGAAGGAAAAATCGACATTACAATGCAAACATGTCAGTGATTGATGAGGTCCGTGGCCGGATTGATCTTGTGGATGTGGTTGGTCAATACGTCAAGCTGACACGTAGCGGGCGTAATTATAAAGGGCTGTCTCCTTTCCAGAGCGAGCGCACGCCTTCGTTCTTCGTCTTCCCAGAAACGCAAACGTTTAAGGATTTTTCCAGCGGCGAACAGGGAGACGTATTTTCCTTCTTGATGAAGAAGGAAGGTCTGACCTTTGGCGAGGCGCTGCGCGAACTAGCCCACCGGGCAGGGGTTGAACTGCAAGAGCGCACGCCCGAACAGAAGCAAAGCGAAGATCACGAAGAGCGTTTGCGCGCGGCGGTGAGCCTGGCGGCGGATTACTTTCATCAATTGCTGTTGTCTGCCCCACAGGCGGCCAATTGCCGGGCCTATATCACAGATAAGCGCCACCTGACAGACGAGACGATTCGAACCTGGCAACTGGGCTATAGCCTGATGGACTATCACGCCCTGACCAATGCGCTGACCGGGCGTGGCTTTACAGTGCAAGATCTGGTGGATGCCGGTTTGGCCGTGGAGAACGAAGAGGGCCGCCGTTATGATCGCTTCCGCGGCAGGCTGATGATCCCCATTCATGATGAGAAGGGTCGTGTGGTGGGCTTTGGGTCGCGTTCGTTGGATGGCAGCGAGCCCAAGTATATGAATTCTCCTCAAACGAGCATCTTTGATAAGGGCCGTTTGCTCTTTGGGATGCATCGTGCGCGCGGCACGATCCGTACCGAGCAATGTTCGGTGCTGGTGGAAGGTTATATGGATGTGATCGGCACGCACCAGGCCGGGTTTACCAACGTGGTGGCAGGCATGGGCACCTCGCTCACCGAGAGCCAGCTCAAGATGCTCAAACGCCTGGCGCCGCGCATCATCCTGGCACTGGACCCCGATGCAGCCGGAAACCGCGCCGTGTTACGCGGAGTGGACGTGGCGCGCGAATCGCTGGAGCGCGACGAAACCCCCACGTTTGACCCGCGCGGCGTCATCCGGCACGAATCGAAATTGAACGCCGACATTCGTGTCGCGATCATGCCCGATGGCCTGGACCCCGACGAACTGGTGTTGCAATCGGCTGACCGCTGGCGTGAATTGATGACCCACGCCCGTCCGGTGGTGGATCATGTGATCGACACGATGCTGGCCGATTTCGACATCAACGACCCGCACGGCAAGTCGGACGCAGTGAAGGCGACAGCGCCCATCGTGCGTGATCTATCGGACCCAGTGCGGCGCGATTATTACGTCCAGCAGCTTGCGCGCAAACTGCACCTGAGCCCGCGTGCTGTGGCGGAGGCGATGGCCAACGCCCCGCGCACCGAAACGCGGGCCGAACGCCGGGCTGCTGCTACCCCCCGTACAGAGACGCCGAACCCGTTAGACGGCCCACCCGAACCGGAGTTCTTCGATGAGGCTGCACCGGCGGTAGAGCATAAGCTGCCCGAGATGGCGCGCCGTCCCGACCTGGAGACCCACCTGGTGGCTATCCTGGCCCGCCGCCCGGCGCTGTTGATGGATGCAAACGTGGCGCTCACGCGTGCCAGCCTGGACATGCTCAGCCAGGAGGACTTTGCAAACCCGGCTTTACGGGCGGGGTTCGTGCAGCTCAGCCGCGCCGCAACGGGCCAGCCTTTGCCGGAGGCGGACGACGATTGGCTGGAACTGATCGCCGACGAACAATTGGCCGGGGATCGTGCCGGCGCGGTGGACGACGAAGCGCTCTTGCGCGAGGAGGCAGTGCAGACTTCCATCCGGCTGCGTGAGGAAAACCTGCGCCGTGATCGCAGTGCCATCGCGATGATGATCGAGGATGCCCAAACAGGAGAGGTTCGCAGCGTGGCTTCACAGTATAATCTTAAACTTCAGGACGTGAATATGAAACTCCTGCGAGCACAGAAGGCGTTGCGTCTGCGCAGTATGGTAACAATCATCTGATAAAGTTATTGTGTAGATTTTGACCGCGCATCGTGAGCAAGCCACATAGAACTATTGCTTTGCGGCGTGGCCTGTCGTGAAGATGGGAGACGTGACCAGAGTGACCACCGACTCTAATACAGCGAAAACGACCAGGCAGGTTGCTGAAGACCCGGCAAGACCTTTGGAAAATCGTCTGTCACAATGGGTGCAAAGCGAATCGCAAGTTCCCGGTGACGAGGAGGATTCCGTTGACGCGATGAGCGACAGCGACTCTGATGGCGCATCGGTGGACGGCGCTGATTCGTATGTGCAGAAGTTTCTGGGTAGTGAGACTGAATTGACAAATCAAGAGATACCGGCGCCAACTGAAGATGATGATGCAGAGCTAGCGGCAGCTTATGCCCTTGCAGAAGGGGAGGAAGAAGACGATTCCCTGGAGGATCTGTCAGATCTTGATACGCGTCGATTGGCCGATGTGGATCAGGCAGAAGGGGATGACCCTGTTCGCATGTATCTGCGTGAGATCAGTGCGACACCGTTGCTTACAGCCGATCAAGAGCTGCGCACCTGTGCGACGTTTAGCGCTGAGCAGCTTTTGCCGAAGTTGCGCACCGACGCAAGCAACGTGGGCGCAAGTATCTGGCAAGCCACCTATACGCATCTGACCGAATCGTGGCAGACTGTGACGCAGGAGTGCGCCGCTCGCAACGTTGAACCGCCTAAGCTGGCTTCCATCCTGGTGGAAGCACGCCAGATGCCCTTTGCCTATATGGACGTCTCGCCTGCATATATGCAGCAGTATCTGCGTGGGTTGGGTTGGGGCCAGGATCAAACGGTGGAAAAGATCAGCAAGCCGCTGTTCGAGGTGGTGTTGGCGGCTATCGTGTTCCCGCCCGCGTTTGTTGATGCGTTGGCGCAACAGCTTGACGAAGCCGAATCCAACGACTTGCCGGAATGGGCGGAAGTGCAGGAGTTATTGCCCGACGCCGAACGCCTGGAGGATCACCTGGGCGATATTCAGCGTCGTGCTGAAGAGGCGCGCCAATCGCTGATACGCGCCAACTTGCGCCTGGTGGTGAGCATCGCCAAGCGCTATCTTGGACGTGGCATCTCCTTCCTGGATCTGATCCAGGAGGGCAATATGGGGCTGTTGCGTGCGACGGAGAAGTTCTATTCCTGGCGCGGGTTCAAATTCAGCACCTATGCCACGTGGTGGATTCGCCAGGCCATCAGCCGCTCGATTGCCGATCAGGCGCGCACGATTCGTATCCCCGTGCATCTGGTGGAGACGATCAATAAGCTTTCGCGCGTGCAACGCCGCATGACGCAGGAATTGGGCCAGGAGCCGACCACCGAAGACCTGGCGATGGAAATGAACCTGCTTGACGAGCGTGAGTTGGCGGCCATCATGGAGGCGCAGGCCAACGGCAAGCCCATCGACCCGGCCCTGGAGCGCAAGCTGGAACAGGCCGTCAAGTACGTGCAAGAGATTATGCGCGTTTCGGCCGAGCCTATTTCGTTGGAGACGCCGGTGGGCAGCGAACAAAACAGCCTGCTGGGCGACTTCATCGAAGACCAGAGCGAGATGTCGCCGATGGATTCGGCGACGCTCGAAATGCTCAAGGAGCAGGTGCGCTCGGTGCTCTCCAGCCTGAGCGAGCGCGAACGCAACGTGTTGGAAATGCGCTTCGGCTTCCGCGACGGGCGCACGCATACCCTGGAAGAGGTGGGCCAGATGTTTGGCGTCACGCGCGAACGCGTGCGCCAGATCGAGGCGAAAGCGTTACGCAAGTTGCGCCATCCCCATCACAGCCGCCGCCTGCGCGACTACCTGAGCGATCAGTAAGCAAGGGAGCCCGCGTGCTGTGGTGAAACGGAGCGGGGGAGAGGGGGTGAACCAATCGTCTCATCTCCCGTGCTCTTCCGCTGTACACTATCTGCATGGCAAGCTCGACTTTCAATCAGCAAGTTTACGACGTCGTGCGGTTGATCCCCAAGGGACGCGTGATGAGCTATGGCGGAGTGGCGCGCCAATGCGGCCAGCCTGGTCGAGCGCGTGGGGTAGGGTATGCGCTCTATGGGCTGCCCGACCCCGTACACGTTCCATGGTGGCGCGTCGTCAATTCGTCCGGCCGCATTTCCATTCCTAACCCCGATACGGCGGCCATGCAACGCGACTTGTTGCGTGCCGAGGGCGTGGACGTGAGTGATGATCTGACGCTCGACATTCGCGCCTATGACGCCGAGATGACTGTGTACAAGAAGTTGCAGCGCCGCAGCAAGCGGGAGCATCAGGAGCAAGGGAGCTAGGGTAACAGGGAGCATTAGGAGCAAGTGAGCGGAGGGGCAGGGGGCCCGTCCCTTCGACATGCTCAGGGTGACTTAGGCAAGCTCATGGTTTTCATGGTGAGCCTGTCGAACCATGAAAACCTACATCCTCTCCCTTGCGCCGTTTCACCACAGCTCCCCATCGCCTTCGCATTCGTCCGGCTGTTATAGTAGGCTTTGTGGTTACGTTTACACAGCCACTATTTCTAGTGTTGCTGGTGTTATTGCCCATCAGCGCGATCATTGCGTTGCCGCGCCTGCGGCGGCAGCGGGGCAAAGGGGGAGTGCGCCCGGCCTCCACACATGCTTGGGCCGGATTATTGTTGCGCTGTCTCCTCTTGGCGAGCGTGATCTTTGCGCTGGCCGGCATGCAAAGCGTGACCTTCAACAGCAAACTGGCGGTCGCATTCCTCGTAGACGTCTCCGATAGTGTGCGCGCAGGCGGGAGAGATCAGGCACTCCAATTTGTGCGTGATTCCTTGCGGGCGATGCGCCCTGGCGGCGACGATAAGGCGGCGGTGGTAGTGTTTGGGGCCGACGCCCAGGTGGAGCGTAGCCTGTCGGAATTGCATGACCTGGGGGACGTCGGTGCCCAGGTGCGCACATCCGGCACGAACGTGGAGAGCGCCATCCGGCTGGGCCTGTCGCTACTCCCCAATGACTATGCCAAGCGCCTGGTGTTGCTGAGCGACGGCAAGCAAACCATCGGCGATGCCGATGCCGCCGCGCGGCTGGTGCGCGCCGTCAATGCGCGCCTGGACGTGGTGCCGCTGACGATCAAGCCAGGCCCCGACGCCGCGATCGAGCGCGTGGACGCGCCGCAGAGGGCCTCGGCAGGGCAGATCATTCCGCTGCAAGTGGTGGTGGACGCAAACCAGGCCATGCGCGCGCAATTGACGATCTATGCCGGCGCGGATGTCATCTCGCAGCAGGATGTGAACCTGGTGGCGGGCTTGAATGAATTCAGCGTGCGTGCCAGCGCCGCGCGCACCGGGTTCACGTCGTTCCGCGCGCAGATCTCCGCCGAGATGGATAGCGTGCCGCAGAACGATTCGCTCTCTGCTTCGGTGATCGTGGGTGGCCCCCCGCGTGTGCTCATTGTGGCGTTGCCCGCAGGGACGCCCTTGCCCAACGACCAATCACCCAGCGTGGACGAGACGTCGTCACTGAAGGCGGCACTGGCTTCGGCGGAGATCCTATATGACGAAACAAGCCCCGGCGCTATGCCGACCGAATTGCAGTCGCTTGCCGCCTATCAATCGATCGTCCTGGTGGATGTGCCGGCGCCAGAGCTATCGCCGCGTGCGATGCAAGCGCTCCAGAGTTACGTGCGCGACATGGGAGGCGGGCTGACGGCCATCGGCGGCCCCAGCAGCTATGGCGTGGGCGGCTACTATAAGACGCCCCTGGAAGAGTTATTGCCTGTCAACACGCAGATCAAGGACCCGCGCCGCTTTCCATCCGTCTCCGAAGTGATCGTGATGGATAAGAGCGGCAGCATGAGCGTGCAGGAGGATAACGTGATGAAGATTCGCCTGGCTGCCGAGGCGGCGGCTCGCGCGGCGGAACTCATCAACGACGATGATGAAATCACCGTCATCGGTTACGACACGATGCCGGTGGACGTCATCGGCCCATTTGCCGGGCGCGACCGGGAACAGAACATCCCGCATGTGTTGAGCATGGATGCAGGGGGCGGTGGCATTTATGTGCTTGAATCTTTACAGGAGGCACAGTCGATCATCACCAAATCGAGCCGCGCGACCAAGCTCGTGATTCTGCTGGCCGACGGGAACGATGCCGAGCACCAGGATGGCGCGCGCGACGTGGTGAACCAGCTTCATGCGGCCAGCGTCACCGTCAGCGTGGTGGCGATCGGCGACGGCGTGGACGTGCCCTTCTTGCGAGACTTAGCGCGTCTGGGCGGTGGGCGGTTTCACCTGACGACCAAGGCAGCCAACCTGCCCACCATTTTTACCGAGGAAACGGCCCTGGCACAACGCAGCTACATCGTGGAGCAAAACTTCTTCCCGAAGCTAAACGCAGCCAGCCCGATCTTGAGCGGCATCACCAGCATGCCTCAATTGCAGGGCTACGTGGCAACCACGGCCAAGCCGGCTGCGCAAGTGATCCTAAAAGCTAACGAGACGGACCCGCTCCTGGCGACCTGGCAATATGGCCTGGGGCGGGTGGCGGCATTCACTTCGGATGCGACGGGTCGCTGGGCCAAGGCCTGGATCTCCTGGGCCGACTTCCCCAAGTTCTGGGCTCAGATGGTGCGTTGGACGATCATCGACCGGCCCGATACGGGCATGGATGCCCAAATTGTGCAGCATCGCGATCAGTCAGTGATCGCGGTGGACTTGCCATCCGCGCAGACGGGCCAGAACGTGAACCTGAAAGCGGTGCTCATCGACAGCCAGGGTGGCACTTCGGAATTGCCGCTCGTGGAAACGGCGCCCGGTCACTATGAGGCGCCCGCCTACCTGGCGCAGCCGGGGGCATACTTCGTGCGCATTGAGAGTAGCGCACCGCTGACCGATACCTCGGGCGTCACACCGACGTCTCATGTGGAACGCACGTTGACCTGGGTGAAGCCCTATTCTGCCGAGTATGCGCCGAATACCCCCGGCGGCATCAGCGCATTGGGAGAGTGGGCCACGCTGGGTGGCGGGGCGGTGCTGGCGCAACCGGCGCAGTCCTTTGAACTGAACGTGCCGGCGGCTGCCTCGCGTACCGATCTATTCCCCTTGCTCTTGGCGCTGGCGGCAATCCTGTTGCCGTTTGATATTGGCGTGCGGCGCATTGCGGTCAGCTTCCGCAAGTTGCTGGGTTTGGGCCGGCGTGAGCTTATCCCTGCGACGTTGGAGCGTGGCGGCCGGATGAGCCATTTGATGCAGGCAAAAGCGCGCAGCACGCAGGCCCAGGCGCCGGTCTCATTGTTTGATCAACCACCTGTGCATGTGGCGCCCCGGCCCACCAGGATGGCCCAACCTGATGTGTCTTCGCAACCCTCTCCGCATGCCCAGCCAGGCTCAACGGCGGCCGAGCTGTTGCGCCGGCGACGCAGGCCGAAGGGTGAAAATAATGCGCAAGATACCCAGGGTGACGGTCAACCGAAATAGGCCGCAAACCCAAGCCCAATGCTTTCTGCGCTTGGCGTAGCGCAAGTACAATACAGCCGACGGACTTTAATTTTGCAAGGAGATCCTCAATGAAACTGGGTTATCTTTGTCAGTACTCGGAAGCAGAAGCAAAACGTGCGGCTCGGCTGGGGTTCCAATGCCTTGAGACGCATGCGACTTCACTTGTCCCCTCGCTGGATGCACCGCCCGATTTGAAGACGGTTGCCGGGCGCGTGAATGATGTGCTGGCAGCGAACAACCTGACCATCTCGGCCATTTCGTACTATGGCAACCCCTTGCCCGAGGATGCTGCCCAAACGCTCAAGCGCTATCAGGTGATCTTCGAACTGGCGAAATTGTTGAAGGTCGGTGTCATCACCTCTATGGCCGGCAACTTGCCGGAACGGCCTTTGGCCGAGGCGATGGCGCGCTTTGCTGAGGTCTTTGGGCCGATTGCCAAAGCCGCAGAAGACAACGGTTTGCGCATCGGGTTTGAAAACTGGCCCGGCATGTGGGGCGATATTCCCTGGCACAGCGTAAACCTGGCATGGTCGCCTCGCAACTGGCGCGAGATGTTTACGCGCGTTGAATCGCCTGCGCTGGGCCTGGAGTTCGACCCGTCGCACTTGGTGTGGCAGGGGATTGACCACATCGTGGCGCTGAAAGAATTCAAGGCGCGCATCTATCACTCGCATGCCAAAGATACGGAAATGTTGATGCACAACGTGCAGCGCGAGGGCATCCTGGGCATCCATCACGACTGTTGGCGCTATCGCATCCCCGGCTATGGGCAGATCAACTGGGCCGAGTACATCGCGGCACTGATTGAGATTGGCTACGATGGCGGTGTTGCCATCGAACATGAAGACCCGGTCTTTGCGGGAGATCGATTCGAGGAAGGGTTGGTGCGTGGGTTCCACGTGTTGAACCCGCTGGTGAACCCGGCATAAACATCACAGGAGCCAATGCATCAAACGGCGCAGCTCGAACGCCGTTTGATGCATGATTGTCTTATGCCCGTCCTTGATCCAAATTCTTTTGAATGCTTCAGCCACAGCGAAGAGCAGACCCAGCGCCTGGGAATGCGATTGGGTGGTCTGTTGCCCGCACACGCCGTCTTGGCGCTGAGTGGCCCGTTGGGTGCAGGGAAGACGCAGTTTGCGCGTGGCGTTGGCATTGGGTGGGGCGCGTTACAGCCATTGCGCAGCCCGACCTTTACAATGGTGCAGGAACATCATCGCGCCAAGGACCGGCATACCCTGTACCATATTGATCTGTATCGGGCGGAAAAAGAGGCCGATTTGCTGTCGCTAGGGTTGGAAGAGATTCTGGAAGATGAGCAAAGTGTCTGTATCATTGAGTGGGCGGAGCGTGGCGCGGCATACATCCCGCAGGATGCGATTCGAGTACGATTTGAGTTGACGAATCAGAGTAAACGGCTGCTGACATTTTCAGCCAAGCATGCAGCCACGTGGCAGGTGTTGCTGGCGTTTCGCAAGAATGCTTTTGGCGTGTGATGTGATGACCCGAAACGGGTGAGAGAATGGAAGATCAATTAACGATGCAGGATGGAACGGTGCCCCTGGATGTGGCCGGCGCGGAGCCAGTCACTCAGCATCCCGGCGAGCCACTGAGCGCGACACCCTCGTATGCCGAAATCCCGCCTGTGTTTTCGAAGCCGACGCCCGAAGCGCCTGTGTTATTGGCGATAGATACCTGTACTCAGCGTTCCAGCGTCGCGCTGCGTGATGCCTTCAGCCTGCGCGCCGAGTGCTCGTGGGAGAGTGACCGGCATCACACCGCCGCCGTGAGCGCACAGATCCGTCGCTTGATGCAAGCTTGTAACATCGGCCCCGCACAAATCGGCGCTGTCGCGGTGTCAATCGGGCCGGGGTCGTTCACCGGCGTTCGCTGCGGCCTGGCGATTGCCAAGGGCATGGCCGTGGCGCGCAACATCCCCCTGGTCGGCGTGAGCGCATTTGAGGTGATCGCCACGGCACAACCTAAAAGCCAGATGCCGGTTATTGCCCTGGTGGAAGCCGGGCGAGGCCGTTCGGCGGTATGCCGTTATGAGTGGCATGGCGATACGCTGCATGCTATTCCCCCATGGACCATTCAGCGCTGGCAGGAATTTGCCAATTCCGTCACCGGCCCCGCCTGGGTATGTGGTGATCTGTCACCGGCGCTCGCGACGCTGTTGCAGGCGCGTGCCACGCTCGCTCCTGCGCCCTATAACCTACGCCGCGCCGGTTTTTTGGCCGAGCTTGGTTATGCACGCTGGCAGAATGCGGAAACGGATAATCCACTTTCGCTGATGCCTATCTATCCACCAGAAAGTTAGGTTTGGCGTTGTGATAAATACACAGACACTTCCCTTCGTGGTAGGTCCAATGACGCTGGATGATATTCCAGAGGTCATGGCGATCGAGAAGACGGCTTTCCCCATCCCCTGGCCGGAGAAGGCCTATCGCCACGAATTGCTCGATAACCCGAATGCCTATTTCATCGTCGTGCGGTTGACGCAGTTGGCCGATAGCATTGCGTCGGCTGGGGCGGACGTCGCAGCACGCTCGCAAACGTTCTTACAACGCTTGCTTACGCGCTCGCCCAGGCCGGTGTTGCCGGTGATTGGCTTTGCCGGGTTGTGGATGATCGTGGATGAAGGGCACGTCAGCACCATTGCCTCGCACGTGGCGTGGCGCGGGTGGGGCGTAGGTGAACTGTTGCTGGTGAGCCTGCTGCGCGAAGCGCAGCGCCGTAACGCCCTCACGGCCACCCTGGAAGTGCGCGTCACGAATTACGTCGCGCAAAACCTGTATGCCAAGTATGGCTTTGTGGAGGTCGGGCGGCGCAAGCGCTACTATCGTGATAACAACGAAGATGCGCTGATCATGACCGTGCAAAACTTCAGCCGACCCGCCTACCGGGATCGGCTGGATGCGCTTGAAGCGGCGCTCTACGCCCGCCTGGCTACGGCGTCGCCACGCAAGTGACGAAGTCTGGTCACCCCTTGGGTCGTGCCCCCATTTTACGTTTCGTAGTGCACTCATTACAATTGGTGGTCATGGATGACCTAAAGACCGTTGCAAATGAAGTGCGCGCCTGCAAGCAATGCGGCTTGAGCGCGACGCGCAAGAACGCCGTTCCCGGCGAAGGGCCCGCCAATGCCGAAGTGATGCTGATTGGTGAAGGCCCAGGCTTTCATGAAGATCAACAGGGTCGCCCGTTTGTAGGACCGTCGGGTGAGTTTCTGAATCAGTTGCTGGCCAGCGCCGGCTTCAAGCGCAGCGATGTGTTCATCGCCAACGTGGTCAAATGCCGCCCGCCGGGCAACCGCGACCCGCAGCCTGATGAAATCAGCGCCTGTGGCGCCTACCTGGACAGGCAAGTTGCGCTGATCAACCCCAAAGTCATCATCACGCTAGGGCGCTTCTCGATGGCGCGCTATTTCCCCGGCGGCAAAATTTCGGCGATTCATGGCCGCGCACGACGGATCGACGGGCGGATTGTCGTAGCGATGTTCCACCCCGCTGCCGCATTGCACCAGCCTGCCCTGCGTGACTCCATCGAAGATGACTTCCGTCGCCTGCCGGAAATCCTGGCCGAGGCGCGCAAACAGGCCGAGGCGACCAGCAAACCGGAGAAGAAAGAGCCGGAAGATGGCGGCGCGGAGCAATTGAGCCTGTTCTAAAATAGCCGAGTCTTATCAATCACAGACTGAAGGAAAGTACACAATGCGAACATCATTCATTGCTGGTAACTGGAAGATGAACAAGACCGTCACCGAGGCGGTGGCCCTGGTGGACGAGTTGAAAGTCACCCTGGCGGGCGTGCAAGGCGTGGACGTGGCGGTATGTCCCACGTTTGTAGCACTGACTGCCGTCAAGACGGCGCTGGCGGGCAGCACGATCAAGATCGGTGCGCAAAACGCTCACTTTGAGCCGAAGGGCGCGTTCACCGGCGAAGTGTCCATCCCCATGCTGAAGGGCATTGTCGATTACATCATCATCGGCCACTCCGAGCGCCGGCAATATTTTGCTGAGACGGATGAGACCGTGAACAAGAAGGTCCTGGCTGTGTTGGCCGCCGGCCTGGAGCCGATCATGTGCGTCGGCGAGACGTTGCAGCAGAATGAAGCCGGCGAGACCGAGGCCGTGTTGGAGCGCCAGGTGCGTGAAGGGTTGGCCAACGTCAGCCCCGCCGACATCGCCAAGGTGACCATCGCCTATGAGCCGATTTGGGCCATCGGCACCGGGCGCGCGGCGACCGCCGACGATGCGCAGAACCGCTGCGCCTTCATTCGCAAGCAGTTGCGCGCCAAATATGGCGACCTGGCCGAGCAAGTGCGCATCCAATATGGCGGCAGCGTGAACGCAGCCAACGCCCAGGAACTGCTGGGCAAGCCCGATATCGACGGTGCGCTGGTCGGCGGCGCCAGCCTGAAGGCAGCCGACTTCGCAGCGATTGTGAAAGCGGCCAAGTAATTAAGCCTGATGCGTGAAACATGAAACGTGAAAGTTGACCTCACGTTTCATGTTTCGCGTTCTACTCTGCGATGCTCATCAGCCTGGTGGGGTTTATTGCTGCGCTCGGCGCGCTGCTTGTGTTGGAACGGCTGGTCCACCGTGTGCTGCAAGAGCTGGCCCTGTTGTTGACGGGCCAGACTGACGTCGCGATTTTCCTCTATTCGATCCCCCTGCTGCCTGGTGTGGCGTTGCACGAGCTGAGCCATGCTCTGATGGCGCGCCTGTTGGGCGTGCGCGTGAAGCGCGTGACGATCCTCCCCAAGCGCCAGGGCAAGGGCGTGGTGCGCCTGGGTGCCGTGGAGGTGCTGCATTCCGACCCATTTCGCGCCAGCCTGATTGGCGGCGCGCCGCTGCTCACGGGCACATTGATGCTTGGGCTGGTGGGGTGGCTGGTGTTCAACGGCGCAGGGTTGACGAGCGCGCTGGATCAGGGCGACTTGACTGCGTTCTTGACGCAGTTATGGGCCACCACGCATGCCACGGATGCGCTGCTATGGTTCTACGTGATCTTTGCGGTGGCCAATAGCATGATGCCTTCGGCCTCAGATACGCAAGCCTGGCCGCCGGTGATCGGTTTTGCCGCGTGCATCGTCGCTGGGGCGCTCTTGATCGGCGGGGCCGATGTGGTGCATGCGGTGGAGGAGCCGCTGCGCATCACGTTGCGCTGGCTGGCCGCGGCGCTGGCCCTGACGGCCTTTGTG
>DAOUFG010000026.1:0-9886 GCA_034430115.1 Thermoflexales bacterium | reverse complement strand
CACCAGGGCGGACGGATACTGCGCGCGCGTTCCTGCTTATACGAAAGGATGGTATAACGTGCCGCGCCAATCACCGGCAACACGGTGATGAGCACCGCCACAACCGCGGCGACCGCCCCAAAAGGCAGGCTGGTTTGCGTCAGCGCCACCGGCAACGTATCGCCGCTGATGAAGGATAGGAAGCTGCGCGCCTGCCCCATGCCCATAGCGATGCCCAAGGCTGCAACGGCACCGGCGCCAAACGTCACGAGCGCCAGCCCGCATGCCCCTAGCAGCGAAATGCCAAACACCTGCCAGCCGGTGGCCCCACGACTGCGCAAGATGGCAATTTCGGCGCGCTGGCTGTTCACCATCAACCCCGCAACCAGGATGACGAACGCCAGCACCAGCACGAAGATCGGCACACTGAACGTGTAGAGCTGGAGCATCAGGGTGCGGCTGTCACGCTGATACCTCAAGAGTGCATCTTGCGGCGAAGCAGCCATGTCCAGGTTCAGCTTCTGCGCCTTGGCCGTCGCCACCAGTTGATCAATTCGCGCACTCAGGTCCGCGGCATTCCACACGCGCACCGAATCGCCGTCGAAGTCCATAAACCACAGCACTTCACTGATGTTGTCGCCGATGATGGGGGCGATGGCCTGCCGGAAATTCGGCTCGCTGGTGAGCAGCATGACGTCAAGCTGATCCGGCCGGTAGAACCAGTACGACTCCAGCCGGTCACGCGGCTCCCACACGCCCGAAATCACCACCGGCACGCGCACGGAGCCGGCGTCTTGCCGACCGGTGAATGCCACGTATTTATCACCCACCTGCATACCCAGCCGGTCGGCCACCAGCTTGCTGATCAGCACACCGATATAGCCATCCTTATCCGGCTGATCGGGCGGGAGCGTGCCGGCCAGCAAGTTGATATGGTCACCGATGTCGCTGATGGAAACGACCGGGATGGAAAGAAGCGGCTCGCGGCGCTCGAAGGCGTCCGGGTCGAGCAATGAAAATAGCCGCAAGTTAGCGGTTTGGAAGTAGCGCACGATTGTCTTGCGCGGAAGCTGCAAGATCACCGGCGCTTGCTGATCCATAAATCGGTCGGCGGGCAATATGTCACCCCAATTCGCATTTTCCTGAAAGAACATGCCCTGGCGAAACAGGAAAGAAAACGGAGGCAATGGGGAAGAATTCAGGTCGCTGATGCCCAATTCGCGCGAGAGGATGCGATGGTAGACGGCGTCTGCATACAATGGCACGCTAAACGCGAGCGCAATCGCTGCCACAAAACCCAACCCGCCAGCTAACGTTAGCCAGCGCGTAGACCACAACCGTTTGGCAGCGACGATGAAAACGGCAAAGAAGGTGCGTATAAGACGAATCATCCGGCTTGTGTGTGCATCCTCTGCTCAACCAGGCTACCGATGTACTAGTTTAGCACTCACGCGCCAATCGGGGCAATCGCCCAAACGTGCGCCACTATTCAGATTCTCCCAGCTTGATCGCCTCAAAAACGCGCATCTTGTGTAACAAAAGAAGTAACGCAACGAATGCAGCGATGAACAGGCAGCCAAACACGGCATAGATGCGGAAGACCTCCGGCCAGGCCACGACGACGGCAAACGGCAGCGCGCGCCCCATCGCAGTAGCGTTGATCTGGAAATAGGGGATATAGACCCGGCTGGCCAGCACGCCCAGGAACGTGCCCGCGCCAACGCCAACACCCAACAAAAGCAGCAGTTCTCCGCCCAGGAAGCAGCCCATCTGGATTGAGCTGAACCC
Source organism: Thermoflexales bacterium (assembly GCA_034430115.1). Taxonomy (GTDB): domain Bacteria; phylum Chloroflexota; class Anaerolineae; order J036; family Brachytrichaceae; genus CAIXPS01. Next base: position 8,119 of record DAOUFG010000026.1, on the reverse strand, counting down.
TATCGCGCGCAACACGCCCAACTCAATCGTGCGCCTGCGCAATGAAAAGACCTCGTACAGAAAAAACCCAAGCACCGTAAAAAGCCCCGCCGCGCCAAATCCCACCGAAAGCATCCCAAACAAGCCCTGGCGCTCCGGGCGCATTTGTTCGCGATCAACCTGGGTCTGCACGTCTTGCGCACCTCTCACCAGCACGCCCAGGTTACTCACTCCTTCTACGATTGCCCGTGGGTCACTCCCGGCGCGCGTCTTCAGCCAGACGTTATAAGGCACCTGCCCGCCGGCCTGCTGGAAAAAGTAGTCCAGGTTGCCGACAAAGAGCGGCCCCATATCGGCATCTTGCGGGTTCCAGCCCGGCCACAGCTTGAACGTGCCGACGATGGTCATGGGCAGCGCTACGTCGCCGTCCTGCAAATGCGCGTTTACCTGAACGCTATCGCCGACGCCCAGCGCATTTTCCGCCAACACCGATTCGGGCACCAGCACCGCGTCGTAGCGAGATGCCAGCGCATTCATCAGGCTGCCCAGCGGCTGAGCAGAAAAATCACTCCGCCAATAGCTCACCTGGGCAAAATCCAGCCGGTCGATGCCCAGGTATGTGGCAGTGGCGTTGTGTGTGCTGAAGTGTGCATCCGCGCGATAAGCGCCAATCCGCGCCGCCGCCTGCACGCCATCCACCCGCATATGATCTTCGATGGGCAGGAACATATACAGCGGCCCGGCGTTCGCCTCAGATTGACCATCCTCCGCCGCGCTTGAACTCATGACGAGCGGGTTAGATACGCCCGTGTCACGCGTGCTCTCGCCCAGTTCGTTGAGCGCCATGTCACCGCCGGTGGCATAGCGAATCTCGGTCACCAGGTGTTGGTCGAGCGTGGCCGCCAATGAAGCCGTGAAGGTAGCCAACCCAAGCGTGAGGATGAGCAGCAGTAACGGTGCAACGTAAAAACCGGGCGTGCGCGCCAATTGGCGTGCCGCCATCAGCAGCGCCGCACCGGGGAACCTGGACAGGAGCCAGGCCATCAGCCGCACCACGTAAGGTAGTAGCCGGATAAACAACAGCGTGAACGCCAATATCGCCAGGACGGGCACCATGAACAGCAACGGGTTATCGAACGGATCCGGGGCCGCTGCTCCTTGATCGATGATCCCTGGCGGCAGAATGAAACCCTGTTTGCGCAACAGATAGGTGCCATACGTAACCGGTATCAAGAGGAGAATATCGATCCCCGCCCGTTGCCACCACGCCGGGCGCAAACTGCGCGCGCGCTCCTGTTTATAGGTGATCACCGTGTTTTGTGCAGCCGTCCAGGTGGGGATGAGCATCAGCAATGCAGCCAAGATGCCCATCGCCAGCGCGATTTGCAAGCTGGACGACGTCACTTCCATCTGCAACGACGCGTCACCGGCGGTCGCGCCGGTAAAGTTCAAGAAACTGCGGGTTTGGCCCACCAGCGTCGCCAGCCCCTGGGCCACTGGTGTCCCAGCAGCAATGGCGAGCACCCCCAAGACACAGGCCTCCAGCAAGGCAATGCCCAATACCTGGGCGACAGTCGCACCACGGCTGCGCAATACGGCGATTTCATTGCGCCTGCCACCGACCAGCAAGCTGGCCACCAGCAGGGTATAGACGAACATCAGTAGCAGGATGGGCGTGTTGATGGCCAGGAGTTGCGCCGTCAACACCTGGCTCGCCGATTGATATGATTCCAACGCCTCAACCGGAGAAACCTCCAGACTCACGCGCGCCAAAATCGTCCCAATCCGCACCGACATGACCTTGATCCGCTCCAGAAGCGGCGCCACATCTTCCGAGCGCACACCTGAACCGTCGAAGACCATGTACCATGTAGCCTGAAACACCTCTCCACTTAGGCGTGGTGCCAGGCGCTCCGTAAAGACTTGCTCGGTGGTCAAGAAGGTCTCGTCGAGCGCTTCGGGGTGGCTGAACCAGTAACCGTCCTCTGGATCGCGCGCCTGCCACAGGCCGGTCACAAGGATGGACAACTGCGACGGGTCAGCGTTGTCGGGCCTATAGAAAAGGATATAGCGCTCGCCAACCTGCAACCCCAGCTTATCGGCCAGCGCCTTGCTGGCCATCACTTGAATCGCATCGGTTGATGAATCGGCAGCGGGCAAGCCACCATCGACCACATCCACGTGCTGTGCCAGGTCGCCCAGCGTCGCCACCGATGTCCAGAGCAAAGGCTCACGCTGATCCAGGTAGGCGGTATCTGTGACCGGGAAGAGCTGGCCCAGGCGCGTTTCAAAAGAACGCACCAGCAACGTGCGCGGCAACCCCAACGCCGCGGGCACGGCATTGGTCATATATTGGTCCACCGGCGCGATGCCCTGCCAATCCAGCGCGCCGTTATATTTGCCGGCATAGCGGAACATGAACGTGAACGGGGGCCGGCGCACACCTTGTTGATCGATCTGCGCGTCGGCGATACTGGTAAGCAACGTGCGATGGTAGACAGCATCCGCATAGAGCGGCACGCTCAACGCCAACCCCACCACCGCCGTCAGGCCGACGACCGCCGCAAGGCTCAGCCAACGTGACGCCCATAGCCTGTGCGCCGCGATTGTAAAAACAGCCCCCAAAGTGCGTAGCAACCTCAACATGGGCTGGTCCTCATGGCATGGATGAGCAAAACTTAGCAGATCATGGCAGCGCCAACCATTGCTTCAGCGTCGCAGCGTCGTGCAGGAACTGCTCGGGAGAGTCGTCTTTGACAAACTCGATCAGGGCATGATGTTCACCTTGCATAGCAGCCACGGGCTTCAAATAGTGCGCCCAATCCTGCGCACCATCCGCCAGCGGCCAGCGTTCCTGCGCCGGGTACCAGCGAAACACATGTACGTTCGTCAGCCACGGCACGACCTCGCGCAGCCCCGCCAGGCAATAATCCCGCGTAGCGCCAACGTTGGGCTGCCAGTAGCATCGCACGGCTGGATGATTCACCTCCTGGAGCAGCTTCAAGGCCGAAGCGTTCGTGTCGGTGAGCGTATTGCTGTGAAATTCGTAGGAGATCGTCATCCCCGCCGCGCCGGCCAGGTCCGCAATCTTGCTCGAATCGGTCACCACCTGCGCACGATAGGCCGCATCCGCCACGGCGGAGCCGCGCGCGCCGGCCCACACGCGAATGGTGGGCGCGCCAAGTTGAACGGCAGTGTCAACTACGTCCTGGAACGTAAACGAATGCGGCTCTCCAACGCGGTAGTAGGAGCCATAAGCGGCCACGCGCAGCCCTTCATCCTTCGTCATGCGCGCCACCGCGCGCGCCATCTCAACGTCGCCGTGCGGCACGTGCACATCGCCGCCCCATTCAATCGCCTCCAACCCGCCCTGGCGAACCAGGCGCACAATCTCTTCCGGCTTCAGCTTGCGGAAGGTCACCGATACGAGGCCCCTATGAATCATGCGTCCAACTCCCATTGATTATTCTGGCACCGCGCAGCCATCACCTGGCCGGCGGCATCCGTCACACTTACTTGCAGCGACGGTCTGCGCCCTACGCTCAGGCGCACCTGTTTACCCTGGCAAGTCGCCGTAATTACCTTACCCGTTGTGAACCGCCAGGCAACCCGGGGTTCTCCGGCGGGCAGCACTTCAATCGCCGTCACCAGGCGGTGCGCAGCCGCCTTTGCCGAGATGATGCGCAACACATTGACGGGCTGCAGGTGACTATCGATTCCTTCAACCCCAGCGCTAAATGTGGCGGGCTGCCAGTTCAACGGCACGATGCGCAGCGCCGCCCGTTCGCTGGTGACCCAGAACTCGCCCCCCTGCGTTTGGATCACGCCGCGCGTGTTCAGCCGGAAGCTCACCGCCATCGGCGTAACCATCTGTGCCTCATCGTCCAGCAAATAGAGCGCCGGCGCGGGCGAGACCACTCTGCGCCGGATGGCCTGATATACGCCGCTCTCCCAGCTTTGGGTCGTGTCGGCCGCCAGGAGGAGGATGTCGCCTTCAGCAACGGCGGAATTGAGCGTCGCTCCATAAGCATTGGGGGGCTGCCCAATCTGCCGGCCATCGGGGCTTTCTGGATATAGCAGGTTATGCCGCGCCGCCGCGCCGATCAGGCCCACCTCGGGGTGATCGTAGGTCGTCACGCCGCGGTCGATCGCCAGCGCCTCACCCGCCGCCTCCAACACAAAGCTGCCGCGGTCCATGTGATAGTGCGTCAACAGAATCGGCCCGGCGGAAAGATGGAAGTGCACAAACCCCAGTTGCGGATGCGCGCGCACGCTGCTCACCTCACCCACATCGGGCAGGGCGTCGAAACGCGGCTTCACCAACGGGGCAGCCTTCGCCAACCGGGCGGGCGCGAAGATGATGTGATACATATCCTCGCCCGTTCCACCTGCGCCGGATGTCGCCGCATAGAGTTGCTGCCACTCCGAGCGATCAGACACCTGGCAATAGGCCGCGATGAGCGCGGGGCTGATGCGCTCATCCGCATGGGCGTCGTTGATCGGCAAATACGTCGTGCCATCGCCCACCGTGGAGAGCATCGACAGCGCATAGTCGCCCGTCTTGATGAGCGATTCCGGCAACCCTCCCTGCACACGAAACGCGCTCAGATCCTTTGCGCCATGATAGCGCGCCAGGGCCAGGTATAGCGGCATGACGGTGCCAAAGGTGTAATTCCAGTAGGCCATGCCCTCCAGCGTGCCGCCATCGGGTTGCACGTAGGAATCGAGCATCTCGCGCAAGTCGCGCTCGGCCTCATCCACCAATTCCGCGTAACGCGGGTGAGCAGGCAACAGCCCCAGCAGCCCAATGATGCGCCCGGCGCTGAAGACGATGCCCTGGTTCATGTGGCGGATGTATTCCATGCGCTTAAAGTCCGACTCGATGCGCGGCAGCCCCTTCATGATGATCGCGTCACGGATCAGTTGCTTGCCGTGCGATGTCAGGCAGAAACCGGCCCAATCCAGCACCAGCGCGCAGGCCCGGCAATACACTTCCTCGGTAAATGAGCGGTGATGCCACGTCGCGCCTGGGAACACCCCCATGATGCTCTCGCACCACGTGTCGCAGTGCGCGGCCGAGAGCGCCATGCGCGCAGCCAGCACCGACATGTCGGCGTTGCCGTCCACCAGCCCAACGAAGGCCAACCGCTCCATCACGCCTGCCGTGCGACGGCGCTGCATGTCACGGTTGCGACACCAGCGCCGGTCGGGGTTCGGCACAAAGTAGCCGATATCCTCTTCGGGGTTCCGGTAAGCCTGCATGTCCTGTTCCGCCTGCCGCCGCACACGTTCGTAAATCGCCTTCAGCGCGCCGTGCTGCACTTTGCGCCGCAAAGCACTCAACTCGTGGGCATCGAAGAAGATGCCGATCTGCGGTTGCGGCCTGGCGGTACCAGGCGCCAACGCCCCGCGCCATTCGGGTGTATAGGGGCTGCGGCGTGCCTCCATATGCGTTTGTGCCGCGCGATTCGCCAGGCCCAGCCAAAGCAGCTCGACGTAGGCCGGGCGGTCTTCGGATAAGCTAAATTCCAACGTCAGGCGCGTCATGTGCTCGCCACTGATGGGGCCATCGAATTCATCGTGCGTATCGCCGCCGGCGACCTGATCCAACAGCACACTCACCTGGCCGTCGATCGTTGCGCGGGCCGTCAGGCGCACCCAACTGGGCAATGACGCAAAGATGCGAAACACGTCGTACCCCGCCAGATGGACATCGCAATCGCGCATCATGCTGGCGGCGACGACGCCCGGCGGCGCAGTGTCGATGTGCACCACGGCGGAACACCAACTTTGCTCGATGCGGCCCCTGGCGGAACGCGCAATCTGCGTCGTGTACTCCGTGAGAGCGGCCCACTTATCGGCCGGGTGTTCGCTGGAACCGCCATCCCAGAACGGTTCGATGATCGCTTCCGCTTCGTTGATTGGTACAACCAGCATCAGGCCAGCACCTTTGCTTTCTGCTCCGTGATGCCCCATTGCAGCGCCTCACCATGCAGATAGCGCGTCAATTCCTCGACCATATAGCGCCCCATGCGTTGGCATTCGGTGCCAACCGCGCCGGCAATATGAGGCGTCACGATGACGTTCGACAACGTGAAGAGCGGCGAATCGGGCGCGGGCGGCTCCGGGAAGACCACGTCGAGCAGGGCAAACAAGTCCGGGCGCTGTTCCAGGACGGCGATCATCTCCGGCTCACGTACCACGGCCCCGCGTGCCGTGTTGATAAACGTCGCGCCTCGCTTCATCGAAGCGAAGTGCGCGCCGGTGATCATGCCTTCCGTCTCTTTCAACCACGGCGTGTGCAGCGACACGACGTCCGCCCGGCGAAATACGTCATCCAACGCGCACAGTTCCACGCCCAGCGTCTTGGCCGTTTCGGGCCCGGCGAATGGGTCGTAGGCCAATATCTTGAGGTTGAACGGCTTCAACAGCTCACACACCTGGCTGCCCACCATGCCCAGGGAGATGATGCCCACCATGCTGGTATACGTGCCCGGCATGTCGAGCATTTGCTCGCGCTCCGGGTAACGGTGCGTGCGCTTGAGTTCCAGGCCATATCGCCAGCCGTGCTTCAAACTGAACAGAACCTGCGACAGCGTGTAGATCGCCACCGGCACGGCATTCGCGCCATAGGCACTGGTGATGACCAGCCCGCGCTGCCAGAAGGCGTGATCCACGATGCCCCGGATGGACCCGGCGCCATAGAACACCGCCTGCAAGTTTGGCGCCTGATCCAGGAAAGCCTCATCCATCACCGGCGCGCCCCAGCCGGAAAGGATCACCTGCACATCACGCAGGAGTTCCGGGTGCTCGCGAATCGACTGCGCCGTTTGCGGCGGCGCATACACGTCCACCAGATTGCCGATCTCCGCACGTTCGGCGGGCCCATAAATCCAATCGTAGGGTCCAGGGTCCAGGATGAAAAGTGCTTTTGCTTTGCTCATCTTTGTTCGCGCTCCTGTGCCTGAATCGTTAGAGGGTAACAACCATGCTCACGCAACGTTTGCAGCGCCAGCGCATAGCTTTCGGGGGCTACTTCGCTGGAGATCGAATGGTCCGACTGGAAGACCCAGCCGCCACCACGCGCCGCCTGCAACTTATAGAGCACCTCATGGCGGATTTCGTCGGGGTTGCCGCGTTCCAACACGCGCACATCCACATTGCCCACAAAGGCAAGCCGCCCCGCATATTCCTTCTTCAATGCCACCACGTCCAGGTCGGCCTTGGCCTCCAGGGGGTTATAGGCGTCCAGGCCGATCCCCACCAGGTCATCGTAAATGGCGTGCGCATTACCGCACCCGTGATAGACCACCATCAAGTTGTGCGCGTGGCACAGGTCGATCAGCGCCTTAACGTGCGGCTTGAACAACTCGCGCCAGCGACGCGGGTTGAAGAGCATGCCCCGGCGATAGGCCACGTCGCCATAGATGTACATCCCCACCAGCCGTCCGCGGGCGGCCTGGATCTGCGCCCGGGTGAACGCCAGCAGCCATTCGCCGACGCGGTTCACGAATGCCGCGAAGCGTTCCGGCTCCAGCACCATCCACTCCAGCGCATTCTGGCTGCCGATGATGCGCCACAAATATTCATAGGGCTCGCAAGTTGCGCCGAAGACGGCAAAATCATCCAGGTAAGGCACCAGCCTCTCTTCCCAGGCGGGAATGTCGCGGCTGAGCGCATCCCCCACGCAATTCAACTGATCGTCGCCGCCGGAATAGAACCGGCGCGGGTCTGCCGGTGAATCGAAAGCGAAGTCGGCCATCTCCTCGGGCCGGGTGACCGAAAATGAATCGAAATGGGGCATGGGCAATGCGCCCGAGCGCCGGATCGTGGCACCAAAACCAGTCTTGAGCACAATGTCTTCATCCTGTTCGCGGATGATCTCAAACGGCTGGATGCGCGGATCCATATTGGGCATTACGATGGTGTAATCGAGGTCAAAATAACGGTAGGGGTCAAAATCTGCGCCCCACTTCGCTTTGCAGCGGCGCAGGAAACCAGTCCAGAATGCCTCGCCCACTGGGACGCGGTCCGCCTCCTGGTGTGCCAGGGCCGCGCGTAAACGACGCGTTTTCTCCTGGGCTTTGCTCATAGCTCGCCTCCTTTGCAATTACAGTTTATGGTTCGCGAGTTGCTTCTT
>DAOUFG010000025.1:0-43202 GCA_034430115.1 Thermoflexales bacterium | reverse complement strand
TTCGATTTGTCTGTGTTCTTCAATCTGCCGCTGGTTTGAATCACGCCCAGGTCCAGCCCGACGGCGACGGCATCCACCAGGCCGCTGCCGCAGATGCCACGCGGTTGAGCATTGCCGAGCACGCGACATTGCACTGCGCCATTTTCCAGCAGTACCTCGGAGATTGCGCCGGTGGAAGCGCGCATGCCCATCGAGATGCGCGCGCCTTCGAATGCCGGGCCGGCGGCGGTAGATGAACACAGCATACGGTCGCGGTTGCCGATGACAATTTCGCCATTGGTGCCCAGGTCCACCAGGCCCACTAGCTCTTTGCTCTCGTGCATGCCGGTGGCTAACACGCCGGCGGTGATGTCGCTGCCGACGAAGCTGCCCAGGTTCGGCAGGAAACGCACCACGGTGTTCGGCCCCAGGGCCCAACCCAGGTCGGGTGCGTTGAAGACCTTCATATCGTCCTGGAGCGGCTCGAAGGGGTAGTGTGACATCGGCTCCAGGTCGATCCCGCAGAACAGGTGATACATTACCGTGTTGCCGACGATTGCCACTTCCGCGATGTCGCTGGCCTGTACTTGCGCGGCGAAGACCAAATCGCTAATCAACTTGCCGATTTGTGTGCGGATGATCTCCTGGAGCTTGGCCTGACCTTTTTCAGCCACCGCAAAGCCAACCCGGCTCATCACGTCGGCACCATAGCGCGCCTGGCCGTTCAGCGCTGTGCGCACCGCCAATACGTGGCTGGTGTTCAAGTCCAGCAATTGTGCCACCAGAGTGGTAGTGCCCAGATCCACCGCGACGCCCAGCCCTGGGCGCGGCGTGAATTCAAATGCGGAGTCGTTGGTCAAGATCGCCGCGTCCCACTGGCGCAACTCGATGACCAGGTCATCATCGAGATTGCACTGGCAGGCCAGCCGCCAACCATCGGCGATCTCTTGGGGCTTCAAGTGCAGCCGTTGTGCATCATTCAACGCCACGTTGCCCGATAGCACGCGCACCTTGCAGCCGCGGCAGCGGCCATGCCCGCCGCAGGGGAATTCCACGCCCTGTTCGAACAGCAAGTCGCGCAGCGGCGTGCCTGCCGGAGCCGTCAATTCGGTATTGGTCGGTTTGATTACGATTTTGTGCGTCTTATTTTCCATTTGAGATTCACAACCGAACCCTCAAGGCCTGGTGCCAATCGCACAGCCCTCAATGGTTTTACTCCTTTTCCACTGAATGTTCCCTGGCATATTGCGCCAATGCGAGCAAATTCTGAGCCGGTGTATCACGTGGGACTTCACATCCCGCACCGACGATGTAATGTGCCCCGGCCTGGCGGTGGCACTCGGCGATGGCCTGGTAAACCGAAGCAGGCGTGCCATCGCGCAGGGCACGCACGGGGTCGATATTCCCAAGCAACACCTGGCCGGGCGGCATCTGCGCGCGCGCTTCGTGTACAGGGGATAGAAAGTCCAGGTCGATCATGTCACAACCCAGCTTGCCCATGCCGCCCAAAATGCGGCGCGTGTTGCCGCAGATGTGTAGCCTGACGCGCCCACCCATGGCGTGTATGCCATCCACCAGGCGTTTTTCGTAGGGCCAGACGAACTCTTCGTAGATGCGCGGGCCGACCAACGACGCCGCGGCGTCGCCGATGCCGATGATGTCGGCCCCGACGCCGATCTGTTCCTTGGCAAAAGCCAGTTCCAGGTTGACGATGAATTCGAACAGGTCTAGCACGAAGGCGGGGTCATCCAAGAAGTCCAGCATCAGGTTATTGATGCCGCGCAGGTCGGAGCCTTCGGCGCAGGGGCCTTCCACCCAACCTTCGACCCATTTCTCTTTGCCGGCGCGCTCTTTGAGCAGGCGTACCCCTTCAACCCGGTTGGTCATGCGCTTGCCACTGCCGATTCCCGGCGCTTTTAAGGTGACCAAAGTGGCTTTGTCGGCCAACAGCGCGTGTGCTTCGTCGATCGCGGGGGGCTGGTCGGGGTAGAACACCGCCGTCGCGCCGCAATCGGCGGCTTCGATGGCCGGGTCGGAGATGGTGCTGATGTGGTCGATGCCGAATCGCTCAGCAGTGCGCAGTTGCCCCTCCACGAGGATGCGATAGTTCGTCGCGTAATCCAGGTATTTCGCGCCAATTTGGTCGCCCGCGAACATCATGGTGATCGCCATGTTGGGCAGGTGATCGACCGGCTGCCCGTCCAACATCGCCTGTACACGTTCCCGGCTATTCATATCGTTCTTCCCAATAACGGTGAACAGCGCCCCCAATGTGGCCTGTTCGCCAACGTAAACACCGTTTTTAGCCTTTTGTATTCCTTCGTTTTAGGAAAAGCCACCACTGAGGAGAGAAATATCCCAGGCAAACCTCGGTGCAGCCTTCAAGCTCGCTCAGCCAATTCCGCACGATTGGGACCAGTTGCGCAAATAGCTCTGGCGGGTAGCCCCAATCCAGGTCCAGTTGAAACTGGTAATGGTTGATGGCGATCATGCCATCGTCCTTCAGCAGGCTCAGCAGGTCACGCATCAGGCCCAGGAATGGCGCTTTCACACTTTGATCGAACGTGCCCTGGCGGGTCTCCTGCTGCAACAGTTCGATCATGCGGGGCAGCGTCTGCATCCAATCTGCGTAAGTCGTGTCGATGCCTGCTTGCCCGCACAGAATCGCCTGTAACACGTCGTTCACGCCGTGCTGAAACGCGATCAGATCGACGGACCCTGCGGGCAGATACTTGGTCAGGTTGGCGGCATCATCGTCAATCAGCCTGAACGCCAGGTCCAGCCCGTTCACCTTTTGCAGCAGGCTCTTGTTCAGCCGCTGGTTCATGTTGGCTGTGATGTAGCGGCTGCCCGGGTTTGTGCGCGCCAGGGCCTGCGGGATCATATCCGCGTCCCCGGTGGCGACTTCCAGAAGCGTAATAGGCTCATCCCCCATCGTCGCGTGAATCAGGTCGCCCCACTTGGCGCGGAAGAATAGTTCATTCACAACCGTAAATTGGTGAATGGGCCGTTCCAGTAGCTCACGCAATTGTTGCAAGCGCTCCGCCTCCGGTATGTTTGCCAGCGCAACCAGTTCCGGGCCGCTTAAGTAGCGGCAGGCGTTGGTCACGGACAAAACTTCCGGGCGAAGCTGGTCCAATGGCGATGGGTTTTCCCAGGTTGAATCGTTTGGCATGTTTCTTCGATGTTGGCAGCTTCCTAATACGCGCCCAGCTCCTTGGCGAGTTCGATGATGTGGCGGAAGGCATCCAGGCTGACGCTGGAAGGCACCGAGTGATCGGACGAGAAAATATAGCCGCCGTTTTGTTTGACCGCTGGAATCACGCGCCGCATTTCCGCTTCCAGCGCTTCCAGGTCGTTATAGAGCACCGCGTTGATCCCGCCGTGCAGCACCAGCTTGTCGCCAAATTGCTGCTTGATCTGGAGCGGGTCCATGCCGGCCTTCACTTCCAAAGGGTTCAGCGCGTCCACGCCGATATCCACCAGTTCGGGCACGAAGGGGCGTATATCGCCGCACGAATGCAGGTGCGCCTTGATGCCCTTCGCGTGCGCCCAATCTACGGCGCGCTTATGAACGGGTTTGAGCAATTGCCGGTAGGTGCGCAGCGAGAAGAACTGGTTGTGTTTGTAGCCCATGTCGTCGTACCACATGATGCTATCGAAGGTATAGCCGGCGTCCCAGACCATCTCTAGCAGGGCGATGTTCACGTCGAGCATGGTGTTGAACACGTCCGAGAGCCATTCCGGGTCTTCCACCAGCGCCAGCAGCACGCGTTCCGTCCCGACGGTCCAGGAGTGCGTGACGTCGAAGCCGAACCACAGCAGGCCTTGAACCCAATCGCCGCGGCCGCGCCACAGTTTGTAGTTGCGATCCAGGCTGGCCCAATCGATGCGGTCGCGCGAAGGCAGCATGCGCGCCTTGGCTTTTTGCCAGGAGTTGGGGTCTTTGATGACGAAGTCCAGGAATTGCGGCACGCCGCCGGCGTGTTTCCAGTCTTTCAGCGTCGCGCCCCAGGAAGTGGTGTGCACGCGATATTCGTCGGTCTGTTCCAGGGTCTGCACCGGGAAACGCGGGCTGGAATCTACGCTGATGACGCTGATGTGGTCCAGGTCGAAATAGTCCTGGTAGTCCACATCCTTGGGCATGCCCTCCGATTGCCAGCGTTCGATGGTGGCTTCCCAGGGGCTATCGAGAACCGGGATGCGGTCGGCATCCTGGTGGGCAAACATGCGCGCGATGCGTTCGTGAGTGCTTAACGGTTTCATCGCATCCCCTTTGTATTACTTGTATTGGCCAAATTCTTTTACCGACGCCACAAAAGCAACCAGGTTTTCCCAGGGCACCTCGGGCTCCACCATGTGCGTCGGGGCGATCAACAGCCCCCCGCCGGCGCCAACGATCTGGCAACGCAATTGGATGTCGCGCCGCACGTCGGCGGGCGTGCCGAAGGGGAGGGTGCTCTGGGTGCCCAGCGTGCCCCAAAATGACAGCCTATCACCGTAGGCTTTCTTCAGCGCGAAGGGGTCCATACATTCAGGTTGCACGGGGTTCAGGATTTGCACGCCGATTTCGATCAGGTCGGGCACGATGGCCGTGGCGTTGCCGTCGGAGTGGTAGAAAATCAGCACGTCCGGGTTCGCCTCTCGGGCAGCCGCGATCACGCGGGCCAGGCGCGGCTTTAACCAGCGCCGCCACATCGACACGCTCATCAGCATGCCGCGCTGAGTGGCAACGTCGTCGCCAAACATGATGACGTCGGGTCCGAGTTCGGCATACTGGCGCGCCTGGATGATGCGTTTCTCGGTGATGCGGTCCAGCAGCGCCTCGGCGAACTCGGGGTTATCTACGAAGTCCATCAGCAGCAATTCCATGCTGCGCAGATACCATGCCACCTCGAAGATGGTGCAGGCCATGCCAGCCAACACGGCCAGTCCCCGGGCGTGATAGCGCTGCACGTCGCTTGCGACGGCTGCGTAGCGATAGTCGGCCTCGATATCGGGCAATGGGTAATCCAGGGCATCTTGCTGCGTGTGCAGGCTCAGCATCGGGTAGACGTAGCCTTCCAGGTGCGAGTGATATTCATTGTCGCTGATGGATGGGATGTGTCCCTGGCCCCATTCGTCGATATAGCCGTGAGTCGGGAGCGCCGCTTGATCAATATAACGCGAGAAATCGGTGTGCAGCCGGGTAGGGCCGATCCCTGTGCCGCGCACGTCCGCCCCAAAGTAATCGTTGGGGTCGTCCTGGCCGGTGCGTTGTTTGAATTGTTCAAGTTGGTAGGGCGAAAACCCCAGCGCAAAGTCGAACGGCACACGGTCGGCCTTTTGACGTCGCAGCGCGGCGACGACGCGTTCCTGGCTGTTCATGAATCAGCTCCGTCAGTCAACCTTCTCGGCGCGGATGATGTCCGGGCCGAACGTGGTGACGATGCGGTGCCCCGGCGGCACGGTGAGAAATTCCTTATCGTCCCACTGGCCGTCCACCAGGCGTTGCAGCATTGAGAGGTCACCCTGTACCTTCTCAAACGTCCAGCCCTTTTCGGTGGCTTCCTGGCGCGTCATTTGCTCGAACATGTCGCCGGGTTCGATGCCCATGTGGATATAGGTGAACTGGTTGTAGTTCTTATACCCATACAACGTGTCGTAGATGTAGCGCGCGTTTTCTTCGCCGTACTTTTCCACCAGCTCGTCATAGCTTTTGTCCATGCCGATCTGGCGCTGCACGGAGAGCTGGCTCAACTCCCCGGCGGTGGTGCCGCGCTCGATCCACCCGGACGTCTTGAAATAGGTGCCCAGGTGGCTGTTGAAATAGTCCAGGTAGCGCTCTTTGCTGCCCAGGAAGAGCGTGATGCAATCGTGCGCGCGCGGCACGATCACCGGCAAACGATGGGCAGTCAACCCGGCTAACCCGTTGTTGCATAGCGCGTAGCCGAATACGATTGCGTCATATTTGCTCTCGTCCACCTTGTCGAGCGTGGATTGGACGCGCTGTAACATGCCGGTGCTGCCGATGTCGTGCAACCCCTTGGGCATGAACTCCAGGTCGATATAGTTGGGCGAACTGGCGATGCAGTGACAGATCTCGCGGAAGAAAATTTCGCAACTGATTAGCTTCAGACGCACGGCGACACTCCTTACCAAGCTATGTTAGAACAGCACAACCGACGACGCAAATCAGGGTGTTGATATTTGTCGCGCCAATGCGCGGATGAACTCCGGGTTGCTGCCACAACATCCGCCGACGAAGCTCGCGCCCGCCTGTAAGAGTTCGCCGGCGTATGAGGCAAATTCCTCGGGCGTCGTCTTATAGACGGTGTGACCGTCTTCCATCTGAGGGAGGCCTGCATTGGGCTTGATCCAGATGGGGAGTGACGTTGCGGCGTGCAGACGCGCGCAAATTGGCACGTAGCCTTCGATGCCCTGCCCGCAGTTGGCGCCGATCGCGTCTGCACCCGCAGCGGCCAGTTCTTCAGCCGCCTGCTCGGGGGTGACGCCCATCATGGTGCGGTCTTTGTTCTTGCCCGTGTCGAACGTCATGCTGGCAACGACGGGGAGGCCCGTGGCGCGTGCGGCCTTGACGGCCAGCGTGGCTTCGGTCAGGTCGCTCATCGTCTCGACGACGATTGCGTCTGCGCCGCCTTCCGCCAGGCCTTTCGCCTGTTCGTCAAATGCAGCCGCCAGGTCCTCTTCGGTGACATCGCCCATCATCAGCATCGCACCGCTGGGGCCGATGGAGGCAAACACTTTGGCTTTGTCTGCCGCTGCCGTGCGCGAGATTTGCGCGCCCGCGCGATTGATGGCATAGGCCTGGTCGGCATAACCATGCCGGGCCAGCATGATGCGGCTGGCGCCGAAGGTATTGGTGAGAATGATGCGACTGCCGGCTTCTACATAGGCTTGAGCCACTTTGGCGACTCGGTCGGGATGTGTGAGATTCCAGACGTCGGGGCTTTCACCGGGCTGCAAGCCCAACGATTGGAGATAGACGCCCCACGACCCGTCAGTGAGCACAGGGCCTGCACTAATCAATTCTTCAAGCAAGGGATTCATTGGCCACCTATGAAACCCTCCCTCATAGAAGAGGGAGGGTCATGACAAGTCGATGTAGAGGAGCGACCGGCGAGGGTCGCGCATGCATATTCTTTGTGCCAGAAGGTTATTGGGCTGCTACCAGTTTGCGGGCCAGGGCGACGGCGGCGCTGGCGTTGTCGGAGTAGCCGTCCGCACCAATCTCGTCCGCATACTTCTGCGTCACCGGCGCGCCACCAATGATCACCTTCACCTGCTCGCGCACGCCGGCTTCTTTCAACCCTTCGATCGTCGTCTTCATCGACGGCATCGTCGTGGTCAGCAGCGCCGACAGCGCGATCACGTTCGCACCCTTTTCCTTCACCGCGCCGATGAACTTCTCCGGCGTCACATCCACGCCCAGGTCGATGATCTCGAACCCGCCGCCTTCCAGCATTGCCGCGACCAGGTTCTTGCCGATGTCGTGCAAGTCACCCTTCACGGTGCCGATGGCGACCTTGCCGGCCGGTTTGGCGCCGGTGGCGGTGAGCTTGGGCTTGATGATTTCCAGCGCGCCCTTCATAGCGCGCGCGGCGATGAGCAGTTCGGGCACGAAGTACTCGTTGGTCTCGAAGCGGCGCCCGACCTCATCCATGGCCGGGATCATGTACTGGTCCAAGATCTCCCGCGGGTCCGTGCCAGCCGCGATGGCGTTGGTCGCAATAGTCTTGGCCTTTCCGGCGTTGCCATCAACGATCGCGTCGTATAGTTGCTTTAGGTCTTCCATAGGTTCGAACTGATCCTCCTAGACAAGGTGCATGTATTGTATTTCTATATCGGTCCGGCGTGCTGCATGATGCTTCTTGATAGCTCTATGCCGAGTTTGCAATATTATTCTGACCTGTTCACTCGGTTTCTCTATGCCAAAGCTCAGGCTGGCACATTTTCTTATACACCGGCCCTTAGTAAACCATTGCTTCGTATATTGTCAAGTGAACAAATTGCCCTGGGTTTTCGGCAAATAAGTGACAAAACCGCAAGGCATATTCTTTTGCCATCAGTAGAAAACGGTGCGCGCGCGGTGGCGCGGTTTGGTCTGCTTGTAATGGTGCTCCTGCCCGCGATTCCACAGCAGGTAATCTAGTTGCATCGGCACCACGGGCCGCCCTTGCGCCTGTAGCTCCGCTGCCAGCAGTTCCACCGTATGCAGGGCACAGGCGCGAATTTCGATCTCCTCCAGCGAGCCGGGCTGAATCAATTCCTCCGCGTCGATGCGTTGCGCCAGCGAATCCTCATAGCGCAACAAGCCATCCAGCCGTAACACGTGCGGCACCAGGTTGTCGGCGAAAATCGTCAGGCGCGATAGATCATTGAAATGCCCCAAGCCCTGCCCGTGGAAGGCAAGCGCCAGATCCGAGGCGGTTAGCTGGGCGCGCTTGAAGAACGGCACCTGCATGCCCTGGTAATACTCGGTGTCGTTGAAGTAACGCATGCGGCCCAACAACTGCACCAGTTGCACCGCCGATGCATCCGCCGCTTCGATGAGTTTGCGGAAGCTGCCTTCGAAACTGCCAAGCAGGTAATGGCCCAGGTCGTTCAGCGCATTGGTGAAGAGTTGCATCAACTCGCTGATTGTCTCGTTGGCCGGATCCTGGTTAAAGATGCGAAAACAGTCCTCTCGCGTGAGCGCTACAAGCGCCTGCGCAGTGAAGGGGCCGTGTGCGGCAAAGTAGTCATTGAGTGAGCCGGCCACCGTGAAATAGCCGGACATGCCGGGGCGCTTGCGCAAGTGCGGGAAATAGCCGGACCCGAAGTTGATCGCATCCAGCGTGACGAAGAACGCCGCCGTGTCATCCCCGTGATCCAGGTAGTGCGCATGGGCATCATGTTCGGGCTGCTGGATGCGTTCCAGCGGCAACCCCGCGGCATAGGCCGGGATGCGGTCAAAATCGATATGCACATACTTGGACTGCATGGCGACTGCTTTGCAGCCCGCACGGACCTGGTCAAGAATATCGCTGCTCATGGTAATGCGTAAAAGCATACCAGAAAGGGTGAATGAACCTCAACGTTTTGTGCTGAACGGCATACACTTGAGGTGTATCTGTATCTGCATTGAGGAGCGATTGTATGGAAATACCTGATCTGCACTTTACGTCGAACCACAGCGCCCTGGCACGCGCCGTCCGAATTGCGCTGGGAGATTTATATGGCAATATCGCCCCATTTAAGGATGGCCTGCTTGATCATGCGGTGCCGGTGGTGCTGGCTGGTTTGGACTATGACACCCCCTGGACGCGCGACGCGTCCATCAACACGTGGAACGCGGCCGGCCTCTTAAGCCCGGAAGTGGCACACAGCACGTTACTGTCGGTGTTAGCGCGCGTGGATGGCGTGGTGCGCATCGGCGGGCAGTATTGGGATGCCGTGATCTGGGCCATCGGCGCGTGGGCGCAATACCTGTATACCGGCGACAAGGGCTTCCTGGCGCTGGCGCTGGAGGCGGTGCGTCACTCGCTGGCCTTTTTTGAGGCCACAGAGTTTGACGAGCAATTGAACCTGTTTCGCGGTGCGGCCTGCTATGGCGACGGCATCGCGGCATACCCGGAACCCTACAATCACACCAATGGCGATAGCTGCATCCTGGGCTGGCCGGAGAGCAACCCAACCCAGCGTGCGCCAAAGGGATATGGGCTGCCGATGCACGCGCTATCGACGAACTGCCTCTATTACCAGGCCTACGTGCTGGCAGGGCGCATGGCGGATGAACTGGGCGTGACGCCCAACCCAACGTGGCAGGCAAAGGCGCAGGCACTGAAGGCGGCCATCAACCGGCATTTCTGGATGCCCGACCAGGGGCGTTATCGCTACCTGGTGGACTCCTTCGGTAATTGCGACTATACCGAAGGGATGGGCCAAAGCTTTGCCCTGCTCTTTGGCATCGCGGATGCGCAACAGGCGCAGGCGGTGTTTCAGAATCAATATGTCGCACCGGCCGGCATCCCGTGCGTATGGCCCAGCTTCCCGCGCTACACCAGCGACGATGGCATGAGCTTTGGGCGGCATAGCGGCACCGTGTGGCCGCACATCCAGTCCTTTTGGGGGCAGGCGGCGGCGCAATTTGGCAAGCGCGACATTTTTGCGCATGAGTTATTGCGCCTGACGGAGTATGCCAACCGCGACGTGCACTTTACTGAGATCTATCATCCCATCACCGGCCTGCCCTACGGCGGCGTGCAGGAACTGGGCAGCGAACTGCGCCACGAGTGGGCCTCTTGTGCAAGGCAAACCTGGAGCGCGACCGGTTATTTGCGTTTGATTCTGCAAGGGTTGCTGGGGATGCGCTTCGACGCGCAGGGCGTATCGTTCGAACCCATCCTACCGGAGGGCGTGGAGTTCGTGTGTCTGCAAAACTTGCCCTATCGCAAGATGCGCCTGACGATCACCGTGGAGCACAAGGGCGACCACGTGCGCGCCTGCCACGTCAATGGTCGTTTGCAATCGCGCGCTTCGCTAAAAGCAACCGATAGCGGTGAGCAAGCGGTGCATATCGTGCTGGCATAAAAGTTGTTTTCTATTGAGGTCACAATGAGCATCCTTTTTTCACCCATTACCATCAAGAATAAGGTGTTTCGCAACCGGGTCGTGATGCCACCGATGGTGCGGTTGGCCCCGTTGATGTCGCGCGAGGTGACGGAGACGAATGGTGAGATCACCGACGCCGTCCTGGCGCACTATCGGGCCCGCGCATGTGCCGGGACGGGGCTCATCATCGTCGAGGCCACCGCGGTGGACCCCAATGGGCGCGCCTGGGCACATGGGCTGAAGGGTTACGCCGACGAATCCCTGCCCGGCTTTAAGCGCCTGGCGGATTGCATCCATGCGGAAGGCGCGCTAGCGAGCATTCAACTGGTGCATGGCGGCCCGCAATCGGCCCCGGAAGTAACGGGCGTCCCGGCTGCCGCTCCCTCGGCGGTGCCCGCCTCTGAAGGGAAGGGCGAGCTGCATGCGCTGAGCGTTGATGAGATCAAAGCCATCGAACAACGCTTTGCCGATGCCGCCGAACGGATGGCGGAGGCCGGTTTCGATGCGGTGGAAATCCACGGCGCGCATGGCTATCTGCTCGATTCGTTCCTTTCGAAACGCGCGAATCAGCGCACCGATGCGTATGGGGGCGGCATCGAAAATCGCGGCCGCATGCTGCTGGAAACCTGCCAGTTGGTGAAGGAGCGCCTGAACGGGCGCGCGTTACTGGACTGCCGCATCAGCGTCTTCAACAAGCGCGAAGAAGGCTTCCCCAGGCAGGACTTTGAATACCTGGTGCGACACCTGGAAGCCGCCGGCCTGGATATGTTGCATCTGTCAACCGATGGAGCCTTCAAGGGCTACTTCGATACGGATACGACGATTCAGGCGTGGGCACGCCAATATAGCAAACTGCCTTTCATCGTCGCGGGCAAATTAGGCGACCCGCGCGACGCCGAATGCGCGCTCGGCCGGCACGATATGGAATTTGCGGCAATCGGTTCCGCAATGCTCAAGGACCCTGAGTGGGCTCGCCACGCCAGGGGAATTTTGGATGGAGATGTGCAATGAAAGCTATCATGGTGATGTTCGATTCGCTGAACCGGCGTATGTTGCAACCCTACGGATGCGATTGGGTGCAGACGCCGAATTTCCAACGCCTTTCGGGGCATACCGCCACGTTCGACACAAGCTATGTGGGCAGCATGCCCTGCATGCCGGCGCGCCGCGAGTTACACACCGGGCGCTATAACTTTTTGCACCGCAGTTGGGGGCCGCTGGAGCCGTTCGACGATTCGATGCCGGAGATATTGAAGAATCATGGCATCAGCACGCATCTCGTCAGCGATCACTATCACTATTGGGAAGACGGTGGTTGCGATTATCACACCCATTACAGCACCTGGGAGTGCGTGCGCGGGCAAGAAGGCGACCCCTGGAAGGCCGACTTGCGCCCGCAGGAGTTCCCCGAGTTTCTAAATAACCCGCGCGATAAGCATTGGCTGCACCAGGATTGGATCAACCGCCAGTATATGCAACGCGAAGAGGATCAGCCGCAGCCGCGCACCTTCAGCCTGGGCGAGCAATTCTTGCGCACCAACCACGCGCAGGATAACTGGTTCCTGGCCATTGAGACGTTTGACCCGCACGAACCTTATTTCAGTGCGGAGCGATTCAGGGCGCTGTATCCGCATCATTATGATGGCCCGCAATTCGACTGGCCCAACTATGCGCGCGTGTGCGAGACGCCTGAGCAGGTGCAGCACATGCGTTATATGAGCGCGGCGTTGCACAGCATGTGTGATGCCTACATGGGCCGCGTGCTGGACCTGATGGATGAACTGAACCTGTGGGACGACACGCTGCTGATCGTGAATACCGACCACGGCTTTTTGCTGGGCGAACACGATTGGTGGGCGAAGTGCGTGCAGCCGTTCTACGACGAAGTGGCGCACACGCCGCTGTTCATCTGGGACCCGCGCAGCCGCGTCATGGGGCAGCGCCGCTCCAGCCTGGTGCAAACGATCGACCTGGCGCCCACGCTGCTGGATTACTTCGGTGTGCCGGTCCCACCCAACATGCAGGGCAGGCCGTTGAGCGCGACGGTGGCTCAGGATGCGCCCGTGCGCCAGGCGGCGCTTTTCGGCCAGCATGGTCAGCACGTGAACGTGACGGATGGGCGCTATGTGTACATGCGCGCGCCGGTGCAGCCCGATAACGCGCCGCTCTATGAGTACACGCTCATGCCCACGCACATGCGGCATATCTTTGACGTGGGTGAGTTGCAGGATATTCAGCTTCAGGAGCCGTTTAGCTTTACCAAGGGCTGCCGCACGATGAAGATCGCCGGGCGGCCCTCGTTCGAGTCGCATTCCTTCGGCACGCTGCTCTTCGACCTGCAGAACGACCCGCGTCAGGAGCATCCATTGCATGACCCGGCGCTTGAAGCGCGCATGACGGAGTTGTTGGTGCAACAGATGCGCGCCGGCGACGCCCCCACAGAGCAATATGAGCGTCTGGGGTTGAAGGTGTAGCCATGCGCATCCTTTATCTTGATCTGGATACGCTGCGCGCCGATCACCTGGGCTGTTATGGCTATCATCGGAATACTTCACCGAATATCGATGCAATCTCGCGGCAGGGCACCCGCTTCGAGCGCTACTACTGCTCCGACGCGCCATGCCTGCCTTCGCGCGCGGCGCTCATGTCGGGGCGGTTTGGCATCCATACCGGCGTGGTGGGGCACGGCGGCACCGCCGCCGACCGCCGCCTGGATGGGGCGCCGCGCGGCTTCCGCGATAGCTTGGATCATTCCAGCCTGCCCTCCGTATTTCGTGCCGCCGGGATGCGCACCGCGCTGGTCAGCCCCTTTGCCGAGCGTCACAGCGCGTGGTGGTTCTACGCCGGTTATACCGAAATGTATAACACGGGGCGCGGCGGGATGGAGTCGGCGGAGGAAGTGACGCCGACGGTGTTGGACTGGATGCAGCGCAATGCGCGTGCCGACAACTGGTTCCTGCACGTGAACTATTGGGACCCGCATACCCCCTATCGCGCGCCGGAATCGTTTGGCGACCCCTTCGCGGCTGATCCTTTGCCGGCCTGGCTGACCGAAGAAACCTTGGAACGCCATCGTGCGATGGTCGGCCCACACACGGCGCGCGAGATCAGCATGTACGACAGCCAAACCTCGCCACAATATCCGCGTCACCCGGGCGAACTGGCGACGATGGCCGATGTGCGGCGCATGATCGACGGCTACGATTGCGGGATTCGCTATATGGATCAGCACATCGGCTGGTTGTTTGATGCGCTGGCCGCCCAGGGCGTGTTGGACGACGTGGTGGTGATCATCAGCGCCGACCATGCCGAGAACCAGGGCGAGTTGGGCATCTATGGCGAACATGCCACCGCCGACCACGGCACCTGCCGCATCCCGATGATCATTCGTTGGCCCGGCAAGCCGGCCGGACAGGTGGACGCCGGGCTGCACTATCAACTGGACCTGGCACCCACCTTGGCCGACGCGCTGGGGGTGAGCGCTTCACCACTATGGGACGGCCAGAGCTACGCGCACGCGCTACAAGGGCAACCGGCCGGTCGTGAAGCGTTGATCATCAGCCAGTGCGCGCACGTTTGCCAGCGCAGCGTGATATTTGATCAATGGCTGTATATGCGCACCTACCACGACGGCTTCCATCTCTTCCCGCAAGAGATGCTGTTTGACCTGCGCATGGACCCGCATGAGGAGCATGACCTGGCCGCACAGCATCCGCAGGTCTGCCGTGACGCTGCGCACCGCCTGCTGGGCTGGCACGACGGCATGATGGCTTCGATGTCGAGCGACGTGGACCCGCTCTGGACGGTGATTCAAGAGGGTGGGCCGGAGCACGCGCGCGGCAAACTGAAGGCGTATTGCGAACGTCTGGCCCAGACCGGGCGCGGCTGGGCTGTGCCAGAGTTGAAGCGCCGGCATCCGCGCGAATTTGCGTGAGTACAACGATGGAGTGACGATCAACATGACACAGTTATCACCGATGCACGTGACGAACCTGCGTTGTGAATACATGCAGGACCCGCTGGGGATTGACGCGCGCGCACCGCGCTTCTCGTGGGCGCTTGTCGATGAGCGACGCGGGCAGGCCACAACAGCCTATCAGGTGCTGGTTGCCAGCACACCGGCGCTGCTCGGGGCCGGCCGGGGCGATAAATGGGATAGTGGCCGCGTTCAGACGAGCGCGCAGTTTGACGTTCATTACCAGGGCGTGCCCCTGGTGAGCGAGGAGCGTTGCTATTGGCAAGTGCGCGTATGGGATTACGATGGTCTGCCGTCGGCCTGGAGCGAGCCGGCCTGGTTTGAGATGGGCCTGCTGGATCAGGCGGATTGGAAATCGAGCTGGTATGGTTATCCGGCCGGCTATACCGGCCGGGCGCTCTACTACCGGGCCTTTGTGGATCTGAAGAAGCCTGTGAAGCGCGTGCGGGCGTATGTGGCCGGGCTTGGGCTATATGAATTCTATGTGAATGGCCGCAAAGCGAATGACCACGTGTTGGAGCCGGCGCAAACGCACTATGGCAAGCGCGTGCTCTACACCACCATCGACATGACGCCGCTACTGCGCCCCGGGCGCAACGGCGTCGGCGCCATCGTCGGGCACGGCTGGTTTGGCGTGCCCCGGCTGCGCGCACAGTTGCATTTTGAATATGAGGACGGCACGCAGCAGATTTGTGCGATGCGGCGCGATGGCATCGACAATTGGGGCGATTGGACTGTTGGCCCCAGCCCGATCACGAGCGATAGCATCTTCGATGGCGAAACGTATGACGCGCGCCTGGAGCGCCCCGGGTGGTGTGTGCCCGGCGAGGGCGATAGCGCTTTTGACCCGCGCCAATATTGGCTGGCTGTGCCGGTGGATGGCCCCGCCGGACGCATGGTGGCGCAGGCGATGCCGCCCATCCGCGTGGTGGCGCATGTGGACCCGTTGAGCGTCAAGGAGATTCGCCCCGGTGTGTTCGTCTTCGACATGGGCCAGAACATGGTGGGATGGGTGCACCTGCGCGTGAAGGGCGAGCGCGGAACCGCGGTTGTGATACGGTTCTCCGAGAACCTGGGCGATGACGGCGATATCGACCAGGGCAACCTGCGCAGCGCCAAGTGCACCGATACCTACATCCTGAAGGGCGAGGGCGTGGAAGAGTGGGAGCCGCGCTTCACCTATCATGGCTTCCGCTACGTACAGATGACGGGCTTCCCCGGCACGCCGGGGTTGGATGCCATTCGCGGTTGCGTGGTGCATTCCGACGTGATGCAACGCGGGCATTTTGAATGCAGCAACGACATGATCAACCGCCTGCAACGCGCGGTGGAGTGGACGGAGTCGGGTAATTTACACGGCATCCCAACCGATTGCCCGCAGCGCGACGAGCGCATGGGATGGCTGAACGACATGACCGTGCGCGCCGAAGAGGCGCACTACAACTTCGACGTGAACCTGCTGCATGCCAAGTGGATTGCCGATATTCACGACGAGCAAGACCCACAAAATGGCGCGATCCCCGACACAGCCCCCTATCGGTTCGGCTCACGCCCGGCCGACCCGGTGACGATGTGCTACCTGATCGTGCCATGGCTGCTGTACCAGCATTATGGCAACCCGGCGGTGATCGCCGAGCACTATGAGGGGCTCAAGGCCTGGGTAGATTACCTGCGCACGCGCACGAAGGACGATATCGTCCAGTTTAGCTACTATGGCGACTGGTCGCCGCCGATTGCCGAATCGGTACACAACGCCGATGGCCCCACGCCCGTGTCGGCCCACACGCCGGGCACCCTGATGTCCACAGGCTATTACTACTGGGGCAGCAAGTTGATTGCGCAGATGGCCGGGCTGCTGGGCAAGCGCGAGGATGCCGCGGCCTACCACACACAAGCCGAGCGGGTTGCGGCGGCGTTCAATGCCACCTTCTGGGATGAGCAGAAGCAGGTCTATGGCTCGGGCAACCAGGCCTGTTGTGCATTCCCGCTCTACATCGGCATCGTGCCGCCGGGGCGGGTGCAGAGAGTAGTACAGACGCTGGCGCGCGACGTGGAAGCGCATGACGACCACCTGACCACCGGAAATTTGTGCTCCAAGTACGTGCCGGAGATGCTCTCGGCCTATGGCCGGCATGATCTGGCGTGGAAGATTGCGACCCAAACCAGCTACCCGAGCTGGGGCTTCATGTTGGCGAACGGCGCGACGACCATCTGGGAGCGCTGGGAAAATTCCAAAGACACCAGCATGCACTCCAAGAACCACCCCATGATGGCGACCTTCAGCGCGTGGTTCTATCGCTACCTGGCTGGCATTCGCCTGACTCCCGAGGCGGTTGGGTTTGACCAGTTCCTCGTCCAGCCTAACCTGTGCGATGGGTTGACCTCCGCCTCGGCCAGCGTGGAGACGGTGCGCGGGCGGGTGGAATCGGCGTGGCAACGCCAGGGCGAACACGTGACGCTGCACGTGCGCGTGCCGGTGAATTGCAGCGCGCGCATCGGCATTCCCAAACCAACGCGCGCGTCGTTTGGCATCTACGAATCGGGCAAGCTGATATGGCGCGCGGGCCAGGCGGCCGGGCAGGTGGATGGCCTGGGCGCAGCCACCGACGAACAGCAGTGGATCACTTTTAGCGCCGCGTCGGGCGTTTATGAGTTTGCAGCGCGAGATTAACTCACGATGGAGGAAAACATGAATTACGCAGTTATCCTGGGCAACCTTGGCAATACGTGTGACCGTTTCCTATCGACCGGCTATAAAGAGCAACCCACCAAGGAGGTGGCGTTTCAACAGGCCGCTTCCATTGAGGGTGTGACCGGCATCGAGCTGGTCGGCTCGTGGGACATCACCACCGAGAACGTGGGTGAGGTGAAGAAGCTGCTGCAAGCCAATGGTTTGAAGCTGGCGTCGATCATCCCCGATCATTTCTCGCAGAAGCGCTGGGGCAAGGGCGCGTTCACCTCGCGTGACCCGGAAATCCGCCGCCAGGCCGTCGGCGAGACGAAGGCGATGATGGACGCCGCCGTCGAGTTGGGTGGTGATCTGGTGAACCTGTGGCCTGGGCAAGACGGTTACGACTATCCCTTCCAGGGCAACTTCGACGAGGCCTGGTGCTGGCTGGTGGAAGGCGTGCGCGAGTGCGCGAACTATCGCAAAGACGTGCGGCTGGCGCTGGAATATAAGCCCAAGGAGCCGCGCACGCACAGTTTTATGGCGCGCGCCGCCGATACGTTGCTCGTGGCGCTGGATACGGGTTGCCCAAACGTGGGCGTCACCATCGATACAGGTCACTCGTTGGTGGGTGGTGAAAACGTCGCCGAGGCGGCTGCGCTATTGATGCGCAACAAGAAACTCTTCCACATGCACTTCAACGACAACTATCGCAGTTGGGACGACGACATGATCGTCGGCAGCGTGCACCTGGTGGAATATGTGGAATTGCTCTACTGGCTGAATAAGCTGGGGTACCAGGGCTGGTATTCCATGGACCAGTATCCCTACCGCGAAGATGGGCGGGCCGCCATCAACGAGAGCGTGCGGTTTGTCGATGGGCTGTGGAAGAAGATGAACACCTTTGGCATGCAGCGCTTTGAAACGATCGTCAAGCAGGGCGATGCTACCGCCAGCACGGCCGTCATGCGCGCGTTGATGGGCCTGGATTAAGCTCGTCTATTGATCGGTGTAATGACCTGGGGCGGAGCTATCAGCCCCAGGTGACAATTGGTAAGCGGGGTGCAGGCTGTTCACCAGGCGGGCACCCCACTCACGCGATGGGCCAGCAAAAGATATTGGAGGACACGCATGACAGAAATGGGTCTTCACCTGAGCCAGGTTGAGCCGACCATCTTCCTAACTCCCAAAGAAGGTGCGCTTACGCAACTGGTGCGCCTGCACGTCACCAATAGCGGGGATGCCGCTCACGGCGTGCTTGTGTCGC
Organism: Thermoflexales bacterium; assembly: GCA_034430115.1. Classification (GTDB taxonomy): domain Bacteria; phylum Chloroflexota; class Anaerolineae; order J036; family Brachytrichaceae; genus CAIXPS01. The sequence continues at coordinate 24,719 of DAOUFG010000025.1, read as the reverse complement.
GGGTGGGCAACCGGGCACGAGAAACGGCCCTGGGCTTGTTACCCACGGGCGAGTCGGTGCACGAGCTTTACGTGGATGAAGCGCCGGGATTGATCGAAGCGGATTTTGAACTGAAGTGTGGCGAAAGCGTGGTCGACCGGTGCTCGGTGCAGTGGCATTGCCCTCGGCACTGGGTGGTACACGTGGTGCAGACCTCGCATCACGACGTGGGGTATACCGACCTGGCATCCAACGTTTTGCGCGTGCACGATCAATGGTTGAATGACGCCATCGATATGGCCGAATCCACGCAAGATTGGCCGGTGGACGCCAGGTTTCGCATCGTGATCGAACAGTCCTGGTCGTTGGTGCATTTTCTGCGCCAGGCCACCCCAGAGCGTGCTGCGCGCATGCTGAGCCTGTTACGCGCGGGGCAATTTGAGTTGAACGCGCTGTTCGGTAACATGACCACGGAGCTATGCAGCCCGGAGGAGATGTTGCGTTGCCTGTATCCGTCCTTCCGGCTGAAGCGCGAGTATGGCGTCCCGCTTGTTTCTGCGGAGCACAACGACATCACCGGCATCAGTTGGGGCGTTTGCCAGGCCCTGGTGGGTGCCGGAATCCGCTTCTTCGCGCCAGGGCTGCCCCTGTATTACAGTTGGGGTGGGTTGGGCCTGGCGTCGTTCTGGGATGAAGAGGCCATCTTTGGGCGGCGTGGCCCCGGCGCGTTCTGGTGGCAGGCACCTTCGGGGCACAAGCTCCTTTTCTGGTGCAACAACACGGGCTGCGGCGGCGACCCGCATCCCAGCCTGCCCGGCCTGAGCGAAGCCCTGCAACGCGCAGAAACGAATGGTTGCCCCTACGACGTGTTGCGCTGGCCGGTGAATGGCGGTGCGCGCGATAACTCGCCCTATGTGTTGGGGTTTGCCGAGACAATTCGGGATTGGAACGCGCGCTGGGCCTATCCGCACCTGGTGAGCAGCACCAATGCTGCCTTCCTGGCGAGTTTCGACGCCTGCCTGAATGCGCCTGCTGCAGAGCCGTTGCCCACCTGGCGTGGCGAGTTGCCCGGCCAGGATTATCCCGTCGGCGCGACGTCCACCGCCGCTGCGACAGCCGTGAACCGCAACACGCACGCCACATTAGCCGGGGCGGAGGCGCTGGCAACGGTCGCCAGCCTGACAACTGACTATGCCTACCAGGCCGCGCAACTGGATGAGACCTACGAAGAAGTGCTGATGCACGACGAACACTCGTGGGGGCATCACTTTCCGGCCGGACCGAGCGCATTAGCTGGACAACTGGAGAAGGCTGTGCATGCCTATCGCGGTGCCGCGCTGGCGCACGATGTGTTGAACAAAGCCATGGCGCGCATTGCCGACCATGTGCGCGTGGATGGCGCAGGCATCCCCCTGGTGGTATTCAACCTGACGGATAGATCACGCAGCGAGATAGTGCGCGCGCCCCTGCGCGAGCTAGATAACTGCGGCAGCACGATGATGGCCGTTCCGCCTGAGCAGGATCAAATGGGCACCGGTTACCTGCGCGGCATGCTGTTGCAAGACCGTTGGCACCTCAACTTGCCGCCGGAGGTGTTTAGCGGGAACTTCAAGTTGATCGACGCGCTCACCGGGGAGGAAGTGACGACGCAACTGATCCAGGTGCAGCCGGATGCCGCCGTGCCCTATGCGGCCGAGCGCGCCGGGCTTGGCGCGGGCACAAAGCGCTATGGCGTGTTTGAAGCCCCCGAGGGCGTGAGGGTTGACCTATGCTTCACGGCGCGGGACGTCCCGGCGTATGGCTATAGGGCGTATCGCGTCGTGCCGGGCGCGCCAGCGAAGCCTGCGCGGGCAAAGCAGCGCAGCCGCGCAAACAGCCTGGAAAATGAGTTCTATCGCGTGACGGTATCACGCCAGACGGGCGCGCTGAGCATCCTGGATAAGGAGAGCGGGCGCGAACTGGTGGATGGCGACGGCGCGCATGGGTTTGGGGCGCTGGTGGTGCGTGACCCGCAAGGGGGCGAATGTACCACCGGAAAGATGCGCGTCCGTAAAGGGGAGGCTGGCCCTGTATGCCTCACGCTGGAGCGTTTTGGCACAGTGCATGGGCACCCATTGATCCATCAGACGTTGGCACTTTACGAGGGGCAGAAACGCATCGAGGTTGGCATACGCCTGTTGAAAGATGCCACCCCGCTGCTCGACGCGCACGTGGCCTTCCCGTTCAAGTTCGCTCACCCGCGTTTTCGCTATGAAGGCGTCCTGGCGGCGTTGACGCCGGGCGTGGATGATCTGCCGGGTTCGCAGTTGGACCGGCTGGCGGCGCAGAACTGGGTGAAGGTGACCGACGGCGAGTTCAGCGTGCTGTGGTCGGCGCTGGATGCGCCGGTGGTCAGCCTGGGACAGTTGTGGCCGGGATATGTATCGCCGGCGCATCGTTGCCTGGTGACGGAGGATGTCCGGCTGCACCAGCGCGTGACGTCTGAGCAAATGGCGGCGCATGGTTGGATTTACTCCGACATCACCTATAACAACCTGGGCACCAACTTCGCGGTCGCGCAAAATGGCGAGTTGTTGTTCCGCTACGTCATCACCACCCACACCGGCGACGTGCCGGATGGGGATGCCGCGGCGTTTGGCCGGCAGGCGGTTTCGCCGCTGGCACAGATCCTGGCTCGCCCACTGCCTGGGGCAACCCTCGCGCCGGGTGGGTCGTTCATCACGCTGGAAAGCGCTGAGGTGCCCGTTACGCTGCTCACGTTGAAGCGCGCGGAAGATCAACGTGGCCTCATCGCGCGCATCTGGAATATCGGGGAGACGCCCACTGTCGCGCGGCTGCGTGTGGCGTGTGCCCCGCTAACCGGCGCGTTGCGCACGAACGTTGTGGAAGAAGATGGCGACCCGCTTGTGCTGGAGGATGCGCACACCGTGCAGGTGCCGGTCGGCGCGCACGACCTGACCACGTTACGCCTGTTGACACAGTGAAGGCACGCAAGGGCTCTTGGAGCATCAACTTCCAGGAGCCCTGTTGAGTCTGCTGCGGGGTTGGGTCAGGCTACCAGGGTGCGCCGGATGTGATCCAGTTCCGTCTGTGCAAGCCCAGCCTTGCGCAGATAGGCGGGCACACTTTCGTAGTGATCCTCAATGTGCTTCAGTGTATGGCGCATGATGTCGGGCTCGCACATCAGCAATCGGTCATACCATTCTGCGTCGTAACCCATCAACCTGGCTTGCTGGCGAAGTTGGTCCAGCAAGTAGTTCAGATACTGCGCGCTGAGCACGTAGTCTGCCACGATCGTCTCGTCGGGCACGCCCACTGCGCCCAGGATGAGCGCAGAGATGAGCCCGGTGCGGTCTTTGCCGGCCGTGCAATGATAAAGCGCCGGCAATGCGCCGGGTGCAAACAAGGTGCGGAAGATGGTCACGATTTGCTCTTGGCGATGGTCCAGGATCAGGCAATACATTTCCTTCAGGTCATCGGGGACGGCCGGGAGCGTGCCATCGCCGCTCAACTCATACAATGGCATCGGGACGTAATGAGTGGCCTGTGAAGCGGCGAAGTCGTCGGGTTCGGTTTCCATTTCCGCGCTGTAGCGCAGATCGAGCACGGTGTGGAGCCCCAGGTCGATGAGCGCCTGGCGGCCCGCAGGCGGTAGATGAAAAAGCTTATCGGAGCGGAGAAGCATGCCCCAACGGGTATGCAGACCGTCGCAGGTTGCATATCCCCCCAGGTCACGCACGTTATGCGTGCCAGCGATTGCCAGGTGGCGCTGTGAAGCAGCATTTTCAACATTCAACATAGAGCGTTATTGTATGCGTCACAGGTGAAGAGTGCATTAAGTGCCGGATGGCCTTTTTTGGATGCGGATGTACACTGGCGCAGAGATGACACAGCCAAACCTTGTCTTTGTTTTTGCCGACCAGTTGCGTTACCAGGCCACCAGCTTTGGTGGCGACCCAAATATCAAGACGCCAAACCTGGATACTTTGGCCGCCAGGAGCCTGAACTTCAGCAATGCCATCTCGGGTTGCCCTGTGTGTTGCCCGGCGCGTGCGTCGCTCATGACCGGACAGTATCCGCACCAACATGGTGTGTTTGTGAACGACGTCTATCTGAGCAATCATGCTGTGTCGCTGGCGCAGGCCTACCGTGCTGCCGGGTACGACACGGCCTACATTGGCAAGTGGCACTTGGACGGGCATGGTCGTTCCAATTACATCCCGCCCGAACGGCGGCAGGGCTTTGAGACCTGGCAGGCGTTGGAATGTACGCACGATTACAACCATTCGCGTTATTACGCCGGTGACGACCCAACCCCGCGCTTTTGGCCGGGCTATGATGCAGAGGCCCAGACGCGCCAGGCGCAACGCTACTTCCGGGAACATCAGAAGGATAAGCCCTTTTGCCTGGTGCTGTCGTGGGGGCCGCCGCACAACCCCTATGACACCGCCCCGGAGCGCTTCCGCCGGATGGTGAACCCGGAGCAGTTGGTGCTTCGCCCGAATGTGTCGGCGACTCACGTGGCCCAGGCGCGCCAGGACCTGGCCGGGTATTATGCGCACGTGTTGGCGTTGGATGCGCTGATGGGCGACCTGATGCACACGTTGGACGAAGAAGGGCTCACCGAGAACACCGTGCTGGTGTTCTGGTCGGACCATGGCGACATGCTCGGTTCGCAAGGCCAATGGCGCAAGCAGCGCCCATGGGAGGAGTCCATTCACGTGCCACTTTTGATCCAATACCCGGCGCTGTTTGGGATGCAGGGACGCACGGAGGCTGCACTGATCAACACGCCCGACCTGATGCCGACCTTGCTTGGGCTGTGTAACGTGCCGATACCGGCGTCTGCGGTTGGATACGATTACGCGCCCTATTTGCGCGGCGCCGCAAATGCCCCCGCCGACGCGGTGTTGCTGGGGTGTTACCAACCATTTGGCGAATACAACGCCGTGCAGCATGCCGGCAAAGCCTATCGCGGCGTGCGCACAGCGCGCTACACTTACGCGCGTGATTTGCAAGGCGCGTGGCTGCTGTATGACAACCTGCACGACCCCTATCAGCAACACAACCTCGTGTCCTCTGCCGCATATGCAACGATCAAAGAGGACCTGGACCGGCGCTTGAACCGATTGCTGGCACAGTACGACGATGCGTTTCTGCCGGGCGCGCGCCTGATTGAGCAGTGGGGATACCCGGTGGATGAGACGGGGACGGTGCCGTTCACCGATTGAGTAGCGCAAGGAGAAGCGATGAAGCAGACCAATCGATTCCTCAATGACATGCTGGACTTCGATACCAGCGATACGACCAATGACGTCTTGTGGCGCGCATGTAAACCAACCGCCGCCACGGAGCGCGATGGCGCAGCGGTGCTCACGGTGCCGTTCCAGGCTTATCAACGCGCGCAATCCGTCCAGGTGGATGAAACCAGGGCGCGCAAGGCGCATGAGGTGGTGGTGCGTGCCTATGGCGACGAGGTCGTGCGTGTGACGGCCGCATTTGGTGGTCAGTTGCCCGGTGATGAGAGCGTGATGCTGGAGTGGGACCCGACATTGCAGCCCGAACCCCTCACGGTGCGCGCACGCCCCGATGGTTGGGAGGTCGTTGACACCACAGGCGCGACGCGCATGCGCATCGTCACCGGTGATGCTCCCACGCGCTTCTGGAGCGACCAATTGCCGCCCCCGCCCGAGACGTTCGACGCAACCGTCTTGCCCGACGGGCGTGTCAAGGTGCCCTTCATGGCCTGGGACATGTTCTACCCAATGGCGGTCGATTCCTTGCCGCTGGCCTATGTGGAGCGTGCAGGCCACCCGGCGCGGGCGCTGTTCTCGCTGCATGCTGGGCACACCGAGAAATTTGCCGGCACGGGTGAGCGGTTCGCCGGGATGAATTTGGCCGGGCGCACCTTTAGCCTGGAGAACACAGACGCGCTGGGGGTGAACAACCGGCGCTGCTACAAGAACATCCCGTTCTACGTGTCGAGCAAGCCCTATGGCCTGTTGGTCCTCACCACGGCGCATCTGCGCCTGTCGCTGGCCGACATCAGCACGCGCGCCGCACAAGGGCTGGTGGAAGATGGCGTGCTGGACCTGTTCTTCATCGGCGGCGAGACGCTGGAACGCATTTTGTATAACTATCGCCGCGTCACCGGCTTCCCGCGCGACGTTCCGCTGTGGTCGTATGGCATTTGGATGAGCCGGATGAGCTACTGGACGGCGGAGCAGACCAGCGAGGTGGCGCGCAAGCTGCGCGAGGGTGAGTTCCCTTCGGATGTGATCCACCTGGACACGGGCTGGTTCAAGGATGATTGGGTCTGCGATTGGGAGTTTAGCAAGGAGAAGTACCCCGACCCGGCGGCCTATATGCGGCAAATGCGCAAACAGGGCTTTCGGATCAGCCTATGGCAGCGCCCGGCGATTGGGCGCAATAACCCGCTCTTCAAGGAGGCATTGGAGAAGGGCTACATCGTCGGCCCGGGGAAGGGTTCGGACCAGGCCTCCGCCTTCGCCGCGACGGATTACGTCGCGCCAATCGACTACACCAACCCGGCTGCGGTGCAGTGGTATCAGGGGATGCTGAAGAAGCTGCTGCAATACGGCGCGGCCTGCATCAAGACCGACTTTGGCGAAGACATCGATATGACGGCGGACTATCACGGCATGCGCGCTGATCTGCTGCACAACGTCTATGCGCTGCTCTATCAGAAGGCCGCTTATGAAGTGACCGCCCAAACCACCGGGGAGGGCATCATCTGGGCGCGTTCTTCGTGGGTGGGCAGCCAACGCTATCCTGTGCATTGGGGCGGTGATACCGGTTGCACCTGGGACGGCATGGCCGGCACCTTGCGCGGCGGGTTGCACATCGGGCTGTCGGGTTTTGCATTTTGGAGTTACGATGTCCCCGGTTTCCACGGCGTGCCAAACTTCATGAATAGCTGGCCGGCGGATGACCTCTACGTGCGCTGGACGCAAATGGGCGTGTTCACCTCGCACATGCGCTATCACGGCGCGCAGCCGCGCGAACCATATGAATACCCGGCTATCGCGCCGATCGTGCGCCGCTGGTGGCGGCTGCGCTATGCGCTGATCCCGTACCTGGCCGAGCAGGGCAGGCGGGCGATCTCCGGCGGTTTGCCCGTTCTGCGCGCGCTGGTGTTTCATCATCAGGATGACCCGCTGTGTTGGGCGATTGACGACCAGTTCTATTGTGGCGATCATTTGCTGGTCGCCCCGGTGATGAACGCCGAGGGCGTGCGCGACGTATACCTGCCGGCGGGCGAGTGGGTGGATGTGTGGACGGGGGATGTGTTGCGTGGCGCACAGTGGCTGCACAACGTTCATTCGCCGCTGGAGCGCATCCCCCTCTACGCGCGCTATGGCGCTACCATCCCAGTGTACCCGCACGTGGTGCAATGCACCGACGAGATGGACTTGTCGAAGGTGGTCGGTTTGACTTTTGACGATGATTACCGTGGCCTCTCCAACAGCGTCCTGGGGAAAGTCACCGATTTATAGCGATCAGTTTGGAGCAATCTGAAGATGGATACATTTGTCACGACAAAGAAAGTAAAGGCAGCCGTGATTACCGGCAATCATCCGTATGACGTGCCGGCCTTTCAAGATATGTGGCGCAGCTTTGAGGACATCGTGTCTTACCCGCAGACACTGGACGACTTTGTTGCCGACGCGGGCGCAGTGCGGAAGCAATATGACGTGCTGGTGTTCTATAACTTCCACCTGGAAACGCCAGACCCGGCCAAGGGCGGCTTGCAGAAGGCTACCTTCGACGTGATCAATGAATTAGGCCAGGCCCCGCAGGGCATCTTCATTTTGCACCATGCCATTGTGGCCTGGACGGAATGGCCGCTGTGGGGATCGATCATCGGGAATATCGAACGCAATCATGGCTATGCGCATGATCAATCCTTGCACGTGCAGATCGCAAATCACGAACACCCGATCACGCAAGGGCTGGCCGACTGGGATGTGGTGGATGAAACGTATCCGCTCCCAGATGCGAAGCCGGAAGACGGCAACACCATTCTGTTGACGGTGGATCATCCCAAGAGCATGCACACGTTGGCCTGGACGCGCCAGCATGGCAATGCGCGGCTGTTCTGTTACCAATCGGGGCATGACCACATCGCTTTCTCCAACCCGACGTACCGCACCATCGTCTCGCGCGGGGTGCAGTGGCTGGCGGGCCGGCTATAGCCCAGACATACCAATAAAAGGAAGCACAACATGGATAGGCCCGCTTTTCAAATCCCGCGCGTAACGTTGGGGCGCACGGGCATCGTCAGTACGCGCCTGGGACTGGGTTGCGCGGTGTGGCCGCTGGCCCAACCCTATGAGACGGTGGTGGAACAATTTCGCACGGCGTTCGCATTGGGCATCCGGCATATCGACGTGGCGGCGAAGTATGGCACCGAAGACGTGGTGGGGCGGGCATTACAGGATGCCGGTGCCCCGCCGGATATGGTGCTGGCGACGAAGGTCTGCTCCTATGTGGATGACCTAGGGATATGCTATCGCGAGTATTCCGCGGAGACGGCGAAGCGCTCGGTGGAGCGCAGCCTGAAGCTATTGCGGGCGGATCACCTGGACATCGTACACATTCATGATTGCGAGGTGAGCGACCTGAAAATGATCTTGGGCCCGCAGGGTGCGTTGCGCGGGTTGGTGGCGTTGAAGGAGCAGGGCGTAATCCATTCCATCGGCATGGGCACCTATGCGCCGGAGTGTTTGATGGCGGCGGTTGAGTGTGGCGAGATTGATCACATCCAACCTTTCCACACCTATACCCTGCTGAACCAGGACGCGACCCAGGCGCTGATCCCGGCTGCGCGGGCAAAGAACCTTGCGGTGTTAAATAACGCCCCCTATGCCGGGTACATCCTGCTTACCGGGCCGGTTCCGGGGGCGCTTTATAACTATGCGCCAGCCGGTGAGGATGTGTTGGCGGCCACGCGGCGCGTCGAAGCTGTATGCGTGCGGAAGGGCGTGACGCTGGCGCAGGCAGCGCTGGGGTTCTCACTTGCCAGCCCGCAGGTGGACGTCACGGTGATTGGCGCCAGTTCACCGCAGAAATTGAAAGAGCGCGCAGCGGTTTGTGCGCTTGGTCTCAGCGCGGCCGATTACGCCGAAATGATCCAGGTGGCGGGCGGTTCATTCCGTGCGGTTTGGGCTGCGGAATGGTTCGGAAATTACAACGTGAACACATTGGGCGCGTGAAAGGGATTATGCACGGCGCGCCTATACTTGCGCGCATTAGGAGAAAGAAACACATGCAACTTGATGGGAAAGTGGCGCTCGTCACAGGCGCCGGGTCGGGGATAGGCAAGGCGACGGCCTTGCTTTTTGGCAAGGAGGGCGCGAAGGTGGCCGCGCTTAGCCGCACCGAGAGCGAGGTGCAACAAACGGCGGAAGAAATTTGCCAGGCCGGCGGCCAGGCGATTGCCATCAAAGCCGATATCTCGCAGTACGATCAGATGCAGGCAGCGATTCAAAGGATCATCGATCAGTGGGGTCAGCTTGACGTGGTGTTTGCCAACGCTGGGATCAACGGCGTTTGGGCGCCCCTGGAAGAGCTGACGCTGGACGAGTGGAATGCAACGTTGAACATCAACCTGACCGGGACGTTCATCACCGTGAAGCTGGCCTTGCCCTATTTGAAGCAACATGGCGGCTCCATCGTGGTATGTGCCTCGGTGAATGGCACGCGCGTCTTCAGCAACACCGGCGCGACGGCCTATTCCTGCACCAAGGCGGCGCAGATTGCTTTCACGAAGATGTTGGCGTTGGAACTCGCGCCCAGCAAGGTGCGCATCAACGCGGTCTGCCCAGGCTGGATCGAGAGCGACATCGGCGATAACACCGAGGCGCGCAATATCAAGCATCGCATCGGATCCGTCTGGGTGCCGCTGACAGGTAACCGGCCGGGGAAGGCGGAGCAGGTGGCGTCGGTCGTGTTATTCCTGGCGTCCGATGCGTCCAGCCACGTGAGCGGCACCGAGATGTGGATCGACGGCGCGGAATCTTTGACGCAAGGATATTAGCAAGTAGTGCGTGGCGAGAGACCCGATTTCTTCAGCGCGGTGCGCCGCGAGGGAATCGGGTCTCTTATTTGGCGGGCACGTGGGATCATGGTTCGACAAGCTCACCATGAAAATCCAGAGCCCGCCGAAGGATGAGCAAGGGTTTGTGAGTACCCCCAAGCCAAGAAGGTAACGATGGTGACGACAACACAGATTCAAGAAACAGAAGACCGGGTGAACAATCTACTGGCTCAGATGACGCTGGATGAGAAGGTGGGCCAGATGAACCAGGTGAACCTGTTTGATGAGACGCGCAAACAGGCAGTTCGCCGGGGCGAGATCGGCTCGATCTTGAATGCCAGCAGCGCATGGGCGGGGAAGGATGTATCGCTCTCGTCCAATGCCGAGGTGTGTAATGCCTGCCAGCACGAGGCAGTGGATCATTCGCGGCTGCACATCCCGTTGCTGTTTGGGCGTGACGTCATCCACGGCTACCGCACCGTGTTCCCCATCCCGCTGGCGCAGTCCGCCTCGTGGCACCCGGCGTTGACCGAACAGGCTTTTGGCGTTGCGGCCAGGGAGGCCACCGCGGATGGCATCAAGTGGTTCTTCTCGCCCATGTTGGACATCGCGCGTGACCCACGCTGGGGGCGTATCGCCGAGGGGTTTGGCGAAGATAGCTTCCTGGCGAGCGCATTCGCACGCGCGGCGGTGCGCGGCATCCAGGGCGATGATTACGCCGCTGTGGGGCGCGCTGTCGCTTGTCCCAAGCATTTTGTGGGCTATGGCAGGGCGGAGGGCGGGCGCGACTATGACTATGTCGATATGTCGGAGCGCACCTTGCGCGAGGTCTATCTGCCGCCGTTCCGCGCAGCGCTGAATGCCGGGGCGGGCACGCTCATGTCGGCATTCCACGACTTTAGCGGCGTGCCCGTGTCGGCTAATCGGTTCCTGTTGACCGATGTGTTGCGCAATGAATGGGGCTTTGACGGCCTGGTCGTGAGCGATTGGGCGGCTGTGGCGGAACTGGTGGTGCACGGCGTTGCCGAAGACGGTGCGGTCGCGGCACAGAAAGCCGTTGGGGCAGGCGTGGACATGGATATGGTCTCCGAGACGTATCTACTGCATCTGGCCCAATTGGTAAGGTCGGGCGCGGTCTTGCCGGAAGCGGTGGATGAGGCGGTGCGGCGTATTCTGCGGGTGAAGTTCCGCGCCGGGCTGTTTGACGCCCCCTATACCGACCCGGCGCGGGCTCAGCACGTCATGCTTGCCTCCGAACATCGCGCGTTGGCCAGGGCATTCGCAGCCGAATGTAGCGTGCTGTTGAAGAATACGGCGCAGATGTTGCCGCTCAAGCGCGAGCGGGCCAGGCGCATCGTGGTGTGCGGACCGCTGGCGCATGGGCGGGCCGAGTTGTTTGGCACCTGGACGCCCGATGGACGTGCCGAAGACGTGGTTTCGATTGCCGATGCCATGCGTGAAATCGCCCCGCGCGATTTTCAGTTGATCTTCCCCAGCGACAACCCGGACGAGTGTGTGTCGCGCGCGGTGATGGCGGATGCAGCCGTGGTGATTGTGGGCGAGCACCCTTCGCGCAGCGGCGAAGCCAGCAGCATTTCCACCCTGGATCTGCCCGCGGGCCAGCGCCAGCTCTTGGAAGTGTTGCACGATAACGGCGTGCCGATCGTGATGGTGCTGTTGGCCGGCAGGCCGCTTGCCATTGGGCGCGAGGTGGCGCTGGCCGATGCCGTGCTGTATGCCTGGCACCCAGGGGTGGAAGGCGGCTACGCCATCGCCGAGATGCTGTTTGGCCTGGCTGCGCCGGGCGGGCGCCTGCCCGTCACGTTCCCGCGCACGGTGGGGCAGGTGCCCATCTATTACAACCACCGCAATACGGGCCGGCCGGCGGCGAAGGATGTTTACTCTTCGCGCTATATTGACCTGCCGATAGAGCCGTTGTTCCCCTTTGGGTATGGGCTTGGCTATACCCGATTTGGCTATGCGGACCTGCATGTGCAGGCACAACCGCACGACGGCAGCTTCAGCGTGAGCGCAGACGTGACCAATGCCGGCGACGTTGCTGGCACGGAGGTCGTGCAGCTTTACGTGCGCGACCTGGTTGGGTCGGTGACGCGCCCGGTGAAAGAACTGAAGGGGTTTGAGCGGATCGCGTTGCAGCCGGGCGAAACCAGGCGGGTGACTTTCCACCTGCAGCGTGAGCAACTAGCCTTCATTGGGCTGGATGGGAGACCCGTGATCGAGCCGGGCAAGTTCCAGGTGTGGATCGGCCCGAACAGTGCGGAAGGGTTGCAGGGTGAGTTTACGTTGAAATGAATGACCCTGCCGTAACAGAAGCGCCCGACCTACAAAAGAATGAATCACAAACAGGTGCGGCAAGGGCGCCGCACCTGTGGCCCGTCAAAGTCCTATATTTCCTCCTCTTTGCTGCGCAAGGCGTGTACTACACGTTGATGTGAGACCCACTGTACGTTTGCCCATCAGCCCTTTTACGGTTAATTCTCGGTCGTCGCTGTTATAGTCGCACTCAATCCTTAACATGTCGTAAAACCGAAGCCGGGCATCCACAGGTGTGTCGGGCGTCAGCCTATCGGTCAGCGCCGCTCTCAGTTCCCGCAAGTCGCGCTCAAAATCCGGTGGCAGTTCGGCATTCTGGACAAGTTGTTGCTCTAATTCCTGTTTCTCTGTCTCGCGTTTGGCAACCTCGCTGTCACGCTCCGCGCGATAGGCGTCTAGCTTCTCCCGGTTGAGCGCCCCATCGCCGTACAACCTTTCAAAACGGTCATAGCGTGAGCGCGCCTTGTCGATAAGCGCCTGAGTTGCCGTTAGCACCTGCTGGACATGTCTACGTTTCCCGTCACCCTTCTCGCGCTCTTCTTTGACCTTCCTGACGAGCCGGTCAACGTCCTGTATCTCGCCGGAAACAAGTTCCCACACGATACGCTCCACATCTCTGGCTCGCAAGCGTCGGGCATTGCATCGGACATCACCAATGTTGTGGCGCGTGCAATAGTAGTAACATGTACCCTTATACCCGTGCGAATCAACTTCCGCGCCGCGCTGCGAACGTAGAAACTCTCCGCACATGATCCGCCCACACGCTGCGCACTTGATGCGCCCGCGCAGTAGGTACGTATGCACCGTGGGCTTGACGAATTTGGCATGGTTGCGCCGCAATTGTTCCTGCGCGCCGTCCCACAAGGCTTCATCGACAATGGCCGGACAAGACACAGCGACGGTCTCACTCGCGTCCCGTTGGTGTGCCGTATAGGACACATGTCCTACACCATCGTGGCGCTTTTGGTCTACCTTGCCGTAGCGCCAAACGCCTTTGTAGGTCGTGGAGCGCAAAATGCAATCTATTGTGCGAAACGTCCACTGCTTCCCGTAGGGCGACGGCACTTTGTCATCGTTGAGTTGGCGCGCGATGCTGCGCGTGGTCATGCACTCAATGGCGCACATGCGGTAAATGCGGAGGGCGATAGCTGCCATGTCCGGGACGATGGCGAGCGTGCAAGCCGTCTTTCGACCACGGCTGTCACGCTCTCGGACGTACTCATAGCCAAGAGGGGCTTGGCGCGAGGCGATGATGCGTCCCTTCTCTGCCCATGCTCGCTTGCCGCCCATTGTCCGCCTGCGGATGTTCAGGCGTTCAATGCCGGACACCATTTGTTCGGCACTATGCTGAACCAAGCCCTCAACAGTGTCCACATCGCGGCCAGGCTGTGCGAATTCCACACGCGCGCCATTTAATTCCGCCAGGAGTTCGAGCTTGCTAATGGCATCCCCGCGCCCTAGACGGTCGGGAATGTCCGCCACAATCACGCTGATCCGCCCATCCGCTGCCATTTCCAACAGTTCGTTAAACGTGCTCCGCGCCAAGACAAAAGCGCCGGACATTACCTCGATGCGTTCGGCAGCAATGGCGTACCCCTTAGCTTTGCAGTAATCGCGTGCGCGCTGTAGCTGACTCTCAGGGCTTGAGTTGTCCTCTTGTCCCCTACCGGACACTCTTGCTAGCAGTCCCGCATTTTCCATACCGTCACCCCTTTAGCGTGTAACCGTTATCCCAAATGACCTTGTTTTCTCGCTGTCCTGTCCGCCGTCCGTCTGTCTCCGTCCTCATGTGGACGGTAAAACCGGGCTTGTCCGCATTTTTCGCGCGGGGTAGGGGAGCGCTTGGGATATATCGCGCTCATTCTTCAAACTGCTCCAACCAACTTTCGCGCGCCTCTCGGCTGTATTCCTCGCGCCACTTCCCTTCAGATGTTAAAAACCCATGCGCTCGAAAGAATCCAAGCGCCGCAGTGTAGGCATCATTCCCGCCGCCGTGTTCGCGTTTCCATTCTGCGCGTGTCGGTGTTGCACAAGCTGCCAGCTTGAACAACTTTTCAAGTGGCACTTGCAGGTTCGCCGATTGCCCCTGAGTGTTCTCATATTGCGTGGTCAATATGGTTGGTGCGGGCTTTGCACCGATGGGTCGCGCCTGATTATTGGTGCTGAGCCGTGGCACGTTGACGTAGCGCGGGCTAGGCACGTGCATCTGCGCGGGCCTGGGTGTTACGTCGATCACAGTGCCATCGTCGTAACGTGGTGTTGGGATGCTAATGCGATTGCCGCGCATCATGCCCAACAATAGCAACACAATCAACAGCACAAGCCCGACGCCGAAGAATAGAAACAATAATTCGCTTGTTTCCACATCAACGATCTGGGCGGTTGTCATCTCCTTGTACATGCTCATGCGCCACTGGTGAAACTCAACCAGGATGACAAGCGCCGCAACGAGCAAAGCGCCGATTACATACAACACTTTCTGCATACTCGCCTCACTTGTTTCAATGAGGCTGAAGGTGGGGCAAATAAAAAGCCCCTGGGCGCTGGCTCCTGGGGCATGTAAAATCCCTGTTAGGCCATGCGCTGCCTCAATCAGCCATGTGCTTAGGGTTGCGCGAGTGTTACCAGCACTTGCACAGCCCGCTTTTACGGCGTTAATACCCAACGCCTTGATAGGTATTATAACCCGACTGTCAAGTCTTGTGCTCGCGTGCTCCATGACGCTTATCCTGAGCTTTTGCCTTGTCGGCCTGCCGCACGTAGGAAAGCAACGATTGCCTGTGCACTTGCCATACTGCGCCAAACCGTCGCCCTTTGATCTTGCCCTCGCGGATAAGCGTGCGCAGATATTGAGGGTTGAAGCCGCTGAGTTCAACAGCCTCACCAGATGTAAGCCATGTGGTTGCCATGTCATATATTATCGGGGTCACCAACCCTAGACAAGACAATGTGACCATCCGGCCCGTATGCCGGTTCATAGCCACGCCTCTCACTCCATTCCAATAACTCCGTTTCTAGGGTCTCTGTGTCATCTTGCGTGCCTATCGCCTGGGTCAGCCATGCCCGCAAGTCGCCGCCATGCTGCCGGAAGTCCGTAAGGTCTTTATCGCCGTCGCCTAGCACCGGCACGCTCACACGCTGCGCCCGCCTGGTGAGGCTTAATAGCTTGGCCGCTCCCTTGTCGCCTGCTGCATCCGTGTCGTAGGCCACAAGCAAGTGTGAGATAGGCAATAAATAACCGGCCCATGTGGGCACATTTAGTGGATCGCTTGCGCTGCCCAGTGTCATCACGCCGCACAAGTCGCCCGCTGCCTGGTGCAACAGCATTGTGTCAAACTCGCCCTCGGTTATCACGGCTGAGTCATGTCCGCTTAGTGTGTCAGCGCCGAAGAGGGCAGGCACGGCTAGGCCCCTAACCTGCAAATACTTCGGCTTACCTGCCGCGCGGCGAACCTTCAAACTCCAAACCACGCCGTCAATGATGCATGGAATGAGCACACCGCAAGGGACACTCAGCCCGGCGAGTTTGCGCCATTCTGTCGAGTTGCCCGAAATGTGGCCGATCTGCCAACGGCGCAGTGTGTCATCGGTCAGCCCTCGGCCATTGAGCCAGGCCCGTGCCCGCTTGCCACTGTCAGACCATAGCGCCGCGCTTGCCTGGGCGATCACCTCTCGCGCTGCGGCTTGTAGCTCCGCTGGTGGGCGGGTGCTGTGCGCCTGTGGCTGCGCTACGGGTATGTTGCTCGCCGCGAGGGGCGACCCGGCCAAGTCTGCACACGCTTGCGCGAAGGTCACGCCGCGCCATAGGCAGTAGAAGTCGATGCAATCGTGGTACTTGCCATCGCCGCAACCCCGACACAGCCAGCGCCAGCCGTCCTCAGTCTGATGGGCAACAAAGCGATCTATACCGCCGCAAAGCGGGCATGGCCCCGCAAGCCATGCCGCGCCGGTGCGCCGCAAGGTAGAACCAGCCTGGGTCGCCAGGGCGGGCAAGTCAACTAATTGCCGCAAGGAAGAAACATCAACCATTCATGTGCCTCATACGGGGTTGTTTTAGGTTGTTTTTGGTTGGCATGGGAAAACACGGAAAAACAACCTAAAACAATATATAACAACCATATTTATGCCTCATGGGAAACGAGACTCCATAGGTCACGAGGCTTTCTCCCTTGCTGCGTCTGTTCGTCCTTGCGCGAAACTAGCCCTTGCCCCAGCGCGCTTGTCAGTTGCTTTCTTGCTGCCTCTTTGCTGACGCCCAGCCGCTCGGCCACAGCTTCCGTGGGTTGATCGTCGCCTAAGTCATATAACGCCCTAAGCACGGCGCGCCCGGCTCGAATGTCGAGGATACGTTGCCCGTTACCCTCGTAGCTCCAACCCGTCGCGGAGTCAAATTTGATCGTCATGTCGTCCGCTTCGGTATCACGTGACTCGATACGCAAGATAGCCTCAGCCTCCTTTGGCTTGCGTTGGAGGACAATGCCGGTGTCGTATGCTCCTCTGATTGCCCCCGCACCCCGAATCAGGTCAAACGGGTCTTCGGCCTCTCCCTTCCGCACATGATGCGATACGACAACGGCAGTCTCGGCCCTGTGTGCTAGGTCAGCAAGTGATTGCACGATGTGGCCCATTTCGGCGTTGTCGTTTTCGTCCGCCTCTGGCCCGCATGCTGCGCGCAATGTGTCGATAAAGATTGCTGAGAATCCGCCCATCGCCTGCTCAATCTGTGCCAAGCCGCCATCTGTAAGAGGCAACAACCCGAAAGCGAAGGCAGATGACGTAGGTCGCCACTTGCGAATATGAAGCCGCTCATGAATGCGGCGCTCGCCGTCCTCAAGAGCGATGAAAAGAACACCTCCGCGTTTTGTCTGTCGCCCTAAGAATGGGCTACCGGTGTCAATCGCTGCGGCGAGTTGAAGCAATAGCCAGGACTTGCCGGACTTTGGGCGACCTGCCAAAAACACGCAGTCACCACGCGCGATCAACCCATCCAGGAGGAATTCACGTGGCGGATACTGCCGCGTGTATAACTCAACGCCATTGGTCGTAGCAAGTCCACCACCGGCAATATCTGAGGCGAATAGTTCGGTAAGCAGGGCCTCTCCGCGTGGGTCGCCTGCAAGGGCACAACGCAATGCCTGGGCGCGCTCGTGGTCAGCACACAATGTCGCGAGTGTGGCAATGGTGCTACTCATCGTTGCTTCGCCCTTCGCCTTGCCCGACGCTGCCAACGGCGCTCAAGACGGCTTAATGCGTCAAGCAGGAGCAACCCGCGCAGTGGGTTGCGCTTGAAGATATTCCGAGCGGCATGCCAGGACGGGGTTAAAATCTCGCGCTCACGGCTGCTCAGGCGTGTAGAATTCTGCATTGTGGTGTCCCTCCGGGGCATCGCCAGAAGCCTCACCCGCTGCGTTCCCGGCCAAAGGTTTGCTAGTGGGTGGGGTTTTCTTCGTCAAGGGCAACGACAGCGCGTAATCAATCGCGCGGCTCCAAACGCGCCACTGCTCGGCTTCGTTTAGCTCACGTAGCGGCCTACCTTGTTGCTGCGACACTCTGCACCTCCTGCTGAGGAGCTTTGTCCGCAGTGGCATGGAGTTCATCCATAGCTTTGCGAAGCAGCCAACGTAGAGTGTCACTCTGGCTGCGCTGCAATTGCTTTGCCAGTCTAGCCAGGGCTTCTTTTTCGCCTTCGTCAACCACAAAGGTGAACCGAACCGTTCTCATAGAAAATCTCCTGACACACACATGTGTCAGGAGATTTGTAAGGCATTTCAGCGGTGTTGGGAATGGGGCGATCCCGCGAGTTTTCCCCACCCCCTCTTCTTCTGGTGCTCCTTCATCTGTCGCCAAGTCCGTATTGCTTCCCTGCACTTGCTCTTTTCCAATGGGTATCCTGCCTCAAAGGCTGGTTCACCGTTCAAAATTCGCTCGACGGCTTCATCTGCAATCTTTTCCTCTAGCCCCCAGATGCCAAGCATTCGCTTTACTTCGGCAAGCATAAACGGATTGCCGGGCAGGTGTTCATGGAACCAGCGGCCTAAGTCCTCCGGGTTGTCAGGGGCAAGTCCTGCTGTTCGATAGGCGCAGTATTGCTCAAGCAGATTCGCGACTGTCCTATTGAAATTGTTCGCTGTGTTGGCGTAACTATGTTTGGCTTTGTCCCGTTCTTCTAGCCGCGAACGGTATTCGATTTCAGGCAGTGACCATCCCGGCCACAACCCTTGATATTGAATGAGGCGATCACGCCAGTCAATCAAGTGCTTCGAGGCTGTGCGGATGTCGTTGTCGGTGGCCCATTCGCCTACCTCAAGTACAACCCGTAACCATCCGTCAATCTCGATCACATCGATACGTGTGCCACCGATAACGTTAGGCAGGTCGGGGTTGGCAGCGATGAATTTGCGGGTTCGTTCGGTGCTCATGCGTTATTGCTCCGCCTGAAATAAGGCACGCTGATCTTGCGTACCGCCTTGCGCCGGGCTTCTGCGGGCCTGCGGTCATAGCGCGCGGTTGTAGTGACATTCGCATGGCCCAAGATACCTGCAACTGTTGAAATATCCTCACCTGCGCTGAGCAGTTCACCCGCTACAGTGCGCCGGAAGTCATGCCAGTTTAGCGGGCGGGTAATCTTCGCTTCGGCTACTCGCCGCTGCAAGATGAAGTGCATCGCCGTGGTGGTCAGCCGGTGACCCTGCTCAATGTGGCCCGCCTTGTTAATCGCCACAAATACCGGCCCAGCCTCACGGCCTCGGATGGCCAGCCAGTCGTCCAACGCTGCCAGAGCGCCATTGTCGATATAAAGCACGCGCTCTTTGTTGCGCTTGCCGATCACCTTAAACTCGGCCCCGTCTGGCGAAGTGGTCATGTTCTCAACGTTCAGCGCAGCAAGCTCCGCGCGCCGCGCGCCGGTCTTCGCTGCGATGGCAATAAGCGCCGCGTCTCGCGCACCCGCCGGGCTTGTATCCTGTGAACACACGCGCATGATGCTTACAAGCTCCCAACTTTCCACCTCACGACCTGCGGGTTCGCGTGTGCCGCTATCGCGCCGGATACGCTCAATCGCCCGCACAGTGTCCGCGTCGATCATGTGCAACTCTTCGGCCATGTGTGCCACACCACGGATAGCGGCCAGGCACTTGTTACGGGTTGCTGGTGCACCCTCGATCTTGCTCATGATGGCCCGGACATTGGGCGCATTCAGCGTAGACCAGTCCATCGTCTGCCAGGATGACGCCCCCACCGCGCGGGCAACCTTGTTTAGCTCGCTTGCCATGCTCGCGCGTGAGACATGAGTGCTGAGGCTTGCCAAGTACGCCGCTGCGGGCCGCGCCTGGTTGGTTACTTGAGTGGCCACTAACTCGTGTTCGCTCTCTGTTTGGGTCATCGTTCATCCACTCCGAATCACTTGCTAGAAGTATTATTATATTAAGTGATCTAGAGGGCCTTGTCAATAGGTTGCGAGCGCTTTTTGTGGGCCGTGTTCGTTTGTGAGCTTCATGGGTTGGGCTAGAGCGGGCCTGCAAGTACATTACAGGTTCTAACGCTCCCACAAGCCACGTACATGTGTGCTGTGGGCACTACGAACCCCGTCAAATGTTAGTGGAGCACGCGGGCATACGTATCATTGCCCTCACCCCACGCAAAAAAGGAAAGTATGATTGCTGAATGGCAGGTAACCTTAACTCTGGTCGTACTCCACACCGACACTTAGTTGGGGAGTGTGCAATGCTCAAAGCATCAGACGCAAAACGGCTCGTGCGTGATCCTTTCGTAGATTTGACGGTGGGCAATGTACGCTACCGTGTCAACCTTGTTGACAGAGTAGTGGGTTGCGCTAGTCGGCCTATGTTGATCTGTCCGCTATGTGGCGCAAGTGTTAGGGCGCTGTACTTGCCGCCTGGAAACCTGATACTTGGATGCCGAGGCTGCCACCATCTACTATATCCGTCACAGGCAAAACGACTGTCGATCACCGCACGTATGGCGCGGTTACAAGATATGATCGGCTCACTTTTCCCGCAATGTATGCCAACGCCACCAAAATGATCCGGAATCAAGGCATATATGCTAATAGCTGAATGATTTGGGTATTCTGGGTTGCGATAATCTGAAGGGCTACTAACGTCGATTCGGTTGCAACAAGCTGTTGCTCAGCAATTCGGGTTACATCAGGATTGCCATACGCCGCTTCTTTGTAGTTGGTCGTGAGATCTGTAATAAGAGTTTGCTGTTCTGCAATCATATCCTCTGCCTCTTGTACTCGTTGCTGGTAAGTCGAAGCCCTTTGGGCAGCAATTTGGTTCTGCTGAAAAGTTATCACAAGCTGAATACCATTGACCAGAACAGAAATCACCAATAGGACAGTAATGGTAGTTAATATGGGCGGGCGTTTGGAGCTTGCTGAGATCGATATATCTGTCGTTTCCTGTGGAACCATGTGTGGCCTCCCTAAGCGAATGTGGTAGCCAAAGTGTATGCCTAGTTACACAATGCGCAAATTAATTGCACCGAACAATCAGCCTTCGTAGTTTGCGGAAAATGAAGCGTCGGCAGATTGGAGGAACTGCCGACGTTTCGCGAAACGGCTTGCCCACTTGGTAGTAGGAAAGTTGGAGAGCAGGGCTCATCTAAGTCCGCCGCGTTCGATAATTCGCGCTAACACCATACGCGCCAGATAGCGGCCTGGTTCCTTCACGCTGTCAACGGCTGGCAGTGGCAACGTCACATGCCCGGCCAGGTCGATCTGCGCAGCCTCAACGTCCGCATTTCGGCCAAAGGCTTGCCGCAGTGCGCCCATCGCCTCGTTGCCTGCCTTAACAAGCTCCACACGATCAGCCTCAAAGGCTATAAGCACAGTAGCCAACTTGTCAAGCGTAGCCAAGCAAGCACGTTGTTTGTCTTTGCAGGTCTCTACCATTGCAACGGCCTTCAGCCGGGCCTGTTCCTGCCGTTCTTTGAGCGCCTGGGCCGCTTGCTCTGCTTGTGCGGCTGCCTCGGCCTCGCGCGCCTCTCGCTCGGCCACTACGCCAGCAAGTTCGGTCTCGATTATTCGCGCCCTCGCTCGTCGCTCTGCCTCTTGCACATCTGCCGGTGTGGGTAATGTCATCATGGCTGATCCTCCGGCGGATAGAGCGCAACGTTACCTGCAAAGATGTCCGCTTGTCGCTTCGCCCAACGCACGTCCCACATAAGCGAAGCATGCTTGGATAGTTCTGCAACCTCCGGTCGTATCGGCGGCTGTGTGGGTTGTGTCGTCGCTGCTTTCATGGCACTGCCCAGCGTTGCAAGCTCCGCCTCAAGCTTGTTAAGCTCTGCAAGCACCCGTTGCGCTTGAGCGCGAATCTCTTCGGCTGTCACAGGTTGCTTGGCCTGTTGCCCATACTTCTGCCGCAACATAGCCCGTTGTCGTTCTAACTGGTTCATTTTCCACTCCTTTCACTCACAAACGAGGGATGGATGATTCCTCCCTCCTGCTTCTCGGCAAGCGCAACATTTGCCCCTGCCAGCATTACCCGTTGAGCACTGGCGAACAGATCATCGGCTAAACGCAGGTAACCGCCGCCTGACAGTAGCTTTACCGTGATGGCGAATGAGAGGTTATAGCGTGCATCACCTGTTTATCAACGTCTATTACGCCAGCATTGGGCTGAGTGGCACACAAATTGGGCTGATCAACACCGTCTCGCCCCTGGTAGGGATGTTCAGTAGCCCAAGTTGGGGCGTGTTGAGCGACCGCACTGGCAAAACACGCCGCCTGTTGGCGATCACTACGCTTGGCGCCATCCTCACCAGCCTGGCGATTAGCCAAATCCACTCGTTTGCGCTGCTGCTGGCGGTCGTGGCGCTGTATGCGCTGTTCAACAGCCCCACTGTGCCGCTCGTCGATAGTACCGCGCTGGAACTATTGGGGGAGCACCGCGAGCGCTATGGCGCGCAACGCGTGTGGGGCAGCATCGGTTTTGTCGTCACCAGCGCGGTAATCGGCCTGATCCTGGAACGCACCGGCATCAGCTTCATCTTTATCGGGAACGCCGTGATCCTGGCCATATTTATCGTCGCGTTGGTGGTGCTGCCCGAGCGACCGGTGCGCCTGAGCGGTTCGATCTGGCGCGGCTTGAGCACCATGATGCGCCAGCCGCCGTGGTTGGTGTTTGCCGCCAGCATCGGTTTGCTGGGCATGGCGAATAGCGGCATGCAGAACTTCCTCAGCGTGATGTTGCACGAGATGGGCGGGAGCGATAGCCTAATCGGGATCACCTGGACTATCGGCGCCATCGCCGAGATGCCGGTCATGATCCTGGGCGCTCTGCTGTTGAAGCGTTTTGGCGCCAGGCGACTCATCGGTTTTGCTATTTCCGTCTATGGCTTGCGCATGTTGCTCTATAGCGTGATGCCGGCGCCGGAATGGGCGGCTTGGATTGCATCGCTGGGTGGGCTGTCGTTCGGCCTGTATTGGATTTCAGCCGTCACCTATGCCAGCGAACTCGCCCCTGCTCACCTGAAAGCCACCAGCCAGGGGCTACTGGTCGCGGTGACCAGCCTATCCGGCATCATTGGGGCCACGCTGGCCGGCTTGCTATATGACCAGGTGGGCCCGTCCATCATGTTCCGTATCCTGGCTGGGTTTTGCGCGCTGGCGTTGATCTTATTGATCGTCAGCCGGCTGCTGATGGCGCGCCGGCAAACCGCCTGACCTGCGCTTCACAACTCCTGCCAAGCATCTTCATATTTCCTCCACATTTGCGGCGCATATTTCTCCCAGGTCGCCAATGAGAAAAGAAGTTTAGAAAACATTGGTGAGTGCCTGAGGAGGTTTTACGAAACAAATGGAAGGAATCATGACAACGCGACGTCCCGTGAACGACTCGGTACTGCCTATGTGCGCACTTCAACGTGGGCAACAGGGATCTGTGGTGGCCATAGGCGTGAAGGACCCGAAACTGGCCCGCCAGCTTTTCCAACTCGGCGTGGCGCCAGGGAGCGTGCTCAGCGTGATCCGCAATGACCCGCCGTATATCATCTTCCGTGTGAATGAGCGCGAGGTTGTGGTTGACGACGCGGTGTCCGAGAAAATAATGGCCGTCGTTCACGAAACGTATGGAAGTTAATTCATGCCTTTGGGTGTGAATCGTAAAAGTGCAGGAGAGTGGTGCAAATGAATCGCAGGTTTTTCACAGGTTTAGCGTTTGTTCTTGTGTTGCTGGTTGCGGTCACGGGCGTGGGGCTAGTGGCTTTCAATATGGGGTTGGCGCAGGGCGCGGCCCAAAGCGCGCTGTTGACCGATGGAGGTGCTGCCGTGCGTAGTGTTCCGTATATGTTCTATCCGCGCCCCTGGGGCTTTGGGCTTGGGTTTGGCGGTGTGCTGGTGTTCTTGTTGTTCCTGTTCCTGGTGTTTGGCCTGGCCCGCCGCTTGATGTGGGGTGGCATGTATCACGGTTGGCGCATGCGTGGCGGCCCCTGGCGCTGGGGCGATGACCCGGCTCGCGGGACGCGCGTTCCACCGTTCTTCGACGAATGGCATCGCCAGGCTCATGCGCAACAGCCGGGCGAGCAACCAGATAAGCAATGAGACTTGCGCAAGCAGGTTGGGCCACTCAGGCCGTTTGCAAAGCCCCGGAGATGTCGCGCGACGCCGGGGCTTTATGATCTGGCGCTGCCCGGAGTATGATTGGCGCATGGCGGAGGCATTTATCTATATGCCTGTAGGAACACTGTGGGGGCGACGATGAGAACAGTCCTGGTGGTAGACGACGAGGTGCGCATTACGCAACTGGTGCATGATTACCTGGCGCACGCCGGATATGCGGTGCTTACCGCCGGCGACGGTCGTTCGGCACTGGCGCTCTGCCGCAGCGAAAAGCCGGACCTGGTGGTGCTGGACTTAGGGTTGCCCGAGATGGACGGCCTGGACGTGGCGCGCGAGCTGCGCAAGCAGGCGAACACCCCCATCATCATGCTCACCGCGCGCGGCGAAGAGACGGATAAGTTGATTGGCTTGGAACTGGGCGCGGATGATTACATCACCAAACCCTTTAGCCCCAAAGAACTGGTGGCACGGGTGCGAGCGGTGTTGCGGCGTGTCGATCAGGCGCCAACCCAGGGCCAGGTATTGCAAGTGGCGGATATCACGATCGATCCTTCGCGTATGCGGGTGACGGCGGCGGATCGGCAGGTGGAGTTGACGGTGACAGAGTTTGAATTACTGGTGACGCTGGCCAAACAACCGGGGCGCATTTTCACGCGCGCGCAATTGTTGGATGCCGTCAGGGGCGTGGCGTTTGAATCGTATGAACGCGCCATAGACGCGCACATCAAGAATATCCGCCGCAAGTTGGAACTGGACCCGCAC
>DAOUFG010000024.1:0-54036 GCA_034430115.1 Thermoflexales bacterium | reverse complement strand
CAGGCACCTTACACAACCAAGATTCCTCCTCGCTGCGCTCGTCGGAATGACAGCTCAAGCCATGTCTCTCTGTGCAATGAATCACATGTCATGAGCAGCTTGCCGAAGGGTGCAATCATGGTTCGACAAGCTCACCATGATTGCCTAAAAACCTTGCTGCCATAAGTCTGACATTTCTGTCTTGTACGAGCCAGCCGGCATCGGCCAGAGGCTGACGCCTGGATCCATCGAAACCCGCTGCGCAGGTTGGGTGTTGCCTATGCCTCAACCTAAATGTGCCACCCGGCAAACTGCCATGATGCAGTTCCCTACTCGACCACTTTGCGCGACGTGGGCCTGAACAGCAGCTCAAGGCCGAGGTATAAGGGTGCAATCTGCGCCAGCCCCAGCCAGACGGCGAAGACGATCAGCCCGGTCTTGACATACTGGAGGTCATTGTGCAGTTCCGCCTGGGCCACCAGTAGACGCTGCTTGGCAGCGCTTGCGCTCTCCAGGTATTTGCCAAACAAATCGGGATACTTCGCGAGGCTGGTGTTGATCTCTTGCAAGTTGCCACCTATGGCGACCAGGTTGGTTGACATCGCACTCAGGTTGCGGTTGGCCGTATCGATGCTGCCCGACATGCCGCGCAAACGAGCCGGGATGCCATCGAAGCTCTTGCCAATCGCGTCAATGGAATCACCCATCGGCTCATCCGGGTTGTATTCGATCCCCAACCCAAAGCCCAGGATTTGCGCCTGGCTCAGCATGGCCAGCGTCCTATCGATCTGCCCGGCCAGCTTCGACAGGGTTGGGATCGTCGCCTGGACCGAATCGATGCTCTTGGCCAGGTCATTCGTCAAGATCTGGCCTGTGCCGGTGATGAGCGGGCGCGTTTCGCTGATGGTTCTTGCGGTGCTATAGACCGAAATCTCGGCTGTCTTCAGGCCGGTGCTGATTTGCACGCTGGTCACCTGGGCCAGTTGCAACGTCTCGCTGACGGTGTCGAGCGTGCCACCGGCCGCGGTGATGCTGGCATCGACGTCAGCAGCGGCACGATCCACCATCTGCGGGCCGGCGACGACGAGAAAGATGCACGCAACGATGCCCAGTACGGCCGTCAAGATCATGATGACGCCTAGAAATCGCTTGATCATCCTGGTTTCCCCTTACCAAAATATGGTTGTTGTTCGATCAGATTCAATGCCTGGCTAATTCTTACGTTGGTAGGTCAAGCGTATCATATCAGGCCGTTTTCAGCAGCGCTTGTTGGCCGGCAGATGCGAATTCAAATCTCGCGATCCTGGCCGGGGTCGGCCCGCGCCTACCAGCCGGGGGGCACTCACGCCCAAGTGTTGATTTGCCCATTCGCAAAGGCGCCGGGCCTCTTGAGTGCAAGAGACCCGGCGTCTTCCAGATCCTCCACCGCGAGCGGATTGCGGGCTACAGGCGATCTTCGGCCCGGTCCTGCGGGGCATAGCCCAGCACGTCCTTCGCGTGCTGGATGTCCACAAAGTTCAGGGCATTCTCCGACTGCCCAAAGAACACGTCGAAGCGCAGCGAATCGGGGGCGTTGATGCAACGCTCGATCAACTGAACGCAATCGCGCTGGCTGAACCAGATGAAACGCGCCGAAGGATGCGGCGGTTTATCCTCGGCTACCACCCACCCGATGCGCAGGCAGATGCACGACAGGCCGTGCTTATAGGCGTACATGTGCGCCAGGGCCTCGCCATACACCTTGCTGCACGCATAGTCGTTCATCGGGCGCGTGGGTTGGACGTGATTGATGCGCGGGAAGTTGCGTGGGTCAATCTGTTCGGGCGGCAGGCTGCGCAAAGTTTGATAGGCCTCATCCGTCCAATAGCCAAAAGCCACCTGGTTCGACGACGCGTAGATCACGCGCTTGACGCCCGCCAGCCGGGCCGCCTCGAACACGTGATGCGTGCCGATGATGTTGTTGTTCAACACGCTCTCCCACGAGCGCCCATCCGCATCGGCGGCCAAATGGACTACCACGTCCATCCCTTGCACGGCCTTTTGCACGGCATCGAAATCCGTCAGGTCTGCAATGCGCAAGCCGGCGTCGGGGATGAGCATGAAGTGTTGCCGATCGGCCCGATTCGACGGCTGCTGGCGCCGGACCATCCCAAAGGCTGTGTAGCGTTCGGGCTGGCCGGCCAACCGCGCATAGACCAGGTTACCGATTAACCCATACGCACCCGTCACGAGCACCGCTTTCTTCGCAGGCTGATTTTCCACGCAAGCCTCCCTGGGCTGTGTTTAATCCCACTCGCCGGCCATCCACGGCGGGTTGATGGTGTGCAGATTTTCGTTCAAGCTATCCAGGGTCTGCAAGTCATGGGCGGTGAGCGAGAAATCGAAGATATTGGCGTTCTCGACGATGCGCGCCTGGTGGACCGACTTGGGGATGACCACGTAGCCCTTGTCCAGCGCCCAGCGGATCAGAATCTGGGCCGGGGTTTTGGCGTAGCGTTGCGCCAGGCCGGCCACCGACGGGTCGCCCAGCTTCTTGCCGCGCGCCAGCGGGCTATAGCTTTCCACCATGATGCCGTGTTCCCGGCAGAAGTTCACCAGCTTTGGGCTGGTATTGAACGGGCTCAACTCAAACTGGTTGACGGCAGGCACCACGGGCGAATCGGCCAGGAGTTCCTGCAAGTTGCGCACGGTATAGTTGCTCACGCCAACCGCACGCACGCGACCTTCCTGGTAGAGCCGCACCAGGGCACGCCAGGCATCGGCACGCGTGCCCTTGACCGGCCAATGAATCAAGTACAGGTCCACGTACTCCACCCCCAGGCGCTTCAAGCTCTGGTCATAAGCGCGTAGCGCTGCATCGTAGGCCTGATCTGCATCCCAAAGCTTGGTCGTGAGGAAAATGTCTTTGCGCAGCACGCCGCTATCACGGATGCCCTTGCCGACGTCTTCTTCGTTGTGATAGATCGCCGCAGTGTCGATATGACGATAGCCAAATTCCAGTGCCCAGCGGACAGCGTCCTGTGTTTCCTGCCCCTTGTTCGATTGGAACGTGCCCAACCCAAACTGGGGCATCTTGACGCTATTGTTCAATGTAACAGTGCTAACAAGAGTCTTGTTGTCCATATACCCATGTTATATGACACAGCGGCATCCAGACAAGCAGGCACAAACCCTCACGAATGAACGTGAAGGAGATACCGAGTTTGCCCCGAGAAAGAACCGGGCTGCTGTGTTGTGGCACTACCCTGCGGCCAACTGGCTGCCGATGCGCGCGGCTGTATCGGCCATGAGTTGTCCAAAGCGCCGGCGCACCTCCTCCGGCAGGCGATTGCTGGGATAGGTGATGGAGAGCCCCGCCATCGGGCGACCAAGCTGGTCGAGGATCGCTGAGGCGATGGCGCTTACGCCTTCGCTGAGTTCATCCACCGTGGTAGCCCAGCCGCACGCGCGAATCTCTTCAAGTTCCTGGCGCAACACCGCCGGGTCCCGGATCGTATGGGCCGTCACCGCTTCAAGCGCCTGGGCCAGGTAGTGCTCCAATGCTTCGGGGCTCAGATAGGCCAGGATGGCTTTGCCGTTGGCCGTGGCATGCAGGGGCACCCGAATGCCCAACGGGAAGATGGTGCGCACCGGCTGCGGGCTTTCCAGCCGTTCGATCAACACCGCCTCGCGCCCCTCCGCGACGGTGAGATGAACGGATTCCTGCGTCGCATCGCGCAGTTCCTCCATCAAAGGCAGCGCCGTATCGTGCAAGCGACGCGAATTAGCGACCACCCGCCCCAGGCTGAAGGCCTTGGCTGTGATGACCCACCGCGTGACCGGCCCGCCTTCGGGGCGCAACCAGCCAGCCTCATATAACGTGCCCAGGCAACGCTGTACAGTGGACTTCGCAACCCCCAATTTACGCGAAAGATCACTGACACCGATGGGCTGATGCTCTGCGACCGCTTCGTAAACGGTTAGCGCAGTTTTCACGCTTTGCATCATTGACCCCCTTGACAGGATATTGCTATCCAACGTTTAATGATGTCGTTCCGTACTATGGAACATTGTACCGATGAGAGAAACATGCGTCAAATTTACAACGCGGGCGGCGTCTATAGCAGCGAACGATTTACAGCAGGGTTTTTAGGCAATCATGGTTCGACAGGCTTAGGATGATTTCCTCAGGCCTTGCGTTATCTCGCAAATGGCTATAAGGAAGCGTTTTGGAAGTGCCGGGATCATCAAACTAGCACAAAGAGGTATCCCCCGCAGGCATCGACGCGCGTGTCACTCGCCGCATATTACGAAGAGAGACCGTTGAACACACGCCCGTGCCAGCCTGTGTTCAACGGTCACAGCGCCAGACGCCCGGCATACGCATATACCATGTTCCGGACGTCCAATTTCTACGACAGCCCCACGACCCTGCCGTCCACCAGGTCCACGTGTTCGAAGGCCGGGTGGCTGGACAGGCCGGGCATGGTGGTCATGTCGCCGCACAGGGCATACAGAAAACCCGCCCCGGCCGAGATGCGCACGTCGCGCACCGGCAACGTGAAGCCCTGCGGCGCGCCCAACAACTTCGGGTCGTGCGAGAGGCTGAGATGCGTCTTAGCCATGCACACCGGCAAGTTGGCAAAGCCTAGCCGGGTGAAGAGCTTGATCTTGTGTTCGGCCTCGGGCAGATATTCCACCCCGGCAGCGCCATAGATCTCGCGCGCAATCGTCTCGATCTTTTCGTGGACGGAAGCCTGATCGGGATAGAGCAAATGGAACTGGGCAGGCTGTTCGCACGCGGCGATGACCGCCTGCGCCAGGTCCACGGCACCCGCGCCGCCATCGGCCCACACCGTGGACGGATAGGCCCCACACGCGCCGGCCTTCTGCGCGGCCTGTTGCAGCAGCGCAATCTCGGCGGGCGTGTCCGTGTCGAAACGGTTAATCGCCACCACCACCGGGATGCCAAACTTGCGCGCGTTCTCGATCTGCCTGGTCAGGTTGGCGCAGCCCAATTCCAACGCGGGCAGGTTCTCTTGAACCAACTCGGGCGGCAGCGGTTTGCCGGCAGTCACCTTGCCCGCCCCACCATGCATCTTCAACGCGCGCACGGTGGCGACCAGCACCGCACAATCGGGGGCCAGGCCACTGGTGCGGCACTTGATGTCGGCGAATTTCTCCAACCCCAGGTCAGCCCCAAAGCCAGCCTCGGTGACGACGTATTCGGCCAGCCCAAGCGCGATTTGATCGGCCACGATGGAGCTGTTGCCGTGCGCGATGTTGCCGAACGGGCCGGTATGCACAAACACCGGCGAATGCTCCAGCGTCTGCATCAGGTTGGGCATCAGCGCGTCTTTCAGCAGCACCGTCATCGCGCCGGCCACGTGTAGTTGCTCGGCCGTGACGGGCGCGCCGGCCTTGTCGAAGGCCACCACCATACGCCCCAGGCGGGTGCGCAGGTCATCCAGGCTGGTTGCCAGCGCCAGAATGGCCATCACTTCCGAGGCCACGGTAATGTCGTAACCGCTCTGGCGCGGGACGCCGTCTTCCTTGCGCCCCAGGCCGATCACGATGCTGCGCAACGCGCGGTCGTTGACGTCCACCACGCGGTTGAGCATGATCGAGTGCGGCTCGATGCCCAGCGCATTGCCATGATAGACGTGCGCGTCGATGGCGGCCGCCAGCAGGTTGTGCGCCGCGCCCACGGCATGAATATCGCCGGTGAGGTGCAGATTAAAATCCTCCATCGGCACCACCTGAGCGTAGCCGCCGCCCGCCGCCCCACCCTTGATGCCAAACGTCGGCCCCATGCTGGGCTGGCGGATGCAGGTGAATGCTGTATGGCCCAGGTAATGCAACGCCTGGGACAGACCGACGGTGGTCACCGTTTTGCCTTCGCCCAGCGGTGTGGGCGTGATGCCCGTGACGACGACATATTTGCCGCGCGGGCGGCCGGCCAGGCGTTCGCGCACATCCAGGTGCACTTTCGCTTTCAGGCGGCCATAGGGCTCCAGGTCGTCTTCGCTCAGGCCCACCTCACGCGCGATGTGCGCGATCGGGCGCACGGGCGCGGCCTGGGCAATCTCGATGTCCGGCGGCACAGGAGTCAGCTTCACCGGGCCGTGCGAATCATCATGCAGGAACCTGGCACGATGCAAGTGTTGCAAAATCTGGCCTGGGGTGATCTGCGCGGGGTCGTATTCGAGTAACAGTGTGGCGTCTTGTTTGGAAATGGAACGGATGCCGGTGCATCCGGCCAGCGCGCGGCTGGCAGCGTCGATGGGGTTCAGCTCGGGCAAGGTGCGAATGCGTAGCGTTTGCCGAGCTGATTCCTTTTGGATTGACATCATGGTCCTCCGGCATGCATAAATTGATGCTTCAGCTCATGCCACGAAAGATTGTAGTACATGGGAACGGCGCGCCGGGATTCCGCGAAGGGGGATGGTCAGGCTATTGCATTTGGCAAATGGCGCGTAGGGGCGAAGCATTGCCAGTGAATCCAAGTAAACTGAGACCTTGCGGCAATGCTTCGCCCCTACCATGCGAACCATAGTATCGAGATTGCACAATACACCGGCCGAGACGTGTCTGCAAACACATCGCGCTAGGCCCCAAAGATATCGGGGTGATTCCTGGCGTAACTACTTAGAGTCGCGGCTGAGATTATCAGGATGAGCACGTTCACCGGCAAGGTGAAACACAGGGATATCCCCGCCGTCACCGAGAGCAACAATACCGAAATAGGCACCCAAATGAGCAGCATGCCTAATAGATAGGCAAGGCCCGTCCCAACCTTTCCCGCATAGATCCAGCCGATGCCGTAAAAGCCAAACAACCCAGGAAGTATTTCCAATAGCAAGGCGGTGCCCCGACTTTTCAACGAACGCTGAACAACATAAACGGGCGGAGGTTGTTGCACCGTTGCAGGCGGAGCGGGCACGGGATCAACCTGTTGCATCTTCATCCGTAATTGACCAGATGCAAGGTTGACGTGATTCAAAAGTGCATTGATGTGGTCTATCTCGGCCTGGCGCAGTTGACGCTCTTCCGCGGACATTGCATTCCCTAGCGCAATACGCAATTGACGCAAGCGCGCTTCCTCCTCAGTGGCATATTGGGCAAGAGATGCCAACTCACGTGCAACAAAACCACGCCATTGTGCGAGTTCGTCAAGTGCCACAAGCTGCTGACGAAGATACATCAGCTTCTCTGCATTCGCGATTGCCTCATTCGCATTCGTACTCGCTACGATTTCCATGTTGTACTCCCTCGTCTGTAGACGGTCTGATTGGCAAACAAGCGAAGAACCATCGAATCGGCGGCCTGCGAGAAGGAAGGCCCTCAAGACTTACCCGGTGCAAGCGAAACGAATCATGTGCGCTGCCTCCCCTATGGCACAGCCACATTATCCGCCCAATTTCAGCGAAGCGCCCCACGCAACCCGGATCGCCGGGCGACTGCATTTAGACCTGGAATCGTTAGCGCGGATTTTTGGCGTCTCCTGCAGCTTCACATCGTGAGCAGCACGATGGCATCAAAGATGACATTCAGCAACCAATGCGAGAGCACCACCGGCCAGATGGAGCGAACGGTATAGGCGATGACGCCGGCCACCAGCCCCCAGATCAGGGTGCCCCACAATTCGGGCAAGGGTTTACCCAGGTGCCAGGCCGTATACGACAACATCTGAATCAACAACGCATAGCGGCCAAAATAGAACACACCTGGGATGCCGGCATCGGTGCCGCGCGTGCGAACGGCGTTTCGCGCGACCTCGTCGCGGATGCCGGCCAGGCCAAACAGCAAATAGCCCCGGAAGATGAACTCGATGGCGATGAAGAACGGCAAATAGCAGAGTTCATACAAGGCAAATTGCACCACGCTGGTGAACGGGCGATAGAACGGATAGGTGGCGCGCATATTGGGGTCGTGCGTGGCAAGCACAAACGCCGGCAGGCTGAGCGCCACCAGGATGACAACCGCCTGCACCGCCAGCCTGCGCCGGCCGGGCGGCGGCAGCGCCAGCCCATACGCTTTGAGCGGCTGCCTGTAGACATATTTAATGAGCACGATGGGCACAATCACGACCAGGATAGCGCCGCCCACGAATGAAATCAGCTCGTCGTCCCAGGGAATGCCGGGAATGAGCACCGGGCGGACGCCGATATCCACGCCCGGCCCTCGATAGGCCGGCCACATCTGCATCAGCAAATCCAGGTTGCCGTGAAAGCCCCACACCATCAGCAAGAAAAAAGCCGAACCAACGATCAGGGCCGCGCGTTCTTGCTTGAACCCACGCAGCGACTGCCAGACCACTTTGAACATGGTCGTCAGCGTAGGATGCTCCAGTTCTTCCTCGGGGATATTCGTGCCAAAGACGACGTCGTGTACACGCCGCCTGACCGCACCAGCCACTTCCCGAATCTGCATGATCGTCCTCCCCCTACCCCAGGCGCAAGCGCCGCCGATATAACGCTACCAGGATCGCATTCACGAGCAAGATGAAGACGCCGCCAGCCAGCCCCAGCACCAGCGACCGCGCGATGGGGTCCATGATGCCGAAAGGCCAGCCAGCCGCAAATTGCCAGCGCACGAAGGATGAAGGGATAAGCACATTAGCGAGTTCAGCCGCCCCGGCCAGCAGTGCGCCGATCGCAAACTGGAGCAGGCCGCTACGCGCGCGCAATAGCATGGCGAGCGAACCCAGCACGAACCCAAACGCACCGAACACGATGACCAATACGAACCAGCTCGGGTCGAACGAATACCATTTCCCCGTCGCCGCGCTGATTTCGATCAGCGCACCCAGCAAGATAGCCACGGTCAGGTATTTCATCCAGCGCGAGCCGGTGGATTCCAGCGGCATCTCGCGCAATTCCTGTTCGTGGCGCAAGAAGTATCGGGTGGTGAGTTGCATCCCACTCAAAAGATCGTGCTGCGCTTCCCAGCCCAACTCGTGCCTAGCGCATGAGGGATCGGCCACCCAAAACTGCTGAGAGAGTTCGCGCACTTTGTCACGCGTGGTCGGAGGGCGCTGGCGGGTGAACTGCGCCACGAACTCGGCCAGCGGCGCGCCGATGCGCAGGAAGAACATGGGCACCGGCAGCAGCAAGCCGCCCGGCTTATCCATCGCCGCCGCAATGGTCTGTACCACATCCGTCGTGCTCAATGGTTGGGGATGATTCAGGAAATACGTTTTGCCAGCCGACACATTGCTCTGGGCTGCGGCGATAATACCCTGCACAAGATCCCCGACATAGACCATGACGGCCACTGCCGGGCGCAGACCCAGCTTGGGATGCAGGTGTTGTGCCACGATTGGGAAGGTCTGGCTGACATCCTGCTCACGCTCGCCATAGACGGACGAAGGCCGCACGATGGTGATCGGCAGGCGGTCCGCATAGTTCTTTGCAATTACTTCCACCGTCTTCTTCGATTCGCCATACCACGAGACGGGATGCGGCTCATAGGACTCATCGATGGGCGCTATGGTGGGGCTGGGGCCGGCAGCGGCCTGGCTGGAGACGATCAACACGCGCTTAAGCGTGCCGGCGGCATGGGTAGCAGCAACTTCCAGCACGTTGCGCGTGCCGTCCACATTCGTGTGCATAAAAGCGTCACGGCTCGACGCCAGCAACGCCGCCGCCAGGTGATAGACATATTCCACGCCGCGCATCGGCTCGACCAACGTGGAAGGGTCACGCACGTCCCCGATGTACAGGCTGAGCGGCACCCCTTGCAGAGACGACAGGTCGCTGGTGGCGCGCACAAGCCCGCGCACGTCGTGGCCCTGCCGGATCAATTCGCGAACCAGGTGCGACCCAATAAAACCATTGGCACCTGTCACAAGTATCTTCGCCATTGTGCCTCCTGCTGGCGAACAATCATTCTTCAACAGGCTCAGGATGATCATGGTTCGACAAGCTCACCATGATCATCCTCCGACAGACTAAGGTGCAAAACATCAAGTCCTACTCATAGCCATCTCAAAAGTACAAGGCTGGTTCACCTTTGGGGCCGGGCGGGTGAATAACCCGTCAACCCAGTTCACAATGTGATGGGAGAAATTGAAGAACCACTGATCGCGGCTGACGGGTCTGAACCGCACATCCTGCTGGGCGGCCATCGCTCGCGACATGAACCTGGCAAAATGATAATGCTCCTCCATCCTATCGAGAAGCGCCACCGTCCAGGGGGCAACGTTGTCCCATGGGTACCATGGCGTCATATCGCCCACACGCGCAACCCGGATGGTGCCCCAGGCCTGCACAGCGCGCCGGATGACTGCGTTATCAAGCGGATGAATCTGCATCTTTTCGCCGGCCACCCAATCGAGGGCAAAGATGTTATCGGAGGCGAAGATGGTGCGCGTCTGGTTCGGGTTCGCATCGCGCACGTGTCCTGTCAGGCCGTCGCCGCTCACCCAGGCATCCATAAACCCAAAATGCACCGGCACCCTGTCGCAAATCAAGACGGCGGCATCTGAAAATTCGATGTCCTGCCCACGGCGCTTGTGATGGTAGTACTTCATCTTGTCCCACTCCGGCAAGCAACCATAGATATTCTTGATACAGGCAGTGTAATAAGACTGCCAGTGCGTCTTGTTCTTTGCGAACGAGATGCGGTAATCGGCTTCCAGCCAGGCCCGCCCGATGATGTGCCGGCCCAATAGCCCACCATAGTTAAATGGCACGCGATCCTCGGTCATACTGAGGATGCGATAGCCATCGCCGGTGTAGCCACACAACGCCGCCACGTCTCGCACGCGCCGCCCTTGATAGGAATAGTTGTAGACGTTCTCCGCTTCCACGACGATGACGTTGGTAAAGCCCTGTTCGCGCAACTGGCGAATCAGGTCCTCCACCAGTGCCGGATCGGTGTAGACCGGCGAATCCGGCTCGTGAATAGAGGCGGTCATGATATTGGGTTTGATCGCGATGAGGAAGTCGGCTTTCGATTTGGCGCTGGCACCCCAGCGTGCCAGAAGATTATTGAGAAACCCAGATTGGTCGACCGCCCGATGGAACGTGGCAAACTTATCCGGCCCGGTTACGAGGTAAACCGTTGAGTCACGCGAGTAGATTTCATGGCTCATGGGAAGTATTGGCTGATGGTACAGGGCCGTTATACCAATGTCAAGATTGTGAAATATTACACAGGGCGCCTTACAAGTCGATCACCAGGGCGGTGTGGATGTGCAGGCGATCCAGCTTGGCCGTCACCACCCCTGCACGCCACGACCAATCCATGGTCGCTTCCACTGGCGATAACGTCAGCGCGCGCGGCAAACGCTCCACTTGCACGCGCAGGGCGATCGGGCCTACCAGCGGCACTTCTTCGATCAAGGGGTTCGCCTGCGAAAGCGGGTTGGCGCTGGACGTGTTGAGCAGGTGCACGATCAACTGCTCCGGCTTTTGGCGCACCACCATCTGCACCCACGGCGGCGCGTCCAACTCCACCGGCATCGGGCCGGTGAGCGCGCGCATCGCCCGGCCAAAGAATTCGCGGATGCGCCCATAACGATAATCCCGGTACATCGACATGACCGGGCCATAGATCGTCGCGATGCTGCCCCCGCCACATTTCACCAGCGTCGCCGCAACAAGATCGGCAAAGCGCTCACTCATCTCCTCGCCTGGCAGCAACGTCGCCAGCGTCCGCGCATGCGTCAGCGGCTTTGCGCGCAACCATTCGCCGCGCAAGATCACACTGCCCTCGCCGGCCGGCACGTGATAGGCCGCCTGTTCCGGTTCACCCAACGCCGTCACACCCAGCGTCTGAGGGTCAAACTCGCGCGCCGTTTGCGCGCCCGTGAGCATCAACTTGCCGCCGTGCCTCACCCAGGCGATCAGCGCGTCCTTCAGCGCTTGCGGCAGGTGCGTCTGTTCGGCCACCACGATCACCGCGTATTCGCCCATGCGGCTCAGCAGCGCGCCTTCGTTCAACACATCCACGTGATAGTGATTTTCAAGCAACACTTGCAACGCCGCCGCCAGCGCTCGCGCCGGGACAGCCACGCTGAAAACCGAGGTCGTGCCTTCGGGGTGATTGGTGGCGTAAAAATGGCTCTGGCTGTGCAACAGCGCCACGTGCGGCACCGACTTCGTTCCCTGACAGGCCTCCTGGCGCTGGCGCAGGAAGGCCGCCACCTCACCAAACGTATCCATGTGCCAGCCCGTCAGGTGCCCGTTGCGGGCGGGCTGATCGTAGATCCAGAACGCGCCGCCATTAGCGACCGTCAGCGCGCCTTCCAGTTGCAGGTGCGCAGCGGGCTTCAGGGTCCAGTTGTCGTTGGGGGCCGGGCCGGCGGCGGTGAATCCCCAGGCCATCAAGTCCCACGGCAGGCCGCGCCCATCCATGAACTTGGCCTCCAGTTGCGCGTTGTCCAGGCCCATCTCCCACCACGTATCGCCGCTCAAGTAATCCAGCGGAGCCGTCACGTCGTCGGGCATGCGCACGGTGTAAGCCCAGTTGGAGCACACGGCAAAGCCCGGCTTGTGCGCGTGCAGGGCCTCGGCATAGCGCGTCACGTAGGCAATGAAGCGCTGCCTGTTGAAGGCCATGTAATCGGCCCAGTATTGATCGCCGGGGCGCAAGGGGATGTCCGTCACTTCAAAATGGCCCAGCCGGCGGGCCATCTCATCGACGAATAGCTTACGCATGGGCGTGCTCCAATCGGGCGCGGCGGCCCAACAATCGCCGTCCACCCACACGCCATCGATGCCATACTCGTCGATCGCCTCAATCAATTGCGGGATGAGCAGCTTTTCTGCATAGGGGCTGTCGGCGCTCATGGGGTGCACCGTGAACCCCAGGCCGCCGTAGGAAGTGCCATCGGCTTTGTGGCGCAGCCAATCGGGATGCAGGCGGGCCTGCACGATATCCCACAAGCCGGAGTAATGCACTGAGAGCGGGATGCCCATATCCTCCGTCACCTTACGCCACACCTTTAGCGCGTCCTTCTGCACGCCCGGAGACGGCACGCCTACTTTGGTGGGGTAACCGGCGTAGCCGGGGTGGCCTTTGCAGTCATACTGCACAAAGTCGGGCTTCACCTTTTCCAATTCGGCGCGCAGATGCGCATAGGTCGCCTCGCTGCCCAGTTCGGTGTCACGCTCGGTCGCATGTAAGTCGAAGTGCAAACCAAAGAATGCCTGGTTGTGCCAGGTATGCGGGGTGTAGGGTACGTTTGTCATTGCACCAACCTGCTTCACAATTGCGAATGGGACGCCAGGATTGACGATTACATCATAGCCTAATCCAGCGCGCAACGTCTCGGTCTGTGCCGCGCCGAGCCCCTTCACCGCGCTGATAGCGAGCCGTTCGTGACGGACGCCGATAAGCTGCGCAACGGCTTTCAGTATCCCTCACGCCCGGATGGCGCCCGAGGTGAGGCCCTCCACGTAGTAGTCCATGCCATAGCTGAAAGCCACCAGGATGGGCAGCGAAGCGACCACGTACCCGGCCATCGCCGCGCTCACGTCGCCACCATAGCTTTGCAGGATGATCGTCACCGTATACAAGTCCTTCGAGATCAACATCAAGAGCGGCCAGACGAAGTCGTTGTAAATCGTCAGGAAGTTCATGATGCACAGCGTGATGAGCACCGGCTGCGCCAGGGGAATCGCAATCGTCCACACCATGCGAAACTCGTTCGCGCCGTCGATGCGCGCCGCCTCGAAGATCTCCTCCGGTTGGGATTGGAGAAACGTGCGCAACAAGAAGATGGAGAAGGCCTGCCCACCGGCGACGTAGAAGATGATCAGGCCTTCCAGGGAGTTGCGCAACCCCAGGCTTGTGGCCAAAACGAAATTGGGCGTCAACGTCAACACGCTGGGCACCAGCAGAATGAAAAGGAAGAGATAGAACAGGACTTCCTTGCCGAAAAACTTCAGCCGCGCGAAAGCATAAGCGGCGACGCAGGAGAATAGGGTGATCCCGGCGATGCTCACGGCAGCCACGTACATCGTGCGGGCCACAGGCTCCGTGAGGTACATCAACGCGCCGCCGTAGTTGCTCCAACGCGGCAGACGTGGCAACGCCCAGAAATCAAACTGGATGCTGAACGTATCGCGCAGCGAAAAGACAATCATCAGCGCCACTGGCACAAAGGCAAGCAACAACAGCACGCTCAAGACCAGCATGCTCAAGGCGCCGAGGAGTGTAGATCGCTTCAACATCAGCATTTCAACGCAAGTCGATCACGACTGCCGAATGGATATGCAAACCGTCCAGCGTCACCGTCAACGACCCATCGCGCCACTTCCAGGTAAGCGTCCCTTCCTCTGGCACGAGCGAGACGGCCTTTGGCCGCCGCGCACACCAGGCACGCAGGGTAATCGGCCCAAGCGTGGAGAGATCTTCCATGCAAGGGCTATTGGGCGTGAGCGGGTTCACGGGCGCGGTATTCACCAGGTGCACGATCAGTTGACCGGGGCGCTGGCGCACGGTCATGTTCACCCAGGCCGGCGCATCCAGCGTCACGGGCATTGGCCCCGCCAGCGCGCCTAGCACCTGGCCGGCGAACGAACGGATGCGCGGATAGCGATACCCGGCGTACACGCCGGCGATGGGGCCATAGATCGCGGCGATGGCTCCCTTGCCCACTTTGCGCAAGGTGGCCGCTGGCAGCCCGGTATGGCCCAACTTCAGGTCTTGATTGCGGAGTAACGGCGCCAGCATCCTGGCGCCCTGCAGCTTCACCTGCTGCCACTCGCCAAAGAGCGGCACACAGCCACCGTCGGGGGGCAGGTAGACCTCGTCACGCGCCGGCGCGCCAACCGGGGATACTCCCAATACGTCGCCGTAATCTTGCACGATATGGCTGCCGGTCAGGAGCAATCGCCCACCGCGCCGAACCCAGGCGATCAATGCGTCGCGCAATGCCTGCGGCAGGTGGGTTTGCTCGGCCACGACGATTACCGGGTATTCGTCCATGCGCCGCAAGAGGGCGTCTTCGTTCAACACGTCGGTGTGATAGTGATTCTGGAGCAGCAGTTGCAGCGCCCCGTTGATGGTGCGCAGCGGCGCTTCGCCGCCGTGCAATGCGCCGGGGGCGGTTTCGTTGTTGTTTGCGTAGAAGTGGCTCTGGCTATGCAGCAACGCCACGTGCGTTGCGGAGGCGCTGCCCTGGAACACCGCCTGCCTCGCGCGCAAGAAGCGCCCCACCTCGGCAAAGGTGTCCATGTGCCAATCCACCAGGCGGCCGCTGCGCAAGGGCTGATCGTAGATCCAAAATGCGCCGCCGTTGGCGCAGGTCAGCGCGCCTTCCATCTCCAACTCCGCCGCTGAGCGGGTGGTCCACTGCGCCTCCGTCATAGGGCCAGTGGAAGTAAACCCCCACCCCATCAGGTCCCAGGGCAGGCCGCGCCCATCGAACACCTTCGCCTCCAACGCCACCGTCTCGGCGGCGAAGGTCCAGGTGTAGTCGCCGCTCAAATAATCGACGGGGGTGGTGATCTCATCGGGCATGCGCGCGCTATAGGCCCAGTTTGAACACACGGCAAAGCCGGGCTTGCGTGCGTGCAGTGCGTTCGCGTAGCGCGTCACGTAATCGGCATACAGCCGCCGGTTAAAGGCCAGGTAGTCCTGCCAGTAGGAATCACCCGGCTTAAGCGGGACGTCCGCCGCGGAAAAATCGGGGTGCAGTTGTTGCATTGCCTGCACAAATAACTGGCGCGTGGTGGCGCTCCAATCGGGCACCGCCACCCAGGCATCCGCATCCACCCACACGCCGTCCACGTCGTAGGCGTCGATCACTTCCAGCAGTTGCGGGATGAGCACCTGCTCGGCATAGGGGCTGCTAAACGACAGCGGATGCAGCGTCTGAGCGCCGGGCTGGTCAGCGCCGTAGCGCGAACCGTCGGGGCGCTGAGCCGCCCAGTCGGGGTGGGCGGCCCACTGCGCATCGTCCCACAGGCCGCAATAATGCACCGAGAGCGGGATGCCCAACGCCCGCGTCACCTTGCGCCATAGGGGCAACGCATCCTTCACAATGCCCGGCGAAGGCAGGCCGACGCGTGTAGGGTACCCGGCATAGCCCGGCACGCCTTTGCAGTCGTACATCACCCAATCGGGGCCAACCTTCTTTAGCTCGGTACGCAAGTGCGCCTCGCTGGTCTGCGCGCCCAACTCCGTGTCCGTCAGCGTTGGGTGCAGGTCGAAATGCAACCCAAAGAAAACGCGCCTGTGCCAGGTATCGCCCGGCGTATGTCGT
Source organism: Thermoflexales bacterium (assembly GCA_034430115.1). Taxonomy (GTDB): domain Bacteria; phylum Chloroflexota; class Anaerolineae; order J036; family Brachytrichaceae; genus CAIXPS01. Next base: position 37,859 of record DAOUFG010000024.1, on the reverse strand, counting down.
GTTGTTGTCATGGTTTATCCTCAAACGCTCTCAATAAGGAAACGAAGGACACTGCCACTGATCCATTTCAATTTGCGCGTCATTTCGGCTTCAAAATCCGCAGATACCAGTCCTGCCCCAATTCGATATCTTTGTATTTCCAGTCGGGGTAGACCTTCTCGCTATAGACCAGGTAATCGGCCTCCGGCGGGATGGGTTGCAAGCCCTTCAGGAAAGAATTGATCGGGATCAACTTGCGCGTGAGATGTTCACCAAAGAGCGGATATTCAAACGTGTCTTCGCCAAACGCCACCGCCACCGTGGCATCGGGCGGCACAATCTGCTCAAAACGCTGGATCGGCTCGGTGTAATCGCGCCGGTTGCGCGTCAGTTGCTCGATGCGGTTCATGGTGTACACCTCTTCGGGCGCGTCGTTGCTGCGGCCCAGCACCGCGGTAAACGCCGACAAGCATCCCAGCAGCACGATCAGCGTCAAGTAGACCCGCCAGGGCCAAAACGAACGGCGCACCACGCAGGCGATGGTTGGCACGGCAAAGACGGCCATGATGATGAAATATCGCCCGCGCCAGGGATCATAGGGGCCGGAGTAGCTCTGCGCCAGCATGAAGGCCAGCGTCGCGGCCGCCAGCGGCCAGTTGCCGGGGGCACGGATGAAGCCGAACAACGACAACGCCACAATAGGCAGGACAAGTGTGAACCCGAACAGGCCCCAATAGGAAACATCTTCGTGGCTGCTGGGGGCCTTGGCATAGACAAAGGGCGCGCGCGTCGCCTGGGTCGTTTCCAGGTCGATGTGCAGCGCATCGAACAACTGGCGCGGCCACCGGCGCACCCATGCCTGGGCCTCCACAAAAACGCCGCCCGGCGGCAGACCGTCGAAGGAGAGAAACTCCATCCCAAAGCGCAATAGATTCTTGGTGCCGTTCTCCAGGATGTAGGGCAGCGGCTCTCCCTCGAAGGCGTGCAACTTACGCACATACTCCGTGCCGATGGGGTTGCCATAGACGCGCACGTTCTCCACATAGCCGGCCGGCAGCGCCAAGGCACAGCCCGCTCCCAACAGCGCTGCGATCAACACTCCAAAATCAGCCGCCACCCGCCGCCACGCCACAGACACCGGCGCCCCTTTGTGCAACAGCCTGTAGCGCAACGCTGCCACCCAGCCGGGCGGAAGCAACGCATAGAGCGCCAACACCGCCAACGCCGGCCCAACCGTAAACGTAGACGACTTCATTCCCAACGCCAGGCCCACGCCAAGCGCCGCCAGGAGCAAATACTTGCGCGCACGCCCCGCGCGATAGGCGAGCAGCCCATAGGTGGTGATGCCAACCATCGCCGTGAGCTGCATATCGTTCTGGGTGGTGTTCGACTCCATCAAGCACTCAGTGAGCAGCGCAAACACCAGCGCCGCAAATAGCCCGGCGTAGCGCCCATGCCCCAAGTTGCGGCAAATGCCGTATACCGCCGTGATCGCCACCAGGTAGGAGGCGAACTGCACCAACTGGGTCAGGTTTTCGTTTCGCTGGCCGGTCAGGTAGGCGAAGATCAACAGCAAACTGGAGTTCGTAGGATGCGTCACCTGCGCCCAATAGTTGGCGTCGAAGTAAGCCAAGTTGCCGTGCTGGAGGTAATAGGCCATGCGCGCCAGGTGATAGGTCATGCTGTCCCAGTTCATCGGGGCAACGTGGAGCGCCAGATCAAAGTTCACCAATGCCAGCACCGCTGCCGTAAGGATCAGCGGCGCAATCAGGCGTTTCTCGGCGGGGGTGGGGGAAAAGCCCCTGATATTTGGCCGAACGAAGTTCAGCTTAAACCCTCGCGGCACCAGAAACCTGGTTTCTGCGAGAAACCAAGTTTCTAGAGCGACAATCACGCACAACAAGCCCCCCGCCAGCGCCCACGCGCCCACCTGGTTTAGCGCATTCAACGCCGAAAGGGCGTACCCGGCCAGGCAGACCAGCGCGCACAACACGGGGAAGAAATACAACAGGAATTCCGGTGCCCCGGAGGGGTGGGAGGCATTCGTGAAGAGGTAGGCCGAGAACACAAAAGCGGCCAGTGCCAGCACGCCCGGCAGGCCTGCTAGAGGATTGGTCTGTAGCAGGTCTGCCGGTGGAAGCGCAAAGTTCATGACTTGATTGCGCCGGAGGTGAGCCCTTCAATGTAGTACTTCATGCCGAAGGCAAACACCAGCAAGATCGGCACAGAGGCAAACACGTAACCGGCGGTGATGACGCCCAGATCCGGGCGACCGGGCAATCTTTCGTTAGGCGGTTGATAGGCCTGCAACGCAATGGTCATGGTGCGGTTCTCTGGCGAGTTCAACATCAGCAACGGCCAGATCAGGTCGTTGTAGATGGAGAGGAAGTTCATGATCGCCAGAGTCACCAGGATCGGGCGCGCCAGCGGCACCGCAATGGCAAACACCGAGTGCAACTCGCTGGAGCCGTCGATGCGGGCCGACTCAAATATCTCTTCCGGCTGCGACTGGAAGAAAGCGCGCAGGATGAAGATGGCAAACACCTGCCCGCCGCCGATGTAGAAGACGGTGAGGCCGGGCAAAGAGTTGCGCAACCCCAAATCGCCGGCCAGCACGAAGCTGGGGGTGAGCGTGAGCACGCCTGGCACCAGGAAGATGAAGATCACCAGGTAGAACAGGAACTCCTTGCCGAAGAACTTCAGGCGCGCGAAGGCGTAGGCCGCCAAGCACGAAAACAGCGTAATGCCGGCGATGGACACTGCGGCCATGATGAGCGTGCGGACGGCCGGGCCGACCAGGTCCAGCAACGCCTTGTTATAGTTGCTCCAAACAGGCGGGATCGGTGGGGCCCAAAAGTCGCCATAGATGACGATGCTATCCTTCAAGGACATCGTGATCATCATGATCACCGGCACGAACGACAGAAACAGGATGAACAACAGCACCGCCATGCTGATACTGCTGCTCATCGTTGCTCGCTTGATCTTCATATAACCCCTTCTGATGTTGAACCGCTGTGTTGAGGTTGAAACCGTCACGACATCACCCACCTTATGCCGCATCGGGCGTCTCGTTGAAGCGGAAGCGCAAGACAGTGACCAGCAACACGGCAAGCGCCAGCACGAACCCAATAGACGAGGCATAGCCAAACTCAGCGGCAGATATTTCGGTGAACATCTGCAAGCCGGGGACGTAGGTTGCCGTGCCGGGGCCGCCGCGCGTCATGATCCAGATGTTGCCGTAGCCCTGCACCGACCCCAAGAAGGTGAAGAACATGATGAGGTTCAACTGGGGGCGGATCATTTGCAGATCGACGTTGAAGAAACGATTCCAGGCGCTCGCGCCGTCGATGGCTGCTGCATCGAAGATTTCATGATTGATGTTCAACAGGCCGCCGAAGAAGATCAGGAAGGCAAAGATATCCACCCAGGGAAAACCGGTGAAAATAATCGCCCAGATGGCTGTCGCCGAATCCGAAAGCCAGGGATGCGCCAGGGATGCCAAACCGACCGACTTGAGTATCTCATTCAAAAGGCCGATTTGCGGGTCATAGATTTGCTTCCACAACAACACGCCCACCACACCGGGCACGATGCTGGGGATGATGAAGGCCACGCGCATGACATATTTGACGCGCGCCCAGCGCAACCAGAAGATCAGCTCTGCAATCAGGAGCGGGATGGTGAACACCTTGATCATCGAGGTGACCAGGATGAGCAACATGTTGCCGACGCCCGTCCAGAAGAACTGGTCTGAACCGATCCGCACGAAGTTTTGCAGCCCGATAAATTTGATCGGTTCCGCCAGATTGAAATTGGTAAACGAATAATACAAACCCATCACCGTCGGCACGTAAGCAAAGAGCAGCGTCAGGATCATCGACGGCGCGATGAGCAAATAGGCGATGCGCGAATCTTTGATCCTTTTGGCGATGCGGAGTGTCGGCACGCGCAGGCGCGGCATCGTAGCAACCATCGTCGCCAAGAAGCCGCATATCAGCACGACGTTTGAGACCAGCGCCAGCGAGTTCGTAGTTTGTTGCTGGTGCGCCCCCATCGCCAGGCCCAGGTTGATGTTGATCCACTCACCCGAAGCACTGACGGCATAGATGTTGCCGCCCGTGGCGTGCAGGTAACCGCGTATGGGGCTGGTGGAAGCAACCGTCTGATAGAACGGCTTACCGTCCATATTCAACAAGAACAGCTTGCCGTCGTCGTCGCCGGCGACGATTTTATCTTCCTGGGCATCGTAGACGACCATGCCCATCTTGTATTCGGAAAGTTTCTGTTGCCAGACGGCCTTCCCATTTTCAGGGTTAATGAGATAGACCATGCCGCGCTCATCCGCACCGATGATGCGCCCATCGGTCGTGACGTCCAGCGTGGTCAGCGGTTTCACCGTCTTGGCCTTCCATACCTGCTTGCCGCCGCTATTGACGGCGGCGATGTCGCCGTTCACCGCGCCAAAAACGGCCAGGTCCTTCGAAGCGGTGACGGTGCTGATGTCCTGGGCGTTCTGCTTCACGAAGAGTTGCTTGCCGTCGGCGTTGTATTTGGCGATCCAGAATTTGCCGGCAAACCGGCCGATGCCGTAGCTGATGACGATGTTGCCGTCATCGGCGATTTTGACGCCTGTGACGCGGCCGTTCACGGTGAAACGCTTCAACTCGTTCAACTGGTTGTCCCAGATGATGACATCCCGGTCGCTGGTTCCGCCAACCAGGCGCGATCCATCGGGCCAGGTGTCCATCGCCGTCACGGTTTTGTCCAGCAATTTGTCGCTCACCCGCTTGCCATCTTCGACGACGACCAGGTGATTGTCGCTCGTCAACGCCACCGCGCGGTGCTCGTCCAGGTTCGTCGCCAGGATGATGTTGCCGCCGGGGATGGCTTGGGTGACCTCGATGGTATTGCCGGATTGCCGCAGAAAGACGAAATAGACGACGTTAAGAATGACTAAAAGGACGGCAATGACAGATAGGATCAGCCTGCCTCTGGAACTGATCACCTGTGCCGGACGCTTGACCGCTGCTGAAGCCATGTACTCTACCTCTTCTGTTGACTAAGACTTGTGCAGACGCTGCTGGGGAAGCCCGTAGGGGCAACCTACAAGTGTTGCCCCTACCAGCATACGATATTTTAGCGAACGCTACAACGGCAAACTAGTTCGCTGCCGGGTCACGGGCGGGGTTATCCAGATCCGCCTGTGTCAGGCCGGCTTTCTTAATGATCGCGTCGAAGTTGTCGGTCCAGGTCTTCTGCAACCAGGAGGCATACTCTTCGGGCGTAATCGTGCCTTCCAGTGCGTCCTTCAGCTTGTTCTGGGCTTCCTTGTCGATGCTATCCACATTGAAGCGCAAGGGGAGGAACAGGCCGTTTTCTACGTTGCCCATCATCTTGACGTTGCTCATCAACTTCTGATAGTCATCGGGGATGGTGACACCCTTGACCATGACCGGGCCGCTGGGGCTGTAGCCACCGGGGGTGGTTGGGTCTTGCATGTCGCCGTCCACGTAAGCCTGATAACCGGGCTTAGAGAACCAGAACATGAGGAAGTCGAGCACCATTTCGGTCTGCTCGGCGCTCTTGTCGATGATGCTGCCGTAGACGCCGGTCGCCGATTCGATACTGCGCACGTTGGGGAACTTCACCAGCGGGCCCGTCATGGCGGGGTTCTCGAAAGTGCCCCACTCAAACGGCTTCAACTTGCTGGAGTCTTTGATGCCCAGGTCCTTCATGCGCTCGGCGGTCAGGCTGGTCAGGCTCTTCATATCGCGGGTCAGGCCGCCCAGCGACCACGTGCCATCGATCATCACCGCCACCTGGCCTTGCAGGAACTGCGAGTACTCGGTGGAATCTACGAACAATGAATCGGAAGCATGCTTGGGGAAGACCTTTGCCAGGTTGCGAACCATATCGGCCATTTCGGGCGTGTCGAACTTGATCTTGCCATCGCGGATGGCCGCATAGTAGCGCGAGAAGTTCTTGTTGTACTTGCCTTCCACCATCACGTCGTTCGCGTCGAACTTGAAGGTGCCGTCCACCGTCTCATCGTAGCAGTAGTCACCAGGCTGGCAACGCACGATGTCGATGATGTCGCGCGCGTACTGATCCCAATAGATTTCCGGAATCCACTGATTCAGCTTGTAGCTGTAGTTCGAGCCAACGCACTTCACATTAGTGGCTGCTTCGATCTTTTCACAAGCGGTGACCAGTTCATCCCACGTCGTGGGCGGCTGCACGCCGGCTTTGTCGAGGATGTCCTTGTTATAGAACCACAGGATGTGCACAGCCTCTGTGGGGAGCATGATGCGCTCGCCGCGGGTGTTGCGCTCCTGCCAGAAGCTCCAGTCCACGTCCTCATTCCAGGCATTGCCTGTGTAGGGGTTGGTGCCCAGGATGTACTTGTCCAGGTTGACGTAGTTAGCGTAAGTGGGCTGGTAGTTACCGGAAACGATATCGGGGCGCACATCGCTTGGCGCACCGGCGGCCAACTGCGTGCCCAGCCATTGCGCATAATCCACGCCGGAAGGCGGGGCTTCCACGATCACTTTCACGTCGGGTTGCAGCTTGTTGTAGGCTTCAATCAATGTCGTGAAGCGAGTGCGGTCTGGGTTGGCACCGTTGGTCGAGATGACGATCTGGCCCTTATACTTCTTCATCTCAGTCGTGCCGCTTGCAGTGGTCGTCTCAGTCGTTGCTTCGGCCGTCGCCGCCTCAGTGGCCGCTGCTTCCATGGTCGCAGTAGGCTCTTCGGCAGCAGGGGCCGCGGTGGCTTCTGTCGCTGCAGTCGGTTCAGGGGCTGTCGTCGGTGCTGTCGTCGGGGTGGCCTGGCCACCACACGCCACAAGCATCGCGACAAGCGAAGCTAGCATCGTGGCGCGCTTGAGCGTGTTGGATGATGTCATTTTTACTGACATGTCAGATTACTCCTCCTAACATTTTGGCAAGAGACTAAACAAGTCGAATCGAAGGTGATGAAACGGGGAAAAGAAAATTCGCAACTTGCGTTCTGCTCTATTCACCTCCTGTGAACAGTCATAGCGCATGGCCTCCTCATGCGAGAAGATCACAGCCAGAATAGGCCATGCTTTTATATCAAGTCCGTTAAATATCGGACAATGATGGCTGCACCACGGAGCCAACCACCGAGTAAAATGGTACTCCCCAGGTCGAATCATCTTCGGCCACGGAACGGACTTTGATCGGACACGCGGAGGATCGTTATGCAGTTGGCCCCTACGATAAGCAGCGCCGATAGTGCAGAATTTGATGCAGAACGCTTGGAATTACACAAAGATTACCTGCGGCTCATGCTGGGCGCGACAGTGCCGATTTTGATCATTACCATCTTGCGCGCAGCAGCCTGGCGTGGCGAACCAGGGCTGTTTTATACGGCGCCGGTGGCAGTCGCCCTCGGCATCGGAATACTGTTCAGCTACGAGTGCAGCCGGGCGCACATACGCATCGCGACCTTCGCCTACGTCGTGACGTTGCTGGTCACCAATACCCTGGAGATGCGCTACTTCCCCACCGGCCCAGCGTTATACCTGTATATCGTCATCGTGGTGGTGGCGTCGCTCTTGCTTTCCGAAACGGGCGCCATCGCGCTGGACCTGTTGACGCTAGGGACGATGAGCTTTACCGCCTGGCAAACAGGCGTTTTCACCGATTTGCACGTGCTCATCCAGACGGTGTTGCCGATCGTCCTGACCGGCTTCGTCTCTTACCTGGGCGCACACCAGCTCTACACCGTGCTGCGCTGGGAATGGCATAGCACACGCCAGGCGATTGAAGAAACCGAAAAAGCGCAGGAACATCGCGCCGAGATGATGCACTTGAACAAGGAGCTGGACGGCGCCTATATCCGCATGGAACGCATGAACCGCATGCTCATCATGGCGCGCAAAGAGGCCGAGGAAGCGCGCATGCTGAAGGTGCAATTTGCCAACGCCGTCAGCCACGAACTGCGCAGCCCGCTCAACATGATCATCGGTTTTTCTGACATGATGGTGAACTCGCCGGAGGTGTATGGCACGCAGCCGTGGCCGCCGCGCTTGAAGAATCACATCCTGCAAATTTACCAATCCAGCCAACACCTTTCACAGCTCGTGGACGACGTGCTGGATCTGGCGCGCATCGACGCCTACCGGCTGACGCTCAATAAGCAGCGCGCCTGCATCACTGACGCGATCTGCGAGGCGATGGACATTACGCGCAGCCTGTACGACGCGCGCAACCTGTACCTGCGCATGGAGGCAGAGGACGACCTGCCCAGCCTGCTCTTCGACCGAACGCGCATCCGCCAGGTGCTGTTGAACTTCCTGACCAACGCATTGCGATTCACGCGGCAGGGCGGCGTCACCATCCGAGCGGTAAAGGAAGGCGAAGACGTGCTCATCAGCGTGATCGACACGGGCGCGGGGATCGCCGCAGAAGACCTGCCCAAGCTGTTCCAGGAATTCACCCAACTAGGCGGGTCGATCTATCGCCAGGGACAGGGGTTCGGCCTGGGACTGGCGATCAGCAAACAACTGGTGGAATTGCACGGCGGACAGGTATGCGCCAGTTCGGTGCTGGGCCAGGGCAGCAACTTCTCATTCAGGTTACCCATCGGCGCCGGGCCGACCACTACCGGCCTGATGCGCGACCCAGTGCACGAAGAACAATTCTGGAATCGCCTGGAGCAAGAAGCCAGCGAACGCAAATCGCTGGTGGTGTGCGCGCCCGACTCGGCGGCCCGCCGCCTGTTGGCCTCGCATCTGATGCAGTACGACGTGACCTGGGTGGACAGCGAAGCCGATCTGCCGCCCGCAGTGTGCACGCAACAGCCCTTCGCCGTAATTCGCATCGCGCCAAACGATGATGACACTCGCGCCGTGGCGATCGCTCAATCGTTGAAGGGTATCCCGGTGGTGAATTGTGCGCTTCCGGGGCTGACGCGCAAACCCTGGATCAGCAGCCTGAACGATTACCTTGTGAAGCCGATTTCGCGCCGGAAGTTGCTGGATGCACTGCACCGGTACAAGAACGAGTTCGCGAACGTGCTGATCGTGGAAGACGAAGCCCCCATGCGCGAATTTCTCAGCCTGACGCTGGAGGATGGCTACCCGGGTGTCGCCCTGCGCAGCGCAGATAGTGGGCGGCTGGCCCTGCACTACGTACAAGAATTGGCGCCAGACCTGATCTTGCTGGACCTGACCCTGCCGGATATGGAGGGATTAGACCTGGCGGACCAAATCCGCCGGATTACGGGGGAGGGCACGACTATCGTGGCCGTCACCGCGCGCGATTATCCCGCCGAACAAGAAAACGATGAATGCGACGAGATCACCTGTGCGCGGATGGGGCATATCAGCCAGCGCGAACTGGAGCGAATTCTCAACGCGCTATTGGAGACCATCTCTCCCAGCGGCGCTGTGCGGAAGGTATGAGCGGGAGCCTCACCCTTGCTCTCTGGCACCCACGTTCCCCGGCGCCCGGCTGATCACCTCGCCAAGCGCCGCCACCAGTTGCGAGCGAAGGATGGGCTTCTTCAGGAATGCCGCAGCACCAAGAGTGGTAGCAAGGTCGGCCTCATTCAATACCGAACACACGATCACCGGCACGTCGCGCAGGGGCGGCGTGTGTCGCAGACGTTGCAACAATTCCCAACCGTCCATGCCCGGCATCATCACGTCGATGATGATGATGTCGGGATGCGCTTCCAACGCGCGTGCGAGGGCTTCTTCGGGATTCGTCTCGCCAATTACCCGATAGTCCAGGCCGATGACGTAGCTCTGAAACAGTTCCACGGCGGCCATTTCGTCGTCGATCACCAGCACCCTGCGCAGGCGCGTCCCGGGCAGCAACTCAAACCGGACCTGGTTATCGGTGGGTGAATTCAGCGCCAGTTCCGCGCCCAGCGAACGAGCCAGCAACTGGCTCAACACCCAGCCCTCACTTTGCGCATCCACGGCGGTGCTCAATGCGAGCACCACCTCCACCGTGTGATTGCGCATGGTGGCGTCCAGGCTGAGCGGCGTATTCGGGCCGATGGAGAGCAACAAATTGATGAGCAACTGGCGCAAAATGCCGGGGTCGGTAGATACTGTCAGGTCGTCGGGCGTGATGTTCAGGCGCAACTGGCTCTCGTGCACCTTGCCCGCCACCACCAGAAACGACACGACATCTTCGGCCAGTTGCGCCAGGCTGAACACGCGCTCCACGGGCGTCAACCGTTGAACCGCCTCACGCGGCGTAGTGGCCGGTTCGCTCGTCTGCCCCTCCGGCACCGCGAAGCGCACCTGCAACATCTCGGTCAAGATCGCCAGCCCGCGGCTGTGCTCGCGGCGCACCTGGCGCTCGCCGATGGTGAGTTTATGTTCAATCTCCCACAATGGCCGGCGCAGCACATAACGATCGTGCATGATGTGATACTGGCGCCACTCCGGCGAAGTTTCGGGCAACTGGGCGGAAGGTTTCATGCGTTCGATGAGGTCGAGCAACTGGCTGCGCAAGTCCATCCCGCGCGAAGGCTGCTCAGGCTCTCCCATGAGCGTCACCAAGGGGCTATCGGCCAACAGCGCCACGTCATTCAAGTGCGACAATGCGGTCTTCAATTCTTCAAGGATTTGCTGTTTGTCCATGCTGCATGCAGGCGGCGTCCTGCGGTTCCGTTTCTCTGCTTACAGGCTCTCGCCAAGCTTCACGGCCTGGAAGACCTTCATACGTGATAGTAATGTTACGAGCACCGCCAGCGCCACGACAAAGAGCACCGCGAAGAGCCCGTACACACCTAGCATATCACTCCAGGCAATAATGACACGGAACGGCACCGCGCTGGCCTCGGGCGTGGCCGAGACCTGCATGAAGGGGATGTAGACGTTGCTGGCGAGGACGCCCAGGCCCGTGCCCGCACCAAGCCCGGTGCCCAGCAAGAGCAGCAGCTCCCAGCCGAGGAAGGCCGCCGTCTGCGGCGCGCTGAAGCCGATGGCGCGTAACACGCCCAACTCGATCATCCTGCGGCGGAAGGAGAACACCGAATAGAGGAAGAAGCCCAACACCGTCATCACTGCCGAAGCCGCGAACCCTACCGACAATAAGCCGAACAGGCCCTGGCGCGCAGGGCGGGCTTGCTCTTCGAGGATATGCGCCTTCACCGATTCATAGCGCACCAGGTCGAACCCTGCATCTAACACGCCGCGCGCGATCTGCTTAGGCTCCACGGCGGGGTCGGTCTTCACCAGCACGTGATAGGGCGTCTGATACCCGGCGGACTCGAAGAGATTGTCCAGGTTCCCGACAAAGAGCATCGTCCCGCCCGACATCTGCGGGTACCATCCCGGCCAGCGATGGAACACGCCCACGATGCGCAACTTCAATTGGGGCGAGCCGTCCTTCAGGCTCACCCGCACCTGGATGGGGTCGCCAACATGCAGGGCGTAACGCGACATCACCGTGTCGGGCACCAGCACGCCGTCGCCTGACGTCGCCAGCGCATTCATCAATGTGCCAAGCGAATCGTCGGCGAAGTCTTTGCGCCAGTACGAAACCCGCGCGAAATCCAGCCGGTCGATGGCGATGAACTCGGCATGAATGTTCTGCCCGCTCACCTGCGCATTGGCGGTATATTCGCCGACGCGGGTGGCTGCCTGGATGCCTTTCACGTTCAGGTGATCCGAGACGGGCAACATGGACTGCACCAACTGGTTGCGCGCCTGGGCCGCCGCCATCTCCGCGCGATCCTGGTCCGTCAGGCTGGCATCTTGAGCCAAAGATGCCGCGCCGGATGCGCCCGCCGTATCCATAGACTCGGTCAGGCTCATGTCGGCGCCCACCATGTAATCCACCTGGTCATACATAGACTGATCCAACGTGGAGGCCAGCGAAGCCGTGAAGGTGGCCAGCGCCAGCGTCAGCGTGAGCAGCAAGATCGGTGCGGCATAGAAGCTGGGCGAACGGGAAAGCTGCCGGAAGGCCAGCAACAACGAGGCCCCCGGAAACAGGCCCAACAACCAGGTCAGAAGCTTGAGCAGCAGCGGCAGCAGGCGGATGATGAAGAGCGATAGCGCGATCATCGCCAGCATCGGCACCAGGAACAACAACGGGTTGCTGAATGGGTCGGTGCCGGTGGCGGCCGCTTGCGTTGCGGCGGCGGTTGCCTGCTGCACACTGATGGAACCCTGCTTTTGCAACAGATAGGTGCCGTAGGCGGCGGGGATGAAGATCAACACGTCCAGCCACATGCGCTGCCACCACGGCGGGCGCAACGAACGAGCACGCTCTTGCTTATAGGTCACCACGGTATGCCCGGCCGCACCGAAGGTAGGGACGGTGGTGATGAGCACCGCCAACCCTACCGTCACCAGGCCGGTGCGCAGAGTGTCTAGTGTGACGGCAGTTGGAAGCGCAGCGGCGCCGCCGGCCAGCCCGGCGAAGTCGAGGAAGCTGCGCGTCTGGCCCACCAGTTGCGCAATACGTTCACCCACTACCCCGCTGGCGCCCAACGCCAGCCCGCCCAACACCAACGCCTCACAAAAGGCGATGCCCACCACCTGCATCACCGTTGCGCCGCGACTGCGCAACACGGCGATCTCATTGCGTTGATTATTCACCGTGAGGCCCGCCACCAGCGCGATGAACACGAAGGTGAGCACCAGGATCGGGATGCTGAAGGCGAACAACTGCACGGTGAGCAAGCTGCTGGTCTGTTGATAGCGCTTCAGCGCTTCGGCGGGCGATTGATCCAACCGCACACCGGGCAAGACGGCATTGGCGCGCGAGAGGAATTGATCCATGTTGTCCAGCAGGCCGTTCACGCCGCTCGCGCGCACCCCGCTGCCGTCGAACAGCATGTACCAGACGGCCAGGTAAGCCTGGCCCTTCATCTGCGGGGCAATCCGGCGCGTGAAGTTCGGCTCGGTCGTAATGAGCAAATCCTTCCACACCGCCGGATCGGAATACCAATAGGGGTCATCCTCGTCGCGCGGGGCCCAGATGCCCGAGACCACCACGGAGATATGCGCCAGGTCGGCCTTATCGGGGTCGTTGCCGGTGACGCGGTCGAAAACCATGTAGCGCTCACCCACCTGCACGCCCAACTTGTCCGCCTGCAGCTTGCTCACCAAGACGGGCATCACTTCATCCGGCGCATCCGTCTGCAAGTCCGTCGGGAACTGGCCTTCGGTGAGCGTGATGTGGTCGGCGAAATCGCTCAAGAAGCCCACCGACGACCACGCGACCGGCTGGCGCTGATCGGCATATTGCGCATCCTGCGCGGCATAGACCGGGAAGGAGTTGGAAGCGAAGTAACGCACCAGCAGTTCGCGGGGCATCCCCAGGATGGCGGGGGCCTGGGTTTGCATCAACTGGTCAATCGCGCCAAGCTGTGCCCACTCCACGGCGTTTGCCCCGCCGACGTACCGGTACATGTAGGAGAAAGGCGGGCGGCGGTGCTCGCCCCACGAAGTGACGCCCTGTTGCAAGACGCGGTGATAGACGGCGTCGGAGTAGATCGGCACACTCAGCGCCAACGACACGACAATAATCAGCCCTACCGCGTTTGCCAGGGCCAGCCAACGTGTAGACCACAGCCTTTTGGCCGCTACGATGAAGATAGAGAGAATCGCCATGTCTGCAATGCATGTAACCAGAGCCGTTTACACACAGACACAAGGCGTGGATGAGATATCTCTAACGTCGCTCCTTGCCACTTCCCGAGCCCGACAGGGACCAGATCGGCGACGAGAACGCTAATACAATCCACTCTTGTTTGCAATCGCAAATCGCTCCGGAAAAGGTATCAGGATGGGAAACGACGCCGCACAACGTCTTACCCCAATCCTCACGGCAATCGGACATAAGTCAGAACTTCCGCCAGCTCCATCCTCAAGAGATGGAGCTTGTGAGGCAATGACATGCTCTTCATTCCTTTCGTGCTTGTGGTGCGGGCAGGTTGGTAAATTCAGGCCACGATGATGTCCGGTATTATCATAACGGAAGAATAATCCACCTTCACGGTCCATGTATTGGTAAGCATACATAAAGCGTTCCACGGATACCCCTACATCGACATATTCACGTATGTGGAGTGTCGAACCATCAATAAAAGTCAATTCTCCACGAATGAAACCTACATGCGCACCACGTTTATCAAAGCTGATACGCGTGAAACCCATCAGCGGGCTAGCGTTGATGATGTCACTTAACCGGCGGAAATACTCTTCAATGATCAATGCGTATGGTGCGTAGCGTGTCTACCTTTTCCTGCTGTCTTTGTAGGAGTCGATACTCACCAACCCACTCATCAACATCTAGAGACTCTGTGATCTCATCACGCTCGTAACGATCAATGAATTCCAGAGTGGTCATGCCGTAACGACTTTCGAAGGCTTGCAGACGTTGCTCAGTAAGATGTATACCGGCTTCCAGTAGCCGCAACTCATTCGCCAGTGCACTTTCAATCACCGGACGTAAAGGATGTTGGGTGTTGGATGTTAACGTTACTTGCGTCATCGGATCAAACTCATCCGCACTTTGCGACTCTCCACATAGCGGTGAATTGATTCTATCATCGCGGCCAATGGCGCGCTATGGAAGCTACACTGGGCATCCCCGGCTCCCACCTTAGAAGAGAGCCGGGGATAAGAGTCCAGACACCCGCACGATACGCCTGTCATATGATCACAGCCTGGGCCCGACGTCGGAGATATCGATCGGATGGAAGCCCAACTTCAGAGCCGGTGAATTTTGAGCCAGGGAGAAGTCGTGCCCGGCCAGGTCGGCAAAGCACGGGTCCGCCACCAGGGAATGTAGGTCGAAACCGGCGCTCTGCCATTCCCCCAGCGAGACCTTCTTCGCCGCCGGCGTGCCAAACCCGCCCTTCAAGAACGTCACCGGCTGAGCGTTGATATCCCAGAACAGGTTCAGGTCGCTCACGATGCAGGGCACGCTATAGTCATTGCCATAGCCACCCACCAGGACCGCTTGACCATTGGTGACGAAGATGTTGCGCTCCAGCGTGAGCGCAGTGACGTCGTCCACGCGGCTGATGCCCAGGTTGCCTTCCGCACCCAGCACAAAGATGTTGTTGCGCACAATGTTCTCGTGGCCGTAGTGCTGATGGAACGTCTGGCTATTGGTGTTATAGCAGATGTTGTTCTCGATGACGATGTGCGAACTGCCCTCATCGGGGTAGATGGCCCAACCGCCATAGTTTGCGCGTTCCACGTCGTGGATGAGGTTGCCGCGAATGGTGGTGCCGGGCTGCGTGCTCAAGGTGTAGATGCCGCCCATGTCGCTCAGCCAGCCGTGACCCAGGTCGTGGATGTGGTTCTTGTCGATGTGGTTATTGTGCGCAATGCTATCGCGATAGCCCCACACCCAACCGAACGAAATGCCGCTGTAGAAGAAGTCGTGGATGTGGTTGTGCGATACCTCGTTGCCAAACGTGTGACGCCCCACCACGCCGATGCCGCTGTGGTAAATGCGCCCGCCGGTGTAGATGTGGTTATCGGTGATCTTATTGTTGCCGGTCTGGCGCGCTACTGAGCCCTGTGTGTCGGCGCCATTCAGCTTCACGCCGCCCGCGCCCAGGTCGAACATCTCATTGCCAACGATGCGGTTACCCAGGCAACCATAGGACATTTCAATGGCATAGAAGCCGACGTGCTGGATGGTGCAATCCTCGATCACGCAGTTGCGCGCACCTTCCATATAAATGGTGCCGGGCGCGTGGATGGCCGCCTGCGGGGTGGCTGCATACTTGCGATCCACCGGCATGCCGGTATCGTGCTCCACCGGCACATCCAGTTCGCACCAGTCGGCGTGTTCAAAGGTGAGCCCCTGGAAGCGGATAAATTCCACGTAGCGGTTCTCGTCGGGCTTGCCGACCAGCTTGACGAACTGCGACACGCACGGCGCATAGATCGCCGTCGTCTCGGGGGTCTCGCCGGGCATGGGGACGTAATACAGCTTGTTCGTGCTGCGGTCCAGGTACCATTCGCCCGGCTCCGTCAACGCCTCGAACACGTTCTCCACGTAATACTTGGCCCAACGCTTGTTGAAGTCGTCCTTCAGGGCGAACATGCTACAACGGGTGGAGGTGACCATGCGCGTGGCCGGGTCGAACGAGGCGATCGGCATGCGCTCCTCGATCCAGTAGTGCAGCACCACCACTTCGACGTCGTTCAGGTTGTGCCAGGGCTGAATATCGCCGGGGCGCGCGATAAAACGGCCGGAGCCATCAAACAGATTGGCGTTTAGCGTGATATCGGGCGCTTCCTGCATCCACAGGAAGTGGCGGCGCTCCGGTTCGGGGCCGACCTTGGGCAGGCGCGCGCGCGGGCGGCGCTGGCCGTTCACAAATAGCTCCCTGAAGTACCAGCCGGGAGTGACATCCGTCACCCAGGCGCTGACGCCGTTCACCTGCTCCGTGCGCCAGCCGGAAACCTGCACGCCACCGTCGATGACGGGCTGCTCGCCGGGGTAGGCGGCATAAGTGACGGGCGCGGAATCTTCGGGGCCAAAGGTGAGTGGCGTTCGCAAGGCATAACGGCCTTCGCGGACCCAAACCGTGAGCGGGCCGGATAGTTCACCGGTGGCCTTCACCTTACGCACGGCATCGCGCGCCGCCGTGAGCGTGGCGAAGGGGCCATCCGTCCCCGCTGCGTTGGGCTTTGGCAGTTTGCCAGACCATCGATCATTCCCTTGCGTTGAGACGTAGAAGTCAGACGAGCCAAATGAAGACGCCATCTTGTTTACCCTCCTACTGACATGGTCACAGGCTGCTGCGCCCATGGCGGCAAGCAACCTGCGTTATTTCATGAATAACCAGGTGGCATAGCAGATGGTGACGCGTCTGCGAGACGCGCAGAACCCGCTACCGAGTAACATGGTACTTCAGTGAGCGGCATCTCTTCGGCCAGGGAGCGGCCCTGATTCGGACAAGGAGTCATGCGAGCTGATCGTGGTCATCCTGAGCCGGACCGAGCATGGTTCGACAGGCTCACCATGAGAACCCTGAGCCTGTCGAAGGTTGCGCTTCTCAAAAGAGGGGCCTAAAGCACGCGGGTCTTGTTGCGCAATGCGCCGATCTTTTCGATCTCCACCACCACTTCGTCGCCATCCTTCATCCATAGCTTCGGGTTGCGGCTCATCCCAACGCCGAAGGGGGTGCCGGTGCTGATCAGGTCGCCCGGCATCAGCGTCATGAAGCGGCTGATGTGCGCGATCAGGTGCGCCACGTTGAAGATCATTTCCTTGGTGTTCGACTTCTGCACCACCTGCCCGTTCAGGACGCAACGGATGTCGAGCACCTGCGGGTCGGCGATGTCGTCGGCGGTGACGAGCGCCGGGCCGACGGGGCAGAAACCGTCGGGCGTCTTGCCGAGCACCCACTGCTTGCCGCCGTCGCTATTTTGAATATCGCGCGCGCTGACGTCGTTGACGCAGGTATAGCCCCCCACGTAGCCAAGCGCCTCGGCCTCCGATACGCGCCGGCAGGGCTTGCCGATGACGACGCCTAGTTCAGCTTCGTAGTCCACCTCTTTGGTCGTATCGGCATACCAGGTGATCGTATCGCCGGGGTTGGAGAGCGCGTTGGAGAACTTGGCAAAGATCACCGGGCGAGTGGGCACGGGCGAACCCGTCTCGCGGCAATGGTCCATGTAGTTCAAGCCGATGCAGATGAGGTTGCGCGGCGCGAGCGGCGCCAACAGACGCACCGATGACAGCGCCACGGGCTGGCCCTGCACGGCCAGTTCGGCCGCCTGCTTGCGCGCAGCGGCGTCGGTCATCAGCTTCAACACATCGCCTGCCGCGCTCACATCCACAAAGGCATCCTCTTTGACCATCATTCCCGTGCGAGCCGCGCCATTTTGATCATACGTGATTAGCTTCATTCCTATACCCCTGTGTAATTTTTAGATTTTCGATTGCCTGTGGGGATTGTATGCGCAAAGCAGAATTTCCATGTTCACCCAGAGATACAGAGAACACAAAGATTCTTTTTTAGTCCTTGCATCTGCGCTTCTTTGCTGTTAGATGTATCATCACAAAGAACACACAACAGGAGCAAGTATGACCAGTATTCCACGCGACTATGAGGAGCGCGTCTACGCGGGCGTGCTCGGCAAGCTGATCGGCGTTTACCTGGGCCGGCCTTTCGAGGGCTGGACCTATGAACGCATCCTGTCGGAACTGGGTGAAGTGAACGACTACGTCAACGACCGGATCGCGCATCACCCGCCGCTCATCGTGACCGACGACGACATCACCGGCACGTTCACCTTCCTGCGCGCCCTGCCCGACTACGACAACCGGCGCGACCTGACCCCGGCACAGATCGGCCAGACCTGGTTGAACTACCTGATCGAGCGCCAGACGATTTTGTGGTGGGGCGGCATGGGCAACTCCACCGAGCACACGGCCTATATCCGGCTGAAGCACGGCATCACCGCGCCGCGCAGCGGCTCCATTGAGCTGAACAGCAAAGTGGTGGCCGAACAAATCGGCGCGCAAATCTTCATCGACGGCTGGGCGCTCGTCTCGCCGGGGAACCCCACCCAGGCGGCGGACCTGGCGCGCCGGGCCGGCAGCGTGAGCCACGACGGCGAGGCCGTCTACGGCGCGCAGGCGCTGGCGGCGATGGAAGCGCAGGCATTCGTCGAGAGCGATATGGATAAGCTGTTCGACACCGCGCTCTCGGTGATCCCGCGCGATTGCCTGATCGCCCAACTCATCCACGACGTGCGCCGGTGGCGCAAGGAAGATGGCGACTGGCACAAGACACGCGCGCGCATCGAAGCGAAGTACGGCTACGACAAATATGGCGGCAATTGCCACATGATCCCCAATCACGCGGTGATCATTCTGGCCCTGGCCTACGGTGGCGACGACTTCCAGCGCGCGCTGATGATCGGCAACACGTCGGGCTGGGATACGGACTGCAACTCGGGCAACATCGGCTGCCTGATGGGCATCAAGCTCGGCCTGCGCGGCATCGACGCCGGCCCGGTGGATTGGCGCGGCCCCGTGGCCGACCGGCTGTATCTGCCCACTGCCGACGGCGGGCGCTGCATCAGCGACGCTGTGCAAGAGGCGCGCCGCATCGCCGCAATGGGCATCGCCCTGGCAAACCCGCAGCAAGCCGGCAACTACAACAGCTCCCCGCGTTTCAACTTCCAGTTCCCCGGCGCGGTGCAGGGCTTTCATGTGGAAGGCGCCGGCGCGCGCATCGAGAACGTGGCCGACGGCAACGGGCGCAGCCTGGCGATTCACTACACCACTTCAGCGCAGGCGGGCACGCCCACCTTCCTGCCGACCGACGCGATGAAGATGCCCGGCTATGGGCTCATCGCCAGCCCCACGCTATATCCAGGGCAGACCATCCGGGCCGAGGTGACGGGCACTGCCGATGCGCAGGTGGCCCTGTTCGTGCGCTGCTATGGCGCAGGCGATGAATTGCAATACGTGCAGAGCGACCCGGTGGCGTTACGCGCCGGTGAAACCATGACCCTCGCATGGACGCCGCAGGTGGACGGCGGTTCGCCGATCGCCGAAGTGGGCGTGAGCGTGCAGGGCTGGCAAGCCGGCACGCTACGGCTGCGCACGCTGGATTGGCAGGGCGCACCGCGCGTCACACTTACCCGCCCTGCTCACGACGGCAGCATGTGGCAACGCGCGTGGGTGAAAGGCTGTGACGACCTCACCTTCGGCGGGAGCGGCAACTTCCGCATGTGCCAGGACGACGGCACCGGCCTGCTCAGCCAGGGCGAGCGCGAGTGGGCTGACTACACGGTGCGCGCGACGATCATCCCACACCTGGCAAAAGCGGCCGGCATCGCCACCTGCGTGCAGGGGCTGAAGCGCTACGTGGCGCTGCTGCTGTGTGACGACCAGAAGGTGCGCCTGGTGAAGACGCTCACCTGGGCCCCCGGCGAGGAGACGGGCGTGAAGGTGCTGGCTGAGGCAGATTACCCCTGGCAACTGGACGGCGCCTACGAACTGGCCCTGACCACGCGCGGCGCGCAATTCAGCGCCGAGGTCAACGGCCAGCCACTATTTGACGTGCGCGACGCCGACCACCCGCTTCGCTCGGGCGCGGTGGCGCTGGTCATCAGTGAAGGCCGGCTGGACTGCGACAGCGTGACGGTCACAGCCTGCTAACACAATCCACGAATCACGCGAATCTTACCAAGGTTCATTGCCAGAGAGCGGCGCTTTCTTCCAGCGCCGCTCTTTTTCGTATTGATTCGCGCCAATTCGCGGATTCCGCTGCGCCATCCGTCCAAAGGCGGAAGCGGGACCTGTAGACATGCGGATGTAAAATGATGCCTTCCACGCTAAACTCCTGGGGAGATTATGAGCACATCAGACCCAAACACAACTATTTCTGTCCGCAATTTAGCTAAGTCATTTGGCTCGGCCAAAGCAGTCCGCGATGTGACCTTTGACGTGCAGGCGGGGGAGATATTTGGTCTACTCGGCCCCAACGGCGCGGGTAAAACCACCACCATCCGCATGATCCTGGACATCTTTAAGCCCGACCACGGTGAGATCAACGTCCTGGGCGGCCCGATGACCGAACAGAAGAAAGAGCAAGTCGGTTACCTGCCGGAGGAGCGTGGGTTGTATAAGGATTTGAAGGTGGAAGACTGTGTGCTCTACCTGGCCGAACTGAAAGGCCTGAACCGCCACGTGGCCGGCGAGCGCGCAGAAGCCTACTTCAAACAACTGGACCTGGCGGAGCACAAGCGCAAGAAAGTCTCCGACCTGAGCAAGGGTATGCAGCAAAAGGTGCAGGTCATCACGACGCTGATCCACCAGCCTAAGCTCGTCATCATCGACGAGCCCTTCAGCGGCCTGGACCCGGTGAACACCCGCATCATCCAGGACATCCTGTTGAAGGAGCGCGAACGCGGCACATCAATCGTTATGTCCACGCACCAGATGTACCAGGTGGAAGAGATGTGCGACCGCATCGTGCTCATTAATAAAGGAGATTCAGTGCTGTATGGCCCGGTGGACGACATCCGCCGCCGTTACGCCGACAATGCGGTGCGCGTAACGGTGCACGGCGAACTACCGGCCATCCCCGGCGCGATCGAAACCTCGCGGAAGGGCAACGAGCACACCCTGAGCCTACCCAAGGACATGCCACCTCAGTCGCTCTTGCGCATCCTGGCCGACACGCCTGGGCTGGCCGTCGAGTCATTCGAACTGGCCATCCCCACCATGGACGACATTTTTGTGCGCGTCGTTTCGGGGCAATAGGCCGCAGCGAGGTTTGACATGAAAAAACTCCTAAAGATCGCCTCCAGCGAATATCGGCGGCGCGTGACGCGCAAAGGCTTCATCGCCATCTTGCTGATGCCGCTGATCCTGATTGCCGTCATTGCCGTCATCGGCTATATCTCGGCCAGCGCCACGATCAACAGCGATCGCGGCGTGGTGGGGTATGTCGATCCGTCGAACATCTTGGCGCAGGCGGTGCAGCCGCAACCCGACGCGCTCAATACCTTCCAGCGCTTCGCGGACGAGCAGGCGGCCCAGACGGCGCTGACCGACAAGCAGATCATCGCCTACTTCGTGCTGGCGCCGGACTTCGCCAGCAGCGGCAAAGCCGACCTGTTTTATTGGCAGAATGAGCCGGGCAATTCGGTGAAGCAGGCCTTCAACCGGTTCGCCAAGACGGCCCTGGTGGACGGGCACGACGCCGCGATCACGCAGCGCCTGCTGGATGGGACCAACTTCACCTTGCGCACGCCCGATGGGTCGCGCACCTATAGCGACAACGACATTTTCACGATCATTTTCCCGATTATCGTGTCAATCCTATTCATCATCGCGCTCTTCGGCGGGGCACAATACCTGCTGCAGGCCGTAGTGGACGAGAAGGAAAACCGCACGATGGAGATCATCATCACCTCGGTAACCCCGATGGAGCTGATGAGCGGCAAAATCGTGGGACTGGCGGCTGTTGCCTTGACGCAAATCGGCGTGTGGCTGCTGGGGGGCGTCGTTGCATTGGGCTTCATCAAGGACAAGGTGGACTTTTTGCAGAGCGCCCGTATCGACCCATGGTTCATCGTATTGGCGCTGGTATTGTGCGTGCTGCAATACCTCTTCTATGGCGCGATCATGGCAGGCATCGGCTCAATTGTGACCGACGCCAAACAGGGGCAATCGTATGCCACACCGTTTACGATGGTATCGATGATCCCGATGTTTTTCCTGGCTGTGATCCTGATCGACCCGAACGGCGTGCTATCGGTCATCTTGAGCCTGTTCCCGCTCACGGCGCCGTTGACGCTCCTCATGCGCTACGGGATGACTAACGTGCCGCTGTGGCAGATTTTGACGGCCATTGCGCTGCTGGCGCTAAGCACCGTGGGCGCGATGTGGTTGGCGGGGCGCATCTTCCGGATTGGCATGCTGCGCTTTGGGCAGCGGGTGAACATCAGCGAAATCGCTGCGGCAATCAGATTTTAGAGATTGGGAATTGGAGATTTGAGATTGAGTGGCGAAACTACCGATGACATGGATAGCACGGATTGGGATGAAGGATGATGTACACCCGACATATCTGTGAAGCCCGTGGCTAATCTCCAATCTCAATGCTCCAATCTCTTCCGAAGTTGAGAATGCAATGAACAAGATATTAACTGTTGCGCGACACGAGTTCCTGACGCTGGTGACCAAGCCCAGCTTCTGGATCGCGTTGATCGGGTTGCCACTCTTCATGGGCGTGATCATGGCGGTCAGCATCCTGGGCAGCGGGGCCGCGACCGCCGCCACAGTCGCTTCCAAGCAAAATGAGGTGGTGATACAGGGCTACGTGGACCAGAGCGGACTGATTAAAGCCATGCCGGAGGGCATCTCGATGCAGGCCTACCCCGACGAGGCCGCTGCACGAGCTGCCCTGGATAGCGGCCAGATTCACGGCTATTTTGTGGTGCCGGCCGATTACATCGGCAGCGGCAACGTGACCTATGTCTCGCCCGAGTTCAGCCCGATCAACTCGCCGACCAGCCAGTTTGAAAAGGTACTGAAGTTCAACCTGGTGGGCGGCGATATGAACCAGCTCCAGCGGGCCGGCGCCGCCGTGGACGTGCAAAACGAGACGGCCCTCGCGCCAAAAGACACCCGGGGCGGCTCTGGGATGCCCTTCCCGCTGCTGCCGATGTTCGCCGGAATTTTGTTCATGATCGTGATGATCACCGCATCCAGCTACCTGATGCAGACGGTGACCACTGAGAAAGAGACGCGCGTGATGGAGGTGTTGATGTCATCCATCACCCCCAAGCAGATGTTGACGGGCAAGATCATCGGGCTGGGCATGGTGGGCTTCGTCCAGATGGCACTATGGCTGATCTCAGCATTAGGGGCGCTGAACTACATCCCGGCGGCGGCTTCGCTGGGCCAGATCACCACCGATAGCGTGGCGGTGGCGGTGATTTACTTCATCCTGGGCTACTTCATCTATGCCAGCATGATGGCGGGTTTGGGCGCGTTGATGCCCGGCTCGCGCGAGGCGGCGCAGTACACCTTCTTCATCATCCTGCCGCTCATCATCCCGATGTATCTGAACACGGCGCTGCTCTACGAGCCAAACGGCGCGCTCGCCGTGGCGCTCAGCCTGATCCCGTTCACCTCGCCGGTGGTGATGGTGATGCGCATGACGGCCACCGATGTGCCGTTCTACCAGGTTGCCATCGGGGCGGTGCTGCTGGCCGTCACGGTGGTGATCGTGATCAACGTGGTGGCGCGCCTGTTCCGCGCACAGTCGCTACTGAGCGGCACCAAGCCATCGATGAGAGAGATCCTGTTGGCCTTCAAGTAAGGATGCTCACCACAGAGATGAATATATCCACGAATCGACACGAATGAAGGCGAATCTTTTTTGGTATCCATTCGCGTAGATTCGTGGATGAGGCCTGATCTCACCGCAGAGTCGCAGAGGGTGCGGAGATGAAGGTATCCACAAATCGACATGAATCTTTGTGAGTGTCTATTCGCGTAGATTCGTGGATGCGGCCTAATCTCATCACAAGTGGGTATACTAACGCTTTAACAAGGTGCGCATCTCCAATCTCTTTTCTCTGATCTCTCTATGCTTGTTACACTCGGAGCGTATCTACTGAGCGGGACGCTGGGCTACCGGCAGGCCGGGATTCATCAATATAGCCGCGCGCTGATCGAAGCACTGGCCGGCTGTGACTTGCCGGCAGGCATGCAATTGAGCGTGCTGGTCAGCCCAACGGCGCTGGGTGAGGTTGCATCAATCCCTAATCTCAAATCTCAAATCTCCTTCCACGCCGCCACGCGCAATACCGAGCAGCCGCTGGGGCGCATCCGCGTGGAACAACTGGAGACGCCGGGGGTGCTGCGCCGGCTGCATAGCGACCTGTATCATGGGCTGGCGTTCATCGCTCCCCTGCGCGCGCCCTGCCCAACCGTCATCACCGTGCACGACCTGAGCTTCATCACCCGCCCGCAGACGCATAAGCGCTTCAATCGCATCTACCTCTCCTTGTTCACCCGCCTGAGTTGCCGGCGCGCGCGGTACGTCATCACCGTGAGCGAATGGACCAAACACGACGTGGTGACCTTACTGGGCATCGACCCGGCGCGCGTGGAGGCGATCCCGCTGGGGGTGGACCCGCGCTTCCAGCCCCTGCCAGCGCCGGAAGTGCACGCCTTCCGGCAGGCCAACCACATCGGCGCGCAGACAATCTTCTTCCTGGGCAGCCTGGAGCCGCGCAAGAACCTGCCGGCGCTGATCGAGGCGTTCCACGAGGTGCTGGCCACGACACCGCAGGCGGAGTTGATCGTGGGCGGCGGGCAGGGCTGGAAATATGGCCCGCTCTTCGAGCGAGTGCGGGCATTGGGGCTGGAAAGCAAGGTGCGTTTCACCGGCCCGATTGACGCGGCAGACCTGCCTCGCTGGTATAACGCCTGTACCGCCTTTGCCTACCCTTCGCTTTACGAGGGGTTCGGGCTGCCGGCGTTGGAAGCGATGGCCTGCGGCACGCCGGTGGTCACCAGCAACGTGACCTCGCTACCGGAGGTGGTGGGCGATGCGGCGATTAGCGTACCCCCCACGGACACACACGCGCTGGCAGAGGGCCTGAGCCGGGTGCTGGCGGATGCGGCGCTACGAAGCAGCCTGCGTGAGCAGGGGTTGCGCCGGGCCGGGGGCTTCACCTGGCAGCGCACCGCCGAAAGGACGCTGGAAGTGTATTTCCGCACCTTAAAACCTGCTAAAAGGCTTTGACATTTTAAGAGCTTGTGGTATATTTTCGTGGCTTCGATCTGGATGCGTGGTGTAGTGGTCTAACACGCTGCCCTGTCAAGGCAGAGATCGCGGGTCCGAATCCCGTCGCGTCCGTAAATATCTGCTTTTCGAAACCCCGTTATATAGCGGGGTTTTTCGTTTTTCCCGACTCCCGAACATGCCTGCTATATGGCACATTTATCAGTTTGACTGCATCCTGTTTGGTTCGTTCCCCGCGCCGGTCATACCGTTGGGTTGTATGGACATCGTTGTGGCCGGCCAGATCGGCCACCGTCACGATGTCGGCGCCGGCATCCAGCATCTCACTGATAAACGTTCGCCTGAAATCGTGCGGGGTGACGTCCTCTAATCCGGCCTCGATGGCGCGCCGGGCAAGAATACGATTGACCGTCACAGTGCTCAAGCTCCGCCCGGGCTTCAGTACTCCATTCTTGCCAATCGCGCAGAAGATCGGGCCGGGGTCTGAGCCGCGAATGGTCATCCAGTCCTGCAGGGCCGCAAGCGCACCACCACTGAGATACCCTGTTCGTTCCTTATTCCGCTTGCCGACCACCTTGAACGACCCGGCCGCCAGGTCCAACCCGGCCGAGTGCAACGCGCACACCTCGGCACGGCGCAGGCCTGTGCCGGCCATCAGTGCGACCATAGCCGCGTCGCGTGCACCGGCCGGTGTTACATCCTGCGCACAGGCCTCCAGCAGCCTGGCGATCTCGGTTTGCGGGATCTCGCGCCCCTTGGCCAGCCTTAGACCAATATCCCCGCGGATGTCCTTGATTCGCTGATAGGTCTCTACATCCAGGAGGCTCGACTCCCAGGCCATGCGGGCTACACCGCGTAGCGCGCACAACACCTTGTTGCGTGTTGCTGGCGCGCCGGGAACTTTCGCCATGATGGCACGCACGTTCTGTGCGTTGAGCGTCGTCCAATCCACACGCTGCCAGAGCAGTGCGCGCTCGTGGCGTTCAAGTTTCTTTGGATTCAGAATCACCTGGGCGACAGTATTCAATGCGGAGACCTGGCCACGGCGTGAGACGTCGGTGCGCAGGCTGGCGATGTACGCAGCTGCTGGCTGAATTCGCGAAGAGGACCTGACGGCGGGTAAATTTCGTGCGTTCTGGGTCATTTGTTCTAGAACTCGGATTCTATAACTCTATTTTGGATCACAGAATCAGGATACTGAGCCCCGTGCACGATGTCAACGGTCGTAAATCGATAAGTTGGGAATCGAGTTACAGGCGCGATATGTCAGCATACAGAATGAGCGCGCTGCGTGGCCCATCATATTGGCGGTTCGCCTCCGTCCGCTGCTGAATCTGGAAGTCGATGGGCAGCCCCGTCATCTCGCGGCCCAGCGTGGAGAAGGCCAAGCATAGAGCGGCCCATTTGCGGTTGAGTATTGGTGGATTGATCGGCACCTTATCCCCAGTAAGCCGCTCATAGTCCTCATCAGAGAGAATCAGGCGCACATCCACATCGCGCCACTGCTTCCCCTGCAGGGCCGATCCCACCAGATAGGGCCAGTCACCGAATGCATCATGGATCAATTCGCCAAACTGTTGCAAGAGAATTTCTTGCGGCATCCCCACGCTCATATCGCTCCTAATCTGCCCCTATGCGACCAATTGGTCGCTATAAGTTCGCCTTGACCGTGAAGATGTCGACGTCGCTCTTCTCGTCGAAGTTGGGCATGACGAGGCGCGCTTGCAATCGCCACTCGCCCGGTTGGTCGATGTCGCCGGCGACGGTGACGTATTCTGCCTTGGCGTCCGTGCCATCGGTCGTCCACACGGCATCCACGGATAAGAGGCTCCCATCTGGTTTGCGGAAAATGAATTGCTTGGTCGTGGCCGCCGAAATATCTTCCACGGTCCCGTCGATCTTGATCGTGCGCCGGAAGATCAGGCCGACCGCACCGACGTGAATTTCACCTTGAGCCATCAGATATTCAACTCCCCCGCATTCGTATGCGTGACGTGTAGCGCGCCGCCGTGCACGCGCGTGATGTATAACACGCCGGCATCAACGTCGGAGGCCTCAACCAGTGGTGTGCCGACATGTGGCTCATGGGCAAGCGCTTGAGCAGCCGCAACACTCACCATGATTATGGCGCCGGCGCTCACTGCTGGGCTATAGGCGACCGCCATATAGGAGGCGCACGGAGACGCGATAGTCGTTTCTCCAGAGATGCTCGGGCCGATGGCAACTGCACTGGCGGTCGCAACGGTTGTAATAATGCTTGCGCTCGCACTTACCACCGGCGGGGGCATCGTCGTGTCTGCGGTGGCCACCACGCTGGTAATCGTGACATTGCTGCCAACAGCAGCAACAGGCGCGTAGGCGGTAGCCGTTGCTACCGTTGCGGCGACTATAGCGTCGGCACTCAGCGTCGGCGCATAAGCCGCTGTGACGCATATGGCCGCCACTGGCGATACGGTCGCAGGGGTTCCTGCGCTGATTACTGGTGCCGGGGCATGTGCAGTTGCAGTCGCTACGACGTCAATGATTGTTGCGCCGGCGCTGATCACCGGCGCAATCGCCGCCACAGTGCACGTGGCCACCGTCCCCATAACGGTAGCACTTGCGCCCACCGTTGGGGTTGGGGCCACAGCCACCACGGTGGCTGCAGGGCTCGCTATCGACGCGTTCGCGGCCAAGCCTGGGGATAGAGCTGTGGCGCTTGCCGTTGCCCCAACGGCAGCGACCGCTGCATCCCCCACGACACTTGGAGCAATGGCCACCGCCTGAGCGGTTGCTACTACCGCCGATATAGTCGCACTGACGCTAATTCTCGGCCCCAGGGCCGCCGCGCTTGCAGTTGCTGCGATAGCCACAACCGTCGCAGGTGCGTTCGATGGACTGCCGACGAATAACGGGATTGCGCCCCAGCTAATCGGTGGAGGGTCTTCATCGGTCAGCGCGCCGCTCGCTGTCCAGTCATAGCCGTTCCCTGAATAGTCCGCCAGGCGTTCGCTTGCGCCTGGGAACATTGGCGTCCATTGATACAGGTTTGCCGTCCGCTGCGGGCGGATCGTTTGCATCTCCTGCTGAATTTCATCTGCCGATAACGCGGCCGTCCAAAACTTGCTGGCGAAGATACGGCAATCTACGCGGTCATAATCAGCGCTATTCCATCCGCCCATTTCCATGCGTGTGGCCGCTGTGCTGCGCCCCGTCACCGAGTAGGTCGCGGTGGAGTCCAACACGCCGTTAAGATAAACTCTTAGCGTGCCTGTATCAACACGGACCAGTGCGATGTGATACCACATGCCTGTTGAGAGCGATGTTCCCGCTGCTTCCTGACCTGCGCCGCCGCTATATGCCACGGCGTTGAGCGTCGTGCCATCCGCGCTGAGCGATACAGCGTCCAGGTTATTGCCAACGTTGTCGTTCAGGCTGGCGATGATACCCAGCGCGTTCAGGTCACTTACTAGCATGACCCAAAACGACCAGGTATATGCGGCATTGAAGTTCGGCAGTGAAGCCGAGCGAATCACTCGGTCCGCGGCGGCATCAAATCGTATCGCCATTTATGCCCCGTCGCGAAACTCCACACTCAGCACGTAGCAATCGCCTGCGGCCGTATCGTTTGTTGCGTCCGTTGCATCACGCGTCAACTGTAGCCGGAAGTAGTCGCCGGCCGCGATTGAGTCCTGATTCGTGAGCGTGATCGTGAACGAACTCTCGTAGCCGGCGGTGCTGGGCACAGTCGGCGCGGTGATGGCGTTCGCTGTGTCGAACGAATCCCCTGCATCCAGATCTACTGAATCGCCTGGCGTGACCGCCTCAATAGCGCCAGTAAAATCGATCTTCCCACTCGTGGCGCTCGCCATCATGTAATGCACCACGGCCGTTAAAGTTCCAGTCAATCCGACCGGCGCGATTGCGGTCCATTGACACGTTTCCGCCGTGCTGGCGTCGAATGCGAGCACGGGTCTACGATTCACCAGCATCAATTGTGGGAAGTTGCTCGCAGGGAACTCAGCAGCTCCCGGCGTAAAAACATAGCGCGTTGCCATGATTCACTCCCCGCGCTAGGCCGGCAGGATCGCGAGGATTCCTGCCGAATCCCACGTTATGGCAAAAGTGCCGTTTGTCGCTGTTACATCTGCTCCGAAATCGACGTAGCCGAGTAATGGCTTTGTCGCGTCGGTGCTGGGCGTATCGTCATAGATCACAGCGTAGCGTGCTGTGATCGTGGCATTGGCCCAAGAGACGTCAGCGGCATCAAATGTGATGATGCCGTATGAGACACACGTCCAGGTGACGCCACCATCCACGACGGTTGCGCCAATGGCGGTTGGCCAGGAGGGCTGAGAGCTTGAGGTTGTCCCTGCTGCCTGTGCGCGATATAGGTAGCCATTGCCGGTTGTCGGCCTGACGATTGCGCCAGCCGCGAAAGCCGTCGACGCGGTCCACTGAGTAGACCAGCTATTGGCTGCCGTATAGGTCAGTGTTTTGCTCCCAAGCGTCGCTCCGCCGGCCGTATAGCCCGTGCCGGTCACCTCATTCGTAACGCTTGACTTGAAAACGTGCGCACTTTGATCTGGCGCATAGCTTGACGTGCAGAGCATCGCTTTGATCGTGTCGCTCAGAAAATCGATATTCGGATTGTTCCCAAGCGTCCCTGAACCAAACGCTTGCATAATCGCTTGACCAAACCACTTAGCTGTTACTGCCATTTCCATACCTCACTTTGAATGCCGCCATGCGGCATTGGATGACTATGCATTGCTCCGCGTGCGAAGCAACAACACGTTGCAGGTGATCGCAGAACCGCGATTGTTCTGGACGATGACGTGATAACTCGCGTTCAGATACACATTGATCTTGCTTGCCGTGCCTGACGTCGTCGAAAAGTAGTTCTGCGAGGTTTGGCTAACCAGCATGATGGTTCCTCCGCCCTGCAGAAACACCCCCACCGCACCCGACACAATGTCATTGATGATGAACAGCCCACTGTAATTGCTGACCAGGTCGTAGGTGCCGGCATTGGCCAGGCTGGTGATTTGCTGCCACTGCGCCGGTGTTTGGGCGGGCATGAGCTTGGCGACCTGACTTTCGAGCGCGCTAATCCGGCGCGTCATCTGCTCAAGGAGCTGTTGCACGTCGTTCATATCGAGTATTTCATCCTCGCTTCGATTTGTTCGTTCTGGCCTTCCACGGTGACGGTAACCGTGTCCACCCGAACGTTGAGTTGCTTGCCCGCAAATGAGATCGTCAACTTGTCGCCCCATCCCCAATGTACGCCGTACTCCGTGTCTTTCGTGGATTGAATCGCTCCGCTGAACATGATCTGTGGCCGTCCTTTGCGCAGGGCGGCCGCGGCTTCAGAGTTGCAGCTATCGACCGTGGTGGCGCTGGAAGTCACCCACGCCTCACGCCGGTTGAAGGGGCTGTACTTGATGCGTACCGAGTCCGATGCGTTCCCCTGCAACTGGGCATCTCCCGTGCCCTGACCGCCGGCATAGACGTAGGTGATCTCGCCGGAGTAGTCGTATTCGATGGACGGGTCCACCAGGTTGCCCATCTCTTCGGATAGCACCACGGCGGGTCTGTTCGCGCCGGCGGTGTGATCGTTCCCGCGTTGCCCGGTGTAGGTGCGCAGGCGCAATAACGAGCCTTCCTGGACCATATCGAAGTAAAGCGGCGTCGGGATCGTCGCATGGTCCGCACTGGCCTGGGCGATTTCCTGGCAGGTCTGCAGCACGTTTGCATGAGAGAAGTCCTTTGTGATGATCGGCGCTTGGGACTTATCGACCTGGATAACCATATATGCCGCAAGCGACCGGGCGCTGTCCACGACGAGGCCGCGCATCGACTCGCGACAGATCGCCTTGATCATGTCGTCCGCATAGGCGGTCTTCTGCGCGTATGCCGTCCCGGCTGCCCCGGTGACGATACGCCGGGCGAGGATTTCCAGGGCCGCCACCGCGCGCACCTCGTATAGCAGCATCCCATTCTGTCGGTACGAGCGGAAGTAGCGCACGAACCAGGGCGTTTCCGTTTCCAGGATGAACGGACCGTTGTTAGCCGAACGCATCACCCATATGCGCGAGTCCTCCGCGAACAGATCGGGGGACAGCATTGCCGGCATGGTCAGCGTAAGGGCGCCCACGTCGTTTGCCGTGCGGGTGTACTGCAAGCGCACCCACCTTTCGATCAACTTGCGGTTGTTGCCGAACGGGTCGTAGAGCCACAATTGATAGGCGCCGCTCATTAGTCTGCCCCCCAGTACCTGTTGCGCCAGGCCAACGTGCAGGCGCTTACCGTCGGCGATCCGGAAACGGTTTGCAGAAGCAGCGCGACGTCATTGGCTCCCGGCATGAGCGACCAGACGGCATAGTCGGAGCTGGGCAGCATGAAGCCGGAAACATCGCCATAGAGCGACGAACGAACCGACCGATTGCCGGGCGTTAGCGTGATGGTCAATGTCTCACCGCTATACATCACATAATTCATGTAGATCGTCTTGCCGGTGGTGTTATTGACCAGGCCGCGCACGCGCATGGCGCCGCCGGTAATAGCGACGGTGAGCGTGGGGTATGCGCGCGCAGAGCCCCCATTCGTGACAGTCGTTCGACCAGGGATGGTGGCGCTGCCTCCGGTGCTGAAACCAATATACAGATTGCCTGAGGAATCAACCGCGAGGCCGCGCACTGCCGGCGTGCCAGGGAGGACGACGTCTTCAGGGATGAAGATGCTACCATTCCATTTCACGAGCGGCGAAGGTAATAGCAGGTCGCCGGCATACGTGACGGACACGGCGCCGGCGTAAAGCGTTCCATCGTCTTGAACCGCCAGAGAGCGGACGGTTGCCAGGCCGTCGTTGGTGCTCGGGCCGATCCCAGCGCCCAGCGGATACAGTCCCACGCCGTTCCAGCGTGCCACGCGCAACGCCGATGACCCATCTGCCGTGATGTATGCGCCGCCGACGTAAACATTGTGGTCCTTCCCAATCACCATCGAGTACGGCGCGTCGTCGACGCCGGACCCGACCGCGGTCCAAGCCGATCCATTCCAGCGCGCCAGGCGTGTGACGGAAACGCCGCCGATTGTGGTGAATATGCCGCCGGCGAAGACCTCGTTGAAGCCCGTCGTTCCGAGCGCCAGGACCGGCTGGTTCGCGTCGCCCAAAGATTCCCAACTCGATCCGTTCCACTTGGCGATGTTGACGTAAGCCGGGTTGCTTCCGCCTGGCTGAAACACCCAGGGAAACCACCCGCCCACGAAGAGGCTTCCGTCGGGCAGAATCGCTAGCGCCCGCACGCCATCGTATCCAGCGTCGTAGCCTACGCCAACCCCGCCGCCCAGCGCAGAACGTGAGACGCCGTCCGGGGTATACCTGACGATCCCATTCAGGTCATAGCTGCCTGGGCCGTCGAAGGGGAAGTTCCCGCCGGCGTAGACGTAGCCGCCGCCAATGGCGATGGCCTTCACCGTCCCATTGACGCCGCCGGCTGGTTCGGCCCACGTGCTCCCGTTCCAGAAGGCAATTCCGCGGGCCGTAGCGCCGTTGGCCGTCGTGAAAGACCCGCCGGCCCACACGTAGCCGGTCATGGGGTCCACCGCGATGGCAAACACCTCGCCGTTGAAGCCGGTGCCCAGCGCGCTCCACACGCCTGCGGCCGACTTCTTCAAGATGTAGTTGGCGTTTGCCAGCGTCGCGGACGTGGCGAGCGCGGCGGTCGAGTCGCTGATCGCGTACCAATATGGATCGAACGAGATGAATTTGAGCGAGAATCTTTCCTTCCAAAGCTTGATGTCCAGCACGTCCAGGCCGCCCGCGTAATACACCTCGACTTCGTAAGTGGTGCCCGATCCGCTATACCGCAGATGCATGGGCTTCCACGTGGGCGTCGCGTCGCGATTGATGACGGCCTGCAAAGCGCGCCGGCGCGCGTGGATGGTCGCAATCGACGTGCCGGATATCGTGCAGGTCAGAGTAATGTCGCGCTTCGTATATAGCTGCGACTGCGGGATCTGACCGTCCATGATCGGATACGCAATCGCGGTATTCGTCGGCTCGGGAACCCCAATGCCCTGCATTCCTTCGACGACGACGTGCAGATCGTCTTGCAGGTCATAGGCCATCCCGGCCGCGGAGATAAGCGTGAAGTAACTCATGTAGCAGCCGCCTTCAACATAGCAAAATCCTTGATGACGTTCGTTTCCTGCCCGGGCTGGGTATAGACCGTCAGATTGAAGTTCTGCGTAGCGCCCGCGTTGAGCACTTCCCGCACTGCCGCCTGGATCATGGGAATCAGATCGCTCAGCGGCGCGACAGCCTCGGGCGAGCGCGGGTTATCGCCAATGACTGCCGGCACCGGAGAGCTGACGATGGCACCATTGGCAAACGAAGCCCTGGGGATTAAGTCCAACCCCTTGAACGACGTGCCGATGGCATTGTTGGATGCGATGATGGCCTGGTTGACGCCAAAGATCAGATTGTTGTTGATCAGATCGATCACGCCGTTGATGCCGGAGAGAACGACGCCCTTTACCGCGCTCCAGGCGATTTCGGCGATGCCGGCAAGGCCATTCCACACGTCGCTGAATATCTTCGAGAAGTTTTGCCAGGCCTTATCCCAGTCGCCGTTGAGCGCTGCCATCACCGCGTTGACGACGTCGGAAATGACGTTGAGTACGGTACCTACGGTGGTCTGGATCACCGCCCAGACGGTGGAGAAGATGGCCCGGATGGTTTCCTGGTTATCGTTGATGAAGGTGGCGATGGCAGTCAGCACCTTCATCACGATCTGGTAGAGCGTGCCGAGGATGTCCCCAACCTTCCCAACGACGTTCTTCAGGAACGCTTGAATCTCCGGCCCGTGCTCGTCGATGAACTTGCCGATCGTCGAAGCAATTGAGCCGATGACCTTCCCTATCGCGCTTCCAACTGCTTCGAAGGTGGCCTGCACTTTGGGCCAGTTGTCGGAGACGAACTTGACCGCGTCGGCAACGGCATTCCCAAGTCCCGGCCCCAATGCGTTTGTGAGGGTTTCGCGGAACTGCTCTAAATCTCCGTTCCCCAAGAGATCGAACAGGGCTTTTACGCTACCGACAATGCCAACGATGACGTTGCCAATGTCGGGGCCAAAAGCGTCCTGCATTGCCTCCGTGAAATCTTCTATGCTGCCGCCGGTCAGGAAGGTGACCAGGTCGCTCACGGCACCGACAATGGTGTCCAGTAGTGGGGTGGCCGCTTTCAGCGCTCCGAATACGAAGCTGCTGAATCCATTGAAGAACTCGGTAAACGCCGGCGATCCCAGCAGGTCGGCCAGCTTCTCCAGGATGGGCGCCAGCGCGTCGCCGATGTTTCGGAACAGGACGTCCTTGAAGTTGGTGAAGCGCTCCTCAACCCTGCCCAGCGCGCTTCCGAATGCCGGCGAGGCCTCCTTGAGCGCGCCGGTCACTTGCCCAACGATTTCTTTGACCTGCTGCAGGCCCTGCGCGGCCAGGCCAAACAAGGCCAGGCCCTTGCCGATGGAGCCCACCGCGCCGACGATAGATTTCACCGGCGCCGCAACCGCCGAGGCCGCGGCCTTGAAGGGCGAAGCGATGGCATTCGAAACGGTGCCGAAGACGCTCTTGACCTTGTTAACCGTGGAACTGGCCGACGAGGTGATCGACTTGAAGGTATTGGAGACGGTGCTGGCCGCCGTCCCGAACCCGCTCTTGATGCCGCCGGCAATGCCGCTGATCTTGTCCTTGGCCAGCATCGCGCCGACCTGGACCGTTTCCCAGGTATCTTTGGCCTGGCTGCCCATCGATTTGATGCCCGACGCGGCCGTCTTCACCGCCGTGCCAATCGCGTTGAACGACGAGGTGCCGGCAGACGCGACCGCCTGCACCGCGCCCTTCACACCGTTCAGCGCAGCGGACACCGACCCAAGCCCGCTCATGTCGGCCTTGGTATTTAATTCGTAGACGTCCTGAATCGTGGCCATGAAAAACAAAAACGCGGCTCTCATGAATGAGAACCGCGCGACTATCCGCTTGTGGCTCTATCTATTGGTTTGCTCTTTCGTTCTTTCGTTCTATGGCGTTCGACACCTCTTCATCGACCGCGAGAAATTCGAGCAGTTTGGTGCGTGGCACCTGCCCACCCGGCAACGTGTATCCCAGGTCGTGATAGGTTGCCGCCCCGGACTTCACAAGCCGATACTCCTCAAACAGCTCGCCTGCACGTCTTTCGTATTCCCGATCTTCAGGCGACTTCAGCTCGTCGGGTCCGCCCTTGATGCCCAGGACGACGGCGTTGTAGCAGAGTCTTTCAATCGTCGCTCTAAAGGGGCATCGGGCGCCAACGCCGCTTCTTCCTCCGCCTCTTCTTTCTCAAGCTCTTCGATACGCGCGATCAACGCCTTGACGTGACGCGGCGGGATCATCGGGACCAGGCGCGGCGTGACGTTGACCAGCCGGCACTGTAAACGCATGGTGTTCTGCATCGTCGGATCGGGACGAATCTCGATGACGTCGATGTCGTCGAACCCCTTGCCGTTGCTCAGTACGTCCACCTGGTGCCCGTCGATGAAGATGCGCACGGCGCTTTGGGAAATTCGGCTCTGTTCCTGCCAGCCCAGGCGCGTTTTGATGACGTATTCCTTGCCGTCGAGGGTGATGCTTTCAGTATTGGGTTGCTCACTCATAGGGTTGCCTCCGAGGTGCGTAGCCATAGGTTAAAGTCCTTGCCGGTGACGGAGTCGATCTGTGCGCTGCCGGTCACCGTCATCGTTTTGCGCGCCTGGCTGCCGGTCAACGCCGGGAGCTTCTTGGGGTCGAAGAAGACCGACGGCAAGATGATGTGCCCCTCCGACTTGTAGGTCGTGTTGATCGTAGCGCCCACCATGTCCAGCACCAGCGCCATGGCCGTGCCCGCTCGCGCGGCGTCGTAGAACACGGTCGCATAGTCCGACCACGAGATGTCGAAGCTCACGGTAATCTCGCGGTCGCCGGGTTGGGCCTCCTGGATGGTCGGGTCCGGCTTGGCCAGGCCGTAGGCTTCGGCGTCCACCGCGTTGTTGACCACAATCTGGACGTTGTTGATTTTCGGGTAAGCCGTGCCGCCGGTCAGCGTAATCTTCTTCGTCGTGGCACTATATGCCGGCGTTCCGCCAATGCTGACACCGGCGTCGTAGAACATGAGCGGGCGCAAGATGCCCGGGTAGCTGGGCGTGGCGATCACCGCCGGCGACGCCGACGCGCCGTCATAGTCCCACACGCCGCCGGCTTTCGCCTCGTCCTTGGCGATGAAATCGAAGGTGTTCTTCACCGCCTCCTTCTGCGCGGCCGCAATCGTCCACTGATTGACCACGGCGGAAAGGATGTTGATCGCCAGGGCGCCGGTGTACTTCTGCTGGATGCTGATCGGTAGTAGCCCCACGGTGTCGTCGAAACACAAGCCCTGGTCGTAGACGCCGGTTGCAGTCAGGGTGCCAGCCGTGTCGCGCAGGAACGACGCGAACAACGGGCCGAGTTGGGTCGCCCACCACCAGGTGGACATCGGCCCGGTGACCGGCTTGGCGCCCAGCACGTTCAGGTAGGTCCCGCGCCCGCCGCCGGTGCTGCGGATCGTAACCTTCTCGCGCTCGCCGCCGATCTCGCTCGATTCGACCGGCAGCCATTTCGCCGGCGTGACCCACGTCCCAAACGTGGTTTCGCGCGAATAGATGAAATCCGGCATTTATGCCTCCTCTACCTTCTCGTAATCGTCTGGATAGGCTGCCAGGTACTGATTGGCCAGGTCATCCGGCAATTCGATGATCTCGCCGCAAATGCGACTGCCCCAGCCGGGGATGTACCGGCCGTCGAGGGCGAGCACGCGAAGCTTCGTCATAGCATCCTCCGTTCCGTTTGAACTTTGAATGGCACGGCGCCATAGTTCTCATAGTTGTTGGTCCGGGCGTCCACGTCCAGCCCATACGCGACGTCTTCGTCAAGCAGAAACTGGATCACGGTCTCTTCTCGGTCCAGGTCGGTGACGGTGAGACCGCCCATATCGTGATGTGCGCTCTTCTGTAGCTCGCGCATGACGTAGCAGATCAGCTCCTCGACCAGGTCGTAGCTGGGCACCGTCATGTATTTGTCGCCGACCGGCGTCAGCCAATCGGCGTTAGCTTGCTTGCCGAGTTGGACGTTCAGCGTAATCAGCCCGCTATATTCGTGTACCGACACGCCGCCCGTCAGTTCGTCGATCAGCATCTCGGTCGCGATGATGATCTCCACGAACGGATACGAATCGGCCGGCACCGGCATTGGAACGCCGCCGCGGGTATACAGGTTGATGGGCGCCAGTTCCGGCCGGGCCGCAAGGGCAGTCTGGATGTAGTCGGCCATCTGGCGCTTGATGAAGCTCATTCGATGCCCCCTTCCACGAACAGGTGCTGATGCGCGAACGCCCGGAACTGCTTATAGTCTTTGTCGGTCAGTTGCAGCATTGGTCGCGCCGGCATCTTGATGGTGCCGTCCTGGTGATAGGCCCAGCGCGGCTTGCTGCCGGCCTTCTGGCCGCTGCGCACCCTGTTCACGACGCGCACGCTCTGCTTGTGCGTTTCCCAGTCGAAGCCGGACATCATGGCCCCGCTGCGCTGCAAGATGGGCT
>DAOUFG010000023.1:0-11426 GCA_034430115.1 Thermoflexales bacterium | reverse complement strand
GCATCATGAGCGACACCGTCGGCGTGCCGGGGCTGATCGGGTTGCTCTCGATCACCGTTGGCGTGCAGCTCTTCGGGTTCTGGGGGCTAATCTTCGGCGTGCCGGCCATGGGCGCCATTTATACGGTCCTATTTGAATATTACCTGCCGCGCCGGCGCAGGGCCGAAGGCTTGCCCGAATACGACCCCGCCCTGGAAGACATCATGCCCTTCAAGCGTGCCCGGCCCCCCAAGCCGCCGGAGGCACCAGCCTCCCCCGCTGCCAACGAGGCGGCCACAACGCCGGCCGGCACGCCGCCGACGGTCTCATGAGCAAGGCTCCCCAGCGAATTCATTGGGCACTCAACTGGCCTTCATGATTTCGTAATATCCCTATGGTTAAAATACACGACTGATGTTTGTATGGAAGAGGTGTTGATATGAACTTATTCGGGCGTAAGGAACAGGAAAATGAGATTAGGAAGATGGGGCGCTTGCCGCCCGGCCAGGCATTGACCAACAAATTCCCCGTATTGCACTACGGCGCCGTTCCTCATTACGACCTGACTAAGTGGGACTTTCGCATCGAAGGCGAAGTGGAAGAGCCCAAACGCTTCACCTGGGAAGAATTCAACCAGTTGCCGATGCGCCAGGTGACGATGGACATTCACTGCGTGACGCGCTGGAGCAAGTTCGACACGGTGTGGGAAGGCGTGTGGCTGCCGGACCTGATCGAGCAGGGCATCATCAAGCTGAAGCCCACGGCGAAATACGTGATCGAGCACTGCGAATACGGCTTCACCACCAACCTGGACATCGAGCACTTCATGAAGCCCACCACGCTGCTGGCGACCAAGTACAACGGCCAACCCATCGAGCCGGATCACGGGTTCCCGCTGCGCGTGGTGGTGGGCGCGGTGAAAGACAGCGCGCAAGACCCCGACACGCGCTACTTCTGGAAGGGCGGCAAATGGCTGCGCGGACTGGAGTTTTCCAGCGTGGATAAGCCGGGCTTTTGGGAGCAGGCCGGCTATCACAACATCGCGCGCGTATGGCCGGAAGAGCGGTTTGAAGGGAGTTGGTAAGGGGGCAGTATTCGCGCCGATTCGCGGATTCAGACTCCGGCCAACTGCATCTCCCAGACGTCCAGGCGCACACAACGCGCCGCCCCACCCTCGCTGAACAGGTCGAGGCCAGCGCAACCGCGCAGCGCCTCCGGCGCGGCGGTGGTGCAGGTCTGCCCGTTGACGAAGGCCTCGATCAAGCCGCGGTCCAGGAACACCTGCAGCCGCACCGGCTGCCCATGTGGGATGTAGGCGGGGCCGTGGCCCTGCGGCATCGCGTCGGCGGAATCGCTTTGCACGCCAAACGCACCCGCCGCGACGTCGAAGTAGACCCGCACGCACTGGTGCGCATCAGAAGCCACGTGCACCTTCAACCCAAAGCGTTGCGCAGTGCCCGGCTCAAACTCGGCCTGCAGCTCCAGCGTATTCCCACGCGCCCCGACGTAGCCCGCCTGGCCCGGCAGCAGCGTGATGCCCTGCCAAACGGCGTGCGCGCCGCGCAGCGTTTGCAACTCCGGCAAGGGGTCCTGGCGCAGATGATCGCCTTCCAGCGCCAACGCGCGCGGCATGGCATGTACGCCGTTCCAGGGCAGCCAGCCCGGCTCACGCGCGCCGATGCCCGCATACATCGCCATCACGATGCGACGCGGCGCACCACCGGGGCCGTGCTGGTCCACGCATAGCGGGTTGAAGCAGTGGAAGGGGTTCGCGTAGTCGAGTAGCTTGCCTTCGGGCGCGTCGGGGATGAAGCGCAGCGCCTGCCGGTCAAAGTGGCCCACCCAGTAACGCACCGGGCGACCGCCCAGGATCAGCACCTCCTTGTCGCCGAACGGGAGCAGGTAGGGGAACTCCATCAGCCCGGTCGGCGCCAGGGCATCCATCGGCTGGGCGAAGAGCTCGCCGCGCTCCTGCCAGTGCAACAGGTCTGGCGAGGTCCACAGCATGACCGCATCGCCACGCCGGTCGGCGCGCGTGCCCTTATAGATGCGTGTGGTGATCGTATGCCAGGTGTCGCCCTCCTTCCAGACGTGCCCATCGTGATGATAGCGGGTCAGGACGGCCTGCTTATCGGTATACGACACCAGGCCGTCCTCGCTGCGCGCAAGGATGCCAAACTTGCCCTCCGCCCCTTGCGCGGTATAGAGCACGCGCGGCGTTCCTTCGTCGTCGATGAAGTGATTCATCAGGTAGATGCCGTAAATATCCAGCGCGCAATCGGCCCACGGG
This sequence comes from Thermoflexales bacterium, assembly GCA_034430115.1. Classification (GTDB taxonomy): domain Bacteria; phylum Chloroflexota; class Anaerolineae; order J036; family Brachytrichaceae; genus CAIXPS01. The sequence continues at coordinate 9,157 of DAOUFG010000023.1, read as the reverse complement.
GCCACCGGCCACTGGGTCCAGTGCACCAGGTCCTCGCTGACGTAATGGTCCAGGCTGCAATACTTGAGCAGCGCGAAGATGTTGCGATACGAGAAGACGTGATACTTCCCACCGTAGAAGTAGGCGCCGCAGGGGTCAAAGATGTGGCCCAGCGGTTGCGTCAGGTGATAGGCCGGGCACGCCAAGTCCCGATCCGCGACCGCGCGCAGCGAGCGCCACAACTCGCCGCACGCCTGCACGTCCTTCTGCACGGATGCGTCAAAGAAGGCGTTGTAATCTGCGCAAGCCTGGGCCAACGAGTCATCTACGCCGGAGCGCTCAATCTGCGCCACACCGCTCAAGAAAGCAACCTGCGCCTCGGACAGTGCGGCGTGCCACACGGCCACGCTGGCGACTTTGCAACCCGAGAAAGGGATCGGCATGGCGGTGCCAAACGGTTCCGGGCCGCACCAGCGGAACGCGCCAACCAGCAGGTCATCGTCAAACGGCGCGCACAGCCCCTGGCGCAGCGGGACATCACACATCAACGCGCCATTGCAGTAGAAAGCGCACCGTCCACCGCCGGCACACAGGACCAGGTCCAGCCAGCGCCCGCGTTCGATGAACCCCAGGGGCAACTCTCGAAAGACCTTGCCTGCCAGGGTCTGCACGCCCAGGAAGCCGACCGCCAGGCCGGAAGGGTGGATCGCCAGCGCCATGAAGTCCGAGAAAAAGAGTGCGCCGTGCCCCTCGGGGCCGACCCAGGCGCGCACATACAGGCTGAGCGCATCATGCGTTGGGCGCAAACGCCGGGCGCGATGCGTGTCCAGCGCCAGCCAGCCACCCTCCAGCACGGCCGCACATCCCGCGCCGCCGCGTTTGAGCGAGGCGGCGGCCTCATCGCCGCTCAGCCTTTCGCCCAGGCGCGCCTGCCCATAGACTGCCAGGTCCACCGGGTAGTTTTGGCTGGCGGTTGGGGTGGCCATATGCCAGGCAACGGCGGCCTGCGCGAACGGGTCGTCTGCGCAGAGGCGGCCAGCTTGTGTCGGAAGGGGCGTCATCATGTTGTTAGTTCCTCGTAATCGATTAAGACGAGTGCCTGTGAGACCAGACGCAGGAGCTCTGGGCAGTGTAGCACAAGCACCCATAACATGCACTTGTTCGTTAGAGGATGTAGATTGTATTATTAAAGATATTATAAGATGATAATAAAATATATTAATCTTTTCAGGCCGCTAACTTAATGTAGACCTGTGCTATACTCCCCTCAAGCACGATCGTTTATGTAGTGTAATGAACACGGGGATAGAGGCTGTGAAGGCCACTTTCGCATGAGGCAGAGTGGCCTCTTTGCGCATTATCGATACGGAGAACAATTGCGCCGATGTGGGACCAGGAAGACCCATGATCTGGGCATCTCAATACATCGTCTACATACTGATTTACCTGGTATCTGCGATATTCCTGGGGACATTGGCTGTCTATAGCTGGCGGCACAGAATCGTCCCCGGGGCCCTCCCATTCTCCATCATGATGGGGATGTCAACCCTCGTTGCCTTAAGTAGCTGCGCAGAGATCGCCAGCACCGGCATGGCCGACAAAATCCTCTGGTTCAAAGTGCGCATATCGAGCATGCTGCTGGAGGCCACTTTCGGGTTTTACTTCACGTGCGAATACGCCGGCCTGGGCAAATGGCTGACGCGCCGCCGGCTGCTGCTGTTGCATTTGCCCGTCCTGGCCTTCATATTGCTAACGTTCGTTCCTGCGACCGAGCAATTACTGTGGAGCAATTTCCGATACGATGGCCGGATTCACGCCTCCTATACGCTCCCGACCGTGATGCTCATCACTTATATCGTGCTGTTGATTTTTGCCAGTACGCTGGTGTACATTGGCCTGCTCATTCGTACACCACTGCATCGCTGGACTCTTGGGATCATTCTGATGGGCACCCTTATACCAAGAGCGCTCATCCCCTTGCAAGTGCTGGGGGTCATCGGCTTCACCACAGTCGCCCCATTAACCATCAGCTACGATATTAACGGCCTGATGCTGGTGCTGGCGCTCTTTCACTTCCAGATGTTCGACGTCATCCCCCTGGCTCGCGAGCGAGTGATCCAACGCATGAGAGACGGCGTGCTCATTCTCGACCTGCAAAATCGGGTGGTGGAGATCAACGCGAGGGCGGAGGCGTTGCTAGACCGCCCGGCGTCGCGTTGCATTGGGAAAGAGGTCCACTTGGCATTGCAGCACTCCCCGCTGTTGCTCCAGGCAATTCTGGCGCAAAAAGCCGGGGAAACCATCGACATTGGCACCGGCGACCTGCAACGCTGCTATGAAGTGCGCACCTCTACACTGGTGGATGACACACTGTTGCCATTAGGGCGATTGATTTTGTTGCACGACGTGACTGAGCGTAACCGTACCCAGGCACAACTCTTGCGCCAACAACGCGCGCTGGCCACGCTGCAAGAGCGCGAGCGCGTCGCGCGCGAGTTGCACGATGGGCTTGGGCAGGTATTGGGCTACGTCAACATGCAAGCGCAGGCCACGCGCAATGTCTACGCGCGTCACCAGGATTCGACGGCAGACGAGTACCTGACGCACCTGATCAGCGTCGCGCAAGATGCCTATGCCGATCTCCAGGATGACGCATTGGAAGTTCACCCCACAACCGGCTGCGAATCGGCGTTCATCGATTCCTTGCAGCGGTTGCTACAGCGATATAGCGAACACTACGACATCCATGCGCGCTTGGCCGCCCCACCCCAGTGGAACCCCAAGATCGCGCCGGCGATGCAGACCCAGGTCATACGCATCGTGCAAGAGGCGCTGTCGAATACGCGTAAACACGCGCGCGCGCGTAACGTGCGCGTGGACATCTATGATCGTGACGGCCAGTTGCACGTCTCGATAGAGGATGATGGCATCGGGTTCGACACTACCCTGGCAGAGAACATGGACGAACACAAGTACGGGTTGCGCTTTATGCGCGAACGTGCCATAAGTATGGATGGCTGTATCCACATCCGGTCTGCGCCGGATAAGGGCACACAAGTTTTACTCCTGGCGCCCTTGCATTAAGGAGAGAGAATGAAAGTACTTTTAGTGGATGATCATCCGCTTTTCATAGACGGCCTGAAGCACTTGCTTACGTCACGCGGCGTCGAGGTGGTTGGCACAGCGCGCGACGGTTTGGAGGCCATCGAGAAAACACGCGCCCTCCACCCAGAGGTCGTCCTGATGGACATCCATATGCCACGCCTGGACGGGCTGGGAGCGTTGCATCTCATCAAGATGGACTTCCCGGAGGTAAGGGTGGTCATGTTGACCATGTCGGACACCGACGATCACCTCTTCAACGCCATCAGGAATGGCGCGTGCGGCTACCTGCTCAAGACACTGGATACCGAAGAGTTCTTCGTCCAGCTCCAGGAACTGGCACGCGGTGAAGTGCCTCTCTCCGCTGGGCTCGCGGCCCGACTTTTACAGGAGTTCGGACGGCTAAGCGGCTCGGACCAGGCGCAGGCGACGCATGTGTCGATCGAGAGCCTGACCCCACGCCAGCTTGAGATCCTGACGCTCGTCGCGCAAGGGCTCACTTATAAAGAGGTGGGCGCCCAATTGTGCCTCTCCGAACGCACGGTGAAGTATCACATGGGCGAAATCGTGCGGCGGCTGCATCTGAAGGGCCGCGCACAGATCATGGCCCAGGCGCGCCAGATGGGACTCGTAAAGCCCGACACGCCTTCACACGTCACCTCACAGTCCTCCTGAGACACCTCCCTTACCCAATGGCCTGGATATACGAGATTTCCGTTCCGATGACCTTCGGCCTGGGCATCGTGCTGGTGGTGCTGGCGCTCTATACCTGGCGGCATCGACAGGCGTCGGCGGTTCCCGCCATTGGGATGGCCCTGGCCGCCGCCGATTTCGTGCTCGGGACGGGCATTATGGCGCTGAGCCAGACGCCCGAAACGTGGCTATTCTGGCAACGCATCAGGTTGCTGGGGTGGAATCTGCTGCCGGTGATCACGCTGGTCTTCACGTTGAACTATACCGGCATCGCCCCCTGGCTCCGGCTTCCCTGGTCGGTGTTCCTCTATATCGAGCCGCTGGCTTTGCAGGTCATCCTATGGCTGCGCTACGAAATGGTGCTGCCCGACCCATCCTTCACGCGCTCTGGCGCCTTCCTCATCGCGCACGAAAATGTCGTTTCCGATACGGTGATCCAGTTCCAGACGTGCTACTCTCACGTGCTGCTGCTAGCAAGCGTGGTTTTAATCCTGCTCAGCCTGCGCAATTCCTATCACGTTGGGCGCGGGGTAGCTGCGGTTCTCGTCGCCGCTATCTCGCTGATGGTGGCCACGAACGTGCTCGTGGCGCTCGACGTCTTGCCAGAGTTGCAACAGTTCCTGCGAGCCTGGAGCACGGCGGGCATGAGCATCTGCTTCGTTGGGGCAGTGCAACACGGCCAGGTTGCCAATCCGCGGCCGGCAGCTCGCCAGTTACTGCTGGACTTGATGAGTGAGGGAGCATTGGTGCTAGATGCGCAAGAGTGCATCGTCGATCTGAACCACTCCGCGGCGGATGTCCTGGGCATTTCCACACAAGGGACGATTGGCCGGCCGGCCCGACTTGCGCTGCAACAATTCCCTCAATTGCTCGAACTCATCGACGCATCCAACACGTCACCGAGAGACGCCTCCGTGTGTCTCGGCGCAGCAACACGGTATTATGAGGTGCACGTTTCGATGCTGACATCGGAGCGCGGTTGGCAGATGGGCAAGTTGATCTTGTTATACGACATCACCGAGCAACAACAAGCTCAGCAAAAGTTGCTCGAGCAACAGCGCACACTGGCGATGTTGGAAGAGCGCGAACGGCTCGCGCGTGAATTTCACAGCGACCTGGAAACGGCGTTGGAGAGGGCGATCACCTGCGCGCAACAAGCTCATGCCACGTTCAGCCAGGATAGACAAGCCACCGACGCCGCGCTTGCCCGCCTGACGGCAATCGCCCAGGATGCCAACGCAGACGTGCGCGAGTATCTGCTTGGCGTGAAAACCACTCCCGCGACGGAAAATGGATTCCTGCCTGCGTTACGCCAGTATGCAGAGCAATATGGCAAAACGTCTCATATCCGGGTCGAGTGTCACGTGCCGGCAGAATTCGACGCACAGCCATTTGAGCTACTCACGCAAGTGCAGCTATTACGCATCGTTCAGGAAGCCCTGTCGAACGTGCGCAAGTTCACCCACGCGACGTGTGTGGAGTTGAATCTCACCCTCCACGATGGCCTGGGGTACATCACTTTGCAAGATAACGACACGACGGCAGACGCACCCGACCTGGCCGAAAAAAGGGGCGCGCAATGGTTACAACCCGTGCGCGAACGCGCCGCCGAGTTTGGCGGCGATCTGGAGGTCCGCTGGATACCCGGCCAGGGGACCCAGATGCTCGTGCAGTTCCCCATGCAGAAGTAGCACTTCCATTGCCCTAAAAGGGCAAATGCGTGTCACCAGACAGTGTCCTTTTCCCCGTTCGCTGTCCTTTGATTGTCCTTTGAAATACCTGCCGGACATTGCCCGGCGGGCGCCGCCGGCCCATACTGCCCCAAGCATGACGCTCTTGAGGCACAATGGGAAAACACTGCGCAATAGCGCTCTACGGCAACTCGCTGATCGTGTCCAGCATCGGCGCAAACTTGATAAACCGGCCCGGCCTGACGCTCCATCAACTTGATGCGAGCACGTCCGACCTGGCGGAATACATCAAGCGCGAACACCCCGATGTACTCATTTTCGATCTTGCGACCGACTATCCGGTTTCTCCCATTGCGCTCCTCAAAGAACATCCCCGGCTGCTGTTGATCGGAATCGATATTTCGAACGCAAAAATGCTCGTGCTCTCCGGCCAGCAAGCCCAGGCGTTGACCATTGACGACCTCACCCACGTGATCGAGGCCCAAATTGCATCGGAGAACATATCCCACCCCTCATCCAATCCTCACGGAGGTACTCATGTCCAGTAAACGTGCTCTCTCCCGCCCCATAAACAGCATCGTCATGATGCTGCTCTTACTCAGCAGCATCCCTATATCGGCGACGCCTGCATCGGCCACATCTGCACCGGCTGCACCGCCGGCGCAAACGACAACGCAAACCAATCCTCCCCCTTCCATGCTGCGCACCAAGAAATCGGAAGCGGAAACCACTCCCGCCCAGATAAAGGTTATGGAAGAGGATATCCCCGGCGATGTCTCCATATCCAACGCGACCCACTCGTCGTCTGGCGTGCAGGCATCCAGCGTCTCCGGGTCCGCCAGCACATGCACCGGCCCAGCCGTCGTCTCTTTTGGTAAAGACCTGGAGATGACCATCGGCCCAGCCTGGAGCAATACGACGTACCAACTGAACCAGGCATCGGCCTGGGGATCACGCACGCTGATCTCTGCTTCGGGCACCGCCTCCATGACGAACTCATGTTCCACATCACCCGGCGGGGAACAAGTGAACATCTATAAGGATGACAACTACTCCGGTAGTTGTGCCCAGTTGAGCAGTGGCTACTACCCCGACAGCCCCGACTTTGGGCTCAGCAATGACTCCCTGACGTCCATCAAGGTGGGAGGGAATGCCAAAATCACGATCTATGAGGACGATGACTATGACGGCTACTCCTATACCACCGACACATCCGTCGCCAACCTGAAGAATGTGGCGATGGGCAGTTCAACCTTCAACGATAAAACCAGTTCGCTCAAGGTTTTTGAGGCGCCACACAGCTACTCCGACGTCTCGGCGATCCCACTCGGAATCGATGCCGCGTTAGCGGTATACAAGACGGATTCTTCCAGCGGAGAACTGGTGGCCCAGGCCTGGTCGGCCGCCGATGGTTGGGACACCCTCACCCGCCTCGGGTTGACGGCCGATGGCAGCCCGGTCGCCGTCGCTCGCACCACCATCGACTGGACCGTCTTCGTCCGCTCCGGCACCAAGATCAAATATATGGAGTCGTATGGCGGTGTGGCCAGTAAGGTGTGGACGGATGTCACCGGCATCAACGATGCCGCCGGCACCCCCTCTATCGTCGCCATTTCTCCCTATCACCTGGTGCTCTTCTATCGAACCACCAGCAACGCCGTGAAATTCACGGAGTGGCAATCGGGCATCGGCTGGCGTAGCACGCCGATAGCGCTTGGCACGCCCACCGGCACCACGATTACCTACGACGTCAGCGCCGTCGTCAGAGATGAAAACCACATGGCGGTGTTCGGCGTCAGCGCCAGCAATAAGCTGTGGATCAAGACATGGTCCGCCGACGACGCGTCGGATTGGAGCGACACCACGTGGACCTCATTGATCGACAGCGTCACCGGCAAACCAGCCGTTACTTCCAGCTATGCGACACACATGGCCGTGGCCGTGATGAGCACAGGCGGCTCGCTGTACACCAGGCAATGGACCTATAGCGGCGGTTGGACAAGCACCACAAGTCATTCCGGGTACGCTGCGCCGCTCAACCTGTTATCCACCTCGAGCGATGAGATGTACGTCCTCAGCGCGAATTCCTCGAGCGTGGCGCAAATCACCCGCTGGACGAGTAGCGCCTGGGACACCACCACGCAAAGCGGCTGGGCAGCCGGGCAGACCATTGCCGGCGCCGTCTCGCGCCCACACAACCTGATGTTACTCGGCTACGACAGCAACCGCAACGTCCAGTATGCGTTGTACACCAATCAAGGCCAGGCACCCTCTTCAACCACGACTTCCAACGCCAGCTACGGCGTACCGCGCGGACAAGGCATCGCTACCGTGAACGGGAAGTCGATCTGGGTCAGCGCTTATGTTGGTACTGACGGCGCCTGGTACCTGGAGGCCAAGAATGCCGCCACCTGGGCAGGGACACGCATCTCCCTGGACTCTCACGCGTCTTCCGATACCAGCTCCGGCAAATTGTCGGTGGCGGTGCAGGACTTGAACCAGGACGGCAATGACGAAGTGATTGTCGGCACACTCAGCGCCGATAACACGAAGGTGACGCTGGGCGTATACAGCATCACGTTGAGCGACACGGTGGTCAGCGCCATCACCCGTTTGGCGGGCAAGAACATCAGCTACTCGAATGCGCTCAGCGACCTCTCGGTTGCCGCCGGAGACCTCTCTGGCGATGGCAACAAGTCGGAAGTTGCATTTGCCGCCTTGCGCACAGGTTACACCTGGGGTTACGTGCGCGCCTACACCTTCACCGGTTCCAGCCTGGATTATCTGGCCGACACTACCGTCAGCCTGGGAAGCGTTAAGGTCCAGGACGCCGAGATGACCATCGGCCAGTTCGACAGCCAAACCGGCGAACAAATTGCCGTAGCTTCCCTAGACACAGTGAGCACTATATACGCTATCCCACGCGTGACCACGTTGCGGCTCGATACGTCCACCTCATCGTTCACCCAGGTCTATACAGGCACTGGGAGCATTACGCCCATCTACGGAAGCAACTACCCATCAGCCGTCGCCAGCGGCGACACGAATGGGGATGGCGTGGATGAACTGATCTACACCTACGGCATATACGTAGGTGCATACACCCTGTCACCGCTGACCACCACACTCATCGGTGCCACAACCGTCGTGCCATTCGCCCAAGGGAACCGTTCCATTGCCGTGGGCGACATCGATGGTGACGGCAGGGCCGAGATTTTCTATGCATCCCAATCCGTCGGAACAGCCTACATTTTCAAGCAAATCAAGTCCAGCAGTTTATCCCTCATTGGGATGCGTTCCGGCATTCCGGGCGTCCCATTGCTGGCAGACTTGGATGGCGACTCGCTCATCGGCAAGTACAAGGCCTGCTATCAGCTCTCCGACGTCAACGTGATCGCCGTCGCCAACTCACAGCCCGTGTGGTACGAAAACGGTGTGCCCGTCCAATCTAGCGCAGGCGGCATCGCCAACTCCAGCACTGCGACGACGGGCGACGAAGATGGCTGGACAGCTTCCTACGGCGGTTCGGTGACGGCAGGTTTCAAGCACGAAATCGGGATTGGCATGCTCAGCATCGGCGAGGTACGCGCCTCTGTCACGGAGGAAGTCATGGGCTCCACCGGCGGCGCTACCAATGAGGAACAATCTACGACAACGGGCAGCGGCACCGCCTATGGCGGTAACGGCTTCTC
>DAOUFG010000022.1:0-13674 GCA_034430115.1 Thermoflexales bacterium | reverse complement strand
CACAACAAATCGTTGGAGGGCCCATGACGCATCACCACGACAAGAACGTTCACGAGGCCGTCACGGGACATAGACGCGCACTACAACGAGAAACAATCGCGCGCGGCTGGCAGCGCTATCGATGGCCCATCATCGGGCTCGTGTGGGCCGTTGCGCTGTTGCTCGGGTATGTTGGTTTTGCCCGTACCACCGCGGCGATACGCGAGTCGCACTCGCCGCTCGATCTTTGGTACTTGACGCTCCAACTCATCCCTTTGAACTCAGGCGCAATGGATTCTCCTGTGACCTGGGAATTGGATGTGGCGCGTTTGCTGATCCCGGCGCTGGCGGCCTATACCGTCTGGCAGGCGGCGGCAGCGCTCTTCCGCGAGCAATTCGCTTCGGTGCGGTTGCGCCGCATGCGCGGCCACGTCGTGATCTGTGGGCTCAGCCGTAAAGGTTGGCTATTGGCCAAAGGGTTCCTGGAACAGGGGCAGCGAGTTGTGGTGATCGAGAACGACGAGGATAACGATCTGATCGAGGTGTGCCAAAGCCGTGGCGCGGAGGTGGTGATTGGCAATGCCACCACGCACGACGTATTGCGCAAGGCGGCTGTCATGAGGGCACGCCATATCGTGGCGGTCACCGCGGACGATGGCATTAACGTGGAGATCGGTTTGCAGGTCGAATCCCTGGTATCACAAATGCCACAGGCACGCGATCAAGACACCCCGCTTACCTGCACCATCCACCTGGTGGACCCCCAACTGTATGAACTGGCCCGGACGCGCGAGATGATGGTGCCGCAAACATCGCTCTTCCAACTCGAACTGTTTAACGTGTTCGACCGCGCCGGGCAAATCTTGTGGGAGGAGCATCAGCCCAAGGAGCCGCTTGCGCCGGGTCATCTCCTGGTGCTTGGGCTTGGTAGGTTGGGGACGAGCCTGGTCGTTCACGCTGCACGCGACAGGTACAGGCAATTGAAAGGTACAACCGGGCAAAGAGAGCGCTTGCACGTCACCGTGGTCGATCAGCAAGCCGAACTCAGATGCAGGGCGCTTTGTCTGCATTACCCACAGCTTGCGCGCGTCTGTGAATTGACGCCGCTCCAAATGAACGTGAACGGCCCAGAGTTTGAAGCAATTGCCGAAGGCGTGTGCAGTGCCCCTCCCGACGCAGTCTATGTGTGCTTCGATAACGACTCGCTGAGTCTGCGCACCGCGTTGGCGGTGCATCACGGGCTTCGCCGTGTGTTGGGCAGGCCCGTCCCCATTGTCGTGCGCATGGCCGAGTCGGGCGGGTTATCTCGATTGCTCACGCCTGGCGATGGTTCCAACGCGATGTTTGCCAATATCGAGGTATTTAGCATGCTCGAACGCACCTGTAACCCCAGGGTGATCTTGGGCGGCACGCACGAATTACTGGCGCGTGCCAACCACGAGGATTACATCCAACGCGCTATGGCGCGCGGCGAGACGAGTGCGACGAACCCAAGCATGGTGGCATGGGAACAATTGTCCGACAATATGCGGAGATCAAACTATGCCCAGGCCGGCTATATCGATGCCAACTTGCGCAGCCTGGGATACGTCCTGGCACCGCTGACCGATTGGGATGCGGAGGATTTTCACTTCACAGAACAGGAGGCGGACTACATGGCCCAATTGGAGCATGAGCGCTACGTGACAGAACGCAGGGCCACCGGATGGAGCTATGCGCCTGGGCCAAAGGATGAACTGCGCAAGACCAACCCAACGCTCGTGGCGTGGAAGGCGTTGCCGGACGTCGAGAGGGAGAAGGACCGCGACATCTGCCGTAACCTGCCAACGCTTTTGGCGCGCGCGGGCTTCCAAATCGTGAAGCCGGTGGTAACATCTGCGAAGCTCGCGCAAACCAGATTGAATGGAGTGTAGGAACAGCACATATCTGATGATAGACGACGCGTTATTGGAACGAATGGCACAGGCCATTCATGAACGGTATCTACAGAATCAACGCGGGCATAAGCCGGCGGACGACCCTGCCATGCAACCGTGGAATGATTTGCCGGAGAGTTTGCGCCACTCTGATCGACAGCAGGCCAGGCATATCGTCGCGCTACTCCAAAGCATCGGTTGTTGTGTCAGGCCGGCACCTGTCAAGCCAGTCCCCTTCGCCTTCACAGCGGAAGAGGTGGAAACGTTGGCTGCCCAGGAACACGCACGTTGGGTAACCGAACGGCGCGCCGCCGGTTGGGTGGCCGGGCCGCGGGATGTCGCGCATCGGACCACGCCCTATCTTGTTCCCTATGCTGATCTCCCCGAGGATGTGAAAGAGTGGGACCGCCAGGCCGTGCGAGGCTTCCCCGACATTCTGGCGGTGGCAGGCTTAGAGATATATCGGCCATAGCCAGATCAGCGCAGACTGATTTCGCATCCCCCGCGCTTGGCATGGTTTGCGCGAGGCATATGCTATCTTGCCCTTTGTTACTTCGCCAGTTCTTGGTCCTCTGTTGCCGCTTGCAGCACCGCAATCTGTTCGGGGGTGGCATCCGCTTCCGCAAAGCTCAGCACTTCCGTCACTTTGTTGAAGCGACCCACGCTCACGATGTGAACCAGCGCATCCTTGCCCAGATACCACTTGTACTTGGCGGACGGCTTGATCGGCTTATCCGATTGGCGGGGCTTTGGCTCATCATCGTCGTGCTTCTTCACGCCGCCGTCTTTCCATTTGCCGGCGCGGTCGCTATACGGTCTCACTCTCATGCGTATCTTCTATCCTCCTTGGCGGCCCATTCTTATTGCCCTTGCGCGTGGCCGCCAGTCAACCCAGTGTACCGTATTTAAGCTGCCATTTCTATAGCATGATCGACCCGCCGCGAGCGAGTTGCGCGCGCAATAGCGCGGTGTCGATCGTTTGCACGCTGCGGCCCGTGTCAATGGCCGTATAGGCGGCGACGCCGGCTGCTTCGCCCGTCTGGTTCATGTTTACCATCACGCGCACCGCCCCGAACGCGCCGACGTCCGCGTCCAGCGAGCGCCCGCACAGAAGTAGATTGTCGTGCCCCTGCGGCACCAGCGAGCGATAGGGAATCTGGTAGAACGTCGGGTCTTTTGCCTGCACCGGGCGCCAGCGCCGCTCTTCGCTCGGGAAGCCGCTGCGATGATAGACCTCGCGCCCGTCCAGGTAGCGGAAGAGTACGCCCGGGTCGTCGTCGCTGTGAATGTCCACCCGATAGGTGCCGTTGGCGATGGCATCTGCGAATCGTTTGCCCGCCAGGATGTCTTGTTCGGTCAGCCGGTGCAGGGTGTGGATATGCCTGGTCTCGCGGATGCCGATGTACGAAGCAAGCCCCAGCAGCACTGGGCGATAGTCCTGGGGGCCATATTTGCGGATGATGTCCAGGATGGCCCGAATCTGCCGCCGGCCCTCCATTTCGCTCGCCGTCAGCGAGTCGGCATCGGCGCAGTCGGCGTAGAACACCCGGCTGATGGCCTGGAAGGTGACGTTGGGCACGCCGGGGATTTTGGCACTCCAGCCCCACAACTCGGGGATGCCGAATTCGTCGTGGTGTTGCAGCAGCGCCTGTTGCAGGTCAAAATCCCCGACCCTGCTCATGCCGTAGAGTTCGTAGTCCATGCCGTAGATCTTCGCGCCCGTGGTGGGGGGCTGCTTGATCGGCAGGGCGTAGCCGGGCAAACCGAGCCGGTGGCACAGGTCGCCGTCGCCGGTCGCGTCGATGAAGGCCTTCGCCCGAATCGCGCCGCGCCCGGATTTATTCTCCACAAAGACGGCTGCCAATCGGCCGTCCTCCACCAGTGGCGCGCTGAAGACGGTGTGCAGATAAGCCTTGATCTTCGCCTCGCGGACGAGTTCATCCAGCTCTATCTTTAGCTCTTCGGTATTCAGCATGAAGGCGTCGACGGTGTGCTCGTTGGTGATCACGGCGTCGCGTTTCTTCAGCCGCTCGACCACTTCGCCGGTCATCCCGCCGATGATCTGTTGGCTATACTGCGTGTCTTGCAGGCTGTGCCAGATGTTCACCATCCCGGAGGTCGCCACGCCGCCGAAACAATTCATCTGCTCCACCAGCGCAACCGACGCACCGAGCCGGGCGGCCCGCACGGCGGCAAACACGCCGGTGCAACTCCCGCCCAGCACGCAAATATCCACGTCCGCGATGACGGGAACCGTTTTTTGTGGCTCCGTGACAAAAGGTTGGGTGTGTGCCATGAGAAATTCCTATGCCTGCATGCGCAGCAATACCTTGGCCGCCCGGCCGGCGGCGAATTCGGCAAAGGCCTCGGGCGCCTGGGCGAGCGGGTAGGTGTGCGAGACGAGGTCTTGCACGCGCAGCCCGTTGCGGTAGAGCCGCAGCATGTCGCCATATTCGTGGAAGTGATAGAACCACGAGCCCAGGGCGGTGATGTCGCGCCGGATGAAGTCGTCGCTTGGTGAGAGCGGCAACGCGCCCTGCTCACCATTGAAGACCACCGTGCCGCCTTTGCGCACCACCTCGAAGCACTGTTTGGCCGTCTCGGGCCGCCCGGCCGCTTCGATGGCGATGTCCACGCCGAAGCCGGCGGTGAGTTCGCGCACCTGCGCGACCGTATCGGCGCTGGCACGGACGGCCCAGCGCGCGCCTAGCTTTTGCGCATACGCCAGGCGATAGTCCGACAGGTCGATGGCCGCCACGCGCCGGCCCAGGTAAGTTTGGAGCAGCACGTTGCCCAGGCCGACCGGCCCCAGCCCAAAGACGGCCACCGAATCCATGCCTTGCTGCGACATGCGGGTGGACGAATGGTAGGGCACGCCCAGCCCGTCGCCGCTGATGAGCACGCTTACTTCCCAGGGCAGGTCGTCGGGCAGGGGGTGACAGGCGCGCGCGGCGACGACGAACTTCTCGGCGTGCATGTTGCCATAGAACGTGTAGTGGTTGCACCAGGTGTATTGGCCGCGCGCGCAATAGGCGCACTGCCCGCAGCCGGAGATGGCCGACGCGCCCACGCGCTGGCCCACCTTCACGTTCGTCACGTTCGCGCCCACCCGTTCCACGATCCCAGCCGCCTCGTGCCCGCCGTTGCCGGCGGGTTGGCCCGCGCCACGGTAGGCGTGCATCTCGCTCCCGCAAATCGCCGACACGACGGTGGCGATCACGACTTCGTCCGGCCCGGGTTCCAGCTCCGGCACATCCACGACCCGCACACTGCTATTGCCATCGAACTTGACGCTTTTCATGTGTCTCTCCCTATGAGCATCCACGAATCTTCACGAATGGCGCATCCTTCGGTGTGAAATCTTTGTGCCCTTCGCTGCTTTGTTTCTTTGTGTGGGTGGCCGCGTTCGAATCCGGCCGCCGGGTTAACAGGTGGTTGACGATCTCAGCACGCCGGCGCATGGGCAATACGTGTGGGAAGGGGTGACCTTGCCTCACGCTGTTAGCCGAATGTGTGTTCATTGCGGACTCCTATTTGTAAGTCAAGTGTCCGTCTCACTATAGCATGAGCGGCGCGAAGTGATAAAACATGCGCAGGAGGCAAGTCGATGAACCGGGAAGATCGCATCGTGGTGATCGGCGTCGGCGGCGCCGGGTGTAAGGTCGTCACGCGGGCGGCGGCGACCACAAAGCCCATGCCCGGCGTCGAGTGGGTCGCCGTGGATGCCGATACGGTCGCATTGCAACTGGCGGAAGCGCCGCACAAAGTGCTCATCGGCAAATATATCTCGCGCGGGCTTGGCGCGGGCGGCATGGCCGACGTGGGTCACCGGGGCGCGGAAGAAGCAGCGGACGAGCTGAGCGGGCTTCTACAGGGGGCAGGCACGGCGATCATCACCTGCGGCCTGGGCGGCGGCACGAGCAACGGTGCCGCACCCGTGATCGGGCGCATCGCCCAGGGATTGGGGGCCTGGACAGTGGGCGTGGTGAGCAAGCCATTTACCTTTGAAGGCCGCCGTCGCACGCGGCTGGCCGAAGAGGGGCTGGCGGACCTGGCGGCGCATACCAATGTGCAAATCGTGATTCCCAACGACGGAATCCTGGCCCGTATGGACAAAAAGGCCACCCTCTTGCAGGCCTTTCAAACTGCCGATTGCATCATCCTGGAAGTGATCCAGGGGTTGATCGAATCGGCCCGGGCGCCGGGGGCGGTGAGGCCGGGGGTGGAAGCGATCCGCGCCAACATTCCCTATCGCGACATTGCAGCGGTTACGGCAGGCTAAGAATGTACTTTGATCGCTTGCGCCACTTGGACATACAATGAGCCGGCAACAGGCTGCCCGCGCGGAGGAAGTCGATGGAATATAAACTGGCGCTCGCACAACACCCGATGTATCTTCTCATTAAAGAGGATACGCAATGCGCTGAACGCACGCCGCCCTGGGGCTCCCCCGATATTGCCACTTATATTGAGCGGTTGCGCCGGAACATCGCCACGCTGCGCCAGTACCCCGAGTTGAAGATCGGCTACGAATGGTCGGGCCTGGAGTTGGAATGCCTGCGCCAGGACGCCCCCGACGTGTTCGAGGAGATGCTGAGCCTGGTGAAGGCGGGCCGCACCACCTTCTACAACGGCACGTACTCTCAGCCGCACCTGCAAACGCTGAGTTCGGAGGCCAACTATCGCCAGTTCGAATGGGGCGAGCGGGTGTATCGCCAGTTGTGCGATGGGCATCAGGTGCGCGTGTATGCGCACCAGGAGAGCAGCATCAACGAGCAAACGCCTCAACTCTTGCAGGCGTTTGGCATTCGCTTCGGCGTCTTGCCGCACTTCTCGTCCACGCTGGTGATGGAGCAAGGCGCCGAGTTGCTTTATCACGCCCGGTTCGGCAGCATGTTCATGCAAGGCAGCGAGTTCGCCGCATGGCGCGGGCTGGACGGCACGCTCGAGCCGCTCTACCTGGAAGAACCCAGCCACATGAGCGTGCAGGAATGGCTGCGCTTCCAGGAGATGCTGGGGCTGCTGCACGTGCCGCCGGTGATGGTGGAAATCCCCGACCTGATCGAAGTGGACCAGCAGTGGCTGGCCGAGCGCGCCCAGGCCGATTTTGCGCTGCTCGACGACGCGCTAACCGAGCGTTACCAGGCGCATCCGCCGCAATTCCAGGTTCGCTTCTTCACCAACTGGAGCTACATCGAGGGCATCCGCGCCGAGGAACTTTCGCGCAGCAACTGGCAGGCCGAGGGGAGCGCGTTGCAGGCCGAGGCGCTGAATGCCTTGGCGTTTGCGTTGCTCCGTCGCCCCGCCGCGCCCACGGACCCGATCTGGAAGAAGATATTGACGACGCAGCATCACGACGTGTATTGCTTCTGCGCGCCTGAACTGAAGGCCAAGAGCATCGTCTGGCTGCACGAGGCCGAGCAAGAAGCAAGTCGCCTGGCTTGCGAGGCGGCAAATGCAATTGCCGCGCAGGTTGATACATCCGCATGCGCCGGGCAGCCGCTGATCGTCTTCAACCCGACGCCACACGAACAGGCCGGCATCGTCGTTGCGCACGTCCCCATTGCCGAGCCCGTCATCGCCGATCAGCAGGGCCAGCCCTTGCCGTGTGAGTTCACGCCCACGCCGGATGGGGCGGAGCTGCGCTTTGCCGCGTCACTGCCGGGCCTGGGCTACGCCACCTACCAGGTGCAGGCGGGCGGCAGTCAGGCGACTGAGGAAGCGTGTGCCGATGCTTTTGCGTTTGAGAATGACTTCTATCGCGTTGCGCTGCGGCCCGACGGTGCTTTTACGTCGCTGCAACTGAAACCTTCCGGCGAGGAACTGCTGCGCGCTGCGCAACCCGCCAACCTGCTGGCCGCGCGCGATAGCACCGGCCTGGGCCCACAGCACGAGGGCACCTTCGACGTCCAGCACTGGCAGAAATGGGAGCCCTCCACCCGTGGCCCAGAACTACGTTGGCAATCCGCCGGCCCGGCGACCGTCCGCCGCACGCCGCTGGGTGTCACCTTCACCGTCGCCGGCGAAATGGGCGCGCCGACGCATGGCGTGCTGCGGATGCGCTTCTATCACCAATCCCCGCGCATCGACCTGGATTGGGAATTCGACTTTAACGCGGCCAGCATCGGCCACTTCTACGACGACGACACCAAGCTGCGCGTGCAGTGGCCGCTGGCGTTCCATGGCGACATCCATCACGACATCGCTTTTGGCGTGGTGGAGAGCCGCGCCGAGCGGCCCTTCTTCCCGGCGAGTTGGGTGGATGTTTCCGATGGCGCGAAGGGGCTGGCCTACTTCCACCAGGGCACGCTCAAGCATTGGCTGAGGGACGATACGCTGGTGAACCTGTTCGCCTGGGGCGAATCTACCGATGCGATTGGGAACCGCCTGGACCTGGTGCGCTGGCCCAAGTGTTTCGATCAGCGCCTGCGCGGCCGGCACGCGCTTCATACCGCCGTCTACCCGCACCCAGGCGACTGGCGCACCGCCGACGTGATTGGGGCTGCGCGCGGCTATGGCACGCCGCTGGTTGCCGTGCAGACGAACCGCCACGCCGGGCCGCTGCCCGCGCAATGCACGCTGCTAAAGCTAACGGATGCGGAACTGGTCTCGACCTGTGTGCAGGTGAAAGATGCCGAGCTATTGTGCCGGTTGTATTCCGTCAAGCAGCAACGCGCGGCGCTTGCGATGAAGGCTCTGGGGCTGCGCCTGGGCCGGTTGGAGTCTATTGCGGGTGAGGCGTTGCAAGAGATCGGCCCCTTCCAGATCGCGCATCTGCGCATGGCGCCGGGTGGGTGAGGGCATCGGCCGCCTTGTCCGGCGGCATGTGTGGCTGAGGAGGTAACCCATGCCCAGCATTTTCATACAGAGGCTGGACGAGGTTGCCTATTTGGCGTATGCGGAATGGTTCTCAGATCAAGAGACAACGCCATGGGTTCAGCCTCCTACAAGGCGGTGGTTTACCTATGTCGGCAACATTGATGGAGTCTACGCATGGGGCGCTTATGAGGCGGGCGAGTTGGTTGGAGTCGTACAGATTGACAGGGCCGGAGATGGTACTGGCTCAATTTGTATCGTCGTGAATCCCCAATATCGCAAGTAGGGGCTTGGCAAACTCATTCTGTCGTTGGCATTAGATCAGCCGGAAGTGAGGCGTATGCGCATGATCACTGCCGAAATTGATCCCGAGAATTTGGCGAGCCTGCGATGCTTCTCTGCTGCTGGGTTTGTCCAAGTCCGCGCTGAGCCTAATGAAGATGGCATGCTGGTGTTTGCCTATAACAATCGAAGATGATTCGCACACCTTTTAAATAGGGGGCAGATGCAAGTACTTATTAGCCGGGAACCTCCTATTGAACAGGTACATCTGCTTCGATGGCAACGACAGGTTGATCTTCATTGAGCGTGAACTTGATCTGTACTGAGTGCAACCGATGATCAAGGATCACTAAAACAGGTGATCGATTGGGGAGAGATGTGTTGTCGCTTGGGCCTGCTTTCAGAACTATGAGCGTGATACATCAGTGTAGTGGGATGTTGTGCAGGCACGGATTGTTGCAGAGCTGATGATCCCACACGCCTGGGATAACAAAAAAGCTCGTTCTTACCGGAGGCCGATAACCACCGTTTCTTGCAACGGAGTGGCTCGGCGGCACTGCAAAATGCTCAGCCGCTTGCGGGCAGCCCATCCCGGACTTACAGAATCGAGCTTGTTTGAGTCATACCGTATGGGTTGATGTGGGTGGCATTGCCATTAACCATGGCTTATCGCACCCGCCACCTTTACCGTATCGGATACACCTCGCGGAACTCGCGCTCCACTTCCTCGAACCAGTTCTCCAACTTGTGCAACAGCTCCCGCGCCACGTCGGGGTATTGCGCCGCCAGGTTCGTCTGCTCCAGCGGATCGCGCGCGATGTTATAAAGCTCCGGCGTCACCGGCGGAGGCACCTCGCGCTTCGGCTCTGCGTCCTTGAAGATGCCGCGCTGGATGAAATATTCCGGCCCATACATCGAGACGGCCAGCCAGTGAATATCGTCGTCCACGCGCATTGCCTCTTCCTGCACGGGGCGCACCAGCTTCCAATCGCCGTCGCGCACCGCCGCGTTGCAGGTGATCACCGGCTGATACCTGTTCCACTGCCAGTAGCGCGTGGTGCACACCTGCCCTGGCTCACCGCGCAACACCGGCAACACGTTCACGCCGTCCAGCTTCAGCTCGCCCGGCACGGGAATATCCACCGCGGCCAGCAAGGTGGGGAACCAATCCGAGAAGTGCACCATCTCGTGCACCAGGCGCCCGCCCTGCAACCCGGCCGGCCAGCGCAGGATCATCGGCACGCGGATGCCGCCCTCGTACACCGACCCCTTCGCGCCGTTGAACTGGCAGTTGAAGCGCGTGGTGCAATGGTCACCCTCGCCGCCAAACTGCGGGCCGTTGTCGCTGGTGAAGAGCACGATGGTGTTCTCGTCCAGCCCCAGGCGCTTGAGCGTCTCCAGGATGTGCGCCACGCCGCTGTCCATGCGGTGGATCATCGCGTAGACCATGCTCACGCCCAGGTTGAACTTGTCCGAGCCCTTAAACAGCTTCTGATCTTCCTCGGGGGCTTCCAGGGGCACGTGCGGCGCGTTGTACGTCACGTGCAGGAAGAAAGGCTCGTGCTGGTGGCGTTCGATGAACTGCACCGCTTCGTCGGTCCACACGTCGGTCAGGTAGCGCCCGTCGCCGTGCTGGACGTGGTCGTTATATTCGATGCGCCAGTTGTAATAGTCGTGCATCCCGCCGCGGAAACACACCGTCTCGTCGAAGCCGCGCTCGGTGGGGCGGTAGCGCGGGTCGAACGCGCCCAGGTGCCACTTGCCCACCAGCCCGGTGGTATAGCCCGCGCGCTTAAAGAGGTCGGCCAGGGTCGTTTCGCGCAACGCCAGGCGCTCCAGCCCATGCCATTCCAGCGTATCCACCGAGCCGGTGCGATGCGGGTAGCGCCCGGTCATCAGGCAGGCGCGCGAGGGATTGCACACCGGCGAGGCGGTGTACTGTTGCGTCAGGCAGACGCTTTCCTGCATCAGGCCGTCCAGGGTGGGCGTGCTGGAGAGCCCGCCGTTAAAGGCGCTGAAGTCCCCATACCCCATATCGTCAGCCAGGATAAAGACAACATTTGGTCGCGTCATCATGAACCTCTGAATCGTGATGTGTGAGGTGATCAAAAGTGAGTATACGATGCTTTCGCGGAAGTAAGGATTCACACGAAGCAACGAAGAAACAAAGGACGCGAAGACCTGAAAACCACGAAGACACAAAAACACAAAGGGCACGAAGGAAGATAGTAGGCGCGGGTGGATTCCCTCTCCCGCTGCGTTCCTTGCAGGGGAGGAATGCGCACAGACCCGCGAGTTGATTTGCCCGGGCCAGCGCCGTCTGCGGGGGAGGGGTGTGGTCTTGCTATACTCATTCATCAGCGTGTCATCTTTTGTGAATCAAGGAGGAACGATCAATGGAATGGAGACTCTTGGGCAAATCCGGGCTGAAAGTGCCCGTGTTGTGTATGGGCACCGCGACGTTTGGCGCGGGCAATGAGTTTTTTAAGGCCTTTGGCACGACCGACGTCGCCGGGGCCAGCCGGCTGGTGGATATCTGTCTCGACGCCGGGGTGAACATGTTCGACTCCGCCGATGGCTATTCCAACGGCGCGTCGGAGGAGATATTGGGCCAGGCGATCAAGGGCCGTCGTGACCAGGTGCTCATCTCCACCAAGGCGACCTTCAGCACCGGGCCGGGACCCAACGACGTCGGCTCGTCGCGCTTTCATCTGACGCGCGCGGTGGAGGGCAGCTTGCGCCGCCTGGGCACCGACCACATCGATCTATTTCAGTTGCATGGCTTTGACGCCATGACGCCGGTGGAAGAGACGCTCGGCACCCTTGAAAACCTGGTGCGGGCGGGCAAGATTCTCTACATCGGTTGCTCGAACTTCTCGGGCTGGCACCTGATGAAATCGTTGGCGACGAGCGATCGCTACGGTTGGCCGCGCTACGTGGCGCACCAGGCCTATTACTCCCTGGTTGGGCGCGAATATGAGTGGGAGCTGATGCCGCTCGCGCTGGATCAGCAGGTGAGCACGGTGGTGTGGAGCCCGCTGGGATGGGGCCGCCTGACCGGCAAGATTCGGCGCGGCCAGCCACTGCCCGAAACCAGCCGTCTGCGCAGCAAGGTCGCCGTCGATGGCGGCCCGGCCATCCCCGACGAATATCTCTTTAAGGTGGTGGATGCGCTGGACGCGGTGGCGGCCGAAACGGGCAAGAGTGTGCCGCAGGTGGCGTTGAACTGGTTGCTCCAGCGTCCCACGGTCGCGATGGTGATCATCGGCGCGCGCAACGAAGCGCAATTGCGCGATAACCTGGGCGCGGTCGGTTGGTCGCTCGCGGCTGAGCAGATCGCTTACCTGGATCGAGCAAGCGAGACCCCCAAGACCTATCCCTACTGGCACCAGGCCGGCTTCGAGCGCAATCCATCGCCGCTGACCCGCGTTGGGTGAGGTTAGGCTGTCTCACACAAAGATACGACGATTTGATATAGAACCATTCGACGAAAAGAGCCCCGATTTTGGCGCAGTACTCCGCGCAAAAATCGGGGCTCTGGCTAAATGCGTGATGGATGGCAGCATCCAACCTGCGCAGCAGGTTTTGGTTCATCCATGCGTCGGATTTCATCCGATGCTGGCGGCCCATTCATGCCCTCAGCCGCTGGTGCGCGCATTTTAATTTCTAAATCTTCGTGCGTTCGTTTCTTTGTGTTTTTCGTTAGCCTTGCAGGTCAGGCGCCCTGACGGGCCGGTAGTTCCGGCCTGTACTCATATTGCGGGTCCACCTGCTGCTGCTTGAGGATGGCGATGATCTCTTTCCAGGTTTCGTAGAGCCCCACCGGGCAGTGCGGCAAGTCGGCTTCGATCTCGCGGTGCAGCCTCGCCAGGTGATAGCAGGGCACCGCGGCGTACATGTGGTGCTCGGTGTGATAGTTCATGCGCCAATACAGGAAGCTGACGAAGGGGTTCAGGATGATGGTGCGGCAGCACAGCCGGTAATCGGGCACGTCGTCGCTCAACCCGATGTGCTGCGTGTTGTTGCACAGGAACAGCAGCCAGCCGCCGTAGAACGGCGCGAACGTGATGAGCACCGGCAGCAGCCACAGGCCCGTAGCGATGGAGCCGATGATGAGCAGGCTATGCCCGATGAGCAGGATGCGCGCCCAGGCGAACAGCCGCCGCCGGCCCTCCACGGCGGTTTCTGGGAACAAGGCATTCTCCCACTCGCCCTGCAACTTGCCGCGGCTGAGCCGGAGGATGCCCTTCACGGTGTCGATCAGGCCCCACACGTTCACGAAGGAATACTTCAGGAAGGCGCTGAGCGTCATCTTGACCGGCAATATCACTTCCAGGTCATCCGGCGGATGCAGGGTGTATTTGTGGTGTTCCTGGTGGCTGGCCCAAAACATGACGGGGTTGAGCAAACCCAGGAAGCTGAAGACGTAGAGGAAGATCGTATTCAGTGACTTCGTCTTGAAGACGGTCTTGTGGCACAGCTCGTGAAACCCATTCAGCAGGAAGGCGTAGAAGGTGCCATGCAGAAAAAGGACTGCGATCAGCACAGGCCAGGGGAGCCACGCCGCTGCGTAGAAGGCCGCGGCGCCGGTCAACGCCAGCAGCCCCAGGTGACCCAGGGTTTGAAACAGGCCCTGCCAATCGCTGCGTTGATTGAGGGCGTCTAACACTTCCCGCCGCAC
>DAOUFG010000021.1:0-143579 GCA_034430115.1 Thermoflexales bacterium | reverse complement strand
CGGTATTTGTCGAACCCCAACATGCTCGCGGCGCGCAACACGGTGAATAATTCCTCGTCGTTGAGCAATTCGTCGTTGGGGCGGAATACCATCTGTTCGGGCATGCAATAGACGCAGCGCAGATTGCATTTGTCCGTCAGCGAGACGCGCAAATAATGAATGTGACGTCCAAAGGCATCCAGCGTCTTGCGAGTGGACGCAGCGGGGGCAGACCCGTTTGTGGGCAGTGGGTCGGCGCGCACCTTAATCGCGTCAGCGGGAATCGTTCTTTCCATTTCTTTCTCTTGTGCCGGCTATCCAAGATTTTCTAACACTAAGCGTTGTTTCACTCAGGCCACGTCGGATACTGCCTGTTTGATGATCGGGCCGCCTACGTTAAAGGGCACGATGATCTGTTGTGTCACCCTGTCGCCATCCAGCATCTCGATCAAGACGGCCAGCTTGGTGCCTGGATCCAGGGGGGGCAGGTGTAGGGTAGGAGATGGCCGCCTTTCGACGGCGCCCACCATCGACGTGTTGCGTATCACCTCGCCACTCGTCGCCAAGATGCTTATGTCCATTGCCGGAAACTGCCTGAAAGGTGTTAATCCCAGCTCCACCGTGACGCGTGTCCCGTCGGGCCACGGCATGACGCGGTAATCTGTCACCCGCACCGGGTCCGCCGGTGGGCGGCTGGCTGGTTGCTGCGGATTATCGTTAAACTGAATATCTTCTGGCATGTTGCACCCTATTTCTATTATCTTGCTGATTGTAATCGGTCGTGATGAGAAGTGGTTAAGAGACAAATTGCGCATTTATAGAGATTGGGGATTCGGGATTGCTGAAATAACGGATTTCACAAATTCAAGTATTGCTCCTGCGAGTCATCTGTGAACTGTGTACTCGATGGTTCAATGCACACGCAATTTCCGGTCTCCACTCTCTGATCTTATGGAAGAGACTGAGGAGCAGGCCGTCTCAGTCTTGCGCGCACGAGGTTGATGGCGAAGCGTGCTTCTTCGCTGCGCATCAGCCAGGCCGCGCCGAAGTAGGCCCCCACGCCGATGCCGAGTGCCAGCAACGCCGCCAGGTTCCCGTTGCCGGCCAGTTGCAGCCAGCCTATCAGCAACGCGGCCATGACAGCCGACGCCAACGCGCTCTTGAGCGAGGCGATCACCGTCTGCGCCATGTTCAGTTCCGGCACACGCCGCGCCAGCAGCGCATAAAGCGCCAGCGTTTCCAGCGCCGTGGCGGTGGAGTTGGCCAGCGCCAGCCCGCCATAGGCCGGCAGGTGATGGGCGCTGAAAACGTTCGCCAGGATGAGGCTGAGCACCACGTTCAGCACCATGCTGGCGACGCTGAGGATTACCGGGCGCAGCGTGTCGTGCAGGGCGTAGAAGCCGCGCGTCACCACCTCCAGCACCGAGTGACCCACCAGCCCAACGGCGTACCAGGTGAGTGCGAATGCGACGGCGGTAGTGGACTGCGAACTGAACGTATTCCGTTCAAACAGCATGCGGATGAGCGGCTGGCCGAGCAAGATGAGCCCAATTGCAGCCGGCGCGCTGAGCGCGATGACAACGTTGATCGCGCGTGTGAGCGCCGCGGCGAACTCGGCCCGTTCGCCGCGCGCGGCATGCGCGCTGATGGTGGGGAAGAGCACCGTGGCCGTGGCCTGTGCGATGACTGCCTGCGGCAGGATCAGCGTGGCGAAGGCGATATTCAGCGCCGAGACGGCCCCTTCGCCCATGTTCGATGCCAGCGCCACCGTGACGATCAGGTTCACCTGCACTGCGCCCAGGCCCACGATGCGCGGCAGCATCAGGCGGATCACGTTGCGCACGTCGGTGCGCAGTTCGAGATTGGAGACTTCGGATTTTGGATTTCCGGTTGACGATTGATGACCGGCGTCAGAATCTCCAATCTCCGATCTCCAATCTCCTTTCACCTGCCGCAAAATCCTCATCAACGTGGGGAGTTGCACAGCCAGGTGTAAGAAAGCGCCCAGCACGACCCCTTGCGCGACGCCATAGATGCCCTGATCCTTAAGCACCAGCGCGCCGAAGATGATGCCGACGTTATACAGCGAAGGGGCGATGGCCGGCGCGAGGAAGGAGTTATTCGATTGCAGCACGCCCATCAGCAGCCCGCTGACGCCGAAGATCACCGTGGAGACCAGCATCATGCGCATGAGCGACGCTGTGAGCGCCACTGCCGCATCGTCGAAACCGGGTGCGATGATCGTCTTCACCAGTAATGGCGCAAGGAGCGCCGCCAGCGCCGCGACAACGCTCATGATGATGAAGACCCATCCCCCCACGACGACGGCCAGCCGCCAGGCCAGCCTTTGTTGGTTGCGGCTCAGGCGCGTGGTGAAGGTGGGGATGAATGCCGATGCCAGCGCCCCGCCGGCCAGCAGGCTGAACAGTAGATCGGGGATACGAAACGCGGCGTTGAAAGCGTCGTATTCGACGCTTGTGCCAAATCGTGAGGTGACGATGATGCGCTGTCCCAGGCCTGTCAGGTTGCTCAAGACATACGCAACGCCGACAATCACCGCCGCCCGGGCAAGCGAGCGTGCTTGCATGTTGGCCTCATTGTACTGTTACTGGAGGAGGGGTGAACGCCCTTTGCCCTTACGAGTGGTGCGGGGCGTTCAACGCGCCGATCAGCACCTGTAGCCCGCTCATCAGATTGTCTTGCAGTGTCAACGCCGAGATCATGATGTGTATCCCGCGCTCGTAGCCATAGAAGTACCCGGGGTGCACCAGCACGCCCTTGTCGAGCAGGTGCAGCACCAGGTCGTCTTCGCTGTCCCAGCCCTGCACCTCTGGGAACAGGTAATAACCGCCGTCGGGCGGTTGCACTCGGATGGCTGGGCACTGCGTGAGCATTTCCAGCGCCAGGTCCAGGTGAACCTGTATCTGGGTGCGCATGTGTGCCACGAAGCCCGCCCCCTGCGCAAAAAGCGCCGGCAGCATACGCTGCGTCAAAGAATTCGCGCCCAGGAAGGTGTCGTTCAACAGTTCCAACCGTTGAGCGTATTGGGCGGCCGCCGGTTCGTTCAGCGCAATCCAGCCCAGCTTCATGTCGGGCAGGGCGAAGAGCTTGGAGATGCCGTTCAGTTGAAACACCGGCAGCTTTGGATGTAGCGTGGCGATGGGCGGCGTGTGCGGCGCGCGATAGGTGAACTCGGCGAACACCTCGTCGCAGATGAGCGGAAGTTGCAGGTCGTCCAGCGCGGTCACGGGTGACTGCACGATCATCCCCGTAGGGTTGTGCGGCGAGATGATCAAGACCCCGCGCGTGTGCGCGTCGGTTTGGGCGTAGATGCTGGTCGGGTCGATCTGCCAGTGGCGCGATTCGTCCAGCCGGTAGGGGCGCAACTCGACGTGATAGATCGCCGCCAGGTATTCGAACAGTGGGTAGGTCACGTCGGGGGCAAGGATGTTGTCGCCCGGTTCGGCCAGCAGTGCGAACAGCAACCCATAGGCCTCACTGGTGCTGGCGGTGATGAAGACGGAATCGGTATCCAGCGTGAATGGCGGAGTGCGCTGCGCGTAGTAATCCACGATGGCTTGGCGCGCCGGCAGCAGGCCGCGCGGGTCGGGCGTGTAGCGTCGGGTTGGCCAATAGGCCTCGGCGGCGCTGCGCAACACATCGGGCGGGAACAGGAGTCCCTGCTGGGTGGGGTTGCTGCTGGTCAGGTCGATATAGCCGCGTTGGGCGGCGCGCTGGCGCGCCAGTTCGATGCGGTTGGTGCTCAGATCGGCATCGGCAAGGAATCCACTCATTGTTGTGCCTGCCGCCTTAAGCATCCAGGATGGCCTGCACGCGTCCCACTTTCCCGTCAACCAGCATCACCTTGATGCCATGCGGATGGGTGGCGCTGTTGGTTAAGATGCGTGCCACGGTGCCCGTGGTTAATTTGCCCGTGCTCTGGTTGTGCTTCTCTACGATCTGTACGCGCATGCCGGGTTTGATATCGATTCGCTTTGGGATGCTGCTCATTGCGGGTTACTTTAACACCAACCAGCGCGCATGGTCTGCACCCATCTCGTCAAACCCGCGCGTGAGCAGGCGTGCGTGCGCGCCGTCGGCATCCATCGCCCATACCTCGCTGGGTTGGCCCACGTGGGCGCGGCTGAAGCTGAGTTGATCTCCGTCAGGCGACCAGCGTGACCGGAAATTCCACACCAACGGCTCGTAGGGCGTCAACTCTTTCACCTGTTGCGTGAAGGGGTTCAACAGGCACACCTGTGTGCCGCCGCGCGCCTGTTCGGGCAGGTAATCACGGTTGAAATGGTCCGTATCGGGGCGCTGAGGTTGGAATGGCCAGGCCGTGCGCGCATCCGGTGTGCCGCGCGTGTAGGTCAGCCACTGCCCATCCGGCGACCACTGGACCATCTCCGACCCGCCGCCGCGCGTTTGGGGCGTGCCGAAGCTGGTGCCAAACCACTGGCGCTGGCCCTGCGTCACCGTTCGCTTGGCGCGGCCATCGGGTGTCGCCAGCGCGATGTCGGCCCAATCGTGGCCTGGGTCTTCCTGGAACAGGCAATCTTCGTATGCCAGCCATGCGCCGTCGGGCGACCAGGCCGGGCCAAAGTAAAGATGCCCGGCTTGGTGGGCCACCTCCACTTTGTGCGTGCCGTCCACGTTCATCACGCGGATGCGATAGGGCAGGTCATTGGGGCCAGTGATGTGATGGGCGATGTGCCGGCCATCGGGGCTGAGCGCGATGCCATAGGCAAAGCCTTCGCCCGCGCCGGTCAATTCTTGCGCGTGCGACCCGTCCAGGTCCATGCTGTAGATGCGCTGTTCGTGCTGGATGATGGGCGAGGCGATCATGCGCGTCTCGCCGGGCAGAAGCGCGGCGCACAGGGTCATGGGTGTCAGGCGGCCTTGCGTGGCGATCTCTTGCAGCGTGCCGCGCCGGAAGTGATACATCCACAGGTGCGTGTGCACTTCGTGTTCCCAGGGCTTGCCCTCTTCGTAACTGGTGACGATGCAGCGCTCCGCGTCGGCAAAGAGCGGGCCAAGTTGCCAGTTCACCTGACCCGGCACGTCGAGCGCCAGGGCGTGCAGGTCGCTGCCGTCGGGGCGGAGTATGCCGATGCGCCCACGTGATGCAAATGTGATCCAGGTTTCCATTATTTAAACTATAAATCCGCAGTTTATCGTTGTATCATTCGGGCGCATTTTTTTAAAAGTGCACCAATATCCTATATCGTAAGAGGCTTAGATGAAATGATGAAGATGCCCTTTCAGGGACGTGTACTGTTGCTCGGTTGCGGCGCGGTGTCTCAGTGTTTCCAGCCGCTCCTGTTGCGCCATTTTGAGATGGATTTCTCCCGCCTGACCGTGATGGACTTCGAAGATCGGCGCGCCCATATTCCAGACACACTCTCCTCCGGCGCGCACTATGTGCAGCAGCGCATCACCCCCGAAAACCTGGCCGCTGTGCTGGCCCAATATTTAGGCCCCGGCGACCTGTTGATCGACCTGGCCTGGAACATCGGTGCTGTCGATATCGTTCAGTGGTGTCACGATCACGAGGTGATGTACGTGAACACCTCGGTAGAACTTTGGGACCCCTATTTCGGCATATGGGATCCGCCGACCAAGCGCACGCTCTATGCGCGACATATGGCGTTGCGCCGGCTTGCGAGTACCTGGCCCGAGCCGGGCGCAACGGCGGTGGTGGAGCATGGCGCAAACCCCGGATTGGTGAGCCACTGGACGAAGGTTGCCCTACGCGACGTTGCCACCACGACTTTGCGGCAGGGCCTGGCCGGCGAGAGACGCCCCGGCCTGGAGAAGGCCCTGGCCGATGGCGACTATGCGCAACTGGCGATGCTGAGCGGCACCAAGGTGATCCATATTTCCGAGCGCGATACGCAAATTAGCGACAAGCCCAAAGAGGTGAATGAGTTCGTCAACACCTGGTCGGTAGCCGGGTTTTATGAGGAAGGCATTGCGACTGCCGAGATGGGTTGGGGCACGCACGAGCGGCGCTTGCCGAAACATGCCCAGCAACATACCTATGGCCCTGGCAACCAGATTTGCCTTAGCCAGATGGGCATCAATACCTATGTCCGTTCGTGGGTGCCCATGGGCGAGATCATCGGCATGGTGGTGCGCCACGGCGAAGCATTCACCATCAGCGATCACCTGACGGTGTGGCAAGATGGCGTGCCGATCTATCGACCCACCGTGCACTATGCCTACTTACCCACCGATGCCGCGATGGCTTCGCTACACGAAATGAAGATGCGCAACTACCAGATGCAGGAGCGTGAGCGTATCATGACCGACGAGATCACCAGCGGCAAGGATGAGTTGGGCGTGCTGCTGCTTGGGCACGACCTGACCGGCTGGTGGACGGGTTCGCAACTGGACATTCACGAGGCGCGCCGGCTGGCCCCACATCAGAACGCGACGACGTTGCAGGTGGCGGCTTCGGTGTTGGGCGCATTGGCCTGGATGGTGCGCAACCCGCGCCGTGGGCTGCTGGTGCCCGATGACCTCCCATACGATGAGGTGCTGGCGGTGGCGAATCCCTATCTGGGCCCGTGTCCCTCCATCCAGACGGATTGGACCCCGTTTAAGAACCGCGTGGACCTGTTTGGGAAATTCGGTCGTCCATGCCCGGCCCCCGAAGACGTGTGGCAGTTTGACACGTTCAGAGCCTGGTAAACTTAACGTATAAAGATCAGGAAAGAGACCCGATATCTTGCATATATCGGGTCCCTTGATATGGTTGAATCATCCTTGTTTTGTCGCGGCGGATCTACCACAAGGTTTAAGTTATTAACCGGCCTTGGATAAGGTAGAGTTCTCTGATTAGCCTGCAACTGTGCCAATACTGCACAAATGTGAGGCTTAAATTGCCGAGCTAAGGCTTACTAGCGAATCAGAGTCCATATTTAGCTATAGAGATGAGGGAACGTGCCCTCAATGTTAGAGCCTGTTATGAACTTCTAACGAATGGCTGATAGGCTGGAGGAATGAGCCGAAACAGATATCCGAGTGATGTAAGTGATGAGGAGTGGGCTTTCTGTGCTCCCTATCTGAGCTTGATGACCGAAGACGCCCCGCAGCGCGAGTATGCGTTGCGAGAAGTGTTCAATGGCCTGCGCTGGTTGGTGCGTGCAGGTGCCACCTGGCGCATGATGCCACACGACCTACCGCCTTGGCCGGCAGTCTACCAGCAAACACAGCGCTGGCTGCGAGCGGGTGTGTTCGAGGCAATGGTGCATGACCTGCGCGAACTGCTGCGAATCGCCGCGGGACGAGACGCACAGCCAAGCGCGACGATCCTGGATAGCCGTACCTTGCAGTCCACTCCGGAGAGCGGTGCCTGCGCGGGCTACGATGGTGCCAAGCGCAAGCGTGGTAGCAAGGTGCACATGGCGGTGGACACCTTGGGGTATCTGCTGGCCTTGCGTGTGACACCCGCGGATGCCCAAGATCGTGCACAGGTCGAGGCATTGGCTCAGCAAGTGCAGGCGGTCACAGGTGAACACGTCGAGATCGCCTTCGCCGATCAAGGCTATACGGGAGAGGCCACTGCTCAAGCCGCCGCGGCTCAAGGGATTCAGTTACAGGTGGTGAAGCTCCCGCAGGCCAAGAAGGGCTTCGTATTGTTACCCCGTCGGTGGGTGGTCGAACGCAGCTTCGCGTGGATGGCGCGTTTCCGCCGCTTGGTGCGGGATTATGAGCGTTTGCCTACGACGTTGGCGGGGCTGCATTTCTTGGCCTTTGCGATTCTCTTGCTTCACAGAGCGGTTCAGACGATCTTCCTAAGTGCATAACAGGCTCAGATTCAATGAAGTGGATACTAATGTACTAAAAGTCCCAACTTGACACTAGCCTAAAAAGATGTGATATATGGCATCGAAAACCATACTGACAACTATATATGGCAGCAATATTAAACTGAAAGATCTGGTTGTGACAGATTCCGGTTTAAGTTGGCCGGTGGAAGGTCTTCCTCAAGAAGAGCATGGCATCATGCTAGAGTTCCGTATGACTGAGGTTATTGATGTACGTATAAATGACCTTCCTGAAGGGGATTGGAAGGACCCCTTTTTTCAAATCCTTCCATCGACGGATTATGCACCGCCATTTGATGATGTTGTCTTTTGGGAAGAAGATAAGCTACTATGCCTTGATTGGGAACTTGAGGATCCGTTGGCCAGAAGTGTGCGCGGAGTTGCGCGGTTCAAATGGCCTTTCGTAGTATACGCAGAAGTGCTTCGACATATAGCTAAGGTTAATGAGATCGATTGTATTGTCTCTGATTATTCGAGGCGTGTGGACTATGTGAGGATAAAGCTCAGATATAGTCACGATTTTGATAGAGGTTATACCCTTGGGAATCTACTTGATGATTCAGCAGAAACGATAAGGTCACTCACGCAGGAAACAGAGGCTAGGTTGGAAGCTCTATTTAGCCCGGAGAGAATTAACAAGGTAGGTTTGCAGAGACCATTGCCTGCCGAAATACGCAAATTCATTCTAACTTCGTTCAGCGACGAGGAATTGGACCTCTTCTGTGCGGATAATTTTGCGGATGTTCGGCATGAATTTTCGCAGGGGATGTCCTTCATGAGCAAGGCACAGCGCTTGGTTGATTATTGTCAAGCTCATGGCGCGACGAATAAGTTGCTTATTGCTTTACAGGGAGAGAGGTCGAGAACTTATGTGCAAAGTTTCGGTTCCATCACATAGGGCTGCTGCCAATTTGACGCGTGGTGCTCAGGAACCCTAAAGGTGACGCATGCGATGCTTTAATCAGCGGATGCTGATGCGTGCCACCTTTAGGTTTTTCTACCCGTATCTGGAAACTGCTCTAGTTCTTGTAATGGCGCAAACGACGATCTGAAGACATCGAATGTAAGTTGATTCGATACATAAACGTGTTTGGCCAGGTTGTGTATTAGCAAGCCAAGTAATCCTTGTGATGTTTGGTGGTTACGTTAGGATTATCTGCTTTATTCCATATAGCGGGTGCATGTTCATTTTTTGGTTTTATTCTCAAAAAAACCTAAAAAATCTATCAATATTTCGTTGACATCTAGACTCCGTCGCAGTAGGATAATCGGCAGTTATTGATGACCTTGCAGGGTCAATACCCAGACGGCATATGCGCTGTTGGTGCACCGGTTGTAACATCGCAAACAATTCACCGAGTGGGTTGCCGTGTCGTACATAGAGGTAGTGTTGTGACGCACCATCACCATGAAGCAATCTGTTCGTTGGAAAGGAGCCGCAGATTCAACGTCGTTAGCCTTCCCCAAGCGAAGCTGTCATCGCTATTCACATTATTTCGCTTGCCAAGCCGGCGGTCGCTTTTAGCGTTCACTGGTATTCACTTACACTGCTACCAGAATTTGCCATGACGCCAATTGAACATACAGGTGTTGGGGACTTATTTGTGTTCGAGGGCGGTGAATATCCCATATCCGTTTCACCAAGCACATGGGAGATAAGTGAAGATGAATAGACAATATAGTGACGCTGAACACATCGTGTGGCTGATCGAGCGAATCGATTGCATAAATACCGGCGCCGTCGCTCGTATTAAGGGGCGGCTGGAAGAACACCCGGTACGTGTCGCGCTGAATTGGCTCCAGAAGCGTCATTCTATGTTGCGCGTGCGCGTGGACGTCTTGGGGGGCCGTGCGCCGGTGGCCCCGGATGCCGAAGCGGCTCCTTCCATTCATTTACGCGTCGAAAACCGCGTCGGCAACGATCAGTGGCAGACGGAGGCGCGCAGCGAGTTGGATCAGTCGTTACCTCCCGCGCGCGGGCCGCTCATCAGCGTGGTGCTGTTGCAGTCGGAGGAAGCGTGTGACCTGATCCTGACCCTGCACCATGTCATGGGCGACACGGCTACCGTGCTGTACCTCATGCGCGATCTACTGGGCCTGATCGCCCAGGTGTTGAAAGGCAGCCACGTCCCCAGCCTGCAAATCTACCCCGAGCGCCGCGCGATGGATGATTTACCGCTCGGTAAATCCAGGCTAATGCACAGCCTGATGAATAGCACGGCGCAAATGGTGACCCAGGTGAGCAACACCATCCAACAGGGCGAGCAAAAGCCGGCATCTCGGCGCGCGCACACCAGGCATATGCTCCCCAAGCCCTCATCTCCCAGGCACGGCAACGCGCTACGCCAGTCGGGTTGTGCGCGTATGTTGCACTACGTGCTCTCGATTGAGGAAACCAATGCCCTGGTTGAGAAGTGCCACGACGAAAACACCACCCTGCACGGCGCGATCTGTGCGGCGGTATTGCAGACGGCTGGGCAGCATATCAGTACTTCGGTTGGGCAATGTGGCGCTTCGGTGCCGGTCAGTTGCCTCTCCGCGCCTCATCTACACCGCGCGTTCACTGCGCAAAATGTCGAAGAAGTCGGCCTGTTCGTCCCCATGGTCACCGCAGCCAATTACATCGGCAAGCAAGCTGCGTTTTGGGATATTGCGCGCAACACTGAAACGACGGTGCAGACGGCTCTTGAGCAGGATGATCCTCTAATGGCCGTGCCATTGCCGCGTGAGCTATTACAACGCATTTCT
Source organism: Thermoflexales bacterium (assembly GCA_034430115.1). Lineage (GTDB taxonomy): Bacteria > Chloroflexota > Anaerolineae > J036 > Brachytrichaceae > CAIXPS01. The sequence goes on along the minus strand of DAOUFG010000021.1, from coordinate 133,017 downwards.
GAGCCGCAGTCCGGCGTTATCCTGGTGACCAATGTGGGCCGCCTGGGCCTGCCGAACCCCTATGGCGCAATCATGCCGCTCGAGACGCGCGCCGTCGGCGTAGTTACCAGCATGGCCGATTGTTTTGGCGTAGTGACGAACGTGCTGCCCAACCGCTTGCTACTCAGCTTCTTCTATCCCGAGCCGGGGCTGGCAGAAGAATCGGTGAGCCTGATGGGCGCCGCCGTGGTCAAGAACCTGCGCGCTGCGATCAACGCCAACTAAAACGCCGTTCAGACCTGCGGGATGTTTAATATCCCGCAGGTTTTTTCTTGCCTGCCTTATTACAATAGGCGTATGGACAACATCGTATGCTGGTTGCAAAGCACGCTACAACGCGTCTTCCCTTCCACCCCGGCGGCCGAGTCATCGGTCATTGAACTTCTTGCGGCGCGCAACGAGCGCGTCTCATTCCAGGCCTGCGTGCGTAACCTGGGCATCGCCCCTGCGACGGTGCACCTGAGCGTGGCGGGCGCCGACGGCTTGACCGTGCTGGTGCGGCGCGTGGGCTACGTGCCTGTGGCACATCACAACACCGATACCCCGCCCGAACACCTGGACGGCATCGGCCATATCCCCGGCCTGGTGCCCGACCCGTTATTCCCCGAGGATGTGACGGTGCTGGGCCCGTTGGAGAGCCAATCCTTCTGGGTGACGGTGATTGTCCCGCCCGATGCCACGCCCGGCATGCGCGACTTGCTGGTGACCTTCGCGCCGCAGGAGGGCGAGGCGCTGGCCCAGTTGACCGCCCGGCTGGACGTGCGCCCACTGGTGGTTCAGGCGCGCCAGGGCTTCCCGGTCACGCACTGGTTCTACGCCGATGCGCTGTGCGACTGGTACGAAGTGGAGCCTTTCGACGATAAGTTCTGGGCGCTGGTCGAGCCTTACATGGCCGACCTGTTCACGCACGGCAACACCTGCCAGTATGTGCCGCTCTTCACACCCCCCACCGACGGCGTGAAGCGCCCGACGCAACTGCTGAAGATCAGCGAGCCCATGCGCAACGAGTATTGGTTCGACTTCAGCGACGTGCGGCGCTGGACGCGCCTGGCGCAGAAGAACGGCGCGCGCTACTTCGAGTGGACGCACTTCTTCACGCAGTGGGGTGCGCAGAAGGCGATTCGCGTTTATCGCAATAACCGCAAAGCCGATTCGCTGCTCTGGCCGGCCGACACGGGCGCTATGTCCATCACCTATCGCAATTTCCTAGTGCAGTTCATGCCCGCCTTCCATACCTTTTTACAGTTGGAAGGCCTGATGGATAAATCGTTCTTCCACGTCTCGGACGAGCCTGGTGCGGAGCACTTGCAGAGCTATCGCGCTGCGCGCGGCATGTTGAAGGACATCGCCCCGTGGATGAAGGTGGCCGACGCCGTCAGCGACGTGAGCTTTGGCAAAGAAGGCGTGACGGACCTGCCCATCCCGATCACTTCCTCCGCCCGCGATTACGTGGCGGCGGGCATCCCGGCGTGGGTCTACTTTTGCTGCGGCCCACGCGGCAAATATGTGAACCGCCTGATAGATACCCCGCTGCCCAAGATGCGCATGTTGGGCTGGCTGTTCTATCGGCTACGCGCGCAGGGCTTTTTGCACTGGGGCTATAACTACTGGTATCGCTCGCAGACGCAGCAACTGATCGACCCCTACAACGAACAGTCGGGCCTAGCCTGGCCTGGCTGGGCCTATGGCGACCCCTTCCAGGTCTACCCCGGCGAAAACGGCCCCCTGGACTCGATCCGCTGGGAAATCTTTGGCGAGTCGCTCCAAGACTACGCCCTGTTGCAGACGTTGGGCGTCTCACCCGACGACCCCAGCCTGGCAGACCTGCGCGACTACGACGACTTCCCGAGCGACGCGGCGTGGCTTGGCGCGGCGCGCCGGCGTCTGCTGGCGGCGTGAGAGAAGCTCCGCCGATCCGTCATGAGAAAAAGGGCTCATGTGATCTAGAAACCCGATCTATCGCAGAGGTCGGGTTTCTTTCCTGCGTATCCGTATCTGCGTTCATCTGTGTGTATCTGTGGCTAAATCCGCTCCGGCACTTCCAACGTGCGCAACTGGCGCATTTCCGGCCATATCTTGGCGATTGCCAGTACCACCAGGATGGTGCCGATGCCGCCGCCCACCACGGAGAGGATTGGCCCGAACAGGGAAGCCGTCAGCCCCGACTCGAAGCCACCCAGCTCGTTGGAAGCGCTGATGAAGATGCTGTTTACCGCCGAAGTGCGCCCACGCATCTCGTCGGGCGTCCAGGTGAGCATGAGCGTGCTGCGGATCACCACGCTGATGTTGTCCAGCCCGCCCAGTAGCACCAGCATGGCGATGGACAACGCGAACGAACGCGACAGGCCGAAGACGATGGTTGCCAGCCCGAACCCCGTAACGGCCAGCAACAGGGTCGTCCCGGCGCGCCTGAACGGCGGCAGGTGCGCAATAGCCAGCGCCATGAGCAGCGCGCCGATGGATGGCGCCGCGCGCATGATGCCCAACCCTTCCGCGCCGACCTGTAGTATGTCCGTGGCGTAGACGGGCAACAGGGTGACGGCGCCGCCGAACAGCACCGCGAACATATCCAGGGTGATAGCGGCCAGGATCACCCGCGTATTCTTGATGAAGCGCAGCCCTTCCTTCATCGAGTCGATCGTAGCGGCCTTGCGCGACAGCGCCAGGCGACGCCCGCGCATCAGCATGACCAATACCAGGAATATGAGCGCGGCCGCGGCGTCGAACGCATAAATCGGCGTGACGTTATTAAACACGGCGACCAGCACCCCTGCCGCCGTCGGGCCGAAGATCGATGCAAGTTGCCAGGCGCTGCTGGACCACGTTGCGGCGCTGGTGAAAATCTCCGGGGGCACCGTTTGTGGCAGTAGCGTGGACGCCGCCGGGCCGTTGAATGCGCGCGCCGTGCCGATGCCGAACAGACATAGATAGACCAGCGAGATAGGCCCCTGGTGCAGCGAGAGCAACGTCAGCCCCAGTGACGAGAACGCCAGCAGCAACTGGGTGATCAGCACGATTTTCTTGCGGTCATATTGATCGGCCACGTGGCCGGCCGGCAACGAGAACAGGAACACCGGCGTCACCTGCACCAACCCCACCAACCCAAGCGCCAGCGTGTCGTGCGTGCGCAGCCACAGTTCCCAGCCGATGGCGAACGATAGCATCTGGTCGCTAAAGGAGGTGATGAGCCGGCCGATCAGCAGAAGCCGGAAATCGCGATGCCGTAATGCGGCATAGGGGTCGTGCTGTACGGGCCCGGCTTGTCTATCTGTTTCGTCTTTGTCCTCGATTGCAGTTTCCACCTTGCTCCTCATACATCAATACATCTCACAATTTCTGCCAGGGAATATGTCGTTTTGCGTCTGTACAAGTGGCAGTGACTGGCAATCTTACCCCTTGCGAAGGCACACGGCCAGCGCTCCATGCTTCGGCTACTTGAAATGAATGAAACGCTGATTTTGTCCCCCGCGTTTATCGGCGTCCATCGGCGGCTTTTATTTCTTTGACATGCAGGGCCGGCTTCAAATGTAACCTTCCTTTGCCTTCGGGTGTACACTCATTCACCGCGAATCGTAAACAAAGGAAGAGACAACCCTAAATGATCCTCACACCTGAACAATGGATTATCGGCGTCGTTGCTGCGTTCATCATCGGATTTTCCAAGACCGGGTTGCCCGGCATCGGTATTTTGGTGGTGCCGCTCATGGCGGTCGTTTTTGGCGGGCGTCTATCCGTCGGTGCGACGTTGCCCATGTTGATCTGTGGCGATATCCTGGCCGTGCTGTTGTATCGGCGCCACGCGCGCTGGGATAAGTTGACCGAACTGTTGCCCTGGGTGTTCATCGGCATCGCGATCGGCACGGCGCTGTTGTGGTACACCGGCTCGCAAGGCGGCACGACGGATTGGCTGAACATCATCATCGGTGTGCTGGTGTTGGCCATGCTCATTTTGAGCGTCGCGCGCATGCAATGGGGCGATAAGCTGGTGCCTACGTCGCGCGCCGGCGTGGTGAGCACCGGCGCGATGGCCGGCTTTTCCACCACCGTCTCCAATGCCGCCGGTCCCATCATGTCGATTTATCTAACTGGTATGGGCCTGCCCAAGAATCAGTTCATGGGCACCACGGCCTGGTATTTCTTCATCTTTAACATGACCAAGCTGCCCATCTACGTGTTCCTCAGCCTGGTGCTGCCCAGCAAACCGATGGTCTCGGGCCAGACGGTGATTTTCGACCTGATCATGGTGCCGGTGATCCTGGTGAGCGGTTTCATCGGCAATCGCCTGCTGCCGCACATCTCGCAAAAGCTGTTCGACGTGTTGGTGTTGTTCCTGGCCGGCGCGGCGGCGATCAAACTGATCCTCGATCAGATCAAGTGAGCGGCCATCTGCTCGATCTCGTCGAATTGACCCGCACTGAGGTAGGCGCCGTAGCGCGTCAGTTCACCGCTGAATAGCTTGTTCCATGCGGCCCAGGGATGTTGCAGCCGCCAGCCTTTCACTTGCGCGCTGATCAGCGCACGCTCTGCGCGCACGAAGGCCGCGCGTCTCTGCTCGTCCCAGGCGGGCATGGCGCGCGCGAGGGTCGCCAGGCGCTCCACAATCGTTTCGGCGTAGCGGCGGCCCAATTCCACCGACGAGCCCTTCTCGATTTCGCCGGTCTTGCCATACTCCGGGTCGCTGCGGATGCGTTCGATCTTCACCAGGTCCGGGTGCAGGTACATCAGCAGCGACGTTTCGCCGATCCCGGCGTGGTCGCCCAGGTAACCGACGTCTTGCGCCAGCCAATATTCGGGCGTGCCGAGCACGGGGATTTGCAGCCGTTCGGTCATGCGCGCCGCCGTTTCACGCACCACGATCTGTTGATTGTGCCCGTAGTGGCCGGTCAGGATGATAACGGCGCGGAAGCCCTGGCGTTGAAATTCGGCGCACAGCTTTTCCAGCCAGGGGCGCAGCAGGTGATTGTCCCACTCATATTCCCCTTCCATCACCACGGTGGCCGGCTTATCGAGCCCACCCATGCCGCCATACACGGGCGGATGGACGATGCCGCCGGCCCGTTGCGCGGCCAGCACGCACAGTTGATGGGCCTTCAGGGCATCCAGCCCCAATGCGTTGTGCTCGCCATGCCACTCCACGGTGCCCAACGGCAGGAAGGCCACCGGCAACGTCTTTTGTGCGGCGCGAAATTCAGCGGGCAACATGCGCTCCCATTGCACGTTCATATCCGGGTTCATGAAATTCCTCCAGGCTGAGAATCAGTTCAGGATTTGATTGGCAAGCGCCAGGAAACGGTTCAAGCGCGCCAGCGTCTCGGCGTAGCTATCGATCTTCACCATCGCCTGCGCGCACAACGTGACGGGCCGGTGCCGGCTGACGGCGGTGACGGCCTCCAGCTTCGCGCGTTGATCCGCCTCCGAGCCGGCCAGCACCAGCGTGTTGATCACCGCGACGTCGAAACCCACCTGCGGCGAAACGGTGCTGTCGAGCAGCGCCAGGTCGTTCCAGCCGCTCACCTCCAGGCGGCGGATGTTCGGGAAGGCGTGCAGCAAATCATTCACCACCAGCTCCATGTGCCCGCAGGTATGGAAGCCCGTCACCGGCCCTTCGTTCGCTACGATGCGTCTATAGGCCGGCGCGACGAAGCGGCGGAACATGGCGGGCGAGATGAAGGGGATGTTCACCCAGTCGTCGGCTACGAAAGTAGTGGCGGGCAACCCCGGCAGGCCCAGGAAGTGCGCCCGTTCGCGCGCAAAGCGCAGTCGCGCGTCAACGAATAATTGCAGGAATGCCGCCACGATTTCGGGGCACTCGGCTGTGTCGGCGATGAAGTGATCGTACCCGCGCAACTGCACCAGGATGTCCAGCGGGCCGCGATGGAAATTCGGGAAGCCGACCTGTAGTTGCCCGCCGTAGTCGCGCGCGTTCAACGCGTTCATCTGCTCGTACATGCGGATCAGCGCGGGCATCTCGCCGGTGGTGTAGAAGTCAAATGGTGCGATGGACGCCGGGTTCGGGTCCGATGCGATGGGGTGTGGCGCAAACTGCGGCACGCCCTCGGCGGTGTGGTGAATCTCTTCGCCGAAGAGCGTCATGTCGAAGTACATGCCGGTACTGGCCTGCACGTCGAGGGTGAGCGGGCTATCGTCGGCGGCATTGTCGGCCCAGAAGATTTTCTGGCGCAACTGCATCTCCAGGGAAAAGGCCGCGTCGGAGAGGAAGCGGTTCATGTCGAACCCGAAGAGTTCCGGCCAGCCGATGTTTTCCATATAGCTGGTGACGCGCACGCGAGCCGGGGCCGGCTTGGTGCGGCTGGCGATGCGGGCCTGCAATGCCTCCAGCAGGCGCTCTGTGGGCAACGTCATGGCGTCAAGGTTCATGGGTGTCACCTGGTTATGAATATTCAATCACGATTGCGATGGCTGCGATCACCTCATCTAGCGTATCTGAAGAAAGCCTGCCCAAACGGCTATCAAAGCGTTGCAAATCGACACCACGTAATTGGAGCGTGTCTACTGCGGAGTGCTTGGCGAGGCCATTCAATGGGTCGGGCGTAAGCTCTACCAACCAATGTTGTGTAGCATACCAATCCTTCCAGTCGGTGACAGGAGCCACTAGTTTCACCGGCAGTTTGCCGATGGCATCGGAGCTGACGACTACGGCGGGGCGACTCTTTCTGATCTCCGCTCCGATTGTTGGGTCAAAATTCACCCACCATATCTCGCCGCGCCTCGGTTGTGGACGGTCCGCAATGTTAGTAGTCAACGACATCTCCCCCTTGCCATTCGTGATCTACTTCATAGCTGCTGGCGGCTTGCGCTGCCTGTTCGTTCAAGATGCGACGTCGCTCTTCAATCGGCAACTTCAGGAAGGCGCGTCGTTCGATCAGTTTGAGTGACGGTCTCCCATCAATTTCCTTCCCAAGCAGTTCAGTCGCTTCATCGCGAGAAATTACACCCTCAGTGAAAGCGCGCAGTACATGTTGGCGCAGCCAGATTGATTGTTCGTGAGGCAATGCATCCGGTTCATTGGTGCGCCATCCGTGCTGGTTGATGTCGATGCACCATTGTTTGTAATAGGATTCGGTGATGATTTGCAGATCACGCATGCGGTGGAGCAGCGCCTGCGCGCTCATGCCAAACTGCCCCTTCAATAAGAGTAGTTCTTCCAACTGGATGAACATACGCTGGTTGCCTATTGCGTGCTTGAGTGTATCTTGTGGTGCTAAAAATGCACCCGCAAAGCGATGAGCGGCCTTCTCTGCGAGTTTATCATCATCTGCTTTTAATAGCAGGTGCCCCAGTTCGTGGCACAGATTGAAGCGTTGTCGCTCACCCGGTGTCCCGGAGCGTGTGATGACCGCCGCGGCAACAAAATGCTCATGCTCTTGCGCAATTGCTGAAAGCCCGTCGAAATCTGTATTCGTATCCACTTCAACAACGTGAACGTGATGACTTTCAAGGACATCGGTGACGCAGGGTATGGCATCACGCCCCAGCTCCCAATATTGGCGTAGCGCTTCTGCCACCTGTTCTGCTTCTTCTGCTGACGTCACTGGGTTCCCAGGAGCAGGCAGATCAAGGCCGATCTCAGGCTGTGTCAGCATTTGTAGCCGCAAGCGATTTTCCAGCGCCAATTGGATGTGGCTCTCCAATTGTTGTTGCGCATGTTTCCCCATGCGTGAATGTTTGCGGTAGGCGATGAATTCCACATGGGTTGTTGGTTCGTCCAAAAGGCGTATGGCTTTCACACCCAGTGCCGCCGCCAGCCTATCGAGCACTCTTGGAGAAGGCGTATCCTTGTCCAGTTCGTATTTCGAGAGGGCTTGTTTTGTCACGATGCCGCCCATCTGTGCGGCGAGCTCTTCCAGTGAAAAACCGCGTGCCAGACGTAATTGCTTAAGTCGCTGGCTGTTCATAGACTCCTCCAGGGTAAATCGAGGAAGATTTATTTCTGTCCGGTTGACAAATCTAGCTGATAAATGACAAAATGTCAACCAAATGGAAGTGCGTGGAAGCCTTCGGAAAAGTAACCTGCGAACGACAATAAGCTCTTGGAACAGATGCTTTGGATGGCTCCATACCTGTTGCGCGTGTTTTCATTCGTCCAAGCGCTGGCAGGGCCGATAGGTGGCGCATCAGCCCGATGGATTCGCGGCCACGAGTGGCAGCATGGATCAGCATCGGATGAATCCGTTGCCTGGTTGTGGGTTGGGTACCGAAAAGCCCTCACAGGTCTCCTGCGGTGAGTTGCGCTGAGTACAGCGCTCACTGCTTAGACCTGCGAGGGCTTCTAGCACCCTTACATCCTCACCACGACCGTGCTCATACCCGTCTCGGGCGTGACCAACGTGCCCAACGCATCGGCGGACGCCGCGCCGCCCTGTACCAGTGCCACCGCCTTCACGTTGCGCAACAGCGCCTGCCAGGGTTTCGCCGCATCCTGCACCGTGATGCGCAGTTCGCTCCCCTTGCGCGTGACCTGCGCCGTGAGCGCCGTGCCGCCAACCTGATCGGGCACCTGGCAGGTGATCGTCGCGCCGTCGGCCGGCTCAAAGACGTGCAACGTCACGCCGGCGGCAAAGTCATAGTCGGGGTGCCGGTCGTCGGCGCCCACGGCGATGATGCTGTTGGGGCGCGCCATCAGCGGCAGGCTGAGGTAATCGTGCTGCTCGCGCAACCAGCGCCCGCCCTCCACCGTCTTGCCGCTCAGGAAGTGCGTCCAACGCCCGGCGGGCAGGTAATAGTCCACTGTGCCGTCGGGGCTGAACACCGGCGCTACCAGGAGCGAATCGCCCAGCATGTACTGGCGGTCCAGCGTGTCGCAGCCGGGGTCGGTTGGGAACTCCAGCGTCATCGCGCGCAGCACCGGCGTGCCGTGCGTATGCGCCTGGCGGGCCGTCTCGAAGAGATAGGGCATCAGGCGGCACTTCAACTTGGTGAAGGCGCGTAGCACGTCCACGGCCTCTTCGTCATACAGCCACGGCACGCGATACGAGTTGGAGCCATGCAGGCGGCTATGCGACGAGAGCAACCCAAAGGCGCACCAGCGCTTATACACGTCCGCCGAGGCGGTTTGTTCGAAGCCGCCCATGTCGTGGCTCCAGAACCCAAAGCCCGAGAGGCCCAGGCTAAGCCCGCCGCGCAATGTCTCGGCCATCGATTCAAACGTGGCGGTGCTGTCGCCGCCCCAATGCACGGGGAACTGTTGCCCACCCGTGGTGGCCGACCGCGCAAAGACAGTCGCATTGCCTGTGCCGAACTTTTCTTCCAGCACGCCGAACACCGTGCGGTTATACAGGAAGCTGTAGTAGTTGTGCATCTTCAGCGGGTCGGAGCCATCGAAGTAGACCACGTCGGTTGGGACGCGCTCGCCGAAGTCGGTCTTGAAGCAGTCCACGCCCATCTCCAGCAGTGCGCGCAGCTTGCCGGCGTACCATGCGCACGCCGCCGGGTTGGTGAAGTCCACCAGGCCCATGCCCGCCTGCCACATATCCCATTGCCACACGCTGCCGTCGGGGCGCTTTAGCAGGTAACCGTGGGCCATGCCTTCGTCGAAGAGGGCCGATTCCTGCGCGATGTAGGGGTTGATCCACACGCAGATGCGCACGCCCTTCGCCTTCAGGCGCTTCAGCATGCCCGCCGGGTCGGGGAAGACGCGCTTGTCCCACTCGAAGTTGCACCAGTTGAACTCCTTCATCCAGAAGCAATCGAAGTGGAACACGTGCAGCGGCAGGTCGCGCTCGCGCATCCCGTCGATGAAGCTGGTCACTGTGGGCTCGTCGTAACTGGTGGTGAACGAGGTGGTGAGCCACAGCCCAAACGACCACGCCGGCGGCAGCGCGGGCCGGCCGGTGAGCGCGGTGTAGCGATCCAGCACTTGCTTGGGCGTGGGGCCGTAGATCAGAAAATAATCGATCATTTCGCCCGGCACGCTAAACGACACGCGCTCCACCTTCTCCGAGGCGACCTCGAACGATACGCGCTCGGGGTGGTTGACGAACACGCCATAGCCGCGGTTGGTGAGGTAGAAGGGGATGTTCTTATAGGCCTGTTCGCTGGCGGTGCCGCCGTCGGCGTTCCACAGGTCCACTTCCTGGCCGTTCTTCACGAAGGCGGTGAAGCGCTCGCCCAGGCCATACACGCACTCGCCCACGCCCAGCGCAAGCTGCTCGTGCGCGAAGCGTCCCTCGGGCGTGTCGGTGAAGCCGATGGCCCGGCCCAGGCTGCTGGTGATCACCTTCCGGCCGTCCAGGAAATCGATCCGCCAGGGGCCTTGCTTGGGCACGCGCACCGTCAATTGCCCGCTGGTCAACGTGGCGGCCTGTTCGTCGTCGCTTATCTTCACACCTGGCGCGTCGTGTTGCTTTAGCTCAAATGCGGGGCTGCGCGGCGGCGCACCTTTGTGATGCCACATCTGCACGCGGATCACGTTGGGGCTGGGGGACGAGAAGCGAATGGTGAGCACGGCGATGTTCAGCGTGTCGCCGCGGCTGTTCAGGCGTTGTTCGGGCGCGTAGACCGTCAGCGCATCGTCTTGCACGTGTACGTCGTGCACCTGGGCGGGGTAGTGCGGCGTCACACCGGGGCGCATCTGCCAATAACCATCAGTGAATTTCATCGCATGATTCCTTTGTATGTCTCGCTCCTGGCCGGTGGGAGGTTGGCTTGCCATCCGGCCAGGAATAACTCATAGAATAACATCTGCGGCGTAGCGGATCGCCTTGCGGAGCACTTCTTCGATAGCGGTTGCCCCAGTGCCGGAAGCCCGGTTCGCGCACCATCTCGTCGATGATCTCTTCATCGCTGCACAACAGGTGATCGGATTGGAATGCGCTATGGTAACGTCATGGCTGTGCAAGATAGTCTCTTCGTAAGGTGAAAGTGAAAACAACGTCATTGACATTGGAGGTATGGATGATAACGGACAAGAGCTGTATGGAATTCCTGGCTGAGCTTTCCTCTGCCGCGCCGGTGCCGGGCGGGGGCGGGGCTTCCGCCATGGCCGGCGCGATGGGCGTGGCGCTTGGCAGCATGGTTGCCAACCTGACCCTGGGTAAGAAGAAATATGCCAGTGTGCAAGCCGATATTGAGAACATCTTGCGCCAGGCGGAAGCGTTAAGGAATGAGCTTGCCTTGCTGGTGCAAAAAGATGCCGAAGTGTTCGAGCCGCTGTCAAAGGCGTATGGGTTGCCGAAGAATACCGACGAGGAGAAGCGGATCAAGCAAGAGACGATGGAGGTGGCCCTGAAAGCGGCGTGCAGCGTGCCGCTGGAGATCATGCAAAAGTCGCTCCAGGCGATGGCGCTACACGAGGAACTGGCGCAAAAGGGCACCCGCATCGCCGTCAGCGACGTCGGCGTGGGCGTGTTGTTTTGCAAGTCCGCGTTGATGGGCGCCAGCCTGAACGTCTTCATCAATACGAAGTTGATGAAGGACCGGCCCTACGCGGAGGAGATGAACCAAAAGGCGCAGGCCATGCTGGCGGAGGGCATTGCGAAGGCGGATCGCATCTACCAGGCGGTGGAGGACGCAATCAAATGAGCGTGATCATGAAAGGTGCCGAGGTCGCCGCCGCGATGAAGCAGGAACTGTTGACCGAGCTTGGTGCGCTGAGCCAGAAGGGCATCGTCCCCTGCCTGGGGATCGTCAGGGTCGGTGCCAGGCCCGACGACCTGGCCTACGAGCGCAGCGCGATGAAACGACTGAGCGGGTTGGGCATCGGGTGCAAGGTGTTTGAACTCCCGGAACTGATCGACCAGGCGGATTTTGAACAGGCGTTTGCCGAGGTCAACGCTGCCACCGGCGTACATGGCATCTTGCTGTTCCGGCCGCTGCCCAAGCACTTGCGCGAGGAAGCCGTTAAGAATGCCATCAACCCGCTCAAGGATATCGATTGCATGAGCCCGACCAATATGGCTAAGCTCTTCGCCGGGGATAGTAGCGGGTTTGCCCCGTGTACGCCCGAAGCTGTCATCGAAGTCCTGGATCATTACGGGATTGACCTGGCGGGCAAACGCGTCACTCTGGTGGGCAGGAGTATGGTAGTCGGCAAGCCGCTGGCGATGCTTTTGATCAAGCGGAACGCCACCGTCACCATCTGCCACACCAAAACGAAGGATCTGCAAGCGACCTGCAAAAATGCGGAGATATTGATCGCCGCTGCCGGCCAGGCCAACATGATCACGCAGGCGTTCGTCGCTGAAAATAGCGTGGTGGTGGACGTGGGGATCAATGTGGACCCGGCGGGCAACCTGTGCGGCGACGTCCAGTTCGCGGAGGTTGCGCCGCGAGCGGCCTACATCACACCGGTGCCGGGGGGTGTCGGCACGGTGACCTCCTCCGTGCTGGCGAAGCACGTGGTGCGCGCCGCGCAAATTATTGTTGGGTGATTGCCCATCCGCTCATGCCGGCGAAGCTCAATACGCGCCGGCTGATGCGTTGACGCGCGGAGAATCTGGGCCGAGAGGCATGCGATAATTTGTGAATTCGTCCGGGCATATAGGCCAATGGCCTTTGCGCTGGCTGAGTGTGTGGACGATGAAGTGCAACTCGCTCACATGGCAATCCCCTATGTACAAGTACAACCCTTCACTGGCCGCTTTCCAGGGCGATGTGTCCGTGTTGGTGCATCCTGATTGTTAGGATGGTGAGTGAAAAGTTTGTTTTTCTTCCGGACGCGATTGAGCGTTCGCCGGATCGTGATATGAATCGTGAACTTGAGCTGCCGGACGTGAACCGGCAACCTGAAATCAAAAAGCAAAAATCAAAGACCCGCGTGGTGGTGGCCATGTCGGGCGGGGTGGACTCGTCGGTGGCGGCGGCCTTACTGGTGCAGCAAGGGTATGACGTGGTGGGCATCATGCTGCGCCTATGGGCTGAGCCAAACAGCGGCGAGGGGCCGCAACGCACGAATCGCTGTTGCGCCCCCGAAGCGGTCGCCGATGCGCGTGCCATCGCCCAGCAATTGGGCATCCCGTTCTACGACATCCACGCCGAAAGCATCTTCAAGCAGAAGGTGGTGGATACTTGGATCGACGCCTACGCGCATGCCAACACGCCCAACCCGTGCTTCAATTGCAATCGATCCATCCGCTTCGGCTTCCTAATGCAGCGCGCGCGTGCGCTGGGTGCCGACTACCTGGCGACCGGCCATTACGCGCGCGTGGCTGTTGAGGGAGGATTGGAGATTGGAGATTGGAGATTAGAAACCGGTCATGCAGATAACGAATCATCAATCGCCAAGCGTCAATCTCCATCTGACAGCCGTCATTACAAGCTCCTGAAGGGGCTTGACCCGAGGAAGGATCAGTCCTACGTGTTGCACGTGCTGGGCCAGCGCGACCTGGCGCACGCCATGTTCCCCTGCGGCACCTATACCAAGCCGCAGGTGCGTGAGATGGCGCGCCAGTTTGGCCTGCCCACTGCCGAGCGCGCCGAAAGCCAGGACCTGTGCTTCCTGACGCAGGGCGACTATCGCGGTTTCCTGGCGCGCCAGGCGCCTGAGATTGCCCGCCCGGGGCCGATTGTCAATACGCAGGGCGAAGTGATCGGCCAGCACGAGGGGCTGCCCTACTACACCGTGGGCCAGCGCCGGGGCATCAACATCGCGCCGCATAACGCGAGCGCCACGCCACTGTATGTGCTGCGGCTGGATGCCGCGCGCAACGCGATCGTCGTCGGCCCTCAGGAAGAGCTGGGCACGCGCGTGGTTCGTGTGCGCGCCATGCACTACGTCAGCGATGTCGCGCCCAGTGCCCCGCTGCGTTGCACCGCCAAGGTGCGCTACAAAGCGCGCGAGGCGGCTTGCTTGCTTACGCCTTTGCCCGATGGCTCCGCGTGCGTGGAATTTGATGAGTCGCAGCGTGACGCCACACCCGGGCAGGGATTGGTGGCTTACGATGGCGACGCCGTGATCGGCGGTGGGCTCATCGCGCGCGAGGGGTGAACGCCACTCTATAGGCCGGCATAGTCTTTGCGATACACCAGCACGCGATGAGCGACGCGAAAGCCGACAGACTCGTACAGATGGAAAGCCGCATCGCGGTAGTTATCGGTTTCGACGCACACCTGTTGAGCACCGAGATGACGCAACCGCCGCAACCCTTCCGAAAGGATGCTCCGGCCCAGCCCAAGCTTCCGAACATCTTTGCGGACGCCCACGGGTTCTATTTGCCCAGTGGTGCCGGTTTCGGCATCCTGCTTTAGCCAACAAACGCAAAATGCCGCCAGGCGGCCAGCCGGGTCAGTCGCCACCAGGTCCAGGTCCGCGACATATCCTGGATGACGTACTGAGCGTGAGCGCCATTCAATCGTCATACTGTTGCTCTCGAAGGTGGCGCGATGCAATTCAACATAGGCCGCAATTCCATTTTGCCCATCTAGAGGACGGATTGTGAATCCATTGGGCGCGGGGCAATCCGCTATGGATCCCGCAATTGCACATTGAATGAGCACCTTTGACCAGGAGTTCTCGCCTACGTTCGCCTGGGAAGCGAACCCGGCTTCCTCCAGGTCGTGGATGCGGTCAGTTTGGGTATCGAAGACGTTCACAAACCACATCGGGTGCCCAAAAGGTGTTCCGCGCAACAGACGAGCGCGTTGATCGGCCCAGGATAATATCTGCGGGTGCAGTTCCCCGACAAAGCCTGGATGGCAGGCATAGTCAATTGTCCAAAAGGGCGTCTGCATGACGGCCCAGGCGAGAACTTGGCCCTCAGCGTCCATCCATATCTGGCAATTGTCCGGCTCGTCAAATGCCCAGGAACAAAAGCGGTAGGGCTGATCTATCACGTGCAAATGGTCAGTTGCGAACCTGTAAGCGAGTTCAGCCATCTGGCGCTTATCTGCTTCTCCGGTCATGGCTCGTTTGACTATTTTCATGATCTGATAATCCAGGGCCTATGGCGTCTTGTGAGTGCTAAGAAAAAACCTCCGAGGTTAATCCCCGGAGGTTTACATTCACGTTTTACGCTTCAGGTCCTACTTATCCGGTAGCGCGGCCACGCCGGGCAGCGTCTTACCTTCCAGGAATTCCAGCGATGCGCCGCCGCCGGTGCTGATGTGCGTGATCTTGCTTGCCACGCCGGCCTTCTCCACCGCCGCGACCGAATCGCCACCGCCGATGACGGTGATGGCCGAGGTGGCTGCCACAGCTTTGGCGATTTCCGTAGTGCCGGTGGCAAACTTGGAGAACTCGAACACGCCCATCGGGCCGTTCCACACCACCATCTTCGCATCGCGCAGCGCGTCGGTGTAGCGGCTGATCGTGGTCGGGCCGATGTCCAGGATGCGCCAGCCGGGCTTCACGCCGCCAACCGTCACGACGCTGCTATTAGCGTCGTTGCTGAAGGCATCGGCCACCACGGCATCTACCGGCAGCATCAGCTTGCCGCTGCAGCAACCCAGCAGTTCACGGGCTTGCTCCAGGGCGTCATTTTCCACCAGCGAATCGCCCATCTCATAGCCTTCGGCCTTGAGGAAGGTGTTCGCCATGCCGCCGCCGATGATGAGCACGTCGGCCAGGGGCAACAGGTTGCGGATCACGGGCAGCTTGTCGCTGATCTTCGCGCCGCCCAGGATCGCCACGAGCGGATGCTCCGGGCTTTCCAGCACGCCGCCCAGGAAGTTGATTTCCTTCTCCATCAGGAAACCGGCTGCCGAGGGCAGGAAGTGCGTCACGCCTTCTACCGAAGCGTGCGCGCGGTGCGCGCTGCCAAAGGCGTCGTCCACGTAAATTTCGCCCATTGCAGCGAGCTGCTTGGCGAAGTTCGGGTCGTTCTTCTCTTCTTCCTTGTGGAAGCGCAGATTCTCCAGCAGCAACACTTCGCCGGGCTTGAGCGCTTTGGCCATCTCTTCCGTCGCGGCGCCGATGCAATCGTCGGCGAACTTGACGGGCTTGTCCAGCAATTCGCCCAGGCGCGTGGCGACGGGCTTCAAGCTTTGGGATGGATCGACACCCTTGGGACGGCCGAGGTGCGACATCAAAACCGCCGAAGCGCCATTGGAGAGGATATATTGGATGGTGGGCAACGCGGCGCGAATGCGCGTGTCGTCGCCGATGACGCCGTTCTTCAGCGGCACGTTGAAGTCCACACGAACCAGCACCCGCTTGCCTTGCAGCGGCTGGATATCTTTAATTGTTCGTTTGTTCAGAGCCATGATGACCTCCGGCTGTAATACATGAGCGCGTTTTGTGCGCGCGTTGAATCTGCCTCTATCTGTTAGATTTTAAATCAAAGACCGGATTGAAGCAGGGAGAAGGCGCGTCAATCGTTGGACATGATGCCGTAGTTGGGTGCTTCCTTGGTGACGATGACGTCGTGCGGGTGGCTTTCGATCAGCCCGGCGTGCGTGACGCGCACGAACTTGGCCTTGTGGCGCAATTCGTCCAGATTGGCTGCGCCGACATAGCCCATGCCGCTGCGCAACCCGCCCACCAGTTGATAGACGTAATCACGCAATGAGCCTTTGAACGGCACGCGCCCTTCGATGCCTTCGGGCACCGTCTTCCCTCCGGCCTGGCCTGTGCCATAGCGGTCGCGGCCCAGGCCCTGCATGGCGCCCAGCGACCCCATGCCGCGATAATCTTTGAAACGGCGGCCTTCGTAGAGCACCACGTCGCCCGGCGATTCGTCCAGCCCGGCCATCAGGCTGCCCAGCATCACCGTGGAAGCGCCGGAAGCGAGTGCTTTGACGATGTCACCGCTATAGCGCACGCCGCCATCTGCGATGAGCGGTATATCGTTCCGTGCGGCGGCTTCGAGGCAGTTCATGATGGCGGTGATCTGCGGCATGCCTGCGCCAGAGACGACGCGCGTGGTGCAAATGGACCCGGCGCCCACGCCCACCTTCACGGCATCGGCCCCGGCGTCGATCAGCGCCTGGGTGCCTTCCGCCGTCACAACGTTGCCGCCGATGATGCACACGTCGCCCAGGTTTCGGATGTGGCGGATCGCCTCGATCACGCCCTTGGAGTGCCCATGCGCCGTGTCAATGACGATGACGTCCACGCCAGCGCCGATCAGTGCCTTTGCGCGCGCTTCGGCGTCGTTCCCGACGCCCACCGCCGCGCCGCACAACAGCCGCCCGCGCCCGTCCACGGCGGCGTTGGGGTAGTCGCGCTTCTTTTGGATGTCTTTGACGGTGATCAACCCCTTCAGGTGCCCTTGTGCGTCCACTAGGGGCAGCTTCTCGATGCGGTGCTTGCCCAGGATCTTTTGCGCTTCTTCCAGGGTGGTGCCCACGGGCGCGGTGACCAGGCCGTCGCTGGTCATGAACTCGCTCACCGGCAGGTCCAGGTCCTTGGGTTCCACAAAGCGCACGTCGCGGTTGGTGAGAATGCCCACCAGGATGTTATCGCGCGTGATCGGCACGCCGCTGATGCGGTAGCGGCTCATCAGCGCTTCGGCGTCGCGCAGGGTGGCTTCGGGGGGGAGGGTGATCGGGTCCACGATCATGCCGCTTTCGCTGCGCTTCACCTTGTCCACTTCTTCCACCTGCTGATCGATGGTCATATTGCGGTGAATCACGCCCAGGCCGCCTTCGCGCGCCAGGGCGATTGCCATGCGTCCCTCCGTGACCGTGTCCATCGCCGCGCTCAGCAGCGGGATGCTCAGGGTGATCGATTTGGTCAGCCGGGCGCGCACGTCCACCTGCGCGGGCAACACCTCGGTGTAGCCGGGGGTCAATAAAACGTCGTCAAAGGTAAGGGCTTCGGGTATTGTCATATGCATTACTAACCTATTAAAGCAACTCGCCTCGGCCAAGGATGTCCTCCACACGCGCGAGAAAGCTTAGCAGTGGTCGGGGGCCAAGGTCCGAGGCTAGTGGCTGATGTGCTTCCGGATTCTCGAACGGATGCAGGTGCCAGTGGCCTGCGCGGCTGTCGATGCCAAAAACGCGACGGTTGTCCAGAATGAGCGCGAAATAGAGTGTTGACACCCTCTGGCTCATAAAAACGTGCACGTACAAGCTTTCACGAATGATCAGCCTGAATGAGACAAACGAGGTCGCCGTGTTGTCCTGTTCATCTTCCACGACCGATTGGATGAACCAGACGCGGTCCAATGCTTCACTCGCTTCACGGCGCAAATCATCCGAGGTGTACGCTGTTGGATTCACGCAGTCTCCGTAGTTTGAGTGTGAAGGTTTCGATCCCGCTCACGGCGACTTCCCAATCCATCTCATCTTTTTCGGTTTCCCAGGCGTACTCCTTCTGCTTGACGACATCGCGCTCTGCAAAATCCTGGAATGACATCCCGTACTTCTGACTCAGCACGCGGTCAGCTTCATGATAACGGGCCAGGCGGCGCAGATATTCACCTTCGAGCAGCAAGCGTACTTTCGCATCCAAATCCGGTTGATTTGGTGCAATCTCCTGGAGTAACTTTACTGTGTTCGCGCTCAGTATCCCTTCGCTCATGCCTTTATATTATCCTATACGGCTTATTCTCAGCGGCGGTAATATACAGAAACCCGATATCTCAAGCGCTCTCAGCGCAAGATATCGGGTTTCTTATTTCATCTCTCGTCCCCCAGCCTTTAGTGTCTGAAGTGCCGCGTGCCGGTGAGCACCATCGCGAGGCCGGCTTCGTCGGCGGCGGCGATGACCTCCTCGTCCTTCACCGAGCCACCCGGCTGGGCCACGGCCACGATGCCGGCCTTGGCCGCCTCCTGGATGCCGTCGGGGAAGGGGAAAAAGGCATCGCTGGCCAGCACGGCGCCGCGCGTTTTCTCGCCTGCGCGCGAGATGGCGATGCGAACGCAATCGACGCGGTTGGGCTGCCCGCCGCCGATGCCGACGGTGCCCAACACGCCATCCGTTTCGGCTGCGAAGACCACGGCGTTGCTCTTCACGTGCTGGGCCGCCTTCCAGGCGAATTGCAGCGTGCGCATCTGCGCATCAGTGGGGGCCAGCTTGGTCACCACGCGCCATTCGGTATTCTGCGGGTCGCCCTGGTCGATTGTCTGGCGCAATACACCGCGCGTGATGCTGCGCAATTCGTATTCGGGTTCCACGGACAGGTCCGGCATTGCCAGCAGGCGACAGTTCTTGCGCTTAGCCAGGAGGGCCAGCGCCTCTTCGCTGAAGCTGGGCGCGATGATGCACTCGATGAACAACTTGCCGAAGGCTTCCACGGTGGCCGCATCGATGGGTTTGTTCGAGGCAATCACGCTGCCGAAAGCGGAGGTGGCGTCGGAGGCAAGCGCGGCGAGAAACGCGGCGGGCAGCTCGGCCGCCGAGCCGATGCCGCATGGGCTGAGGTGCTTGACGATGACGATGGTGGGGTCGCTGAACTGCGTGACGGCGCGCCACGCTGCGTCGAGGTCCAGCAAGTTGTTGTACGACAGTTCCTTGCCTTGCAGCAGTTGGCCGCCCAAAGGACCCTGGCACGCACCGTTATAGCTATACAGCGCTGCGTGCTGGTGGGGGTTCTCGCCGTAGCGCAAATCCTGTAGCTTTTGGAGCGTCAACGGCAGGATTGTGGGTTCGCTGGATTGCATGCCCGTCAGATAGTCGCGAATGGCGCTATCGTAAGAGGCGGTGTGCGAGAAGGCTTTCAGCGCCAGCACTTCGCGCGTTTGCAACGAGACAAAGCCATGCTGCGCGATGTCGCGCAGAACCAGGTCATAATCGCACGGATCGCACACGACGGCCACGCGCTGATAGTTTTTGGCGGCGGCCCGGATGAGCGCGACACCGCCGATGTCGATGTTCTCGATGGCGTCGGCCAACGTCACATAGCGTTGTGCCACCGTTTTTTGAAACGGATACAGATTCACAACGACCAGGTCGATCATGCTGGCGCCTAACTTGGCCAGGTCGGCACGGTCACTATCGGTATCGCGCGCGAGGATGCCGGCGTGAATGATCGGGTGGAGCGTTTTCACGCGGCCATCCAACACTTCCGGGGAGTGGGTTAGCTCTTCGACGGTAGCCACGGGTAATCCGGCTGCTTTCAGCGCGCGGGCCGTGCCCCCACTTGCCACCAGGTCTACGTTGTGATCTCTTAAGCCAGAGGCAAATTCGACCAAATTTGTTTTATCGGACACAGACAGGAGCGCTTTCATAGTATGGGCGATTATAGCGGCAGGTCTCTCATCCGCGAATCTTCGCGAATGAGTACGAATGAGATCATGCCGGAGGAGAAACAAGCCACGGGTTTCGCAGAGAGTATCTGCAATCCGTGTCATCCGTGAAATCCGTGGTTTCTTGGGTTTTGGATGACAATCTCCAATCTCAAATCCCCAACCTCTAATCTCCAATCTCCAATCTCATTCCCCACTTTCCAAAGCTATACTTCTAGAAAATATAAAATGACCTATCAAGAAGCCCTGGCCTATCTTTACTCACTCACGGATTATGAGCGCGTAGCCCTGAACACCTACTCGCCTGCTGCCTTGAACCTGGACCGCATGCGCGATCTGTTAGCCACGTTGGGCAACCCACACGAACGCTTCAAGTCCATCCACATCGCCGGCACGAAGGGGAAGGGGTCCACCGCGGCCATGTTGTATTCGTGTATGCGGCAATTGGGCCAGCACGTCGGCCTGTTCACCTCGCCGCACCTGATCACCTTCCGCGAGCGCATCCAGGTGGATGGCGCGATGATCGGCCGCGATGAACTGGTGGCGCTTGTGGAGCGCTTGCAGCCTGCCTTTGCGGCGCACCCGGGCGTCACCACGTTTGAAGCCGTGACGGCGCTGGGGTTTGTCTATTTTGCCGAGCGCATGGTGGATTGGGCCGTCGTGGAAGTGGGCCTGGGCGGCAGGCTGGATGCGACGAATGTCCTTACGCCTAAGATCAGCGTGATCACCTCGCTCAGCTTCGATCACATGCAGTGGCTGGGCAATACTCTGTCCGAGATTGCCACGGAGAAGGCTGGTATCATTAAATATGGTGTGCCGGTGGTGACACAGGCACAACCCCTGGAAGCGACGACTGTCCTCGAACGTATCGCGCGTGAACGGAACGCGCCCCTGGTGATGCTTGGCCGTCATTGGCGTTGGACGCCCGGCCAGACGTCTTTGGATAAGCAGACGTTTCAGGTGAAGCAGGTGGCGCGCGTTCGCAGCAACGAAAACCCATTCGTGAACAACCTGGAAGGGTGGTATGAAATCCCCTTGCTGGGCAAGCACCAGTTGGATAATGCCACGACCGTGATCGCGGCGATGGATGTGTTGCGTTCGCACGACAAAAGCCTGGACGTGTCGCCACGCGCCATTCGCGATGGTTTGCGCCTGACGCACTGGCCCGCCCGGTTCGAGATACTGCGCGCCGACCCGCCGATCATCGTCGATGGTGCGCATAACGTGGATAGCATCAATAAGCTGGCGGCGACGCTGGCGGAGGTATTTCCCGGCAGGCGCTGGGTGGTGGTCTTCGGCTGTTACAAGGATAAGGATGCCGAAGGCATGTTGAAGGCGCTCTCGGGCCGCGTAACGCGCTGGATTTTGACGCAGGTGGATAACCCGCGCGCGACGCCCGTGGAGCGTTTGCTGGCGCTGGCCGACGCGCAACATCTGCATGTGACGGGCCTGCCCAACCTGCGCGATGTGATGGACGCCGTGATTGATTCGAATGATGCGGTGTGCATCACCGGCAGCGTCGCGTTGGCCGGTGCCGCGCGTGCTATTTGGGCCGAAAAGGCCAGGCTGTTTACGCCTGAATATGATGACTGAGCCGGCGTATTTTTAGAACGAATAAACAATCGTCAATCGAATTACTTGTCTGATGTCTGCAAATCGTGATTACTTAACACCTGAGTTGCGCAATTGGCTGCTGGCCGCCAGCTTTGGCGACGGCGCGCAGCAAGCCTTCGAAGGGGATGCTGGCCGAGCGACCTTTGAGCCGTTGCCCGAAACGCTCGATGTTCCCGTGGTGCCGTTGCGTGAAACGGTGGTGTTCCCGCGCGGCGTGACGCCGCTTTCCATCGGGCGTGACCGTTCGTTGCGCGCCATCGAGGCCACGGGTGAACAGGACCTGATCCTCACTATCGCCCAGAAGGTGCCCGATGCCAGTGAGCCGCGCCCTTCTGATCTTTATGCGGTGGGCACCGTGTCGAGGCTGGGGCGCATCCTGCGCATGCCCGACGGCACTACCAGCTTGTTGGTGCGCGGGCAGGCCCGCGCGCGCATCGTCGAGTGGCTACGCACGACGCCATTCGCTGTGGCGCGCGTGGAGGTGTTGCGCGAGCCGCAAAGCCGCACGCCTTCGGCCGAGGCGTTGATGCGCGCGGCGCTGTCGCTGTTTGAACGGGTGATCCGGCTGGACCACAATCTGCCCGAAGAGGCCTTCATCTATGCCATGAACGTGGACGATCCTGGTTGGCTGGCCGACCTGATCGCCCAGGCGTTGCAAATCGACATCGCCCAACGGCAGAGCGTCCTGGAGACGTTGGACCCGGCGAAGCGTTTGCAGAAGGTGGCCGTGATCCTGGCGCGTGAGTTGGATGTGCTGGAACTGGAGGACCACATCCAATCGCAAGTACAGAACGAGGTGGACAAGAGCCAGCGCGAGATATTCTTGCGTGAGCAAATGCGCGCCATCCAAACTGAATTGGGCGAGGGCGATAGCAATGCGCAGGAAATCGTGCTGCTGCGCGAGCGGCTGCGGGCCAAGCAATTGCCCGAAATCGCGCGCGCAAAGGCTGAACAGGATCTGACCCGGCTTGGCCGGATGGATGGCTTCTCGCCCGAAATCAGCATGACGCGCGCCTATATCGATTGGATCCTGGACCTGCCATGGACCGAGCAAACCCCCGAACGATTGGACGTGAAGCTGGCCGAGAAGGTGTTGAATGAGCGCCACTATGGGCTGCCCAAGGTGAAGGAGCGTGTGTTGGAGCACATCGCCGTGCGCCAGTTGGTCGGCGATACGCGCAAGATGCACACCCCAATCATTTGCTTCGTTGGCCCGCCCGGCACCGGCAAGACTTCCATCGCGCGCAGTATTGCCGATTCGTTGGGCCGCAAATTTGCGCGCATCTCCGTGGGCGGCGTACACGATGAAGCCGAAATTCGCGGACACCGGCGCACCTACGTGGGCGCCCTGCCGGGCAGGATTTTGCAGACGATGAAGCGCGCCGGCACAATCAACCCGTTGTTCGTGCTGGACGAGATCGACAAGCTGGGCGACATAGGCGGCTTCCGGGGCGACCCGGCGGCGGCACTCCTGGAAGTGCTGGACCCGGAGCAGAATTTTGAGTTTGAGGATCATTACCTGGATCTGCCCTATGATCTCTCCAAGGTGATGTGGGTGACGACTGCCAACATCCTGGATACCGTGCCGCCGGCGCTGTTCGACCGCATGGAGATCATTGAATTCCCCGGCTACGTGGAAGAAGAAAAGCTGGAGATCGCTAAACGCTTCCTCGTGCCGCGCCAGATCGAAGAAAGCGGCCTGGCCAACACGCCGGTGACCTTTGGCGATGATGCGCTGAAGCACATCATCCGCGAATACACCTACGAGGCGGGCGTGCGCAACCTGGAGCGCGAGGTGGCCACTGTTTGCCGCAAGGTGGCGCGCCGTATCGCGCAGAAGCAGAGCTATCCGCATCGCCTGACGCCGAGCATGCTTGGCAAATTCCTGGGGCCGCCCCAGTTTGACTTCGGCATGTTGGACGAAAAAGATCAAATCGGCGTGGCGAATGGCGTGGCGTGGAGCGAAGGTGGCGGCGACCTGATGCCGGTGGAAGTGGCGCTGGTGGAGGGCAAAGGTAGCGTGATGTTGACGGGCCAGCTTGGCGACGTGATGCAAGAGTCGGCCCAGGCGGCGCTCAGCTATGCCCGTTCGGTGGCGGCGCGGGTGGGGTTGAAGCCGCGCTTGTTTGAAAAGAGTGATATTCACGTCCACGTCGCGGAAGGCGCTGTGCCAAAGGACGGCCCTTCGGCGGGCATCACCATGGCGACTGCGCTCATCTCGGCGCTCACACGCACTCCGGTGCGCCGTGACGTGGCGATGACCGGCGAAATCACCTTGCGCGGGCGGGTGTTGCCCATCGGCGGGTTGAAAGAGAAGCTTCTGGCCGCGCATCGTATGGGCATTCGCACGTTCATTCTGCCGAAGAAGAACGTCAAAGACCTGGAAGAAGTGCCGCGCAAGGTGCAGCGCGAAATGAACATCGTGCAGGTGAGCACGATGGAAGAAGTGTTGAACGCCGCGTTGGTACACTCGGTATTTGCCCAGCGCCGCCGCCCTGCTGTGCGCCGGCGTGTCACGTCCGTCAAACGCCCAAAGGCCACCCCCGCACGCCGCTGACATTTCTGCCTGCCCTTTCACAGGCATTGACCAAAGGCGGCTGGTGGTCTTGCCCGGCAAATAAATTTGCGGGCTACAGGTTACGGAGCCTGCTGGACTTGCATCGTGCCAGCCAACTTGGAGTTGGCTTTGTTTGGGTAGCCGGCGGTTTCAACCGCTGGCGCGCGTCCCGGGGATGAGCTATGAGGGGGCTGCCGTCTGTGAGTCATGTCTCACGCGCTGAGCTTTGTGAGTTTCGATGCGCCCCGGCATCGGATCGAATCCGACGCCTGTGGAGAACGGGAAAACCCACGAGCGGGTTTTGATAGATCCAGGCGTCGGCCTCTGGCCGATGCCTGCCCTCGGTGAACCCCTGGCGTGTTGGCCTTTTCAAATCGCCCTAAGTGGGCCTCATTTGTCACGGCGTTGGCGTGGCGGCTGGTGTGCTGGTGGGCGCCTGGGCGATGAATTGCAGGCTCCCGCCCAGGTCGCGGATGTGTTGTTGGTCTGCCCACAGTTGCAACAGCCCTTGCGGTTTGCCGGTTTGCGTGGGGTATTGCACGATCAATAGCGTCAGCCCGCGCGCCTGCTCGGGTTGATCTTCCGAGGGCATGAGCATGCAGGCCGGCTGGTCGTCGATTGTCAAAAGCCTTAGCGTGGGGTGCTGGCCGTAGTCATGATTTTTCTCATTTGCCACTTGTTCCGCCTCGCAAGCTTCTTTGGCCGTCTGATCTTGGTTCATCGAGCGCGTCACGTTGAAGAAGCCGTCCTCGCCGCTAAAGAGGTAGTCCGTCGACGCGCCGCTCTGCCAGGCTGCCGGGTAGCGCAGGGTAATGCCCAGTTGGGTGCTGGCGTAGGTTTCCATTGGCGTGGGTGGGATGGGGTCCACGCGCAGCACCTCCACCGGCGAGTAGCAAACGTCGCGATTGGTATTGATGATCGGGTGGGGCAGCAAAAGCAAACTGACGTAATCGTGCCTGTTGGATTTTGTCAGCAATTCTTTCTCAGTGTCGGACAGTGCTCCCAGCGATAGGTTGATCACCAATTGCCCGGCGCTATTTTTGCTATTGACCGTATCACCCGCATTTACCAGCGCCAGGTATCGCTTGGTCAGCGCCTTGGAGCCCGTAACGATGGTGAAGCTGTCGCAGGGTTGTGGCTGTCCTGTGCCCAACGTCCTGGAGATGACGCTGTAATAACCCTGCACACGCGCAACTCCGACTGGGCCGCCGCTTGAATCCATGCGCGCAAAGAGACATTCATCGCGCGTGCACTGGCCGGTGAGCGCGTAGGGGTCTGCAATCACCACGGGTGGCGGTGTTTTCAATTCAGGCGCTGTGCCGGTGCCATCAGCGGTTGATGTTGGAAACACAACCGTCACCTGGACGTCGCCTGTTGCGTTGGTTGCAGCCGGGGTTGCTTGTGGCTGCCTCGCGCAAGCGGGGATCAGCCCTAAGATGAAAATGAGCGCACAGCCGAGTATCCCGGCCGGGGAGGAGTGTGCAGTCTGTACCAATGATTTCATTACGAGACCCTTGCCATCATATACTTTGTCGAAAAGTGATAATCGATGTGCGCATCAGCCTCCTAATGGATGGTCGATGCGATTGCTGCTCCAGGGCTGGCGGTGCCCCTGCAAGTTGTTCTGGCTCTCTATTGTAATTGTGTGCGAGGATTTCTGCGGAAGGATGTCGGAAGAACATCCTTCATGTTGTGCTTTCGCAACAGGTGTAGTGGGCGCAAAGGACCTTCCTAAATGGCCGATGAATAGGGAATGTATGGCGAATCAGTTGAATTCGCTCGCTTCTTTGGTTAGGCGCACAAACTCTGCACGCGAGACGTGCCCACGTGCGAGCGCTTGCAAGAGCGTGCGCAGGCGCTCAGCCTGTACGGCAGGGTTCGCCTTGTGCAGTTCCGTCACAAACACATCGTCGGCCAGTGTGCTGCTGATGCGATAGGGCCTGCCCAGACGTTGCTTCAACGTGTCGTGATAGGCTAATAGCGTTGCGTCGGCCTGTCCTGCGGCGCGGGCCAGGTTGGCCATCGCCGTGACGTATTCGCTGGGTTGGCGGCGAATGCGCAGCTCCGGCGGGACGAAAACGCGCCCCATGCGCCGGCTGGTCCATAGAATATAGATGACGACCAGTGCCAGCGCCAGCGTCACCGCCAGCCCGGCCGGTGTGCTGAGCAGCCAGGTCATCAGCGAAGCCGCCTGGCGCGAACCGTGCTGATATTCGTCGAACCCGATGATGCCGCCCGGTGGGGCCAGGCGTAACAGGTTCAAGACAATGCGCGCGTCGTCGTCGTCGCGCAGCCCTTCGTTGGTGAAGGGATACACGGTGGAGAATGCAATCACTCGCCCGCTGCCCAACAGGCGCATGGCGATGAGCGGCTGTGTTTGCACTGCGGCCAGTTGTTGTGCGCCGATGGGCAACTGGAGTGTATCGCCTGAACGGATGACGAAGTCGTCTGCCAGTGGCTCGGAGGCAAAGGGGCGGGTCATGCGCACCTTGGCGGGGTTGCTGTCGTCGATGAAGCCATAGCGCTCCAGGTCGAACCCGAATGTGTGCAGGGCGCTCGTGTCGCCACTTGCATATTGGCTTGGGCCATGCCGCGAGAAGGGGTAGTACACGTTGCCTTCCACGGCCACGACCAGCGTGCCGCCGTTGCGCACCCATTGTTCAAGCTGTGATAATTCCGCATCCGAAAGCGCGTAACGCTCGTTCGGTTGCAGCATAAACAGCAGGTGCATCTCGTTTGACAATTGGTAGGGCCGGCCTTCCACCTGCTTCACACGGTAGCCCAACGCCTCGGCCCAACGCGCCAGCACCACGCCACCAGTGATCCCGTAGGCGTGTGTGCTGAGGGGTGGGCCGTCGGGCGTGCCAAGTTGAAGCGCAAGTGTCGCAATTGCCGCGATGGTCAGCAGCCCGAACATGCCCAGCATGATGCGCAGGTCCGATTTGTTCTTCAAGCGCCTGTCTCCACCTTCTCTTCACCGGATGCCTCACCATTCTCCGCCGTTTTCATCAATGTATCCACCTGTGCGGCGAAGGTGGCATACCCTTCGGATGTGAGTGGCCGGTAGCCATACCACACGTCGTCGAACGTCTCAACCACAGGGCGCAGCGCATCTGCCAGTGCAGGCCTTAGCGCCACCCGGCGCACATATTCGCGGTTGGTTAGCGCGTGATCGTAGCGCAGCGCGCCGATTTCATCCAGCTTGAGCAACGACGCCAGGTAGAGCAGGCGCAGAGCCTGGCGATAGTCTTGCAGGGCCGAAGCCTCTTGCGCGCGTTGAACAGCTTCTTCCGACGTGGCAATCGCCAGTTCGTCGCCGGGGTTGCTTTGGGCGCGCCGCCGGCGGCGCTGGCTGAAGAAGTGGAAAATGAGCGGCCCGAGCAAGGCGATCAGGATGATGATGAGCACCGCGCCTGCGCCGATGAAAACCCAACGTAAGAAGGACAGGTTGATGGGCGGAAGGTCGGGCAATTGCACGGGCGAGGGTGTGACGGTTGCCTCGCGTTGTTGCAGGTTGGGGTCGCTTAATATGTCATGCCGCAACTGCTGTGCATCGGGGGTGGGTGGCGCGTTGGCCGTTATGGCCGCAGCGGGCATCGCCCTCGGCAACGCGAGGAGCACCGCCAGCACTAGCGCGGCAACGGGCAATAATAGGCAAGCAGCGATTCTTTGCACGGTGTCTGGAATTATAAGGGCGGGTCTTACCAGGAAATCAACAATTTCTCCGACCAATTCTTGACCCCTCTATGATTCCGCTTATAATTCCTCCGATCAATCGTGACCGTAGACTGAATGACAAACCGTGAAGTTGTGTCGGTTTTTTTAAGGATTTTGAGGAGGCTGTTATATGTCAACCACTACCGCACGGTCCGTGAATGATAAAGCAGAAGTCGTTGCCACGTCCGCTGCGCCTGCGCCCTCATCGAAGCCCGCATTTGTCAAAGGGTTGGCTGGGATTGTCGCCGTCCAAACGGGCATCAGCTCGGTGGATGGGCCAACGAGCACTTTGCTTTATCGTGGCATCAATATTCACGAATTGGCCGAGCGCGCGCAGTACGAGGAAGTTGCGTATTTGCTGCTGTTTGGGCGTCTTCCCAATACGGCGGAATTGAGCGACTTTAATTTCCGCTTGGTTGCCAATCGTTGGCTGCCTGCGCCGATGTATGATCTCCTGGCGCAGTTGCCGCGCGATACCGTGCCGATGGAAGTGCTGCGCACGAGTGTTTCGGCGCTGGCGTTTTTCGACCCGGAAGTGGAAGACATCGGCGTTGAATCGACGCGTCGCAAAGCGATTCGCCTGATTGCCCAGTTGCCTGTGATTTGCGCGGCCTATCACCGCATCCGCAATGGGCAGGCGCCGATTGCGGCGAACCCGCGCCTTTCGCACGCGGCAAATGCGCTTTATATGCTCACCGGCGAGGAGCCGGATCAAGATTTTGTTGCGGCATTGAATGCCTATTTTGTTTTGTTGGCCGATCACGGTATGAATGCCAGCACCTTCACGGCGCGCGTCGTCGCCAGCACGCAGGCCGACCTGCACTCGTCCGTCACTTCGGCGCTGGCGGCGCTCAAGGGCCCACTGCACGGCGGCGCGAACGAGGCCACCATGCTCACGCTGATGGAGATCGACGAGATCGACCGCGTCGATAGCTGGGTGGACGAGGCATTTGCCCAGAAGCGCAAGATCATGGGTTTTGGGCATCGCATTTATAAGAATATGGACCCGCGCGCCCGGCATCTGAACTACTGGGCGGAACGGCTGGGACGCAAAGTGAACATGCCAAAGTACTATGAAATGTCGCTCAAGCTGGCGCTTTCCATCTTGCGCCACCGCGAGCTATACCCCAACGTGGATTTCTATAGTGCTAGTATGCTCTATTACCTGGGCATTCCAATCGACCTGTTCACGCCTATGTTCGCTTGCTCGCGCGTGGCTGGCTGGAGTGCGCATGTTGTGGAACAATATGGAGACAATGCGCTGATCCGACCGCAATCGGAATATATCGGACCGCGTGACCTACATTACGTAGCACTGGCAGAACGCTAATGTCAACACAAACAATGTCGCCTATCGAAACCCGCGTCCGCGGGATGTTCGCAGAAAAATACGTTGCCATCATACGGGTGAATAGCAGTGAGCATGCGTTGAAGGGGGCCCAGGCTTTGATGCAAGCAGGGTTCCGCATGATCGAAATAACACTCACAATTCCTGGCGCGCTGGACGTCATCAAAGACCTGGCGGCCCAGGTGAGTAATGCCGTCATGATTGGCGCGGGCACCGTGATGAACACGCCCGACGCCCTACGTTGTATCGAGAACGGCGCACAGTTCGTTGTGTCGCCGATTTGTGAGACGGATATCATCCGGCCTTGTCGAGATGCAGGGGTGGTGGCCATCCCCGCCGGCTTGACGATGACGGAGATTGTGCACGCCTGGCGCATGGGGGCGCACGTGGTGAAGATCAGCCCTGCCGGCAGCGTCGGTGGGCCGGCCTACATCCGCGCGATTCGCGGGCCGCTGCCCGAGATCCCGCTTTGGGTGAGCGGGATGGTTACTGCGCGCGAGGCGAGTGACTATCTGAAAGCCGGCGTGCAACTGGTGGGCCTGGGCGCGGAGTTGCTCCCGCCCGCATTGATGGATACAAACGACTGGGAAGCCGTTTCCCAGCATGCGCAACGCCTGTTATTACAGGCGCGTGGTGAGGTTGCCGTGTGATCGACATTGTCCGCCCACTATCCACCGTATATCATCGGTAGCTCTATCGAATGATGAGCGGTGGGTAGCGGGCGGCGGGTTGCTGGTACGATTTGTCGCTATGAGATCGCCTGCTCGTAAATCATCCTCATTACCTGCTCTTCTTGTTGCCCTCTGTTTGGTATTAGTAATTGGCGGCCTCGTAGGCGGGGTGGTGGCCTTTGAAGTTTCTTATACCGGCCGCGCCTACCCCGGCGTGCACTTGCAAGGGGTGGACCTGAGCGGCATGACCGCCGAGGAGATTTTCAAGGTCGCACAGGAGAAGGCCACCTTCTTCCGCACGCCCGCGCTCACGCTAAACGTGGCGGGGCACGTGGTGAACTTGCGCCCGGCCGATTTTGGGGCCGGGCTGGACCCTGCCGCGACGGCGCAACGCGCGCTGAACGTGGGGCGCGATGCGGGCCTGATGGCGAATCTCGCTCACCAACTGGACGCCTGGTGGAACGGCGTGCAGGTGGCGCCGGTGGTGCAGATGGATGACGGCGCGCTGCGTGCCACATTGCAGCGGCTTGCGACGGAAGTGCAGCGCGATCCGAAAGACGCCTCTTTTGTATTTGAAAATGGCAGCGTGCAGGAAGTGGCGGCCCAGACGGGCTCCGCGTTGAATGTGGATACGTCATTCGTGTTGGTGCAGGCCGCCATTGTGGGCGGCAAAAACGTCACGCTAAACCTGCCGATGAACGACCTGCAACCCAGGGTCACCAGCGCCGCGCCGGCCGTGGAGGCCGCCAAGCGCATCGTTGCGCAGGACCTGGTGATTATGGTGCCCAAGTGGGACGAGAACGATAACCCAATCGCCGGCGAGGAAGCCTTTCGCATTCGCGGCACGGACCTGGGACAGTTCGTCACCGTTACGCAGCAGGTGCAGGGCAGTCAGATCAGCCTGACCACCGCGCTAAACCGCGAGGCGTTGCGCCCGATGATTGAGAAACTGGCACCTGCCGTGGATCGCGACGTGCAGGATGCGCGCTTTACCTTTGACGACGCGACGGCGACGCTGGTGAACATCGCGCCTTCGCGCGCCGGGCGTTCGTTGAACGTGGATGCCACGCTGGATGCGATTGCGGCGGCTTTGAACGGCGACCAGCGCAACGTATCGCTGGTGGTGAACACGGTGGAGCCGGCGGTGAACACCGACGCCACCGCCCAGCAACTTGGCATCACCGAATTGATCACCGAAGCGACCACTTATTTCAAAGGTTCCACTTCGGCGCGCTTGACGAACGTGAAGGTGGCGGCCTCTCACTTTCACGGCCTGGTGGTGGCGCCGCACGCGACGTTCTCGTTCAATCATTACCTGGGTGACGTATCCACCGACGACGGATATGAAGAGGGGTTGGTGATCGTGGGCGACCGCACGTTGAAAGGCGTGGGCGGCGGCGTGTGCCAGGTATCCACCACGGCCTACCAGGCGGCGTTGCGGGCGGGCTTCCCGATCGTCGAGCGCTACCCGCATGGCTACCGGGTGAGCTATTATGAACGCGGCATGGGGCCGGGGTACGATGCGACCGTCTTTTCGCCCTATGTCGATCTGAAATTCGTCAACGATAGCGATTCTTATCTTTTGATCGAGACGTACTTCAATCAATCTGCGGCCACCCTCACGTTCAAGTTCTATGGCACGTCCGATGGCCGGCAGGTGACGTTTGCCACGCCGGTGATCAGTGACGTGGTGGCGCATGGCCCGGACATCTACGAGCCGGACCCCGACAACGAGGTCGCGGCGGGCAAGGCGGTGAAGGTGGACTACGCCGTGGATGGCGCGAAGATCGTTTCTCATCGCACCGTCACGCGCAACGGCGAAGTGCTGATCGATGAAGACCTGGTGAGCAAATACGTGCCCTGGCAGGCGGTATATCGCTACGGGCCGGGATTCACGCCGCCCGAGGGCGCCGAGGTCCGCACGGGTGTAAGCTCATCCGGGGCAGTGCAGTAGTGGGAGATTCTATAAACGGCATCACGTAGTGCAACGGGGTGAGAAGAAACAAAAACCTCCGGGGTCTGGCTAACCGAAGTTCGGTTTGAGACCCCGGAGTTTTTTTCGCTTACCAACTCACTTCCCAGGCCATCGCCTGTCGTGCAGGGAAGGTGAGCGTGACCTTGCGGCGGGCAGGCAGCGCCTCCGGCGTGGTGGGATAAGGCTCGTTGGTGAGCACGCGGGCGCGCAATTGTGCGCCGCGCTTGTCATACCCGGCGGCGGCCAGGTCGCGCTGGGCGTCGAAATCGAACGTCGCCGTCACAGGCTCGTCGCTCACGTTCACAGACAGCAACACCGCCCGGCGTTCACCCGGCAGCGCCCACGCGCCGCTCATCACGGCATCCGTGGTCACCCAGTCGTCACCACTGACCAGGGCGAACTGCCAATCGGCTTTCACTTGCGGCACCGCGCTCAGTTGCGGCGGGCGCAGCATCCGCCCGGCGTAGAAGTAACGTCGCAGCGCGTGGCGCAGGCGGATCACCTGGCGCAGGTAGTCGGCCATGCTTGGGTCTTCGATGATGGCGGGGTTGAACCAGCCGATTTGTTCGCCAAAGACGAGTTGTTGCCCGGCCTTCATGCGCTTGGCCAGGGCATTCCCGTCGTAGGCGCGCCCGAAGGTCTGCACGGTGCCGCCGTAGATAGCTGGGAAGACGGGCACCATGTTGTCAAGTTGCCAGTGCCAGGTCAGGTAGCCGTCGAACCAGGGGATGAAAGCCTCGGCGTTGCACTCGGTGGTGATCATGCGCCCTTCCGGCAGCTCGGCCTGGATGCGCCCGATCATCTGGTAATACCCTTCGTTCCACCAGTGCCCCCCGCCTAGTGGGTGCTCGTGCGTCGCGTCCATGCACAGGGTGGGTTTGGCGGCGGCGACCTGGTCGATGTAGACGCTATCCACGCCGACCTCGTTGATCAACCGCATCACGATGTCGTGCACGCGCGTTTGCCATAGTTTTGTGGTGGGGCACATCACAGCCAGCTTCACTGGCGTGTTGTCGGCTTCTTTGCTGCCATAGCTTTCGGTATAGGGCTCGCCATGTTCGTCTTTGGTGGCGGCGGGCAGGGCGAGCGCGCTAAACTCGAAGTCTTCCGTGCCATGGTCGCGCGTATCCCACAGGCGGCCATTGATGTAGGGCATGATGTACACGCCCGTTTGCTGCAACTCGCGCACGGCTTCCGCAAAGCCTTCTTTGGCCGGGAAGTAGTGCGGATAGTCGTTGTCGAAGGGAATCTGGTGCCAGGCGTACCAGTGCAATGCGACGGGCACGTCCACCAGTTCGTGGAAGCGCTTCACCGGTGCAAGGCTGTCGCTGGGGGCGAGCCCATTGGTGGTGCCGGGCACGAACCCGGCTTGCACCCAGGCGCTGAGTTCGCGCATCCAGGCCGGCGTATCGCTGCGGCCTGCGGGGCCAAGCTTGGGCCACCAGCGCGCGTGCTGGCTGGCCCAGGCGCGATAGATTTGCGCCGCGTCATACCAATCGCCGCGCAACAATTGCCACACCGCCTCGCCGCTGAAGGTGAAGCCGTTGCCTGGCAGCCCCATGTTAGGGGCGGGAGTGTCGTAGGCCAGCGTGAGCGCCGAATTTGGCGGGTCGCTTTGGGCGCTGATGTCTTTGGTGCTGCCGTGCGGGTCATGCACAGCCAAGTAGAGCCCCGTCGCCTGCGAACGCATGGTCGTCTCGGCGTATGCGGCCAGCAATTGCATGGTGCACCAGGCCTGACCATAGGGTTGCTGATAGGTATAAGCCTCGTCCCACGCGCCGCGCTTCAGTTCGCCCGGCCCATTCGGGAGGAGTACCACGGCGTGCTCGTCGAACTTGCTCAAGGCTATCTGGGGGAAGATCACGCGCCACACGCCCCAGGCGGAGCCGCTATTCGTGACGCGCAACGTCCAGCGCATGGCCGAACTGCGCGCGTCGAGTGTGGCTGATAGTCTTACCGTCAGCGGCCCGATGCGCTCGTCCAGCGGGTGGCTCCACTCCAGCACGAAACCGTGCCGGGCGCTGCGGACGTGCGTTTGTTGCCAGCCCGCTTCGGCATTGACGAGCAATTCACCCTCGCCATTGTGCAGGCCGAGGGTGAACAGCGGCGCGGGCTTAGGCGCCGCCAGTTCGCGGCCCAACTTCAGGTCGTGCAGGCTGCGCACGGAGACGCCCCCCGCGCTGAATTGCAGTGCCAGGCCCAGGTCGCCGGCAACGTGAATCGACCAGTCGTGCGGGAGCGTATCGAAGGTCGCGCCGGGAATCAGGCGCGCGATCCATTGATTCTTGCGCTCCGCTTGTGTGCGTAGTTTTGGTTGGCTCATGGTACGTAAAACGTAAGAATATGGTATGGGTGTAATCTCATCACTCAGTAGATACCAGTGGGCTAGTAGTTCCCATAAGGGCCACGTCCTATAGGGCACTTAGGCCAATCTCCCAAAACAGTGAATGTGCCCGATGCCACAGCTTTAGCGAAAGCTTAAGTTTCAAAGCCTGTGCAAGCGTTTATTTCTTTGTTATCTTTACATCGGTTACGGTGCTATTATCTGTGATAATTCGTTGTATGCCAACGCCCGAGAGTGAAAGTTCGATGCGATGTACTTCAGAATCGTTCTTAGCTATCACTTCCTGGAGTGAAGGTTCGGCTAGAAGCTCGCTGATCTCTTGGGCAAATTCGGGGTGCTTCTGCAGCGTCGTTAGAAGAATCTCAGCTAGTGCACCTTCAAACCGCTTGGGGTTTTTTGTGTAGAGTTGAAGCGTCTGAACAGCTTCCTCGTCCTTCTCTCTTGTAAACCGCTCGCGGATATTGTTAAGTAATATATGCGCTTTGTTCGCAATTACCGTACCAGCAGTCGAGGCTGCCCCCTTTGCTATTTCTTGTAAATGAGGCATCGCTGGTGCAAGAATCGCCAATATTTGAGCAACTAGTTGGTTTAGTCCGGATTCTGTCACTGTTTTCTCCTGCGATTTGTATGGGCTGGTATGGCCACTTTGGTAAATTAGCCTCTGTGCATCTCTATCAAGCGTTTGTGTAGTTCGGTTACTTCCATCGCGTACTGCGTGTTCGTAGCATACTGATCTACCCACTTCAACAGATAAACTGCCATTTGATACTCCTCAGGGTTTGGTTGTTCAAGTAACTCATTTTGAATATTTAAACATGCACGTACCATACTGGTTTGCCTCATGATGGAAATGTAATAACTAAATGCGTCATCTATGAGTAACTTGGCTTCCTCGAATTGCTGACGCTTCAAAGCTTCCTTCCCCAATTCAAGTAGGACGAGAGCTTCTCCTGATTGTGAATTGATGTCACGATATATTGTTAGCGCCTGTTGTAAAAATTGGTTGGCCCTCAGTGGGAAATTTTGTTCCCAGGCAACTCTACCAATCTCATACAGAGCGTTAGCTTCTCCCAATTGATCCTTGATGTTGCGGTACAGAGTTAATGCCTGTTGCTCGAAGCCCTCGGCTTCTTTCAGGCGACCTTGTTGAAATGCTAGCCTCCCCATATCTTCTAGGACGTGAGCTTCTCCCAGCAGACTCTCGGCATTGCGGTACAGAGTCAATGCCCGTTGCTCGAAGCCCTCGGCTTCTTTCAGGCGACCTTGTTGAATTGTTATCTTCCCCAGTTCATTTAGTGCACGAGCTTCTCCCAGCGGACTCTCGGCGTTGCGGTACAGAGTCAATGCCCGTTGCTCACAGTCTTCGGCTTCTTGCAGATGACCTCTATAAGACGCTATGCTACCCAGTTCATTTAGGGCATTGGCCTCTCCCAGCGGACTCTTGATGTTGCGGTACAAAGCCAATGCCTGTCTCTCGAGGTCTTCAGCTTCTTGTAGATGATCTTGTTGATATGCTATCATCCCCAGTTCATTTAGGGCATTGGCTTCTCCCAGCGGACTCTCGATCTTGCGGTACAGTATCAATGCCTGTTGCCCGAAGCCTTCGGCTTCTTTCAGATGGCGTTGCAGACGTGCTATGCTAGCCACCTCACGCAAAGCATTAGCTTCTTCCAATTGGTATCCGATGTTGCGGTACAGTAACAATGCTTGCAGCTGGAAGTCTTCGGCTTTTTGCCATTGGCCAAGCAGCAACGAGTTTCTAGCTAGTTCAGACAATGTAACAGCTTCCGTTTTGGGTAATTGAAGATGTTTTGCCCACCACAGAAAAACATCTAGGTAGTCATGGTTTACTTGCCGAAGCTTTCCGTCTCGGGATTGACCTTCTATGTTGTTATTCCAGCTTAGCCATAGCTCCAGCCGGTTGGCAACTTGTTTCCCTAAGTCGTCTGGGCTGACATCTGCGTTATTCGTCATAAATACGCTTGGTGTTCTAACCGTTTGTATCAGCCGTTGTAGCGCCAATTCTTTGTTCCCTTCACCGTATGCGAGGTCGGCCTTGAACAGAGTGACCCAAGCCTGATCTTTCAGTTCAAGCTCAACATGAGTGGTAAGGTCTATATATGCTTGCGCGATGTGCCATTGTTGTCCTTCTAGCGCAGAGTTGATACTATGCCTAAGCTCTTCTATTGCCATATTGTGGTCACTGCATAGAATGTGATATAGCCATTCAACCTGATTGCCGCGTCGCTTATACCATTCGGCGGCTCCCTTGCTCAGAAGCTGATAGTCGTCGGGAAACTTTTGCTTTAAGTAAATGATTGCGCCATCACGGACCAAATTGTGATAGCGTAACGCGCCATTAGGCAATTTCTCCACGAATGCCTCAT
Organism: Thermoflexales bacterium; assembly: GCA_034430115.1. GTDB lineage: Bacteria > Chloroflexota > Anaerolineae > J036 > Brachytrichaceae > CAIXPS01. The sequence goes on along the minus strand of DAOUFG010000021.1, from coordinate 96,277 downwards.
GCCCCAGTTGGTCAAATAAACCTTCTATGTCAGGTCTGTCGCCAAAAGGTATATCGGGTAGTTGAGTGATCATCGCACGCAGTAATTCAGCACCAGGCAATTGGCGTGGTATGGCACCGACCAGCAGTAACCGACCTCTCTGGCGAAACCCGATCTCATTTTGGGTATGGGCCGCTTGTCCTAAATACTCCAGGTAACGTTCCAATACCAATCGGAATCGTTGGGCGTGGTCTGTCGGTAGGGTATTAGCTATATGTAGCTCTGTTGCCTGTGGGTTAATTGTCGCTAATTCCGTCAACCAGCTTAGCATTAACGGAACACCGGCACCCGCTCTCACGATTGCAGCAACCAGCGATTTATCTTGCAATAGTCCTCGAGCGATACTCTGGTTCATCGGCTGAACCACTTTTCTTTTGTCAGGAGTATCATGGCGTTCCAGACTGTGCCAGTGGATGTACTCGCGCACGAAAGCAGTAGACTCATCATCAGTTAAGGGTGGTAGTTCGCATTCGATCAGACCATTGATCTTTTCTCGGCCAACGGCAACAGTCATGACATGGAATGCGTCACAGTTTCCCCTACTATATAGCTCGGGTACATAACGTAACCATTCGTACAGGGGGCGTGGGGCTAGTTCGACTGCATCCAAGGTGATGGCAATTAATGGGCGCTTGTGACGATTATTGTGTTTGCTAGGACGTTCATGTGGCGTTCGTGTGGTGCTCTTCTTATGCAGCTTCGTGAGTGCATGAGAGAAGGGTCGTTTGAGCCTAAGTAATATCGACTTCTCCAACGCGGTGGCATCTACGCTCATCTTGACATTAGAGGCAACGCCATCCTTCACTTTGATTGTTTGTTTGATATCGATACCATATATCTTGATCCCATCTATAACCCTGTTGCAATTGGCGAAGGGGTTGTCATGGTGTAAAAAGGAGCGTGCATGTTTATCTTGCTTTTCCAACTCGCTGATAAGAAGTGACACAAACTCAAGTGGCGTTCCGGGGGGAGTGTGGTAGGTATCAGCAAAGTCAATTTGCACTACGTACGGCGTAATTTGACTTGCGCGTTTGGCAAACTCTTGTAGCAAACGCGACTTACCAATGCCAGCTACGCCATAATAGCCCGCTGGCAAACCGAATTCGTTGCGGTAATCATAATCGGCAACATCATCGGGACGCTGTAAGCGGTCTACTAGTTGGTCTACCAATTGACTGCGTCCGACTAATGGTAAATTATGCTCGCTTTGCATGACCACCTCGAATCGTCAAAAAAGCCGCTCGGATATTTCTTACTATCTATGCATTCAGACCCCTCATGAAAACGTTGCTGCCTTCATATCACTCTTTTCGCTTGAACGCTTCGCGCAGCTTCGCGATTTCGTCCAATGCCGGTTTCGGACACCCTTCTCGATCGATCAACCCCGCACCTTCGACAAAGGCGCGGGTATCTTCCAAATCCCAATAGTTCAGTGCGCGCACGCGCGAACGTGATGCGGCGATGGTGTACCACATGCGCACCCAGTCGGCTTGCAGGCTTTGCGACCACGGCCCGCGCCAGCCGCTTCCTGTGGTGATCTGCGCCGTCTCGATGCGCTGATCTGTGAGGGGCAGCCCGGGGGTGCCCATCTCGGTGATCCAGATTTCCTTGCCCAGCGCATGATAGCGGTCCAATTGCTCGGTGCATTCCATCAGGTCGCGCCCAGGCAGGTAATATTGCAGCCCGATGCCCTCAAACGGTGTATCGCGCTGGATCAGGTATTCCAGGAAGGTGAGCGGCGAATCGGACGCGGGGGGCAGGTCGCCTGGTAGCCAGCTTGTGCGGCGTTCTTCGCTGGCGGCGTATTCGCCCCAGATGCAACAGTTATTCACGATACGCGGTTTGCCGGGGTCCAGGCTGCCCACCAGTTCGTTCACCAGGCGCGCCACTTCTGCGCGCTTGCGATGCGACCAATTGAATGGGTTGCCGAAAGCCCAATCGTGATTCTCGTTCACCGTTTCCCAGGCCATGATGCGGCCCTTGTAGCGGTCCACCAGCACGCGCGTCCATTGTTCGATCGCCAGCAACTGCTCGCGGTAGCTCAGGTCGCGGAACCAGATGGGGGTGCCGCCGATGCCCAGCCAGAAGATGGCAAAGCTCTTCACCGCCAGCTTCTTTTGCTCGGCCCAATTGAGCATTTCGTCCAACACATCCCAGCGGTAGCGCCAGCGCTGTGGCTCAATCCAGCGCCAGAAGTTGGGCAGGGTCATGGCTTCGCAGGCGGGCAAAAGCGCCTCGCGCTCGGCGAGCGGGCGGGTGAAGGCGGGCGGTGTGCTGTTGTCGGGCCAGTCTGGGCCGACGCCGATGGACCACTGTCCCAGCCGCTCGCCGAAGGTGATAGCGCCCGAAAACAGTGCTGTGCGCCCCTTGTCCAGCAGCGTCTTGCGTGAGGCGGCATACTCGATCTCGTCCCCGGCGCGGATGGACGAGGCGAAAGCGGTCGCAAAGTCGCCCTGCGCATACGCCTCGCGCGCAATGGACAGATCGCTGAAGTCACGCTCCGCGAGGTTGGCCTGTCGCAGGCGGCGTTCACAACGCGCCAGGCGGCTATGGACGGCCTCCACCAGCAGATTGCGCGCGCTGGTGCTGGGGGCATAGCCTTCACCGCCGGCGTCGATCACGACCTCCAAATCGCCCAGGGCGGAGCCAAGCACGGCGCGCACGACATAGGGGCCGGGGCTGCTGGTTTCCAGTTGCAGCCAGTGGCCGCGGTGAACGCGTGTCACCAGTGGCCGGCGGCCAGGGTCGGTGAGATATGCCGAGCGAAAGAGGATGCCCGGTGGAAGAGTCAGGTCAAATGTAAGGCTAGGCATGGCGTTATTCAAACGTGAATTGTGAAACGTGAAACGTGAAACGTGAGACAAGAAGATGTCATGGTCATCATATGTTATCCTCAGTAACCGGCAAGGGGATAGAGGCAAGCAAGTCTTCTAAAGTGCTACCCCAAGCCGAGTTTTCATCGGAACGAACCATCGCTACCTGGTATTCAGCCTCTTCTTCGCGTAAGGTGCCACCGCGTTGCTGAGGGATCATTGTTATCAATAGACGCACGATGCTGGTGAGCAGTTTGATGCGATGTTCAACAACGAGTTGGCCCAGCACATATCGACCCTTAAAGTACCAATCGCGGCTTTCGCGTGCTGAGCCCAGCGCATATTGATAGAAACGCGCCCGATCTTTGCCTGAGCCGCGTGAATATCCTTCAGCCAGGTTTGCGCCGATTGATCCTAATGCGCGATAGAGTTGATCTGAAAGGGCGAGCGTTCGCCTGTCCCTCGATAGTTTTGTGACATCATGCCAGCCGATGTCACTCACGAGAAGTGCCAGGCGATACGCCTCCATTTTCCACAACGAATCCCCCGTGATGGTTACTGGAACGCTGAGTTCCCACGCATGATAATTCATGACATTATCATCATGCGCCCGATTCGTCGAGTTATCGTTCAAATCTGGTGTCATTTGTGACGTGAGGCGTGCTCTCACGTTTCACGTTTCATGTTTTACTATAGTCCCCTCAACGCCGACGCCATCAACTGCACCGTGTTGCGATAGTCGAGCGGGTCGAGTGCGGCGACGGGCGCATGAATGCAACGGCACGGCACCGATACCGGCACGCTGGGGATGCCCTCGCCCGCGACGTGAATGCTGCCCGCGTCCGTGCCGCCCATGCCGGGTTGTTTGAACTGGTAGGGAATGTGCTCGCGTTCGGCAATCGCCACCAGGTGATCGACCAGGCGGCGATCCGCAATTGCGCTACGGTCCATGACGCTGATGGCCGGACCGTGCCCAAGTTGGGTGGTCATGCTCACATCCTTCTTCTTGGGCAGGTCGTCGCAGATGGTGCCTTCAAACACGAAGGCGCAAGAGGGGTTGATGCGGTGCGCCGCAATGCCCGCGCCGCGCAAGCCAACTTCCTCCTGCACGGCGAACACCCCATACACGTCGAACGGGTAGGCGTCCGCTTGTAGCAGGTCCACCAGCACCGAGCACCCGGCCCGGTCGTCCAGCGCTTTCCCACTCAGCAGTTGGCCCATCTGCTGGTAGGTGGTCAGGAATGTGCCATACGTGCCCAGGGGAGCGGCCTTTTCGGCTTCCGCCTTCGACGTCGCGCCGATGTCGATCACCAGCGCCTCGCCCGGCGTAGGGGCTTCGCGGTCGGCCGGTTTGGTGACATGGATGGCTTTGATGCCTGTCACGCCGGTGATCTTCTCTTTGCCCAGTTGTACGCGCAGGCCGGGCATGATGCGGTCGTCGATGCCGCCCACATAGCGGAATTTTAGCCCGCCGTCGGGCGTATAGCCGGTGACCATCACGCCCACTTCGTCCATGTGCGCATCCAGCAGCACTTTCGGGGTGCCGGGTTGCGACTTGGTCGCTTCCAATTGTGCCAGCAGCGAATTGGCCCCACGCGGGTGCGCGCCTGTGGCCTTCGCTTTGGTGACGATCAGGTTGCCCATCGTGTCGATCTTCAATTCGTCCACGTAGGGCTTCAGTGCGTCATAGATGATCTCTCGCACGGCGTCTTCATCGCCCGATACGCCAATCGCGTTGGATAACTTTTCAAGAATCATGTTTCATCCGCATCCACGAATCTACACGAATGTGTACGAATGACTTTTGCATACCGTTCGTGCAGATTAGTAGTGAATTATTCGTGTTTATTCGCGAAGATTTGTGGATCATCGTTCGTGAGTTCGGCGGCGAAATGAGCCATCAGGCGGCCAATGCGTTCCACGTCCTTCACGTGAACGGTTTCGACGGGCGTGTGCATATAGCGCAACGGCACGCCAATCAGTGCCACCGGGACACCTTCGCGGCTCACCTGGATGGGCCACGCGTCGGTGCCGCCGCCGATATCCGGCTCCACCTGGTATTCCATCTCCAGCCGCTTGGCCGTTTCCATCAGGTGTTTGGTCAGGCCGGGGTGATAGTTCGGCCCGACGGAAATGGCCGGGCCTTTGCCCAGTTCGATGTGGGTGCTGAAATCGTGTTGCGCGGCAAAGGTGACGTCGATGGCGATGGCCGCATCCGGCTCCACGGCATAGGCGCTGGTGCGCGCGCCGGCGAACGAAGTCTCCTCGCCCGCGGTAGCGACGGCGACCACATCCCAGGTGTGCTTCAAGCGCTGAAGCTCGTTCAGGCAGACCAGCATCGTCACCACCGAAACGCGGTTATCCATGGCCTTGCCGGTCAGCAGATCGCCCATCAAGGAGGTCGTCTGCACGTCGAACGAAACCAGGTCGCCGACGTGAATATCGCGTTCCACCTGCGCCGCCGGCAGGCCCACGTCGATGAATACCTCTTCGAGTGGGACGACCTTGTTGCGTTCGGAAGCGGCCAACACGTGTGGCGGGCGCGAAGCGACTAGCCCGGGCAGGGGCGCTCCACCGCTGGTTGGGTGCACCAGCACGCGCTGGCCCAACAGGATACGGTTGTCGATGCCGCCGACCCGCGCAACGCGCAGGAAGCCCTTTTCGCTGCCGATGACGATCATGCCGATTTCGTCGGCGTGCGCAGCGAGCATCAGCTTGTGCGGCGAGCTGCCCTGGGTGCCGTGTTTGACGGCGACCACGCTGCCCACTTTGCTGATGCTTACCTCGTCAGCCAGGGGCGCGAATTGTTCTTTCAGCAGGGCTTGGATTGATGCTTCATAGCCGCTCAGGCCAACGGCGTTTGTGAGAGTCTTTATGAGTTCTGCGGTTTGAACCATGCTTCTCAGTATATCCAAATCTGAAGAATCAGACAGGTTCAGTGGCGGAGCAATCTACGAATCTTCACGAAGCGGATGTTCGTATGGCCGTGGCCTTGCCTTCAGCGCCGCACCAGCGGTACGTATGTCCAGTGGTCGGGCACCTGGGCCGAGTCGGGGTTCACCATCAGGCTGGATTCGTCCACGGCTTCGAAGTCCGAGCCCTTCAACTTGGCAAAGTAGGTCACCAGCATGTCGTCGTCCCAACGTGGGTCGGGCGCGCCGCTGATGTACCAAGAAGCCGGCGCGGCGATGGAGGTTGCGCTAAGGGTGGAGACGGCTACCTGCGCTTCGGGTTGCTCCGGCACGTCGCCCAGCGGGTGATGCAGCGTCAAGTTGATGCTGATGAGGATGGCGATGATGATGCCGATGACGATCACGGCGATCCCAATGATGAGTGTGATGCCCGTCACGCTGCAACCAGTCGGTCGGCCCGGCCGACTGGTGTGCGGCCTGGGCGCGGAGGCCTGCTGCGGGCGCAACTCGTCGGGGACGGGCGTTGACGTGCCGCAATAGGGGCAGCGCACGGTCGTGTCGCTGATGCTGTCATAGCTCACCGGGGTGCCACAGTTGGGACATTTGATCGTTTTGACGTCGCTTGGTTCACTCATCTGTGCGTGGTGCCGGTCAAACTTGATATCGACAAGCAGTCAGTCGTCGGCGCTTAACTGACCTTCACCCACACGGGTTCATCCCCTTCGGGGGCAAGCTCCACGTCGCGTGCGCGTCTCACTTCCTCGGTGGTGGCTTCCACGGCTTCGTTGGTGGGCATGGCATCGCGACCGCGCAGATGGGTGCCCGTCCAATCATCGGGCTTAATCACCATCGCCTCGCCGGCCAGGAGTGACGAGACGCCTTTCTGCCCCGGCTCCTCGGTGGCCGGGCTGGTCCAGCGGGTGCGCTTGGGGCGCTGATAGTTTTCCGGCTCTACATAGGTGGAAATGTAGCCTTCGAAATTGCGGAACACCGCCCTGTCTTGCGAAAGGCTGATCAGGTAATTGGGGAGCACCGGCACCTTCCCGCCCCCGCCCGGCAGGTCCACCGCATAGGTGGGGATGGCGTAGCCGCTGGTGTGACCGCGCAACGCCTCCATGATCTCCAACCCGGCCGCGATGGAGGTGCGGAACTGCCCGCTGCCGGCCACCAGGTCGCACTGGTAGAGGTAGTAGGGCCGCACGCGAATCTTCACCAACTCCTGGCACAGCTTCTTGATCGTGTCGGGGTGGTCATTCACGCCCGCCAGCAAGACGCTCTGATTGCCCAGCGGGATGCCCGCGTCGGCCAGTTTGGCGCACGCGCGCGCTAGCTCGGGCGTCACTTCCTTAGGGTGGTTGACGTGGATGTTCATCCACAGCGGGTGGAACTGGCGCAGCATGTTCACCAGCTCGTCGGTGATGCGCTGCGGCAGGAAGACGGGCACCCGGCTGCCGATGCGGATGATCTCCACGTGCGGGATGGCGCGCAGGCGGCGCAGCAGGTCTTCCAGCACTTTGGGCGGCAGCGTGAGCGGGTCCCCGCCGCTAAGCAATACATCACGCACCTGCGGTGTGCGGCGAATATAGTCGATCTGTGCGTCGTGCTGTTGGCGGCTGAAGGTGGCGTGCGAATCGCCCACGATGCGGCTGCGCGTGCAGTAGCGGCAATAGGATGCGCACTGCGTGGTGACCAGCATGAGCACGCGGTCGGGGTAACGGTGAACCAGGCCTGGCACCGGCGAGTGCGACTCTTCACCCAGCGAGTCACGCATCTTCGCGTCGAAGCTTTCCAATTCCCGGACGTGCGGCACGATCTGTTGGCGGACGGGGCACATGGGGTCTTCGGGGTCGATTAAGGATGCAAAGTAGGGGGTGATGTCCACGCGGAAGCGGTTCCCGGCTTGCAGGCCGGCGGCCTCTTCGGGGGTCAGGTGAATGAACTGGGACAGTTCCTCATAGGAGCTAACCCGATGGCTCAATTGCCAACGCCAATCGTCCCATTGCTCATCCGGCACGTCGGCCCAGATGGCAGGTCTTGGCGAGGACCCTTCCGGCAATGCGTAAGGGGTATTCATGTTCATATTCACGCGTCCTTCGCTCATACGCCAACAATCAACGCAACTTTTGGTTGCCTGCTTTTTGCTGCGCTGTAGCAGACTACCATATAGCACAGTTAACCAAGTGCGCAATGCCGCCAAACTTAAAATTGCGAAGGAGAACCTTAAATATTGTCGATTTTAGATTTTTGATTGCCGATTCAGCCAATGGGCTCGTCAATCGTCAATCGTTTAGCTTCCCAGGTTCACGCCGGGCGCGACTTCGGCAAAGATGCGCTTGAAGTCGGTGGCGCTCTGAATGCCCACGTACGTCTTGCCATTGACGAAGAAGGTGGGCGTCTGGTTCACGCCGCGCTGCTCGCTCTCGTTGCGTTCCTGGGTCGCTTTATCCGCATACTTGCCGCTGTCGAGGCAGGTGTTAAAGGCGTTCGTATCCAATCCGGCGGTGGCGGCGATGCTCTTCAGGTGATCCTTCGAAAAGGCCCCTTCGTTTTCGCCGTTCTGATTTGCAAACAGGCTATTGTGCATTTGCCAGAACATATTCTGGTCGGTGGCGCACAGAGCCGCCTCTGCCGCGTCAAGCGATTCCTGGCCGATGAAAGAGATGCTATGAATTTCGTAGCGCACCTTGCCAGTGCCTGCAAACGCCTGGATGACGCCCGCCTCGTAGTTGCGGTTATAGGAGCCGCAGGCAGGGCATTGATAGTCCAGGTATTCTTCGATCTTGATCGGCGCATCGGCCGGCCCCCAGGCCCGCTCGTTGGGCTGAGCGTTGACGGGAGTGGGATTAGTATCTGCGACGATGGCGTTGTTCGTGGAAGCGTCGGCGGAATTTCGGCTGCTCAATACGATGGCGCCGCCAATCAATATGACGGCGATGATCGCGATGACGCCCAAGATTGTCAGGATTTGTTTGCGCTCTTGCGCACGACGTTGTTCAACCAACTCACGGCGTTTAGACATGTAAACAATCACCTCGGTTCGGAATTCGGCAATTGTATGTGGCTGGGATTTGGAGGTTTATGAGAAACGCATGAGTACGCCATGAAGAACTCATGCAGACGCTAGATGTAGACGTCTATCCCGGATGATCCAGTCACACGCTGTAAGCCGGGTGTTTGCTTTTGTGTGCCTTACTGTGTGTTGTGGTTGAAAGCAAGATGAGACGAAGCATAAACATCCGAGGTTTGGCCGAACTTCGTCCAGCTTAAGACCTCGGATGTTTTGTTATTCCCTCAAATCACTTGCAAATCGCCCTGGTGCTAGCGCGTAATCAGGTAGGAAGCGATCCAGCGGTTGTACCCGATGTTTGTCCAGCCGCCTCGCCTGCTATAAACATAAACGCGCATGCTGCGATAGACCTTGAAGACGATGCGGCAGCTTGTAGATGGGCAGGAGCGTACATTGGCAACCGGCACTACCACGCGTGCAATATGTCTGCCCCACTGATTCGCCGTGTCGCTTTGTGTTGCGAATGCGGGCGACGCCGATCCTGCGAAGGTCACACACGCAAGAGCGACCGCTGCGAATAGACGACGTAACTGTGACATGTTGATTCCCTCCTGAGACAGATATTCCTACACTCTTCCTACACTGTGCTGAAATTATACAACCGCTGTTTTTAGCGCAGTCCCAGGGCGCCACTCAACTCCCAGGCCCCGGTATCATGATAGCCCAGCCCCAATGCAACGTGTTGTGAGGCCACGTTATCCAGCGCCGCGGAATAGAGCGGGATGAGATTCTTGCCCAGGATTTGCGCACTAATCGCCGAGACGACTGATTTACCCAATCCTCGGTTGCGCACAGCCTCGGCCACTCGCACGTAGACCTCGGCATACTTTGACGAAATCCAGGTTGTGCCGGCTTCGGCCGCATTGGTATGATCGCGTGCAGGGATGGATGCTCGCAGCAATCCGTCAGGGGTATGGCCGGTTTGCACCATGATGTTCATCACCGGCTTAAAGTCAGCCTGGTTCAATATGTAGATTTTGTTGGTCGTCTCGCCATATAAAAAGGCAAGCTGATCGAGTTCGGGACGTAACGTCACCGGCGCGCTGAAGAGGTACTGGCGGCCCGGCGATAATGCTTCACGCAGAGCATCCTTTAATGCCACTGAGTCGTCGCCGCGCAACACCACCATAGGGCGAAACAGGTCGATGCCCGTTTGGCAAACGGCCACGAAAGCAATCGCTCGCCCATCCGCACCCGTGCGGGCGACGATCTTCGTGCGCCGGGAATCGTGTTCCAATGTGAAATACCATGCCAGCGCGTCCACAGGTTGCGACGTCAGGAGCGGCGCGATAAGTGTTCGTGTCGCGGTATCAACCATTCCTATTCTTCCCCTTTTATCATGCTTCAGGCCCGCGCGTGATATTCATTGGCGGAATGCCGGCACTCGACCCATTCAGTCTATCCGGATGCACGGCCTTGTAAAAACGCGCTCGGGCTATTGACTGCACCGTTTTAACCCTACCGTCACCTTATCCTGGATATCCTGGTCGGTGGGGGCCATGGACGATGCCTGATTGAAAATATCCACGGCACGTGTGCAATCTCCGCTCAATTGTAAGGCGAAGCCGTAGTTGATATAGTCCACGACGGTGAGCGAAGTGCTTACAATCTGGCTGGTGGTGAGTGCGCGCGTATAGTCCGTCACGGCATCTTCGTAGCGGTTCACCTGGAAGTTTAAGATGCCGCGCCGGGTGAACGCTGTGACGCGCATTGGGTCCAACTCAATCGCTTTATCCAGCGCCGTGCGCGAGAGCCCATATTCGCCGATGGCAAAATAGGCGCCGCCCAGCCGGTCATAAGCCTCGGCGTTCTGTGGATCTATGTCGATGGCGTTCTTGAAATAGAGCACCGCTTTAGGCACCTGGCCCATGATGACCTCGCAACGCCCTAAAGCGATCAGCACGTGCGGCATGTTCGGGTTCAGGTCGAGCGTCTGCTGGTAATACCTGATAGCCTGGTCGTAATCACCGCCCTGTTCGTAGGTATAGGCCAGGTTGCGCATGGCGTCTTCGTTTTTGGGGTCCAATTGCAAGGCCTGTTGCGCCGAGGCCCGCCCGTCTGTCACGTCGCCGTTGTCGGCCTGCACTTCGGCCAGGTAGGCGAAGGCCATCGAACTATGAGGGTCCAGCGCCGTCGCTTCCTGGCAGATGGGCAATGCTTCTTCATAGCGGCCCTGCCAGTCGATCGCCATACACAAAACGGCTTTGGCCGAGGCGTTGTTTGGGTCCAGTTGCAGGGCTTTTTGGGCGCGTTGTTCGGCCTTGGGCGCCTGGTCGATGAACACCATCAGGCGCGCCGCGAGCGCATACAGGCCCGCGTCATTCGGTTTGCGCCGGCTGGCCTGCTCGTAGAGGTTGATGGCGCTGCGATAGTCGCCCTTCTTGTAGGCTTCTTCGGCCTGGATGATGAAATTCTCGACGCTTCGTGTTGGGGTGGCCGAAGCCAGTGGGGTGGCATCGCTCGTCGACAGATTGATGCCATTGCCAAGTCGCTGTTGAATAAGCGCGTAACCGCCGATGAGGATGACGCCGATGAGGAAGAGGATCAACCAGGCCGCACCGTTACCGCGCTTGCGATGACGTCTACTTCCGATGTACACAGTGTAATGTTAGCACGAATAAAAACGCGCCGTCGAACTCACGTCAGGGAATACCCCCCGTTTGATCGGCGGCGCGTAACGAACCAACGATCTTTCCGCAGGCGCCTATTCCTGCACTTCAGCGGCCTTTTGACGTTCGATCAGCATCTCGCCCAGCAATTGCTCCACTGCCATCGTATGGCTATCGAAACCATGTGCCTTGAAGTACTCTGAATTGCAACTCCATTTGCCATGATCGTAGCTGACTACGTATTCACCATTATCGCCACGCACGACGACCTGGAAATTCAGGAACTTAAACCGATCCCGTTCTTGTGCATAGCGATGAGCTTTCTCCACCTTGCCGATATGGCTCGAGTCCATCATTTCTATACCTCCAGAGTAATTAAACAAAAAGGCACGTTGCGTGCAGCCACGCAACGTGCCTTTAAACATACGATCCACCAAGCTGAATCAATTTCAGATTCACCTTTTGGTCGAAGGCAGGGATTACAGCCTTAGCCAACTTCATCGTACACCGCATTCTATAACATCTGGCGGTTGTGTCAAATGAAAACCGGCCTCCTCTTGTGCACCGCCTGGTAATGCCCCAGACTCATTGTTTACTAAGTATATGCAAATACTACACAAATATGATGCAACTATAGATAATACATATTGTGCCAGGATCATGCCAGCCGAATCGGTTTTTTGCGCGGAGCGCCCCAGGAGCATTTGATCGGCCCGATGGCTGATTATGTAAGGAGTCATGGCGGTCATATCCATACCGATGCTCAGATCAGGCAGATCGAGTTGAACGCCGCCGGCGACAGCGTTGTGGCCCTGCACGTTGCGCAACGTGTTCCCAACGGTGTCGTCGCGCTGCAGCGCGTTCCTGCCGATTACTTCGTGCTGGCCCTGCCGATTCACAACTTGAAGAAGCTGATCCCGCCGGCGCTTCAGAGCCAGCCCTATTTCGGCGGGTTGATGAAGTTGAGCGGCGTGCCGGTGGTTACGGTGCATCTATGGACGGATAGGCAGATTTCTGGCCTGGATAACTGCCTGTTCTCGCCCGATGGCGTGATCCCTGTGTATGCCGATATGGCGAATACGACGCCGGAATATCGCACGCCCGGCGGCGGGTCGCGCTTCCAGTTCGTGGTGGCCCCGGCAAAAGATTTAATCGGCCTGAGCGATGAGCAGATTGTGGACAAGGTTTGGACCAACGTCCGAGACATATTCCCAGCCACTTCCGAGGGGGCACGAATCACCAAAAGCGTGGTGGTGCGCGTGCCACAGTCGGTGTATGGACCATATCCGGGGGTGGATCAATATCGCGTGACGTAGGCCTCGCCGGTGCCCAACCTGTTTCTAGCCGGCGGCTATACGTTTCAGAAGTTCTACGACAGTATGGAGGGCGCCTGCCGGAGCGGGAACCGCGCAGCGGCGGCGCTGTTGGCGCGTGATCGCGGGCTGATCTGGCATCACATCCCCTAGCCCAGGCATGCCGAAATGAACGTTCCTTAAGCCAAAAGGCGGAGCTTTTACCGCAAAAAGACCGAACGCAAACCGCGAGGGATATGAAATAATGTGTATAGCGGAGGCAGCGCACGACACGTTGAAGCAGAAGGTGAACCTATGATGCAACCCCTTGTCCTTTCCTCCAGGTTGGAGCATGCAATCGACCTGGAAGATGCCTATTCCTTCTGTGCTGATGTGACGCGCGTACATTCCAAGTCGTTCTACTTCAGCACCCGGTTTTTGCCGGGCGAGCAACGGCGCGCTATCCGAGCTTTCTATGCATTTTGCCGTGCCACCGACGATATGGTCGATCAGCCGGCGGCGGCTTCGGCCGGCGCCTTTAACCTGGCGCAATGGCGGCTGGCCAGCCGGTTGCCCCGCGTCGCTCAGAAGAATGCCATCCTGGCTGCCTGGGCCGATACGCGCGACCGCTATGGCGTGCCCCAGCAATACGTGGAAGAACTGATCGATGGCTGCGAGATGGACCTGCGCGTGAACCGTTACGAGACGTTCGACGACCTGTATCGCTATTGCTACCTGGTGGCCAGCACGGTTGGCCTGGTGAGCATGCACATCATTGGCCTGCAACAAACCGATACGGCCAGCGCGGAGCGGGCGACGCGCGCGGCCATCATGCTGGGCGTGGCGTTGCAATTGACCAACATCCTGCGCGACGTGGGTGAAGACCTCGCGCGTGGACGCATCTACCTGCCCCAGGAAGACTTGCAACGATTTCACTACACCGAGCGTGACCTGCACGCCGGGGTGATCGATGAGCGGTTTCGCGCGTTGATGTGGTTCCAGATCTCGCGTGCGCACGCGCTTTATGAGCGCGGCTGGCACGGGATCGCCTATCTGCATCACGAGGGGCGCCTGGCGGTGGGCGCGGCCATCTCACTTTATCGCTGTATCCTGGATCGCATCGTGCAGAACGGTTATAACGTCTTCTCGCGCCGTGCGCATCTGAACACGCTGGCTAAACTGGTGCGCGTGCCGGGCATCTACCTGCGCGTGATGAACACCAGCGCGAATGGGTGAGTATCACACCAGCACCATCTCTTTCAAAAATCGTCCTACACTTTCTATATATCGCGTGCAAACAATGTACGCGCCACTGGGGAGGTATTCGATGAAGCTATCGTTGCGCGTGGCTGGGTGCCTCAGCCTACTCGTCGTCGCCGGTATGCTCTTGAGCGCGTGCCAGGTGCAGTTGCGCACACCCGCGATTGCGCCCTCACCTACGCCGATCCCCGCGACAGCGACGCCGGCCGCTTCCCCCACACCAGCGGCCACCGCGACCTCGCCGGCCCCCAAAGTGGAACAAATCGTGCCGAGCGTCATCTCGGGTAGCCTGATGCTGAAGCAGACGCGCCAGGTGATCCGCCTGGAGGTGGACGGCAAGAGCACGGACGGTGAGCAAATGTCCGGCGACTTGAGCATGGTGCGCACCCATTCGGCCGACCTGCGCCAGTCCAGCGCCGAGATGAGCGGATCGCTCTCGCAACGTGTGCTGAGCCTCATGGAGGAGGACGAAGTCAAGCAACATGTGGAAGGCAGCTCAATCTACCGGCTGAAAGACGGCACTTTTTGGGTGATGGACTATGGCGACCAGGATTATGGGTGCGTCAAGCTGGGTAGCAATGAGCGTGACCTGTTCTCCTCCCAGTCCACATTGGCCGACACGCTGTTGCAAGACGTACAAAAATATCTCTATGGCATCCGCGTGGGTGAAGATAACATCAACGGCATCCCCGTGTGGCACTACGTGGTGGATGCCGAGGCGTCGAACCATGCCGCCGGGCAGATCACGGACTGGTACATCAAGCGCATCGTTAGCGTGCTGGACGTAGTGGACGGCGACGTCTACCTGGCGCGTGAGGGCGGCTACCTGGTGAGCCTGCGACTAAATTACGAGGGCAAACTGAGTGACCTGGACTTTGAGGGTAAGGTGCACCTGGCATACGACCATTCCTACCCTGAGAAGGCTGAGCCAGTGACGCTACCCAAGGTGTGTGACACCGCCTCTGCGCTGGCCGATTTGCCCGGCACGATCGATGGCGCCGCGTTGTTCTATGTGACGCCGTTCAAGGGCTTGGCGGAGGGCGCGTATAAGTCGGTCACCATGTTGACTTTGAACGGTAAGGATAGCGACGGCAAGGCGGTGCTCAAATCGACTTCGGTGCAACAGTTGGAGGACCGCGCACAAAAGCGACGCGTGTTGATCATCGACGGCGCGCTGTTCGCCGGCATGAGCGGGCAGGGGTACCTGGAACAATATGGCTTGCAGCGGGTTAGCCTGTATGACATCGACGATGCAATCTATATGGTCACCGAGGCGGCGGATCACCCGTCAGGTGTTTGCACCAACCTCTCAAGTAAGAGTGGCAGCGATAATTTGGATGCCATCTCTCCCGAGCAACTGGCGCGTTGGCTGTTGGATAACGGCACTGTCTATGGCGTGCCGATGGGGAAGGCCACTATCAATGGCGACATGACCTATCACTTTCGCCTGGCTGTGGAGGCGATGCAAACCGTCCACAAGCATGTGGAAGAAATAGATCCGAACGAAACGCGCCCCGAACTGGTGAATGGCGACATCTACATGTCTGAGAGTGGATATCACCTGGTGCGCATGACGGCGAACTACACGGGCGGGTTGCTCTTGTTCGACTTCACTGGCCGCATCAAAGTGCAATATGATCTGACGTCTCCGCGTGAGGGCGTGAACATTCAGTTGCCGGCCGTATGTCAGAGCGCAGATAAATCGTAGCGTTGTCAAAAAATCGTACAGATTTGAAAAAGCGCCCCATCTGCCATTGACAAAACTTGCCCGGAGGGTTATAACGCGGCAGTCAATTGAATAGTTGCTTGTTAGGTGAGGCTCCTGGTTGAACACAGGCTACTGCCCGGAAATGTCGAGAGACACCAATGGGTAGAACAAGTGAAGTCGGATTAAGGCTTTACTCAAAGTAGCTGATTCTGATCCCGCATATCAGAGCGTATCCGCTCCGCCGGAATCTACGTCCACCAGTGCCAAAACTCAACGAGGGGCGGCGCAGGGATGTTACTCATCCGTTTGCGTTTGAAGGATGCGTTAGGCGTATTCAGAAAGCAGCTCCTCGTGGGCTGCTTTCTTTTTTTCTGAAAGACCGGGCTTCGAAAAATAAAACCGCGGGTTGGCTGAGCTTCATTCGGCACAACCCCAAAAGTTTAGCTCGGCAAGGGAGGTGATGACTCGCTGGTTATGGATAGTTCAGATAAACAAACCGAATCGCACATAGAAATGAATACACACAACAAGAATCGTCACGATGCGATCGTGAGCGTGAATCGACCGGTTCCCCGGCGAGGCATTACCTTCGGCTGCGCCATTCTCGCGCCGCCGGCACGTTAATCTTCCACTTGCACGGATGCAGGTCATCACGCAACACGGTCGCCGACTTCAGATCGGAGGTGTTGAATGAACCTGCAAGCCACATTTGTCAATTCCGTTCGCCGGCTTGAAGCGCTGCGCACGAACTCTCCCCGCGTCTCCAGGAAGCTGGTCGAATGCGCCTATGCTGAGCTGCCAGCCGTGCTGCAACAATTGAATACGACCGTCGAGGGGCTGGCCGAGGAAGAGGCCGAGACCCGCCTGAACCTGTATGGGCTGAACGAAGTCGCCAAGGAAAAGCGCCAATCGCCCCTGGCCCGGCTGTGGAGCAACGTCAGGAACCCGCTCGTGGTTCTGTTGCTGGCGCTGGCGCTCGTGTCATATCTCACCGGGGATGTGCGCGCCACCGTGGTCATGCTGGTAATGGTGATTCTGGGGCTGGTGCTGCGCTACGTGCAGGAAATGCGCGCGGATCACTCCGCCGAGAAGCTGCGCGCCATGGTGAAGACGACGGCGACGGTAGCGCGTCAGGGCATCCGGCATGAGGTGCCGCTGCAGGAACTGGTGCCGGGCGACGTGGTGTTGCTTTCGGCAGGCGATATGGTGCCCGCCGACGTGCGCGTGCTTGCGGCCAAGGACCTCTTCTTGAATCAGGCGTCGCTCACCGGCGAGTCCATGCCCGTCGAGAAGATGGCCGGGGTATGCCCCGCGTCGGTGCTGAACCCGCTGGAAATGCCCAACCTGTGCTTCCTGGGCTCTAACGTGGAGAGCGGCTCGGCGATGGCGGTGGTAGTGCAGACGGGCAGCCAGACCTATTTCGGCTCGCTGGCGTCCAGCATCGTCGGCCAGCGCCAGCTCACCAGCTTCGACAAGGGCATCAATGGCTTCACATGGCTGATGATCGGCTTCATGGCCGTCATGGTGCCGGCGGTGTTCCTGATCAACGGCCTGACCAAGGGCGATTGGGTGCAGGCGTTTCTGTTTGGGCTGGCCGTCGCCGTTGGGCTCACGCCCGAAATGTTGCCGATGATCGTCACGGTGAACCTCTCGAAGGGCGCAATCGCCATGTCGCACAAGAAGGTCATCGTCAAGCGGCTGAATGCCATCCAGAACTTTGGCGCGATGGACGTGCTGTGCACCGATAAGACGGGCACGATCACCGAGGGCCGCATCGTCCTGGAGAAGCATATGGATGTGTCGGGCCACGAGAGCGATCACGCGCTGTACTTTGCCTACCTGAACAGCTTCTATCAGACGGGGCTGAAGAACCTCATGGACGTGGCGATCTTGGAACACGCCGCGTTGCGCGAAGCGGTGGTGGCGCGTGGGCGCTTCCACAAGGTGGACGAAATCCCGTTCGACTTCCAGCGCAAGCGCATGTCGGTGGTGGTGGCCGATGGCAATGGCAAGAACATCTTGATCTGCAAGGGTGCCGTGGAAGAGATGTTTGGCATTTGCACGCACGTGGAAGTGAAGGGCGAGGTGTTGCCGCGCGCGCCGCAGTATGACGCCCGGCGCGAGGAATTGGTGCGCAGCCTGAACGAGGATGGTTTCCGGGTCATCGCGCTGGCGTATAAGGAAATACCGGCCGGCAACGGCGAGCGCACCTACACTGTGCGCGACGAGTGCGACATGGTGTTGATGGGCTTTTTGGCCTTCCTGGACCCGCCCAAGGAATCCGCCATGCAGGCGCTGGCGAAGCTGCGCCAGAACAGCGTGCAGGTGCGTATCCTCACCGGCGACAACGACGTGGTGACCACCAGCATCTGCCGCCAGGTGGGGCTGCCGGTGGATCACGTGTTGCTGGGCCCGGCAATCGAAGAAATGAGCGATGCGCAGTTGGCCGAGGCGGTGGGAAGCACGACCGTCTTTGCCAAGCTCTCGCCGGCGCACAAGGAGCGCATCATTTGCGCCCTGCAGAAGAAGGGCCACGTGGTTGGCTTCATGGGCGACGGCATCAACGATGCCTCGGCATTGCGCGCGGCGGATGTGGGCATCTCGGTGGATAGCGCGGTGGACGTGGCAAAGGAATCGTCCGACATCATCCTGCTGGAAACCAGCCTGCTGGTGCTCGAAGAAGGCGTGATCGAAGGGCGGCGGGTGTTTGGCAACATCATCAAGTACATCAAAATGGCGGCCAGCTCCAGCTTTGGCAACATGTTCAGCGTGGTGGGGGCCAGCCTGTTCCTGCCGTTCCTGCCCATGCTGCCCATCCAGGTGCTCACCAACAACCTGCTGTACGACTTCTCGCAGACGGGCATCCCTTCCGATGAGGTGGATGCCGACTGGCTGGCGAAGCCGCGCAAGTGGGCCATCGGCGAAATCCGGCGCTTCATCATGGTCATCGGGCCGATCAGCTCGATCTTCGACTATCTGACCTACTTCGTCATGCTGTACGTCTTCAACGCGTGGGGCAACCCGGCGCTCTTCCATACGGGCTGGTTCGTCGAGTCGCTCTTTACGCAGACGCTGATCATTCACGTGATCCGCACCAATAAGATACCGTTCTTGCAGAGCCGGGCCAGCAGGGCGCTGATCCTGACGTCGCTGGCAATCGTGGCGATTGGCGCGTGGCTGACCGTCTCGCCGTTTGCCGGGGCGCTGGGCTTTGTGACGTTGCCGCTGGGCTACTGGCCGCTGCTGGCCGGGATGTTGCTGGCCTACGTGTTGCTCACGCAGGTGGTGAAGACCTGGTTCGTGCGCCGGTATGGGGAGTAGGGATGGTAGACCCGCGAGATTTGCAAATCTCGCGGGTTTATGGGCATGTTGGGAGCGTGATAACGCTAATCAGCACTTCGCGTGGCGATAGTATGTGAGGTAGCGCTGTAGCTTTTGAGATATAGCTGTAATAGCGTTTTCGAGGTAACTTTTAATGTTTCGAGCCTATACTCCCACTTAGGATATACACAGCGGTAGCTCGTTCGCAGAGGGAGGTGAGCTTCTATGAACACTGAGACTAGGGAAACTGTATATATGGGCATAAACTTTGTGTTCTCGCCCATGCCTGTTCTTAATAGACCCAATCAGGTAAGGTTTCAGGGGGCGTTATTAGAGGCGGGAGTTGAGTTTAGCAAGGTGGAGTTCCCAAATGAATACGAGATGATTATTGCCCGAGAGGGGCCATCGCCATTGCATATTCGCGTAGCTACTGTGCAGCCAGCATTTGGGCAGCTTATGGTTCTTATGCCTTCACCAGGTAGCACGATAGATATGTTCTCCAAGGAAACTGAGGCGGTCATCAAAGCGTATGGCCAAACGTGGCCTTCTCCTAAGCAGGTTCTACATAGTGATGCTACTTTCCGCGATCTTTTCGAGGCAACTCAGACTCATGCCTTCCAAGAACTGTGGGAAAAACGACTTGATCAGCAACAAGAGACTCTCAATGTGCTTGATCGCAAGGTATTAGGGGGGGGGCTAAGACTTGTTATGCCTCCACAACCAGAGGATGCGGTGCCTATGCAAATTGAGATTAAAATAGAGTCTTCCCTGCAAGATTCGCACAAGTTCTTTATAGAAACTTCATTTACTTGGCCGCAGCCAATGGAGCCAGGAATAAGTTTAGACCCGAAAAATAAACTTGAGCAAGTAGATAAGTATATTGAGAATAATGTGCTTGCCTTCGCTTTGGGAGGGAAATGATGAACATGCAAACGGCTCAATTTAGCACGGCTATGGATGGTCCAGTGTATATTAATTCTGCTCCCAATGATGGACGTTGGGGGCAACCACCCGCAAGCTATTACACACTTAGGGTCGTAAACGGTATCATGCAGGGACAGTTGATGGTTGTTACCCGTCAACCTATGATGGTCGATCAAGCGATGTCCTCAGAATCAGTGCGGCCAGAAATACTCACGGCAATGGAATCTGTACTGCAGGAAGGTGCCGAAGTATGGAAGGAGCTGGCAAACCGATAATCGTTCCAACGCTTGAAGAGATAGTAATTCTAAACCGTCGCCTTATTGGGGAGTATGGCGGCGGTTTCTATTGCGGCGCTACCAATTTGGCAAATCGTGACTCTTTAGATCACGCGTTGACTCAGATGCAGTACAACATATTTGGAGTTGATAGGTATCCAACTATGTTTGACAAGGCTGCACTATTAGCTTGGCGTATTATTGCGGGACACGTGTTTTACGATGGGAATAAGCGCACTGGAATGGCATCCGCAATGATGTTTCTTGTGGCCAATGGATTCGCTGTAGCGATAAAGATGGACACGGTTGATGTTGCATTACAGGTGGCTCAAGGACAAATGACCTTAGAACAGTTGTCTCAATGGTTTATGCATCAGTGTCAATAGATTGGCTGTGGAAACGCACCTTGCGCGGTGAACGATTTCCCTGTTTCTTATAACGTCTATCAATCGACTGGACTGGCACTTATCAGCATGCAGCAAACCGGTTCCTCTCACGCCTGGAACATGAAGCACGATGGGCATCATCAGCCCAGCGGTTGGCATCAAAAAGCCCGCGAAGCGGGCTTCACGATCTTCAGCTTTGAGCGAATGGCGAATGCTGAGGTGGTCGGATGTGCCCTCTGCTAGTTTGTTGCCGACCGGCCAAAACCTCGAACCCGCAGACGAACCTCAAAGGTCTCCAAGACCTTTGAGGTTTTTTTCGGCGCTACTGCTCTCGCTTCCCGAGGCGAGCCAATGCCCTTTTATCCGTGTCCATCGGCGGTTTCAACTATGCCCCTCTCGCCACCGAGACCAGATTCAGCAGTAGCCGGTCGGCGGCGGGATGCCGGCCCACATGCTCGGTCACGTGCAGCGCGTTGAACACCAGGCGCCCTTTGCCCACCGGCGTCGCGCCGATCACCACCGCGCTATCGTAGCCGCCGGGGCAGTTATAGCCTGCCGCGAACGACGCGGCGATCACTTCCTGTGGCGTCTCGGCGCAGTCGAACACGTCGCCGCTGATGATCTGATCGTAGATGTACCAATCCAGGATGCCGCCGGCTTGCAATCCGTCGAAGGCGGCGTGCTTGCGCGCAACCATCTCTTTGTGATACAGCCAGTCGTGGAAGCGGCGCGCCTGGAAGGATTCGCCCCACGGCAATTGTTCCGGCTTCACCAGGCTCACCGGCGTTTCGGAGCGCGTGCGGAACGGCGCGCTGCTGAGGAGCAGCACCTGCGCGCCCTCTTGCGCCATGCGCCGGCGTAACGCGGCCCAGCCACGCGCGTTGGCCGCGCTGGGGCGCACGTCGCCCACCAGCACCAGGTTGCGTGCGCGCGCATCGGCCGGGTCGTAGGCGCGGCAGGTGTAGCCATGCGCCTCAAGCCAGGCTTGCACGCGCCGCTCCACGCCCCAGGTGAGCAATGTCCCGCGCCCTTTGGGCAATGTGGCGGGGTCCGCCACGCGGAAGGGCAGCCGGTCGCCAGTGGGTGCTCCGCCACGTTCCAAGTCTGCGGCGAAGGTGTATTCGCCCGCCGGCAGGCTCAGGCGCGAGCGCGTCTTCAGCACCGGCACGGCCAGCGGCGTGCGCCCGTTTGCGTCGGGCGCGGGGATGGTGACCTTCGCCCGCCGTTCCCAGCACACCTTGCCATCGCCCCAGATGCGGAAGCATACCGGGTATTCGCCCGGCGCGAGCGCGTCTTCTGTCGCCAGCACCGCCTCCAGTTCCAGTGACTGGTTCGTATAGCCAAAGGGTGGGCTCACGAACAGGCACCAGCGCAATGGTGACCAGCCGTCGGCCAGGGTTTCGACAATGTCGTCTTTCCAGCGCCGCCAGAACGACCACAGACCTTCGCCCGAGATGCCATGATCCAGCAGGCCCGTCAGGTTATAGCCCACCAGTTGCGGGTTGGAGCGAATCTGGTCGAACGCCAGCCGGCGCTGAAAGCTGTGCAGGCGATAGCTATCGCGCAACAGGTCCGCCGGGAAGGGATACACCTGGTCCAGCCCGAAGCGTTTCAAGTCCGCCTGCAACCGTTGGGCCATCTGGCGGATCAAGCTGCGGTCGGGCGGGTCGGTGGGCAGGTTGAAGCGGTCATAGGCGCGTTCCTCTTCCACCACGTTCATCAGGCTGCCGATGCCAAACTCCGAGAGGAACACCGGCTTCGTCCCTTGACCGAGCGTGCGCAACTGCTGCGCGAAGCGCTCTTCCAATGGATAGGGCGGGTAGAAGTGGGCGTCGCCGGCGTTGCCGACATAGCCGCCGGGGAACCAGGTGAAGGTCGTGTCTGCCTTCGGCGCGTCCGGCGCTTCGAGGCCCCAGGTGGGTTGCCATTCGCGGCTGCTTGGGTTACTCACCGAGCCGATGCTTTGCTGGCCGTCCCAGCGGCCGCTGGCGAGTAACACCAGCCGGGTGGGGTCCAGCTCGCGCAGTTTGGGCAGGTAGTTCACCGCGCAATGGAATGCCGGGCCGTCGAACATTTCGTTGATCAGGCCCCACATCGTCACGCTGGGGTGATTGCGGTCGCGCTGGATCATCTCGTTGTACGAGCGTTCGTAGCGCTCGGCGATGAACGGGGAGTCTTCCAGGCACCACGAGGCGTAACACTCTTCGTATACCATCAGGCCGATCTCGTCGCAAAAGTCGAGTTGCTCGGGCCACGCCGCGCCGGCGATGAAGCGCACGCAGTTGAACCCGGCAGCTTTGGCCATCAGCAAGTCGCGCCGCATCAGGTCGGGCGTGGGCGGCACAATCTGGCCGATCGGGAAGTGATTGCCGGTGTGCGACGAGCGCAAAAAGACGCGCTTGCCGTTCAGGTGGAAGAAGCCGTCGATCACGCGGAAATCGCGCAGGCCGAAGCGGATGGCAAGCGTGTGCCCGTTCAACTCGGCGCTCAGGCGATAGAGGTAGGGATCGTCCAGGTTCCAGGCGTGCGGGTGGGCGATGTCGATCGGCAGCGCCAGGGTCGTCTCGCCGGGCGGCAGGTCCACCGCCTGCTCGTAATGGGCGAATGTCTCGCCGCCGCCGGCCGGGGTGAGCACCAGTCGAAGCGGCAGGTGCGCCGCGTTGGGCGTTGGGTTGGCGAATGTGACGTGCAGCGTCACCAGACCAGTGGTGCCTTCGGGTTGAGCAAATACATCTTGAATGTGAATATCCGGCACCAGCGCCAGCGCCACGCCGCCGGTGAGCCCGGCGACGTTGTAACTCATGCCGGGCTGGAATTGCGCGTGGTCATATTGGTTGCGATGTGGGATTTCGCCCAGCACGTAGCCATCGATGCGCTCTTTGCCGGGCTTGAGCACGCGCACGGCGAGCAGGTTGCTGCCCTCGCGCAAGGCCGTTGTGACGTCCAGTTCAAAGGGCATCTCAGCGCCTTCGTGCTCACCGACGGGCAGGCCGTTTAACCATACCTGCGCCAGGTATTCCACAGCGCCAAAGCGCAACAGCGCCCGTTCATTCGGGCCTGGCAGCCGGTCGGGCGTGAAGGTTTGCCAATACCATGCCACGCCCTGGTGAGTGGGGAATATCTGTTGAATGATCCCTGGCACGGGGATTGTTTGTGCCTCGGGATGAACCATCTCGAACCAATGATCTGCGCGACCGATGTTGGCAGCGTCCGCGGCCACCAACCACGTTCCGTTGAGCGATTGCACAGTACGCACCTCTCTTAAAGTAGTGATGACGTCGCAGAGAGTATAGCGCCGGGCGCAGTTTTATACCTGGGTGTATTCACGACCCCGGGTCGAAGATGATCACGTCGTAGCTGAAGTTGTGCGGCGTGCCGGAAATGAGCACGTTGTTCACGTTCACGTGATAGGTCGTATCGGCGCTGGGTTTGGGCCAATTGCTGCTGTCATTCAAGCCCATGGGGATCCAGAGCAGCGTGTTCTCTCCGAAGCCATTTTGCGGCGTGTAGATAGCGACCGAAAGATTACTGCCGCCGCTCGACATGCTCACCGTGGCGGATGAGAAATCTGCGTTGGCGTAAGAGAATGTCCAGTACGCATAGGCCACGGTGTAGGGCACGTAGCCAGGTGGCGGCCAGGCGACGTAGGGATCGCGCGTGGTGGGGCGCGCATCCCACAGGTGGTCATCCCATATCACCAGCGCGTTGGTAGCCGAATGCCCCGACGTGACAGGAACGTCGCCGGTGCCCATTTGCTGTGTCTGGGGATAGAGTACCCAGCGCCGATGTCCGACCGTGTCACGGTTGCCGTTATCGCGCATATACAGGTTGATAGCGGCTGGCCCACTAGCGCCAAGCGCCAGGTTGGCACTCCCGGCGCCTGCCGCGCCCAGGCTGCTGTAGCATTGCCAGGATGTCGGCGGGGTGTGGCTGAGCGCATTATTGCTGCTCATCATCAGCGCGGCGGCCTGTGCCTTCTGGTTATAAGTGTCATTCAAGGTGATGGTGGCCGGCACGCCTGCCATGCCGCGATAGTAGTTGATGCGTTGCGCTACTGCTGCACGATAGGTCGATGCGGTGGTGCCGGGCGTGCAACTGTCCAGGTTGCCCGTCCAACCGATTGCCCCTCCGTCGGATGTCAGGTAGTAGCTCTGGTAATAGCCCAGGGATGCCTGGCGTGTGGAGATGTCGGCCCAGGGTGCAGCACTTACAGCCAGCGGCAGGTAGGCCGTGTAAGTATAAGTCGTGGCAGTATCCTGCGCAGTCGATTGCGCATGTGACCGCTCCGGTTGCACGAACAGGATTGCCAGCATGAGCATCACCAGGCTGGCGACGATTGGCACAACAATTCGCCGTGGAAAGCAACCAGCCTCCTCCGGCGCATCGATGCGTTGTTGGGGAGAGGTATTGATATTCATAGGCAATAACTGCCAATAGAAGTATAGCAAGATATCGTTGCTTGTGCTAAAGCAATACGCGATTATTTTAGTAATTGGTGTGTTGCGTGTGTGGTTAGTTGGAGAGTAGGAGCGATGAGTGGTGAAATATAGCTGTGCAAGTTGTTCTCAATACATCCGGATGGGTTTATACTATCGCTCCATCCGCAGGGGAACTGGCAGCCCGCACCTCGCCAGTGCACCGTTGCACACTCTTCTATAGACGACACAGGTCCTGACATCACAATAAAGTAATTACTCGGTAGAGAGTGTGAATTGTAGAAATGAATCATATGCGCAGGGTTTTAAGATTTATCAAGCCATATTGGAAACCGGCTGTCTTAGCTTTTATTTCGTTGTGTCTCATGGTGGTTCTCGATCTGTCCATCCCACGTTTGATCCAACGCATCATTGACCAGGGAATTAACCGCCAGGATCAGGCCGTTGTCCTTTCAACAGCGGCGATCATGATCGGCATATCCGTCTTGGATACGTTGATCGCCATTGGTAACAACATCTTCTCAATTCAGGTGGGTGAGGGTGTGGCGCGCGACCTGCGCGAGGCGTTGTTTATGAGGATCCAGGCCTATTCGTATGGCAATCTGGATCAACAACGCACCGGGCAGTTGATCGTGCGCCTGACGAGTGACGTTGCGGCGTTGAAGAACCTGGTCCAGATTTCACTACGCATCGGTTCGCGCGCGCCGCTCATGATGGTCGGTAGCCTGATTCTGATGATCAACACGTCGCCCAGCTTGGCCTCGACCATGTTGCCGCTGCTGGCGGTGACCTCGGTGTTGATTATCCTATTCGCCGGCAAGATGGAACCGCTCTTCCACACCGTGCAGCAAAAGCTGGACCGCATGAACACGGTATTGCAAGAGAACATCTCCGGTGTGCGCCTGGTGAAGTCATTCGTGCGCGCCGATTTTGAGGGCGAACGCTTTGAAGGCGCGAACGAAGACCTGACGCTCCACTCGATCAAGGTGATGCAGTTCATGTCGTCCATGGGCCCTCTATTGACGGTGTGCATCAATATCGGGATGGCGATCGTGATCTACGCGGGCGGGTTGCAGGTCATCCAGGGCAACATGTCGCTGGGGCAGATCGTGGCTTTCACCAATTACCTGCTCACCACCATGTCGCCGCTGATCATGATGACCATGCTTTCCAACACCTTGGCAGCCGGAGTCGCCTCGGTGCAGCGTATGAACGAAATCTTCGAGACAGTGCCCGAAGTGCAAGATGCGCCGGATGCGGTGGAATTACCCGCCCATACCTCCGGGCAAGTGACGTTTGACCACGTATCGTTCAATTACATCGGCAATGGCGACGAAAAGGTGTTGGAAGACGTGAGCCTGGTCGCTGAACCGGGCCAGACGGTCGCCATCCTGGGCGCGACCGGCGCGGGCAAATCCACGCTGATCAACCTGGTGCCGCGTTTTTACGATGTGACCGGCGGGAAGATACTGTTCGACGGCATCGATGTCCGCCAGATCAAGCAGGACTCGCTCCTGGCGCAGGTGGGCATCGTCCCGCAAGAGTCGGTTTTGTTCACCGGCACCGTGCGCGACAACATTCGTTACGGCAGCCCCGGTGCCAGCGATGAGGAAGTGATTGCCGCCGCCAAGGCGGCGCAGGCGCACGACTTCATCATGAGCATGCCGGGCGGCTACGACACGCACGTGGAGGAGCGCGGCTCGAACTTCTCCGGCGGCCAGAAGCAGCGCATCGCCATCGCCAGGGCGTTGTTGATGCGCCCACGCATCTTGATCCTGGACGACAGCACCAGCGCGGTGGACGTGGAGACCGAGACCAAGATCCAGGATGCGCTGGATGAGTTGATGCATCACAGCACCAGTTTTATCGTCGCGCAGCGCATTAGCACCGTGCTGAAGGCCGACAAGATTATCGTCATCGATAAGGGGCGCGTAGCAGCGCAAGGGACGCATAAGGAGCTAATGCAAACCAGCCCCATCTATCGCGAGATTTACGATTCGCAACTCGGAGGTGGTATGCGCCTCGAAGAAGCGGTCTCCGCCGGCGCAAAGGAGGTGCGGGCATGAGCTACCAATCCTCTTCACGCTCCGGCGGTAATGATGTGCGTGCATCGATGCAAATGCGCGGCCCGCGCAACCTGGGCAAAATTGAAAAGGCCAAGGACCCGCGCAGCACGCTCAACCGCCTGGTGCGTTATTTCGGCAACTTTAAGTGGGCATTGCTCATGGTGTTCGTCTTCATTGTGATCTACACCGTCCTGGGGTTGCTGGGGCCCTATTTGATGGGCGTGGCGATTGACCAATTCATCGCCCGTAAAGACGTGGCAGGGTTGATCCACACCGTGGTGTTGATGTTGGGGACGTATGTGCTGAGCAACCTGTTCCAGGCCATCGCGAACTGGACCATGGCAGGCGTCTCACAGCGTGCCTTGAAGCAGATGCGCCGGGACCTGTTCCATCATTTGCAGACGCTGCCGCTCAGCTTCTTCGACCGCAACCCCGCCGGCGAGTTGATGAGCCGGCTCACCAACGACATCGACGCGATCAACCAGGCGGTGAGCCAGAATGTCACGTCGCTCTTTGCCAGCGTCCTCTCCATGGCGGGCATCTTGATCGCTATGTTTGTGCTGGATCGGTGGCTGGCGCTGGCATCGCTGTTGGTGGTGCCGATCATGTTTTGGTTCACACAGTTTGTGGCGCGCTACACCCGCAAAGGGTTCCAGCAGCTTCAGACCCACCTTGGCGAGCTGAACGGCGTGATGGAAGAAGCCATCAGCGGGCAGAAGGTCGTGAAGGCTTTCCGGCGCAACGACTCGGTGATCGCAGCCTTTCGCAAGAGCAACCAGGCGGTTTATGAATCGGGCGTCTACGCCAACAACTATGCTTTGCTGCTGATGCCTTTGACCAACGTGCTGGGCAATTTCTTCGTCATCGTGCTGGCCGGGCTGGGCGGTTGGCTGGCGCTGCAGGGGCTGGTAAGCGTGGGCATCATTGCCACCTTCATCAACTATGGGCAGAACTTCATCAACCCGTTGCGCCAGTTGGCGAACCTCTATAACACGATCCAGGGTGCGCTGGCCGGTGCGGAGCGCGTATTTGAGGTGCTGGATACCGGTTCGGAAGCGCAGGATCTGCCCGACGCATTGCCGCTGGAAAAAATCCACGGTGATGTGTGTTTCGAACATGTGCAGTTTCAGTATGTCCCTGGGCGGCCCATCATCAAGGATATGTCGCTGGAGGCAAAGCCTGGGCAGATCATCGCCCTGGTCGGCCCGACCGGCGCCGGCAAGACGACGATCATCAACCTGCTCACGCGCTTCTATGAGATCAACGGCGGCAGCATCATGGTGGACGGCAACGACATCCGCAACGTGAAGAAGGCTGATTTGCGCAACCGGCTGGGCCTGGTGCTGCAAGATACCTTCCTCTTCTCCAATACGGTGATGGAAAATATCCGCTATGGGCGGTTGGAGGCTAGCGATGAGGAGGTGATGGAGGCTGCGCGCATCGCAGATGCCGATCACTTCATCCGCCAGTTGCCGCAGGGCTATCACACCATGCTTTCAGAGCGCGCCAGCAACCTGAGCCAGGGCCAGCGCCAGTTGCTCTCGATTGCGCGGGCCATCTTGGCTAACCCGGCCATCCTCATCCTGGACGAGGCGACCAGCTCGGTGGACACGCGCACCGAGGTGCGGATTCAGCAGTCCCTGTTGCGTCTGATGCAGGGGCGCACGTCATTCGTCATCGCGCACCGCCTCAGCACCATCCGTGATGCCGACAACGTGTTGGTGATCAATGACGGCGAAATTGTGGAGCATGGCACGCACCAGCAGTTGCTGGATCAGCACGGGGTCTATCACCATCTCTACGTCAGCCAGTTCAAAGGCCAGGAAATATAGGGCAGCGGGTCAGGCTTCAGCGCAAGGAGCCTGACCCACTTGGTTTCGGCGTCAGTAGGTGGGTGCTGATTGAAGATAGACGATTCCAACCGGCACGCTGTCTGCGCCTGTAGATGTGCGCAGGCGCTTGCCGGTGCCGCGATGATAGAGGCCGACCCAGATTGTATAGGGCCCTGGTGTAGAAATGTCGGGGATCAACACGGCACGCAGGTCGTCAAGGGTTTTGCCCTGCTTCCAGGTGAACCCCGGCGCCAGGCCGTTGATGGCGTCTCCGTCGTTTTGCGCCACCAAACGTCCATCGGGTGCCGTGACATGGACAAAAATGGTGAAGTCTTCGCGCAGTGTCTGTAGCGCCGTCCAGTTCAACTGCACGTTTTCCGTGTCGCCCTGTGAGAGCGTATCCGTGCTGGGAGCGTAACTCAGCCGGATGCGTTGATCAAAGGTGACTGATTGTACCCATTCACGTGGGCGTGCGTTACGTGGGCGGCTGAAGAGAAGCCCGATCAGGTTGCCGGCGGAAAACCGTCCCGCGTAGGCATTGTGCAGCCGTAGCCAATGCACCGAAAGGGTGGTTGGCGCGTTGGGGTCACGGTTGAAATTGAAAGACCACGTGCGCCAGTGCCGCGTGTTGACGGACTTTAGTGCTGCATCCACCTGGGCTGGCGCGTAGGAATCGAAGTACCACGCCAGTTTGGATTGGTTCTCCGGCATGTAGCTGTCGGCCATCCCTTTCATCCAGATATAGGTTCCCAGCGCGGCATCGCCGGGCTTCACGAATGGGCGGATGGCTGAAAAGAGGGGCCGGTAGTCGGTTTGCGCGTCGATCGGCGCCTGAAAGAGCGCCTGGATGCCCAACAAATTGGTGATGATGATGGCCCCCAAAGCGCTGGCCGGGAGACCGATGGCGACGAACTTTCGGAGGGGTGTGTTGTCGCGCGCCGGGTTGAACATATAGAGCGCAAGTGTGCAGCCCGCGCCAAATACACACAGGCAAGGCGTGGCATAGAGCAGGAACCTTGGAAAGAAAAAGTGTACCCGCGTTTGCCAGGCGACCGACCATAGCATGGTGACGATGAGCGAAGCGGCCAGCCAAAAAGCCCCCCGTGGCGCGTCTGCGTGCGCCTGGGCGGTTTTGCTATAGCGGTGCAATTGCACGGTGCCAACGCCCATGATCACCATCAACGTGGCTGCGCCGGCTCGCAAGAGCCCCAGAGAAGCAAATTGGCCGCTGCTCATTTCCGCCAAAATGCGGTAGATCAACACCGGCGGTGACAGAACTTCTGCGTGCGGGTCCACCCATATTGCGCCGGTGAAAGCGGTGTCCAACGATAACGCTACCCAGACAATGATCGGAAGGCAGGCAATCAGTTGTGCGATGCCCCGTTGCACTGCCTGGCGAGCGATGTGCTTCAGCCCTTGCCCACGATGATTTTTGGCCAGTAGCCACCATAGCCATTGCATCAACAGGACGGGGGCGGTGTAATAGTGCGTGCTGAGCAACAGGCAGGTGCTCAGCACATAGATGGCCGGTGCCAGCACGCCGGAGCGCCGGCCGCTGCGATGTTCGTCACACAATATCCAGGCCCACCATGATAGAAGAGCCATGGCCAGCCCCATGGCGTAGCCTTTGGCCTGTTGCGAATAGTCGATTGCGAAAGGTGAGATGGCCAGCATGACAGCGCCTGTCAGGCAGGCCCCTGCCGGCAGCCGGAGCATGCGCAGAAGGCGGTAGAGCATCGCTACGGCCAGCACGCCGAAGAACACCGACAACAGACGAATGGCGAAAGGAGAAGGTCCGGCCAGCGACATCCACAGGCCCAGCGCGAAGCGGTGCCCAGGCGGGTCCGTATCGAACGTCAGGCGGCTGAACGAAAGCAGCCCGGCGGGGGATTGTTGGCCAAAGAATACGTTGTTCCCTTCATCGAAGTGCAGGGGGCGTCTGTCTATATTGATGATGCGTATACAGAAGGCTCCCCACACCAGCATCGTCGTGATTGCCAGCAATGCCCACTGCCTGTGCGCGTGTGCAGGGGGCAACGCTATTTGACGCAACTTGGCTAAGATCGTCATGGATAGATGAATGAGCGTTATTCGTTGTGTTGCAGCGCTGCGCGCTTTGGCACCTATGAATGGTTCAATCGCCCAGGCAGGTGCCTACGCGCCGGGCGGTGCCCACCCACGGGTGATCGGGCGGCACATACCTCAACTTGCCGGCCACTTCTTCCAGTGCGACCGGCCGGGTGTTATCGCCGTGCGCGGCCACCATCACGCCATAGTGCCCTTGCTGGATCAGGTCTGTGCAGGCCGTGCCTAGCCGGGTTGCCAGCAGGCGGTCCGCCGCAGAAGGTGTGCCGCCGCGCTGCAAGTAACCCAAGATCGTCACGCGCGATTCAAGCCCGGTGAGTTGTTCGAGCTGGGCCGCCAGCCGGAGCGTGTTCCCGGCGTGCTGTAATTCAATCTGTTCAAATTCTGCTTGCGCTTTTTCTTGCGCGCTCTTGTTTTTTGCCTTGTTCACCTTTTCTTGAGCGGCCAGGTGTATTGCAGCGTCTTGTTTGGAAATGGCACCTTCGGCCACGGCCACGATGCTGAAGCGCTTGCCGCTGGCGCTGCGCCGGCGGATGGCCGCAGCGATGCTCTCTACGTCATAGGGGATTTCGGGGATCAGGATGACGTCTGCTCCGCCGGCCACGCCTGCCCCTAGCGCCAGCCAACCTACTTTGTTGCCCATGATCTCCACCACCACGATGCGGTGATGGCTGTGCGCGGTGCTATGCAGCCGGTCGATGGCTTCCGTTGCGACGCTGAGCGCCGTATCGAACCCAAAGGTGACGTCGGTCAACGCGACGTCGTTATCGATCGTCTTGGGGAGGGTGATGATGTTGAGCCCTTTCTGTGCCAGGCGATAGGCGTTCTTCTGGGTGCCGCCCCCGCCCAGGCATACCAGTACGTCGAGGTTATGCTGATGGTAGTTTTCCACAATGACGCCGGTCATGTCCATCAGCTTGCCGCCGACGGGCATGCGATGTGGCTTGTCGCGGCTGGTGCCCAGGATGGTGCCGCCCAGTGTGAGGATGCCCGATAGTGCGTTGCTATCCAGTTCCACGCTGCGGTTTTCCATCAACCCACGGAACCCGTCACGGAAACCGATCACTGTCATATCGTAGAAGTGCAGTGCGGCTTTGCCTACGCCACGGATTGCTGCGTTCAAGCCTGGGCTGTCGCCCCCTGACGTGAGAATGCCAATCGTCTTTGCCATGGCCCAAAACCTCCTGTTGATGAATTGTAGCTTGATTGATGTGCCCTTTACCAATACGCGATCGAGAACGGCCACATAACGGACTTATTGCTGTGAAACGTTGGGCAGACGTAGGGCCAACCCCTCATACAGCATACTAGCATCTTTGGGTGGATTTAAAAAGGGGGGAGGATAGAGGCGTCACTGTTTGGCAGAGTGGCCGAGACGTTCTCGGCCACCCATGTCAGTACGAGAAGAAGGGCATTCCCAGGGTCTTCATTGCCCGGGCACACATTACAACGCCAGCGAGTTCATGTTGCCGATGAACAACCCTTTCTCGGCCTGTTCCTGCTTGTCTTCTTTTGCCTTTGTAGAGTCGGCCAGTTCGCCTTCGCGCAGCCCCAGCAGAGATTCGATGATGCCCATTTGCTCGGGTGTGCAGGCGATGCGACCTACATTGTGTACCTTCAGCAAGTGATCCGCCAGTGTCGCAGGCGTAACGGCGGGGTCGATGGTTAGTTCGCCGCTCACCACCAGGGAGGCTTTGCCTTTGATCGCGCTTAGCCGTGCCGGGCTCAACTGGCGCGCATCGTCGATCAGCATCAATTCACCGTCGTAAAAGATGGTGCGCGTGTCAAACAAATTGCACTTCTTAGCCAGCACGCTCTTCAGGGCCTGCGGGCAGATGATCATTTCCCGGCTCTGGATAGCGTCCAGGTACTTGTCAAGCGTGGTGGCATTCACCTCGGGGCTGATGACGACGCGCTCGGTGCAATAGAGCTTGCGCGCGGGCAGGTATTCGATGGCGTTGCCGTCCAGTTGCAGCGCCTTTTCCACCAGCGCAAAACCGGCCGGGACGCTGACGACCTCTCCTGATCCCTTCGCCAGGCGAGATTGGATCACCATTGCGTTCTCTTCGTGACAGGTGATCTCGTCCGCCACGAAGAGTTTGCGAAGCTTGCGCTCCAGCAGCTCGTTGGGCAGCACTTGTGGCACTTTCAGGCTGCCCATCACGGCCACGTCCGATCCGTCCGTCAGGTTGTTCAGGTATTTCTGATCCAGCGTCAATGACTTGAAGTGCGTGTGCGCGAAGGGAGGGTAGGCGCGCTGCTGGCCGATCAGGCGCGCCTTGGCCTGGATTACGCCGGCCAAGTGTTCGGGGTAATAGAATTGCCCAATGACGAGGATGTGCGATACGCTGTGCTCGATGTCTTCCTCCGTCACGTCTGGCTCTATGATCGTCTGTCCGATCAAGATGAGGTATTGCGGTTCCCCCTGGGGCTTGAAGCGCCCCTTGTTCATCAGGTTTTCGCCCATCGACGGCTGTACGCCAACGCCTTCGGGCAGTTCCACCATCTCGTTCAAATTGCCGATGTTCATGCGTGTGATCAGCCCGGCTGTTTCGCG
Organism: Thermoflexales bacterium; assembly: GCA_034430115.1. Taxonomy (GTDB): domain Bacteria; phylum Chloroflexota; class Anaerolineae; order J036; family Brachytrichaceae; genus CAIXPS01. The sequence goes on along the minus strand of DAOUFG010000021.1, from coordinate 62,695 downwards.
AGTGTAGAACACCAGGTTGACGTTGCCGATCTTTTTGATCGACGCAATAGAGGCTTCAGTTGCCTTGCGCAGGTCCAGAACATTCACGTTGCCTATTTCGGTTAGCGGTTCCATTTGATTCTCCTTTTTGTCAGATGAACTCAGATTGATGCGCACGTAGCCACTCGATTGCCAGGCGTAACCGTGAACGTACTGTCGCCGCCGGAATGCCTAGTCCCTTGCCGATTTCTTCGCTGTTAAGCCCCAGGATGTAGCGCTTACGTAGCAGGTCGCGGTAGCGCAGCGGCACCAGGTCGAACAGTTCATAGGGCAGGGCTGCCGCCGGGCTGAAGGTGTCGTCATTCAGGCTTTGGTGTGCCAGTTGTTCGAACAGAGCCTGCTTACGCCGGTAGGCGCGCAACTGATCCAGGAAGCGATTCTTGAGCACCTGGTAGAGCCAGGTCTGGCGTTGCTGGGCATGGAGCTGATTCAGCAACGTGATGTGCGTCATCGCCTGGATGAAGGTCTCCTGCACCAGGTCGTCGGCGCGCGCCGAATCGTGTGTCAGGCTGTTGGCATACCGCGTCAGCCGTTCGCGATATTCCTCGAACAGTTCGGTCACTGTCAGGCTGCTACTGACATAAGTGCCGGCCACCAAAGTGTGCCTCCTGCAACGCCAGGGCATTCAGCTCGTTTCATTATCATTCACGGTATTTGCCTGTGCTTTCACTGTATATGACGTCTGCGGGCGTCCAAGTGTGCACCAGGTGGGTTGCGAGATTCATCCATATAATGAATGCACGAAATGCACCAACTATTACTGCTGGTCAACATTACTGCGGCGCTGGTCGCCGCCTTCATTGGAGGGCTGATTGCCCGGCGCGTGGGTCTGCCGACCATTGTGGGATATTTGCTGGCTGGTGTGGCAATCGGCCCTTTCACCCCCGGGTTTGTCGGCGACGTGCAAACAATCAGCGAACTCGCCGAACTGGGCGTCATCTTCATGATGTTCGGCGTTGGGTTGCACTTTTCCTTCCGCGATCTGTGGGATGTGCGCGACACGGCCATCCCTGGCGCCCTGTTGCAGACGCTGACCTCTTCATTACTCGGTTTTGTGTTGGCGGAAGCCTGGGGCTGGTCCGTCTCGGCCGGGCTGGTGTTGGGCCTGTCGATCTCTATTGCCAGCACGGTTGTGCTCTTGCGCGGGCTGATGGACAACGGCTTGTTGAACACCGATCATGGTCGCGTGGCCGTCGGCTGGCTGGTGCTGGAAGACCTGGCCACTGTGCTGATCCTGGTGCTCATGCCGGTGATATTTGGCAGCGGCGCTGAAAGTAGTTTGGAGAGCGTGGGCAGGGCCTTGCTGGGGGCGGTCGTCTTCGTCGGCCTGATGTTGTTCGCTGGCGCGCGCTTCACACCCTGGCTCTTGATGCGCATCACCCGCACACGTTCGCGCGAATTGTTCATCCTCACCGTGGTGGTGCTGGCGCTGGGGACGGCGGTCGGCTCGGCGGAGTTCTTCGGCGTTTCGCTGGCGCTGGGGGCGTTCCTGGCCGGCGTGGTCATCGGCGATTCGGCCATCAGCCACCAGGTCGGCGCGGAGGTCTTGCCCTTCCGCGAAACATTTGCGGTGCTCTTTTTTGTCTCGGTGGGCATGCTGGTGAATATCGACTACCTGATTGCGAACGCCGGCTTTGTGCTGGCGCTGCTCGCGTTGATCGTGATCGGCAAGCCGATCATTACTCTGTTCCTGGGCATGTTCTTCCCGCGCCCGGCGCGTACCGCCATCGTCGTGGCAGCCGGGTTGAGCCAGATTGGCGAGTTCTCGTTCATTGTTGGTCAGGCGGGCGTCTCGCTCGGCGTGCTCACACAAGATCAGTATTCGCTCATCCTGGCCGGCGCGCTGCTGTCGATCATGATCAACCCGCTGATGTTCAGGCTCATCCCGCATACCGAGCAGCTTTTGCGCCGCGTGCCGCTGATTTGGAAATACCTGGATCGGCATCCCCTGCCGCAATCCACTGTCCCGAAGCCGACGCTGCATGGTCACGTCGTCGTGATTGGGTGTGGGCGCGTGGGGCAGCACGTCGTCGATGCCTTGGGGCACCTGGACGTCCCGCGCCTGGTGATGGAAAACGATCCTGCACGCATAGCTGAACTGGAAGAGCAGGGCATTCCCACTTTGTTTGGCGACGCGGCAAATTCGGAAATGTTGGACCACGTAGGGCTGAACGGCGCGCGGGCGCTGGTGGTGACGTTGCCCGACCAAGCCGCCGCCGAGATGATCGTCGCCTCGACGCATCAGTGTGCGCCCGAACTGCCGATCATCGCGCGAGCGACGACGCAGCCGGGCATGTTGCGCCTGGTCGAGCTTGGTGCGAGCGGCGTGATCTCCCCCGAGCTTGAGGGCGGGCTGGAAGTGTTGCGCTGCACGTTGTTGGCGTTGGGCTACCCGCCGCCGGAGGCGCAGCAATATACCGATACCGCGCGTAGCGAGCAGTTGTTGCGGCCCATGGAGCAGGAGTCGGACTTTTTGTAAGCGCGACTCCCGCTCAGTGCGGCACCTGGGCCGTGAATGGCTCAGCGCGACTTTACCTGCACCGTCAGTGCCACGCCGGCGATGACGATAATGCCGCCGCCCACCTGGGCCAGGTTGATCGACTCGCCCAACCCAACTGCCGCCAGGGCAAGCCCGAACACGGGCACCAGGTTCATCAGGCTCACCGCCGACCCGGCATCCAGCGTCTTTAACCCGCGCGCATAGAGCAGGAAGGCGATGATGGAACAGAACACGCCCATATAAACGACGCTGAGGGCGCTGCCCGCGCTGATGGCCCTCCAGGATTGGCTTTCGATCAGCGCCAGCGGGATGAAGGCGATGGCCCCGGCGATCGTTTGCCAGAAAATCACCGTGAGCATCGAATAACGTTGCACGATGTCGCGCGTGACGAAGTTATACAGCGCCCACACCAGGCCGGTGAGTAGCAATAGCAGATCACCCAGCAAGTGCCCGGCGCTGCCGGCACCACTGGTTTGCTGCACCACCAGGTACACCCCCACGAACGTCACGGCCACGCCCACGAAGCGCAGCGGCGCGATGCGCGTGTGCAACAGGAGCGACTCAATCAGCATGGTGATGGCCGGGTAGGAGGCCACCAGCAGCGTCGCGTCTGCGGCGGAGGAAAGCTGCACGCCGATGTTCTGCAACGCAAAATAGGCCGTGATGCCCAATAACCCGCCCAGGCTTAGTTGGGCGATGTCTTTGCGTGGGGCATATTCGATGCCCCGCGTGACCAGGCCGAGTAAGCCCAACAGCACCGCCGCGATGATGAAGCGCAGTGCGCCGAGTGTGAGGGGTGGCACGTCGGTCAGGGCGATTTTGGTGGTGACGAACGAAGTGCTCCAAATAAGTGCTGCGCCCAGGAGCGCGAAGAGTGCCTGACGCCGCTCCGAGGCCGGCCGGCTGAGCGAGGCAGGTTGAGTGGACGGTTTGACCGCTTCTTGATTTGAACTCACGCTTGTGTTCCTTTGATAGATGTGAGTGAGGTACTGGGGAGTTACTATACAGCATTACAATCAAGCCGATGCGGCTGCACCTCCGGCAAGCTGGAGGGGAAGAACAGCCAGCAAGCCCGAATGGGACGATAAACGAATATGAGAAAGCTATCGCGTCGTGAAATGTTGATGCTCATGGGCGCTAGCACGGTTGGTGCCGAACTGGCCGTCAATGAAGCGAGTGCCCTTGCCGAATCCCTGCTGTCCGATCAAGAGAATGACCCCACAGCGTCGCAAACGAACGCGGCCCGCCGTCGCCCACAAAGCACCGTCCCCGACGGCTTTGAGGTGGAGACGATCGCCAACGTATTTGATTTGCCCACTGCATTTGTATTCCTGCCGGACGGTCGCATCTTAGTGGCCGAGAAGGCCGGCATGTTGAAGATGATCGAAAATGGCGTGGTGCGCACCGAGCCGGTGATCGATTTGCGTGGCCAGGTGAACGATTACGTGGACCGCGGGTTCATCGACGTTGCGGCGGACCCGAACTTTACGCGCAATCATTACGTCTATCTGTTGTTCACCTACCGCCCGCCGGATATGGAGCACAACTCACCCAAACCGGTGAAGGGGCACCTGGTACGCTATGTGTTGGATGGTAATACCATCCGCCCATCCTCGGCCAAGATACTGCTGGACGACTTCGAATCCACCCTGGAAAACCACTCCGTGGATTCGATCCGCTGGACGCCGCAGGGGCAAATGTTCGTCAGCTTTGGCGACGGCGCAGTGGAAATCGCGACGACCGACGTTGCCCTGCGTGCGCTGGACGTGGATAACCTGGCCGGCAAGATCATCCGCATCGATCCCGAAACGGGCGATGGCGTGCCGGGCAACCCCTTCTATGACGCCCAGAACCCGCACAGCGCCCGGTCGCGCGTGTGGGCCTATGGGTTGCGCAACCCCTTCCGCTTCGCGGTGCACCCGGTCACCGGCGTGCCCTACATCGGCAATGTGGGCGACGTGACCTATGAGATGCTGAACCGTGCGCTGCCGGGGCAAAACTTCGCCTGGCCTTGTGTGGAAGGGCTGATCGACCGGCCCGACTTCCAGGTGAAGCCGCCTTGCGAGGACGTGAACGTGAGCAACGCAGCGCAGGCCGATTACCTCTATCCGCACATGGGCAAGAACGCCTGCATCATCGGCGGCGATTTCAACTTTGGCACGAACTTCCCCGCCGAAATGTACGGCGACTACTTCATGGCCGACTACTCGTTGCAGTGGATGAAGCGCGCGGGGCTGGGCAAGAGCGGCCAGGTGGTGCGCGTGGACGATTTCGCCACCGGCATGGGCGAGCCTGTCGATATGAAGTTCGGCCCCGATGGTTACCTGTACTTCATGTCCATCTACTCGGGCGGCTTCCGGCGTGTTTTGTATAAGAACGGTAATCACGTGCCGCAGGTGAAGCTGACCGCCATCCCCGTCGCCGGCAAGGGCCCGCTACACGTCAGCTTCAGCGCCACCGGCACGACCGACCCCGACGGCGACGCGATGACTTATCTGTGGGACTTTGGCGACGGCGCGCAAGCGCGTGAGCCCGAAACGCAACATACCTATCAGGCCGATGGGCAATACGTCGTGCGGCTGGCAGTGACGGATGCCAAAGGCGGGCGCACGGTGGCCGAGAAGTTGGTGACGGTGGGCGATGCCGCGCCGGTGGTGCGCATCACCTCGCCCGGCGATTACAGCGTACACCAGCCCGGGCAAAAGGTGAGCCTGGCGGCCACTGCGACTGACCAGGTGGGCAATACGCTGCCTGCCGCGCAGACGAACTGGCACATCACGCTGCACGAAGGCGAGCAGGCGCGCGTCATTGCTGAGTCGAGTGGGCCGGAAGCCGGCTTCGAAATGCCGCAATCGAGCGTGGACGGCGCCTACGTGCAGGCCATCTTCAGCGCACAAAGCGCCGGCGGGCTCGTTAGCGCGGCGCACATCGACCTCTACCTGCCGCAGGCGGACGGTTACATTCGCTCTTGGTGGCTCTCGTGCGGCTTCCCCTATGGCACGCTGGACGACGACAAGCTGCCCGGTGGTGAGGCAAACTTCGTTGCACAACCGGGTGACCCCAACCTGTGGCTCGTGCATAGCGATTCCGGCTCGCACAAGGTGAACCTGTTGTCGTACATCACGCCCGGCTACAAGACGGTTGCGTATGCGTTCGTTTGGGTGGAAGTGCCCGAAGATCGTAAGGGGCTGTTGGGCATGATGTCGGATGATGGCATCGCGGTCTGGCTGAACCACAAGAATATCTGGAGGAATAAGGTCAGCCGCTATTTGCCCGATGACACGCGCGACATCGACCTGCCGCCGATTGAGTTGAAGAAGGGCTTGAACACGCTCCTGGTGAAGGTGGATCAGAACGATGGGGACTGGGGCTTTAAGGTGCGTGTGCTGAACCCCGACGGTTCTATCATGCAAGACGTGACGCTGAAAACGCAGGTAGCCTGAGACGCGATGGAGTAGCCTTTGGAAACCCGGTGCCACGCACAGGTACCGGGTTTCATTTACGTTTGTAAGTGACGTTCATAGGATGCCAAACGCAGGCTGTTGTAGCGGCAAGTGAAATTGAACGCCTTTGAACAGCGAATAAAACACGCTGATCACGGCGGGGTCGAAGTGGCTACCCGAAAGTTCCATGACGTAGGCCATCGCTTCGCCATCGGGGAGTGCCTTGCGGAAGGGCCGGTCGGAGCGCAAGGTGTCCCATACGTCCACCACGGCAAAGATGCGCGCAGCCAGCGGGATTTGCGTGCCCGACAATCCACGCGGGTAGCCGGTGCCGTCCCAGCGCTCGTGATGGCAATAGGGGATGTCCAGCGCCGCGCGCAGGAAACTGATCGACCCCAGCATCTGATAGGCGTACTCTGGGTGGCGTCGCACGATCTCCCATTCTTCCTTGTTCAATGGGCCTGGCTTGCGCAGGATCGAATCGGGGATGCGCATTTTGCCGATGTCGTGCAACAACGCACCGTGCCGGATATGGATCAACTGATGTGCCGGCACGCCCATTGCAATCGCCAGTTGCTCTGTCAGCTCTGTGACACGCTGGCAATGGCCCGGCGGCTCCGCCTCGCGTAATTCCAACGTGTGCGCCCAGGCGATCAAGGTGGACTCATGTCGCACCAGTTGGTCCATTAGATTGTGCTCTAATCCCTCGTCAGTCGCCTCTTTCGAGCTATTCACGAGTTGCGTGTAAATCTCGTCGCTCTGTTGAAGTGGTTGGGTGAACAGAGGGGATGGCGTTGTGTTGTGGATACGGCTGAGAAGAAGCTCCCGCCCGAGCAGGTTGATGTACGTCGAGTCGACTTCGGCCGGGAACGTGCTGCCATCGCGGCGGCGTTGCAGGGTTTGTATTGTTTTGCTCACGGGATGAGTTCGGTTGCGAGAAGAATGACGGGGGACGGTTGTTTGTGCGTCAAAGCTGTTTAAGCTGTATAGCGTCAGTTGTAGTAGTTCACGACGTGAATAGCCATAGGCGCCGATCGCCTGCCGGTTAGCGCCGACGATTCGCCCATCGTCAACACGTGTTAGCAAGACGATGTCTCGCGGATCTTGCATCGCAAGGTGATATTGCAGATCCACTTGTTTGCTCCTTCCCACCCAGGCACGAACGTAAGGTTTTAGATACGTGCTTAGAAGCGGCACAGCCATAACATCCTTTCAATGGTTCTTCACTGTTACTCTTTGATATACGTGACGAGGTGAATTGACTAAATAAAAAACACCTTGCTACGCCCCAACCAGCGAAGCAATGAAATAACGAATGCACGTTTAAGTATAGTGCTGCCATATTATACCAAATGGCTAGCATAAGCACAATAAATTTACAGCGATTTCTTATTTATACGGCATGTCGGCTATTACTGTATGATATTGCCGCTTAAATAACGATCAATAGCGGTGTCATGTGTTTACCGATTGGTTGATAGCGATTTCTGCGTGCGTTCCTTGGTGCATGTGTTCATAGCACTGTTCCTTGCCTTAAGGCGGCTATACTTTACTGGCAGTGTGCCAATGCCCCCTCACTAAAATATGAACGGTCGTGGCGAGGGGGGCGTTGAAGATACCTTCTCCAACACAAGGGGAAACCAACATACCGTGAAAAATCAATCCTCCGCGCCGGTTGGCGCCGGGCAGAAGCGAGCACTGGGCGTGATATTTTCCATCATGTTGATGGACGTTATTGGTATCAGCGTGCTCTCGCCGGTAGCGCCCTACATTGTGGAACGTTATAGCAGCGAGGCACTGATGGTGACGATGATCACCGTACTTTATGCTGCAGCCCAATTTTTAGGTGCACCCTTATTGGGGCGTCTGGGCGATCGCTATGGGCGCAGGCCGGTGCTGTTGGTGAGTCTGCTAGGGCAGGCGGCCGGCTACTTCATTTTTGGCATCGGTGGATCATTGGGGGTGTTATTCACGGCGCGGCTGGTGGGTGGTATCACAGGGGGCAATCTTTCCACGGCATCAGCTTACATTGCCGATATATCGAAGCCCGAAGAGCGCTCCAAAAACTTCACGCTCATCGGCATCGCCTGGGGGATGGGGTTGATCCTGGGCCCCGCGCTCGGGTCGGTCTTTGGGCAGATTAGCCTGGAGATGCCCGCGTTCGCCGCGGCCGTCCTATCGCTACTGAATGTATTGCTATCCATCTTGCTATTGCCCGAATCACTCCCCGCAGAACGGCGCGACCATACGCCCATTCGGGCCAGGGATTTCAACCCCATCCAGTCCATCGTCGATATGGCGCGCAAGCCCAGCCTGGGGTGGATATTGCTCATCCTGGCGCTGTTCAATTTCGCCTTCAATGGCATCAACAGCACCGCTACTCTGTTTGTGATCCAGAAGTTCAGCGCGCAGACCTGGCAGGTGGGCTTGATGCTCGTCTTGGGCGGCGTGGCCTTGGCGGTGGTGCAATTTCTGATGGTGCAGCGCCTGGCACCACGCTATGGGGAAAAGTTGGTCGCCATGGGCAGCCTCTTCGGCCAGGCGGCCAGTTCGGTGGCGCTCTTTTTCGCTCCCTTGCTGTGGATGATCTTCCCCTTTTACATGATCGCAAATGCTTTCAGCGGGTTTACCTTCCCCACCATGACCACGCTGACGACCAACCGCGTGTTGCCACATGAAGTGGGCTTGCTCATGGGGGTGACCACAGCCATCGGCAGCTTGATGAACATTGCCGGGCCGCTGTGGGCGGGGCTGGTATACGATGCCGTCATGCCGGGCGCGCCCTATTGGATGGGCGCACTGGTGTATGTGGTGGCCGCGTTTATGCTGGTGCGGGTGAAGAATATGGCGCCACTGCAAGAGCCGCTTCCCGTGATGCAGGCTGCCGAGTGAGCATAAGTAGACCCTCCGGGTTCCCAGCGTTGAATCCTCGGAGGGTCTACTGGCCCCTCATCTTTCGCTCGTAAGTTAGGTGTGGGGCGCATCTGGCTATAGAAACAGATCAACTCAGCAGGTACGAAGCGATCCAGCGGCCATTCCCAATGTTCGACCAGCCGCCCCAGCGATAGTACACACGCACCGGCGTGCCGCGCCGGTAGGTCGTGACGATCCGGCAGCGGGTGGAGCCGCAGGTGCGCACGTTGGCCGCGCTCACACGAACGCGCGCCATGTAGTAGCGGCTTGCTTCGGAAGCGGTTGAGCCGGCGGCGAAGGATGGCGTGACCATTGCCAACATGGCGGAGAGCGACAGGACAGTCGCGGTCAGCAATCGAAGAATCTTTTTCATTGTCATAACCTCTTTTGCTTTATCTGATGGACTCACCTCAAACGCACCCTGATATAGAAGGATGGAATTTTCTACCCCTGGAATCACCTCCTGCCTCTAACAACCGGACCCATGTTTGTTTATTGCGATTAGCAGACAGAGTAAGCCGGAGTTATTTAGAACTGGCCTAGAATTGTTTAGAATCGCATTAGGATGACTGCTTATTTGCGTCAGTGTTGCGAGGGGGTTGTGTAATTGTTGTGAGGTGCGCGGGAATGCGAATGTTGAAACGGGTCCCTGCGCCGAAAGTGGAGGTGACGTCGATCTTGCCGCCATGAACCTCTACCATTGCCTTGACGATTGCCAGCCCCAGGCCGAATTCACCATTACTGCTGGTGCGCGATTTATCGGCGCGGTAGAAGCGGTCGAACACGTTGGGCAAATCGTCCGGCGCGATGCCCTGGCCGGTATCTTGTACGCTGAGGAGTACCTGGTCGCCGTCGCGGCCGGCGTGCAAGGTGATTTGGCCTTGTGGTGGCGTAAAACGTAGCGCATTGCTGACGAGGTTATCCAGCACCTGTGCCATGCGCACCTCGTCCACCATCACCTCGGGCAGGTTTTCGTCTACTTGCATGCCCAGTTGCACATTTTGCCGGCGCGCCTGGTGCTCGAAAGCGGCGCAGGTTTGTTGGAGTAGCTCGCATGGCGAGACGAGGTGTTTATCCAGTTTCAGCTCACCCGTATCGGCCTGGGCCAGCGTGCGTAGATCACCCACCAGGTGTTGCAAGTGTTCGATCTCGGCATACACCACCGCCAGGCGTTCGGGGGTGGGGGCCAGGGTGCCGTCGCGCATCGATTCCACATATCCGGCGATCACTGTCAGGGGTGTGCGCAGTTCGTGCGCGACGTCGGCAGTCATCTGGCGGCGCGCTTCGCTGGCTCGCGCGATTTCCTGGCTCATCTGGTTGAAGGCTGTGGCGAGCTGGCCGATTTCATCGCCGGATTTCACAGTCACTTTCTGTTTCAGCTCACCGCGTGCCATTTGTTGTGCAGCCAGCGTCAATGCCTGCAAGGGGCGCGCCAGGTTGCGTGCCAGCAAGATGCCCACCAGGAGGGCCACCAGCACTGCTCCGCCACCGGCCAGGATCAGGGCGGTATTGGTGCGTTGCAAGTAGGCGGTTTCTTGCGGCGTCAGCCCCGGGGGAGAGGGGGCGGTGAGGATGGTCCCCACGACAGCGCCATCCACTTCCACTGCTTCGCCCTGGGCGAGTATATCGGATGGTACGTGCGCGCTGATGGGGAGGGTGGGCATCGGCGAGACGACGACGACGCCATCGGCATTCGCCAGCCCGAACAGAGAGCGTCGATTGGGCACCGGCCCGGAGGCGCGGTTAAACTCTGGGGGTTCCTCGTCGGGCGCGTTGGGTTCCAGGCGGTTGGTGGCGCTGATGTTGCGCGTTTGGGTGACGTATTCGTCTATGCCATCCCACGAGCCATGCTGTTCGTAGTAGTCGATCAGCAATGCCTTGTATTCGCTGCGTTGCTGATCGATGATCAGGCGGTTCAATTGGGCCGGGATGTTCAGGCGGATGATGAAGGTGACCAGCACAGCGGCGGTGAGCGCCACCAGCAGGAAGGCCAGTGTGAGCTTTTGTGCGAGGGAGCGTATCATACGTTACGACTTTGGTTTGCAGAATCGGTAACCCACCCCGAATACAGTTTGAATCCACTCCGGTTCGTTGGGGTCCAGTTCGATCTTTGCGCGCAGGTTACGGATGTGTACGTTAAGCGTGCGCTCCAGGCCCGAGTAGCCGTCTTCGCCCAGCCGGTCGGCCAGTTGCTGGCGCGTGAGCACCTGCCCGGCCGAGCGCATCAAGAGCGTGAGCAGGTTGAACTCGGTGAGCGTCAGGCTGACGGGTTGTCCGCGCACCGTCACAGTGTGAGTCGCCTCGTCGAGCGTGATATCTCCCACGTGTAATGGGCTGAGGCCGGTAGTGGCAGATTCTCCCCGGCGGATCACCGCGCGAATGCGCGCCACCAGTTCGCGCATGCGGAAGGGCTTGATGATGTAATCGTCTGCGCCAAGCTCCAGGCCCAGCACCGCGTCGGACTCGTCTTCGCGTGCCGTGATGATGATGACGGGCACGTTGCGCTCGCGCCGATATTCCTGCAGAAATTCGTAGCCGTCCATCTCTGGCATCATGATGTCCAGCAGGATAGCATCGGGCATTTCGGCGCGCGCGGCATAGAGCGCTTCACGCCCATTCGTGGCCGTGACGACATGGAAGCCCTGCTCGGTCAAATAGTCGTACAGCAGTTGGCGCACATTTACTTTGTCATCGACGACCAGGACGGTTTTTGACACACCGCTATTTTACAAAGATTATGAGCGCAGTAGCACATACAATATTTCGGTATGAGCAATCAAGGGAATGATTTCACAGGCAACATCGAACGTTTTAGCGGGTTTGCGGACCTGTACGATAAATATCGCCCTCAGCCCCCGGCGATATTGAGTGATGTGATCATCCAGTGGGCGGGCCTGGGCCACATAGGATTAGTGGCAGACCTGGGGAGCGGCACCGGGCTTTCCAGCCGTTATTGGGCCGGCCGGGCCGTGCAGGTGATCGGCATCGAGCCCACGCGCGATATGCGCCAGCAGGCCGAGGCACAAACGCCGGCGACCAACGTCACCTATCGCGAAGGCTTTTCGCATCGGACCGGCCTGCCCGACCATTGTGCCGACATCGTCTCCTGTTCGCAATCCTTGCACTGGATGGAGCCACAGGCCACCTTCCAGGAAGCGGCGCGCATTTTGCGCCCAGGGGGCGTCTTCGTCGCGTTCGATTACGATTGGCCGCCCACCACCAGTGACTGGCAGGCTGACGCGGCCTACGAAGTGTGCTTCGCGCAGGTGGAAGCACACGAACGGGACCCACAGATGCAATCCCGGCCGCAAGTGCGGCGCTGGAGCAAGGATCAGCACCTCAGCCGGATGCGCGCGAGTGGCTGTTTCCGTTACACCAAAGAAATTGAGATACACCATGTGGAGCAGGGCAATGCCGAACGCCTGATCGGGCTGCTATTAAGCCAGGGCGGGGTGATGTCGCTTCTGAAGGCCGGCTACACCGAGGAGCAGTTGGGCATTCGCGCCTTCCGCGAGGTTGTGCAACGTGCGCTGGGTGACGCATTGCAGACCTGGTACTGGAGTTCGCGCGTGCGCCTGGGCATCGTGTGATCGGTCGCGAATAGGGCGTGAGTCTCTCACTGGCAGCAGGACATCCGCGAATCCACGCGAATGAGATGCGAGGTTTGTCCCTGGAGTGATTCGCGAATGAAAGCAAGAGTCTGTAAGGACGATTCCACAACAAACCTCTCCCCCAAGCGTTGCGTACAGAGCTTGGGGGAGAGGCAGAGATCATATGTGTTTTATCTTTCAATGGCATCACACGGCGCAAAGGGTTGTGACTGGCGCACTGCCTGTTCACTCATTGGCGATTCAATAACCGGCTGAAGTCTAAAATCCCTCTCAGACCTTTCATCACTTATCTCTTGCTTAAACTTGCAAGAAATAGGTTTCACGCTCGCATGAAGCCCTATCAGCCGTCGCAGGCGCAGCCCGGCGATTGGTGGCAGGTGTATCGGCGTGAGATGCAGCTATTTCCGCATGCCTTGCCTGTGGTGCATATCTTGCAACATTGCTTTGCCGTTGCGCTGCTCTCGCTGCTGGGTTGCACCGGCACCGGCGTATAGCTCTGAGTTCCCCAACCAATCGTGAGGGTGATCTCGGCCTTATCCGCTATCACGTTGCCGGTCGAGTCGATGATTTGCATTCGGATCGTGTAGGTGCCGGGCGATACCGTATCGGTATGGAACGCCATCAGTGTCCCGTTCGACACGGGTTTCGTGAAGTCGGCGATGTGGCCCCAGGTTGTGCCGTTGCCGGCCAGGAACTGGTAACGCGCAAAAGCCTTATTTTTCGCGGTGCCCTGGAATACCACCACCGTGCCTGGGTAGACGCTGGTGCCGTCGGCTGGGGAGGTGATGCACACCTCCGCGCTGGGACAGGCGCCGGGTGTTGGGCTGGGGTTGTTCGCAGGGGCCTCTGCCACAGGCGTGACGAACTGTGTTTGAGGCACGAGCGACGGGCAGGCGCTCCACATGCCCAGTTTGGCCTCTTGCGCGACTTGCTGTGCGGCAAGCAAGCGGGCCATGTACTTTTGGTCCGGCGCGACGTTGCTCGCCAACGCATAGCCGGCTTTTACCATCTCTTCGTTCACCAGGCGACCATCGGAAAGGAACACCCAACGCATCAACCGCCCGGAGCCATTGGCTTCAAAGTCGCTTACCTCGCGCTCGACGCGCAGGGTTTGCCGGCTTACCAGGCGTGTGTTGAACGCAGTCGCCTGGGCGGCATAGCACTCCGCTTTTGCGGCGACGGTGGCCATGTTCGGCGCGTCGATGCCCAGGTAGCCGATGGTGAACCCAATGCCTTGTATCTTCACCTCAATTGTATCGCCGCTGACCACGCGTGAAACGATTGCGTCGTCCCCGGCGGGTAGATTGGCCGCCGCAATCGCTTCAAGGTTGGCCGGCCGGGCGAATATCGGGCTGGGTACCGAGAGGAAAACAGCCAGCAAGACAGGCAAAAGAGAAAGCAAGAATGAACGATGTGTCCTCATAAAATCCCCCTTCATTGTTTGATCTTTCCCGCTGGGGCATGGCTATATTATATTATCGAATGGAATGTATTAGGTGGATTTATTGCTGTGAGGTTATTTATGTGAGTGGGCTGATAGATATATGTGCTGCATCTTGCGCGGTCGGGAATTCGCTATCAAATTTGTACTAGCGAACATGATTAGTAGCACACGGATTTATGGGCCGCTGGCGAGGGGAGCAGACGTTGAGAGGGGGAGGAGAGGAAGAACAATGGCTGGCGCGGACTCGTCACTGCACAGGTATGAAACCTGCGCCTACCTATCCCAGGGCGATCATGGTGAGCTTGTCGAACCATGATCCTTTGGCAGGCTCATCCTTCAGAGAGAAGCTCACCCTTTCGAGACATGCGCCCTCTTAGTAGATTTCAAGCTTGGCGACGCTGAGGGCGGGCAACGACAGCGTCCAGGTGCCATCCGCTGCCAGCGTGGGTGCGAGCCCAATTGGCGAGAATGTGGAGCCGGGCAAGAAGCTCTCTGCGCATAGCAAAGTCCCGCTTGCCCGCGCGCCCGGCAGGGTGTTCACAAGCCGGAGGCTCACCATGTGCGCGCTGGATGGATCCTTATTCACCAGCGTAACGATCAACCTGCCGTGTGGCAGGTCCAACGATGCAGCGGCATCTACGTCCGCATCGCATCCGTCGAGCGGGACGTAGGCGTTGTTGTGGTGTGCGGCGAATAGCGCAAACACCTGCCCGCTGGCCGTCAGCCAGGCATGGTCTGGGGCGACATTGATGGCCCCTTCATTCACCGGCTCAAAGTAGCAGCCGATGCACAGGCCCAGTTGTAACGCCTCGCGCACGAACATGTTCAGCATGCCGGCGGTGTGGAGCGCTTCGTTTACCCCGGTATCGCGATACCAGGCGTACCAGACGTTCCATTCGTCGAAGGAGATGCCTGGCTTACGTCCCGGCACGTGCGCGTCGATATAACGCCTGATCTGGCGTAGCCGGGCGAGCGCTTCCAGGGGCTCTGCCGCGAGCCGCCGGCACTCCGCCAGGCCCGCCTCGTCGAGGTAGGTGGTGAGCGGCGGGGTGTAACGATGGTCGGACACGCCGTCAATCAGCCCGGCCAGAGGTTCCAGGCACTCGCTATACCACGCATTATCCTTGTCGTATAGCCCCGACAACACCAGGAAGAGCGTTGCGTCTTTGGCGCGCATAGCCTGTGCGGTAGCGCGTGCCTTTGCCGCGTACCCGGCCGGCGTGTTGGGTCCTTCCATGTGGCCATAGCCCATCTCGTTCCCCACCGACCAGTAGCGCACGCCGTAGGGTTCCGCCCGCCCGCGCGCGGCACGCTTGGCGCCCCACTCCGAATCCGCCGGGCCGTTGCAATATTCCACCCACGCGGCGGCTTCTGCGGGCCCTTCGTGGCCCAGGTTCACCGAGATGAACGGTTCGGCATCCAGTTCACGGCATAGCGCCAGAAATTCGTCGATGCCCACGTCGTGATCGTCGTATCCGCCGCTATGCGGCAACGACTCCACGGGCATGTAACTGAGCAGTGGGCCGCGCTGATCCACCGGCAGCAAACCATCCTGCCAGCGAAAATCCCCGGCGAAGTTGCCGCCCGGCCAGCGCAGGATGGGCACGCGAATCTCATTGAGCAGGGCGATCACGTCGCGCCGCATGCCGTAGAAATGATCAGCCGGTAGCAGTGATGCCGCGCCGAGCAGCAGCGTGCCCGGTCCGCTGAAGGTGATCTCCAGGCGCGCTGCCGGGTCGTTTACCGGCATGACGAACGTGAAGGTGTGCGTTTGCCAATCACCGGCGTGGGCGTCGCACTGTGCGGCGGCGTACACGTCGTTGCCTGCGCCGCTCATGAGCCGCGCTTCCACGCGCAAATCGCGGTCGGCCCGCAGCACCAGGCGGCATTCATAGGTCTCGGCTTTATATAGCGGCAGGTCGCGCTGGCCCAGGCCGCACGCCTCGGCGCTGGTGGACTGAATCTTTTGCGCGGATAACTCGTTGGTGCGCCGGCTGCGCGGGTCCACGTGGCGGGTGTAGGCGTCTGGCTCGGAAAGATCGAAGAACACCTCGCGCGGGCCGATGCGATACCACTGCATGGCGTTGCCGGTGCGTTCGGGCTTGCCGGCGAACTTGCGATTGCGCAGGCGTTGAGCGCTCAGGCCCTGCCACATCACGCTGCGGGTGTGTTCCAGGTTATGGCCGAACCACAAGGGTGAAATCGTGCCGTGCTGCTTCGTCGTGTCGATCGTGATCGTCGTCATGCAAGTGCTCCTTCAATCAATAGCGACTCCACCAGGCGTCCTGATCGCTAATCTGCCAGCGAGATTGAGCGCGCAGGCTGGTGAATAGGCCTTCGTAATCGGGTGACATCTGCAAAGGCAGTTTCACTTTCCTGTCTTCCAATGCAGAGGTATACGCTGCATTGATGATTTCTACGACTGCCCTCCCATCCGCCCCATCGGGGGACGGGAACTTATCGTTGATGACGCAATCACAAAAATGACGCAGTTCGTTCAAGTATTGCCAGCGCATCTTTAGTTCGTCTTCTACACGCCAGGAAGTGGAAAGCGAGAGGTCTGTCACATGCTCGGCGTGCTCATGCAACTCGATGACAGCCGGCTCAATGGAATGAGTACTGTGAAAGAGCCAGCGCACGTAAAGCGTGCCCTTCGTGCCAAAGACCTCGTAAGATTCCATTCCCGTGCGATGTGTGAGCATGGTGATGTGCAAGCTGCTCAGGGTGCCGTTCTTGTGTTTCATCGCCACCATTCCCACATCTTCGTTTTCGAAGCGGTTGGCCGCTACCAACATGACCTCGGCGCTAACCTCGGCCACATCACCCATCCACCAGCGGCAAACGTCAATTGGGTGCGAGCCATCTTCCTGCAAGAACCCTCCGCCGCTGCGCAACCGATGCCGGTAGTTTTCTTTTGCTGACGTGCGAGCGCGTGCGTTATCCCACACGGCGCGCATCTCGAAAACTTCTCCCAAGCGGCCAGAGTCGATGATCTCTTTAGCGCGCAAGAACGAGGGATTGAAACGTTTCATGAAGGCCACTTGTAATTTGACCTTGTTGTGAGCACAGGCATCGATCATGCGATCAGCCTCTTCGATTGTGCGCGCCATTGGCTTCTCACAGTAGACATGCTTGCCAGCCTGGGCTGCCAATTCTACCTGCTGTACGTGCAGGTTAGTGGGTGTCAAAATCATCACCGCGTCAATGTCTTTATCTTCTAGCATCGGTTCCAACTGGGTGTACACCTTGGGGCAGCCCGTGAGGATTTGAATCTCTCTAGCGCGTGCCGGGTCGATATCCATTACCGCCACGCACTCGCCATTCTCGAGGTACTTGAAGTAGGGCCCGTATAGACAACTGGCGCCCATGCCGCAGCCGATCATGCCTAATCGAACTTTCTCCATGTGAACTTCCTCCGGGAAGCTAGCGCTTCTCTAATTGACGTGCTCCGAAGCATTTAAAGTTTCAATTGCTTCACAGTGCAGTTTTATTGTAAATTCATATTGTGGTGTGTCGGTGATTATGTGAAGTTTTTCTGCATTATGAAGTATCTTGTGAGAATTCGCAAAAATAGGTGGCTGATTATGTGAGGTTGAGTTATAAAGAGGGCGTACCGGCCACTACGACGTGACCAATAGGTCATGCCCATGATTAAAAATCTATCATGAACACCACATCTCAGGTCGCCAAACCTTTCGTCGGGCGCGAGGCTCAGTTGGGAGAATTGCACAAGCTGTGGCGCTCTACTTTGCAGGCGCAGCAGCTCCGGTTCGGCTTCGTTAGTGGGGAGTTCGGAGTTGGCAAGACCGCCCTGGTGGAACGCTTCCTCTCCCAGGTATTGGAAGAGCATGGGGCTGTCCTGGTGGGACGCAGCAACTGCAGCGGCAAGACGGAGGATTCCGGCTATCTGCCGCTCACCCATCCAGGCCGCCGAAGCCTGTGATGGCCTTTCCGACACCTGTTGGTACTTGGGCCAGGTAGACGAAGGCAGGCAGATCATCGAAGAGGGGGAACGGGCATTGGCGGATAGCGCTGTTCCCTATGGCGAGATCCACTTTCGGCTGGAGGCGGGACGTGGCTTTCTTGAAGCGCACGCAGGCAACAACGAACTCGCAGTCCACACCATCCGCGCGGCATTGGCCAAGACCGCCGTTCTCCCCCAAACGGATTCGCTGTTGCGAGCCGTTTCGCGGGCCTACAACTGGTTGGGAACTGCCCTCAGCTACCCGGATTGCATTGACGCATATCAAGAGGGACTGAAAATCGCCGAACGCATCAATGACCTGGGGCTTCAGTCGACGTTATTGATGAATATCGCCGATGCGTATACCGACGTCGCAAAATATGCGCAGAGCATGACCTACGTAGATAAAGGCATGCGCCTGGCCGAACAAATCGGTGACCTGGATGCGCTCGCTTATGCTCGGGCAACGAAAGGCAATGTGCTGATTGCCTTGGGCCAATCACAAGCGGCAGAAGGGGAGCTAACCCGCGCCATTGCCCTTTCGGAACAGGTGGGCGCTGTATGGGGCATTGGGTATACCTACGCAGACCTGGCGCTTGCGAATCTTACGCTTGGGAAGACCGCAGCCGCTTGCGAATTTATCGAAAAGGCGCTCAAGTACTCGAAGGGTACCGAAGACCAGGATGACCTGGCTCATGCGCATGATGTGAATGGTAGGGTGAGAGCGGCCCTGCAGGATTGGGGTGCATCTGCCGAGAGCTTTGAACAGGCATTGGTTTGTTACCAAAAGACGTCGGATAGTGGCTTCTTGAGTGCGCAGGTGAGGTGCCACTATGCGGAGATGTCTCTTGTGCAAGGTCAACGTGACCGTGCAGTAGAGCAGCTACGTGAAGCGCTGGTGATCTTTCGGGCGCTTGATAGGTCGGACGAGTGTGTCCGGGTTCAAAAGCGACTGGATGATCTCGGCCAGATGCCTGCTTGAAAATGACACACCTCCGGGGTTCTGCACTGGAGGTAGTGCTCCCCGGAGGTCTATCCCTTGCTAGAACGTCGCGAACTGATCGACGCTGATCACCACCACGTCGGTGGCTTTCATATTGCGTGCGGCCAGGGCGGCAGTCATGTGGTCAAACACGTCACCACTGGTGAGCACCTGGGCCTTGCCCCACACGCGGCAGCCGTGGCGGGTGGCTGGGTCGAACACGATGGCCGAAACCTGCGGATTCTCGGCGATGTTCGCCATGCTGCGCGGCGAGTGAACGTTCGCGAAGGCGACGTGTTCGTCGTCCATCACCTGGAACGAGCCTTTGGGTGAGACATTGGGCATGCCGCTCTTGTCGGCAGTTGCCACCATGCCGGGGTGTGTCACTTGAATGAGTTGTTTGGCTTCTTCAGAAAGTTTTGCCATAAGATTCTCCTTTGTTCAACGACCTTTTGTCATTATAGGACCCACATAGGTGCCGGCGGCCTACAATCACAGGAGTATCTGGGCACACCCCATTCGGAGGATTATTCATGGCAGATTTGCAGCACATCACGCTCTGGCAGAGCGGCCGGGACGGCTATCACACCTACCGCATCCCCGCCCTGATCGTCAGCCCGCGCGGGACGCTGGTCGCCTTTTGCGAAGGCCGCCGGTACGCGCAGGCCGACAACGGCGATATCGACCTCTTGATGAAACGCTCCACCGACGGCGGCGCTACTTGGGGCGAGCAACAGGTCATCTGGCATCGCGACAACAGCACCTGCGGCAACCCATGTCCGCTGGTGGACTATCAGACCAGCATGTTGTGGCTGCTCATGACGTGGAACCGCGCCGACGATGGCGAAGCGCAAATCATCCAGCAGACCAGCCTCGACACGCGCCGCGTCTTCGTCACCTGCTCCGCCGATGACGGCCTCACCTGGGACGAACCCGGCGAGATCACGCCCGCCGTGAAGCGGCCAGATTGGACCTGGTACGCCACCGGCCCCGGCGCGGGGGTTCAGATCGAGCGTGGCCCGCATGCCGGGCGGTTGGTGGTGCCGTGTGACCACATCGAAGCCGTCACCCAGCGCTACCATTCGCACGTGATCTATAGCGACGATCACGGTGCGACGTGGCGCCTGGGCGGCAGCACTCCGCGTGACCAGGTGAATGAATGCCAGGTGGCCGAACTGGCCGATGGTCGGCTGATGTTGAACATGCGCAACTATGACCCAGACCTACATGCGCGCCAGGTGGCCTATAGTGCCGACGGCGGGGAAACCTGGCAAGACCAGCATCTGGATGATGTGCTGCTCGAGCCGATCTGCCAGGCCAGCCTGCGGCGTTATGCCTGGGGCAGGCTGCTCTTTTCCAACCCGGCAAGCCCCACCTCGCGCGAGGCGCTGACGGTGCGCATGAGCCTCGATGATGGCAAATCGTGGTTGGGCCAGGTGGTGCTGCATACCGGCCCGAGCGCCTATTCGGACCTGGCCGTGTTGCCCGACCGGCGCATCGCATGCCTGTATGAGGCGGGCGAGGAACATCCCTACGAGCGCATCGTGCTGGCGCAGTTTGGGGTGGGGGAGATGGGAGTAGGGGATTAGATGTGCGTCGAAATAAGCAAACCTCTCTTTGCGTCTTATTGCGGGTTGATCGCTAGCGGCTATTCATTGACGGATTTGCGCGACGTAGAAATCAAACGCCTCTACGAGCGCATCCGTTCAATCGATTTGCCTGAAAATATCCGCGCGTATTTCGCACAGGCAAAGACGAATCAAATTGAGGTGAACCCCTACTATCCCAGAGGATCGGACATCTCAGCAGCATGTTTCTTTCTGGGGAAACCAGCGTCCGATTTTTTGCGATTTCTAAACGGCTGTGGCTCTCCAAGCTGTAATGACCCGGCTTTTGCTGGATGGATTTCACAGCTTAGTCACATGGTGGCGCAAATAGAAGCGACGCGGCAATTCGAGGACCTCTGGGGGGCATATCGCGCGCTTGCCGAAAAGAGGAGCGCGGAAATAGGCCGGCAAGTGAGCGCCACGCACGAACTGTTGTTGAAAGATGGGTTTGCTACCGACGTGGCGTTGGTCTTTGCCCCGAATCTGCTGCAATCGCCATACCTGGCCGATTTTGCTTTCACAGATTCAACGCTCTACATCATCGCAACGACGTTTTCTGAAACGGCGCTTCTGCATGAATACTTTCACATCTTCTTTGCCCATAAACGCGACCTGTTGATGCGCCTGCTCGGTAAGAACGGCATCGATAGGTATGTCGATACCTCCAAGATGCTGGAAATCGGCTACATGCACGATCTTTCCATGGCAAGCCAGTGTCACGCGCTGGAAGATTGCATCATCAGAGGCATCGTCGGCATCCTGGCCGGCGAACGGGTCTCGCGGCCCGATTACGTTCAAATGAGCGTCAACATGGGCTTCACTTGTGTGCCGCGTATCCTGGCGTTGGGTGAAAAGTGCCGCCCGAATAAGGGGAATATGGATGCTTTCGTCGTGGATGCGCTGGATGGCATCCAGTGAGCGTCAAATGTAGGGCGACTTGTTAAGTCGCCCGGCCAGGATCACGTAGAGCGAGATGTCATCTCGCCCTACGTGATCGGGGCAAAAGCGGCATCAGGGAATTAGATGACTCACTTAGGCTTTAGTCCGTTCAGCACTCCTCAATGAGTGAACTCGTGGCAACATTGGCAGCCTGTGTTACGCCGTTGGCAGCTTGACGACGGTGAACGTTGCGCCGAATGGGTCCATCAGCGCGGCCACGCGACCATAGGGCGTATCCAACGTCTCGGCCACCGGCCGGCCGCCCAATTGCACGGCCTGTTTGACGGCTTTATCGGTGTCCGCCACGGCGAAATAGGCCATCCAGTGTGCAGGGATCACTTCGGGCCAGTTGTGGTCCATCTGCAACACGCCGGCCAGGTTGGCATCGCCGCGCTTCAACACGTAATACTCCATCTCGCCTGGCACGCGTTCCCATGTCAGGCCGTACAGGTTGCAGTAAAAGTCGCGCGCTTTGGCTGCGTCGCGGGTGTTCACTTCACACCACGTCATGCAGCCGGGCTCGTCGGTCAAGGTGGCGCCGATATGCTTGCCCGACTTCCACAATCCAAAGACAGCGCCGGTAGGATCGGCGATCATGACCATCCAACCTTCGTCGCTGATCTGCATTGGCTCCATCATCACCTGGCCACCAAGCTGCTTCGCCTTTTCACTATCGGCTTTGATGTCATCTGTGGCGAGGTAAACGGACCAGGCTGAGGGCATGTTGCTTCCGGGTTGTATCTGGCCGATACCGGCGACATTCTGTCCTTTCAATTTCGCCAGCGAATAGTATCCCATCTCCGGGCCGTTGACGACGTACTGCCAACCAAAGAGCGCCTCATAAAAGTCGCGCGCCTTTGCCACGTCCGGCGTCATCAGGTCAAACCAGGTAGGGGTGCCCGCGGGCTTCGTCTGGGTATGCGTACTCATGATTTACCTCCACTAGAATGGGGTCAATCATAGCACAAACGTTCTGGCGCCCGGATGCGCCCTAAAATAGGCACAGGCTTTGCGCCTGTGCCTATCTCCCTGCTCACCCGAACCCTGTTATCAATCTATACGTCCTATTCGCGTAGATTCGCGGACTGATTTTACGGATATGGCGCTCCACGTTCGATCTTGAAAACGTAGGCGTGCTCGCAGGGTTTGCTGTGCGGCGTTTTGATCATCAGCCCCTTGTCCGTCAGATTCCATTCCAGGGCCTGATCCACCCCCAGCATGCGCACCGATTTGATCTCCGCCGGGCTGAGGCGCTTGAGCGTCTCCAGGGTGGCATATTCCCCCGGCCAGCCCAACGTGATGGCATACAGTGTATCGCCCTTGAGCGTGTAACGCACGTCATTTGGCCCATAGCTCACTTTCTCGCCTTCGTTGAAGGCCCCGGCTTTGTGGATTTGGGTAGGCCCTTCGCCGTGCGTCGTCCAGCACGACGTGCCGTAGATCGCCTCGCCGTTCACCTGCAACCAGCGCCCCATGCCTTTCAGCAGCTCCTTTGCCTCGTCGGGCAGTGTGCCGTCGGGCTTGGGGCCTACGTTCAAGAGCAGGTAGCCGTTCTTGCTGACGTTGTCGATCAGGTAGTGCACCAGCGTAGTGGTGGATTTGTAGGGCGTGTCCTTCAAGTAACCCCAGCCTTCGCCGTCGTCCACAGTCGTGTCGGTGATCCACTCGTAGTAGGTCAGCCTGTCCATGCGACCCAACTCCAGGTCCACCACGCCTGTGCCGGGGGCCAGGTCGTAATCCTTAAAAGTCACCACCACCTCGCGCCCGTGTGCCAGAGCCTGGTTGTAGTAGTAGGCCAGGAATTCCTCTTTGGGCTTATCGGGCACGCCGCGCAGGCCGAAGTCGAACCACAACATATCCGGGTCGTAGCGGTCGATCACCTCGCGAATCTTGGCCTGCCAGGTGTCGATGAAACGCTTGCTGGGTGGGGTTTGTTCGAAGAACGTCGGGCCCACCTGGCCGCCCAGGTCGTGCGGTTCGCCATATAGCCCGGCGTAGCGCGGGTCCGACGTGTCGAACTCCTTGCGCCAATGCGGGTAGAACCACCAGTTCTCGGCGTGATGCAAGGCCACCAGGAAGCGCAGGCCCTGGTGGCGAATGGCCTTCTCCAACGCACCGACCACGTCGCGCTTGGGGCCCATTTTGGCGGCGTTCCATTCGGAGTAGCGCGTGTCCCACATGCAAAAGCCGTCGTGATGTTCGCCCACCGGCCCGGCGTATTGCGCGCCCGATTCCTTGAATAGCTCCGCCCACTCGTCGGGGTCGAACCGTTCGGCGGTGAACATGGGGATGAAGTCCTTCCAGCCGAAGCGCTCGGGGCCGCCGTAGCTCCGGCGGTGATAGTCATATTGCTCCGTGCCTTCACGATACATGTTGTAGGGGTACCAGGTGGCGTTGGGGCCTTTGGCAGGCACACAATAGATGCCCCAGTGGGTGTATATCCCAAACTTGGCATCTCTGAACCACTGTGGCGTGGGGTGTTGGCGCAATGAATCCCAGGTCGGTTGATACATATTGGTTGCTGCTCCTTCGGGGTCAAATTTCATCATGGGCCATGAACTGAATGCAAGTCTTGTAAATGCGTCACCCTTTGGACGCTCGATACAGGTATACGCAGAAATTATATTCACGGCTGCCAGCGGCAAGCGCAGAACATAAGTCTGCGCATCAAAGTGGGGAATTGTGCACATTTCTTTGCAAACCTGGAAAAATGAGCCTTTTCGATGGTATTCTTGTCTTTTATGCGCGTACAGGAATTGGAGGAATGGCTAGTAAAAAGAAGTTAGTGAAAAAGCCGCATGCCCCTCAAGAGAGTGTTGCGGCAATTGAAGAGATCGCGGTGGAGGAGTTGTCCGATGAGGAGCAACTTTTGAACCTTGGCCGTGACAATGGTTACGTCACTTATGACGAGGTCCTGGCTGCATTCCCCGACGTCGAGAAAAACCCCGAACAGCATGATGATATTTTTGTCGCCCTCGCTGATGCAGGGATTCAGATCGTGACGAGCGGGGATGAGGTCGCCGACGCAATGTCGGATGGCAATGATGAAGAAGACGAAGACGAGTTTGCCGAAGCCGCCCGCGCTAATCTGCTGGAAGCCGTTGAAATCGATGACACGGTGGGGCTGTATCTAAAAGAGGCCGGCCGTGTTCCGTTGCTGACGGTAGGGCAGGAAGTGGACCTGGCGCAGCGCATGGAACGCGGCAAGGTCGCGCGTGAATGTCTGCTGGTCGGCAAAATGTCGAAGGCGGAGCGCCTGCAATGTGAACAAATGGTTGAGGATGGGCTGGCTGCGCGCGAGCATTTGATCAGCGCCAATTCACGCCTGGTGATCAGTGTGGCCAAAAGGTACGTCGGGCGCGGCGTGCCATTTCTGGATTTGATCCAGGAAGGCAACATCGGTCTGATGCGCGCAACCAAAAAGTTCGATTGGCGGCGCGGCTATAAGTTCAGCACCTACGCCACGTGGTGGATTCGCCAGGCCATCTCTCGCGCCGTGGCCGACCAGAGCCGTACCATCCGTATGCCCGTGCACATGGGCGACCAGATCAACCGGCTCTTGCGCGCCAAGCATCATCTGACCCAGGAACTGGGCCGCGAGCCGACGGTGGCGGAACTGGCGGAGGGATTGAATGTGACGGTACAAAAAGCCGAGTTGATCATCCGCTCGGCGAGCACGCCAATCAGCCTGGAGACGCCCAACGACGATGAGGATGAGAGCGTGCTTGGCGACTTCATCCCCGATGACAACAGCCCGGCGCCGGCTGAACTCGCGACGGCGCGCATCCTGCGCGAACAGTTGGATGAGATCTTGGCGACGCTGCCTCCGCGCGAAGTGCGCATCTTACAGTTCCGCTATGGGTTGTTGGACGGTGAAACCTATACCCTGGAAGAAGTCGGCCGAAAGATGGGCGTCACGCGCGAGCGGGTGCGCCAGATCGAAACGCAAGCGCTTAGCCGCTTGCGTCACCCGGCCTATGCGCGCAAGCTGCGAGAGTTCCTGGGGGGATAGCGTTTTGCGGGTTACCCGGTTTGTAGCCCCAGGTTGATGTATTCCCCGTTCCGGCGCATAAGCAGGGCCGGCGTATGTTGCTGGCCGGCCCAGGTGCGGCCAGCCTGCTCGCCCAGGATGAAGATGGTCTTGGCAGCCACCTCGGCCTGTATGGTAGTAGCGCCCACTGCCGTGACGAAGAGCAATTCGTTGCGCGCGGGTTCGCCATTTCGCGGGTCGATCAGGTGATGTTGTTCGACGCCGGACATCATCCAACGTCGTTTGACGATGCCGGATGTGGCGATCGCCGCATCTTTCAGCATCACGCTGAGCACATGATGCGTCATGTCGCTTTTGTCCATCGTTTGTGGCGAAAATGGATCGGCAACGTCCACGCGCCAACCATCCCCGCCTGGCTCGAATGACCCGCCGGCGCGCACGTCTCCCCCTGCATTGATGCAACATGCGCCTAGTTTGCTCAAGACGCGATAGGCCCTGTCAACAGCCCAGCCTTTGGCGATGCCGCCCAGGTCCAGTTGGGCGTCGCCTTGTAAGGTGATCTGGTGCGTGGTCGGGTCCAGATGCAGTGCGGCGTCGAGAGAAGGTATGGTGCCAGCAGGCCGGCCCGTGGGCGTCAGAGACGTGTGTGTGCCAATCAGATCAAAGCTGCGATCATACCCTGCCGCAACAAGGGCATGCCCCACCAGCGGGTTAAAGACGCCATCCGTATCGTGATAAGCCTGTGCCGCCAGTGCCACCACCTCATAAAGCACGCGCGACGCCAGGATGGATCGTTCACGATTGAGCGTAGAGAGTTCACTACTCTCGCGGAAGCGGCTGAGTCGCCACTCCGTTTGTAAAAAGAACCACTCAGCTGCATCTAGTGCAAGTGCGGCATGTCGTGCATCGCTCAATAAAAGTAGTGAGACATCTGTGTTCATGGCCCGGAAGGTGTGGTCGTATAACGCGACATACGATGTGTCAGGCTTGGGGAGCATGAGAGCCTGGGAGAGGGTGAGCGAAGAGGCTCCTGCATTGGCTTGCGCCTGATGCTCTCCCGCTCCTAGACTTTCTTCTTCCCCGCGCGCTGGTTCAATGCTCGCCAGTGGCAGCCAAACAGTGAAGCAGGACCCTTTCCCGGGTTGGCTCTCCACGTTGATGTGCCCATGATGTGCTTGCACGATAGCCTGGGCAATTGCCAGCCCCAGGCCTGACCCGCCGTTATCACGCCCACGGTCACTATCGGCGCGGTAAAAGCGCTGGAACAACCGAGGCAGATGCTCGGGGCGGATGCCACGACCAGTGTCGCGCACGTCGATGCGTATTTCGGCATCTTTATGTGAAATCGATACTGTCACATGCCCGCCTTTGGGGGTATAGCGCAGGGCGTTGTCAATCAGGTTCATGAGCACCCGTTGCAGTTTCAGCCGATCGCCCAGAGCGATCAGACCAATGCTTTCCGGCGCAGTGCTCAGCACGATGCCTTTGGCATTCGCCAGCACATTCATTCGCCCACAAACCTGGCCCAGCAATTCAGTCAGGTTCACGCGTTCCTGACCGGTGTTTTCTTTGTTGGCGGCGGCGCGGGTAAGCGTGAGCAGATCTTCCACCAGTTGGCTCATATCATCTACCGTTGGCTCCAAGTGTGTGAGCGTCGCGCGGTATTCGTCCGCCGTGCGTGGTCGGCTGAGCGCGACGGATATCTCACCCTTTAGCACCGTCAATGGCGTGCGCAGTTCGTGTGAAGCATCGGATGTGAACTGGCGCTCGCGCAGCATTGCCTGCTGAACGCGCTCCAACAATTGATCGAAAGTGCGCGCCAACCGGCCTATTTCGTCGTCGGGCAATCCTTCGCTCACGCGATGCGAAAGGTCGGCCTGTTTAACGATCAATTCCACCTTGCGGCGCACGCGTGTCATGGGCTCAAGCGCCTGCCCGGCCAGAACTGCCCCGCCGGCGCCCGCCAGGAGGAGTGAGATGGGGATGAGCCAGGCCAGCACCGAACGCATTTCACTGAGAGTGTGCATTTGCTCATCCAGCGAGTTGACCACCTGAACGATTGCCACGCGGGTTTCGTGCATGCGCACAGGGGCACTGAAAAGCCGGAAAGTCCCTGCAGGGGCCTGGATAGTTTCAAAGCGCGCATTGCCGGCGTTGGCACCTTCAAGCATCTCAGCGCTGATGGCGATTCCGGCCGGGAAGAGCGGGTCCGTTTGTAGCACTGTGCCGTCCGTTGCCAGCAGGCGGGCGGGGGTGTTGCCGAGCAAAATCAGTCGGCGTAATTGTTCGTCGCGTTCGTCATCGCCGTTGGCGGTGTATGGTGTCACGCTGCGTAACCCTGCGGCGCGCAGATTGGTATCAACGGCCTGTAGGAGCACGCGCTGCATGCCGAAGTAGAAAAGCGCGCTGACGGCCAGGATAGCGAGCGCTAATGCGCCGACGAACCATAGCGTCAACTTAAAGCCGATGGTATGCACAAAGCCAAACACTTAGGGTGACTCCGCTATCTTATAGCCTACGCCGCGTATCGTGTGTACGAGCGCAGGCTCTCCTTCGCGGTCGATCTTGCGCCGCAGGTAGCCTACGTAGACGTCTACGACGTTTGACGCGCCATCGTAATCGAATGACCAGATGGCTTGCAGGATACTGGTGCGGCTGATCGATTGACCGATGTGGCGCATCAGATATTCCAGCAGATGATATTCGCGTGGGCTGAGGTCGATCTTACGGCTGCCGCGCTGAGCGGTATGTGCCGTGGTGTCCAGCACCAGGTTGCCCACCTGCAAGAGGGTAGTTTGTGCTGTGAGCGGCATGCGCCGTCCCAACGCGCGCAGGCGCGCGACCAATTCTGGGAAGGCAAAAGGTTTCACCAGGTAGTCATCGGCCCCGCTATCCAGCCCACGCACGCGATCGTTCAAACTGTCCAGGGCGGTCAACATGAGGATCGGCACGTGAGATCCTCGTGTGCGTAACTCGCGACACACCGACAGTCCATCACGTTTGGGCATCAGAATATCCAGAATGATGACATCGAAGGAGGTTTCGTGCCCGGCGAGTGCCAGTTCCAGTACCTGTTCGCCATCCGATACTGTTTGAACCAGGTGTCCTTCTTCGCCCAATCCTTTGCTGATGAACCCAGCAATCCGCTGATCATCCTCTGCCAGTAAGACGCGCATACCTGGATTGTAAGCACTCTTTGGCGCTCAGGCGGCTTTGGCGTGCCTGCGGAGCAGGATGCGCAATGTCGTCAGGAAACCGATGAGCGCCCCGGAGCCGATGTAGATAGCCTGCAAGGCGACAGTGTTCGTGTCGGTGCCGCTGAAGAGGCCATGTAGGGTGACCAGGAGGAAGGTGACGAAGCTGGCGTAATGGATGATCTGCCAGGCGCGGTGGCCCAGTCGCTTTTTGGCATAGAAGCTGGCTGAAATCAGTGCCAGTGCGTAGAAAGAAATTTGCCCGATGCCCACCCACGTCGTCCGGTAGGCCGAGTTGAAGGGCACCAGGATGGCAAGAAGCGTGTAGTGAATATAGCCATCGAAGATCAATACTGCCGCATGAACTGCTGCGAACACCAGCCCCAGCCATGAAATGTATTCGTGCATGCCGAATGAGACGGGCACCGGCACCGTGCTGGCAGCCGTTTTAGTGGTGATGAGAAGGCCATAGATCATCGAGCCTGTGATAAGCAAATATCCGGCGATACCAGTCCCGCGCGAAAGAAACCAGGCCAGTGTCAGGTCGCCATTGACGGATGAGATCATCAGGGTAACGGCGACGGCAAGCAGCAGCGAGCAGATTGACAGCGCACCCACCAGCCACCATGCCACGTCGGTCAGTGGCGTCGTCGCTTCGAGTTTTGCTGCTGGGGCGGGACGCGCTGCGCCGGCAGGTGTTTTGTTCTGAACAGTCGTTTGTAAAGCCATAGAACCGCCATTCGTCAATACTTTCTTTGTACCTTTTCTTGTTAAGAGGTTTTAGTTGTGACCTGTGGTTGAGGCTGTGGCTTGGGTTGTGATTGTGAAACCGGTGCCGAGGAATTCCCGCCGCCGCTGCCACCTCCGCCGCTACTGCGCGGAGCGGGGGCGGGCACGTCTGGCACCTCTGGGATGGCCGCCAACTCCGGCATGGCAGGCAAGTCGCTGGCTGTTGCGACTGCTGGTTTGGGGGCTGTGTGAGTCGCTTTCACCATCGGGCTCAGCGGTGCCGTTACGGAAGGCGTGGCCGTTACGACATAAACCATCACTACCCTAGATATGGCCGGCGTACTGGTTTTGGTGGGCTGGCTTGGCGACTGAATTACAGCCTGCGACTTTTGCTCCTCAGTGCTACGCTTGGCCAATACGCTGCCGGTGAGCAACATGACGATCAGAACCACGGCGGTGAGGCTCAACAATAGCGTCGAAAGTTTCAGCGCCAGGAGGGTATTCTGATGCGTGCGCATACCTAATGGCCCTCGCCCTCATGTTCGCTATCGCTTTCGTGGCTATTGGTTGTGCTTGTGTTTCCGTCATCGTGATGTTCCGATGCCTCCTGATGATCGTCACTTTGGGGGGCACTGGTGGGCGAGGCTGCTGCGGGTTGTGCGGACGCTTCGGGAGAGGCGAGAGCGCTCGCCTGGGCCGGGGATGCGGCGCCTTCATTACCGGCCGAGGCGGCTTGCAATTTATCGTAGGCTTCTTTCAATTTGATTTGATATTCGTTGTCGCGTTGCTTGAGTAGGCTATAGGCCTGATTCAGCCGATCCGTCAGAAGGACTTCGCGTTCGCTGGGGCCTTGATTCACGACCGTCGTCGGCTCAATCAATTCAGTGGTGTCGGTGGGTTCCGGCTGGGCAGTCACGACGATGGTGCGGGTTTCTACAAGTGTATATCCCTGTTCCTTCAAACTGGGTGTGATTTCCGGGACAGTTATTTCAGCGTTTGGTTGAATGATGGCGGATGAGCCGGTGAACGCCCCCGATTGTGCTGCCGCAATCGTGCCGCCGACGACTATGAGCGTACTGAACATCCCCGCTACGATCATCGCTGCTTGCCTTTTCATTCTTCAACTCCTTTTCTAATAACATCGTTTCAAATGAGCAATGTTTGGTCTGTCGCAAGGATATATAGCGATGGCGGGCGATGCATGAAGTTTTGATAAGAATGTTCTCACCCGCCAAACTGAGAAAATTCTCATCTCGGGAAGAGGGCGCTTGTGATAAAATGCGCAAACTAAAGCTGACGGATTTAGGCGTAACGTAAGGGCCGGGTGTTGGATATGTATTCAGAGTTATCTGACTTTTTGCCACTGTTTGTTCTGCTCTTTTTATCGACGTTGCTCGCGGGTCTGGTGATACTTATTTCTGTTGTCTTCGGGCCTCGGCGACGTGCCAGGCAAGCACATAAAATCGCTCCCTACGAGAGCGGTATGAACGCCATTGGCTCCGGCCAACGGCGCTTCCCGGTTCGCTTTTACCTCATTGCAGTCCTGTTTATCTTGTTCGACATCGAAGTTATCTTCTTCTACCCCTGGGCGGTCGCTTTTCGGCAACTGGGATTGTTTGGATTCATCGAGATGTTGATCTTCGTTGGCATTCTCCTGGTCGGTTATGTTTGGCTGTGGAAAAAGGGCGCGCTGGAATGGGAAAGCATGGATAAGTAGCCGCGCCATCCTGTTTTGATCTGTCTCTCGGTTGCCACAATAAAATACGTTCCATGGATGCATGGACGGCACGTATGATTGAGAGCGCTTGGGCGCTCGTTGATGCGTGATCCTGTGTATCACATAGAGCTTGTTCAACAGTCGTTCGGTTAATGGAGTTAGGGTATGGGTTTGGAACAAAAACTGGGGAACATGGGTATCGTTACGACATCGGTGGAGCAGGCCATCAACTGGGCACGCTCCAATGCCATCTGGCCCATGCTATTCGGCTTGGCTTGCTGTGCCATCGAGATGATGAGCACGCAAGCCAGTGACTATGATGTGTCGCGCTTTGGAATGGAACTCATGCGCGCAAGCCCGCGTCAGTCCGACTTGATGATCGTCGCCGGGCGCGTGAGCCGTAAGATGGCCCCCGTCTTGCGTAACCTCTACGATCAAATGCCCGACCCCAAGTGGGTGATTTCCATGGGAGATTGCGCCTCATGTGGTGGCGTATTCAACAACTACGCCGTGGTACAGGGGGTGGATGAGATCGTGCCGGTGGATGTTTACGTGGCCGGTTGCCCGCCTCGCCCAGAGGCGCTGATCGACGGCATCATAAAGCTGCAAGAGAAGATCAAAAAAGAACCGCTGGCCAAGTGGCAATAAGAGGAGAGATTGGAGATTAGGGATTGGAGATTAAAACATGAAACGTGAAAAGTGTCATAAGCCTTATCAGCTACCCTCTTACGTTTCAATCTCTAGTCTCAACTCTCTAATCTCTATCTAGAAATGAACCAACAGATTACATCCGAAATGGGCTCCGCCGTGCTGGCCGATCTGGGCGACGCGGTGAGCAGTACGCAGACCTTTCGTGACGAGGTGACCCTGTTTTGCTCCAAGGAACGCGTCGTCGAAGTGTTGAAGTATCTGCGCGATACGCAGAAGTTCGATATGCTCACCGACGAAACCTGTGTGGATTACTATCCTCAGGAGCCGCGCTTTGGCATCCTATACCAGTTATATGCCACCACGCGCAACATCCGCGTGCGGGTGAAGGTGATGCTGAGCGAGAATGACCGCTCAATCACCTCGGTCTGCGGCGTCTACCGCGCTGCAAACTGGCTGGAACGTGAAATCTACGATCTATTTGGCATTACGTTTGAAGGTCATCCCGACTTGCGGCGCATCATGATGCCGGCGGATTGGGAGGGGCATCCGTTGTTGAAAGAGAACCCGGCCAAGGTGGAGGAAGTGGCGTTCTCGTTCAACCGCGAACGCGTGACCGCCGATAAACCGCATCCACAGGAGTAGGGCACTAGAGACTGGGGAATTGAATCCCCGGCTGGCTGAGAACTATGACGGTAGCAAAAACAGAGTTTCAAGTAGAAGAGTCGCCGCAGAACCTCGTGAGTGCGCAGGACACGCAACTGGATATCACACTCGATCAGTTGCGCAAGCTGGTCAGCCCGCGCGCGCTCACCGGCGAGACGATGCTGCTCAACATGGGGCCGCAACACCCCAGCACGCACGGTGTGCTACGCCTGCTGCTGGAACTGGACGGCGAGACGGTGCTGAACTGCATCCCCGACATCGGCTTTTTGCATACGGGCATCGAGAAGACGGCCGAGAGCAAGACCTATGGCAAAGGGATCGTGCTAACGGATCGCATCGATTACCTGGCGCCGCTGACCTGTAACCTGGCCTACGTAGGCGCTGTGGAAAAGCTGATCGACGTGGAAGTGCCGTTGCGGGTGCAATATATCCGAGTGATCCTCTCCGAGTTGACGCGTATGAGCAGCCACTTGGTGTGGCTGGGCACGCACGCGCTGGACATCGGCGCGATGAGCATGTTCCTCTATTGCTTCCGCGAGCGCGAACTGCTGATGGACATTTTCGACCTGGTCTCCGGCGCGCGCATGATGACCAGCTACTTCCGCGTGGGCGGTCTGTGGCGCGACGTGCCCGATCAATTCGCGGACGCAGTGCGGAACGTGCTGAAAGTGTTCCCACAGCGATTGCTGGAATATGAAAAGCTGCTCAAAGAGAACCCGCTATGGCGCGAACGCACGGTGGGCGTGGGCGTCATCAGCAAGGAGGATGCCATCGCCTGGGGCATGACCGGTCCCTCGCTGCGCGGCAGCGGCGTGAACTACGACGTGCGCAAGGCGGCGCCCTATTCCTCTTACGATCATTTCGATTTCAGCATCCCGCTGGGCACGAATGGCGACGTCTATGACCGCTATCGCTGCCGCATGGAAGAGTTCTACCAGAGCCTGAAGATCATCGAACAGGCGCTGGATAAGCTGCCTTCCGGCCCGGTGATGACCGACAACCGCAAGGTGGCGCCGCCGCCGAAGCATGAAATCGCCTATTCCATGGAATCGTTGATTCATCACTTCAAGCTATGGACGGAAGGGTTCCATCCACCGGCGGGCGAGGTCTATCACAGCGTGGAAAGCGGCAAAGGCGAGTTCGGCGTCTTCATTTCATCCGACGGCGGCCCGCGCCCACGGCGCGTGCATTTCCGCGCACCGTCACTGTGCAATTTGCAGGCGATCCCCCAGATGAGCAAAGGTGCGCTCATCGCAGACATCGTCGGTATCGTAGGCTCCATCGATATTGTTCTGGGCGAGGTTGATAGATAACATGTTGAAGGAAAAACGCGCACAAGAGATTGAAGCGATTCTGGCAAAGTACCCCACCAAACGCAGCGCGGTGATGCCATTGCTTTACCTGGCGCAGGAAGAATATGGCTATTGTGACGAAAACGCGATGCGCGAGGTGGCCGAATTGACCGCCCTGGACCCGACGGAAGTGAAGTCGATCATCGGCTTCTACACGATGTTCTATGAAGAAGAAACGGGCCAGTATGTCATCGAAGTGTGCGATGACCTGCCCTGTGCATTGCGCGGGGCCGACGAATTTGTCCATCACTGTGAGAAGAAGTTGGGCATTCGCGCCGGGCAGACGACGCCCGACGGTAAGTTCACCCTGCGCACGGTGATGTGCATCGCCGCATGCAACCGCACGCCGGTGGCGCAGGTGAATCGCGAGTATCACTATTCACTCACCTCCGAGACATTCGACAAGTTGGTGGATGATCTGAAGTAAATATGGACAAACATGTATTGTTGCGTGATTTGGATGTCCCGAACATCCGGGAACTAGCCGTCTACCAGGCGAATGACGGTTATGCCGCCTGGCACAAGGCGCTCGGTAGCATGAAACCTGAAGAGGTGATGGGCGTCGTCAAAGACTCGGGGTTGCGCGGGCGCGGCGGCGCGGGCTTCCCGGCCGGCGTGAAGTGGGGCTTCTTGCCCAAGGATGTGTTCCCAAAGTACGTGGTGGTGAATGGTGACGAGAGCGAAGCCGGCACCTTCAAAGATCATCAGTTGATTGAGAACAACCCGCATCAGGTGATCGAAGGCGTGATGCTGTGCTCGTATGCCGTGCAGGCGGCGACGGCCTATATTTATCTGCGCGGCGAATTTTATGAGCCGGCCAAGACCTTGCAGAAGGCCATCGACGAAGCATATGCCGCCGGGTTATTGGGCAGGAACATCCAGGGCACCGCTTACAGCCTGGACATTTATATTCACCTCGGCGCCGGCGCCTACATTTGCGGCGAGGAAACGGCGCTGCTGGAGTCGCTGGAAGGCAAGCTGGGCCAGCCACGTTTGCGACCGCCCTTCCCGGCGGCGCAGGGCCTGTATGCCAAGCCCACCGTGATCAACAACGTCGAGACGCTGGCTAACGTGCCGCCCATTGTTTTGAATGGCGCGCAATGGTATCGCCAGTTCGGCACGGAGAAAAGCCCCGGCACCAAGATCTTCTGCGTCAGCGGGCGCGTGAACAAGCCAGGCAACTACGAGTTGCCGCTGGGTAAGTACACCATTCGCGAGTTGATCGAGATGGCCGGCGGCACGATTGACGGTCGCCCGGTGAAGGGCATCTTGCCGGCGGGCGAGTCGGCCCCCATTCTGCCGGCCAGCGCCCTGGATACGAAGCTGGACTATGAAAGCGTTCAGGCCGCCGGTTCCATGCTGGGTTCTGCGTCGTTCATCATCATGGACGACACGGTGGATATCGTGTGGGCGGCGCGCAAGATGGTGCGCTTCTTCAAGCACGAGTCGTGCGGCAAGTGTACGCCCTGCCGCGAGGGCACCTTCTGGGCCTTGCGGCTATACGACAAGATCGTCAGCGGCAATGGCTCGCTGCAAGACATCGATTTGCTGGTGGATGTGGCGAACGGGATGACCAACAAGTGCTTTTGCCTGTTGGGAGAATTTTCGACCAGCCCCATCCTGAGCACGATCAAGCACTTCCGGCCGGAATATGAGCAGTTTATCCGAGAGCATCAAGGCGGCCGGGTGAATGGTTACCAGGATCAGCTCATCCGCGATCATGCCGTATATGTGGGAAACCAGACAGGTCTCTGAGCCCTGTCAGGTTTCAATGACCTATAAGGGTTTGGGTTGCCCACAGTTGGAGAATGGATTAACTTAATGGCAGATTTGATTAACTTGACAATCGATGGTGTGCCGGTGGCGGTGCCCAAGGGCACCGTCATTGTGGACGCCGCGAAGAAGATCAATAACAACATTCCCGTCTTCTGCTATCACCCTAAGCTGCGCCCGGTGGGGATGTGCCGCATGTGCCTGGTGGAAGTGGGCACCCCGAAGGTGGACCCGGCGACCAGGCAGGCGCTGAAAGGCGAAGACGGCAAGCCCGTGATCGGGTGGATGCCCAAGCTACAAACGGCCTGCACCACGCCGGTGAGCGAGGGGATGGCCGTGCGCACCAACACGCCGCAGGTGATCGCCGCGCGCGAAGACGTGCTGGAGTTTTTGCTCACTAGTCACCCGCTGGATTGCCCGATTTGCGATAAGGGCGGCGAGTGCCCTTTGCAAAACCTGACCATTGCGCACGGGCCCAGCGTCACTCGGTTCGAGTATGAGGCCAAGCAGCACAATGCCAAGCACGTGCCGCTGGGCGACTTGATCTTCCTCGACCGCGAGCGCTGCATCCAGTGCAGCCGTTGCGTTCGTTTCCAAGACGACATCGCCGATGACCACGTGTTGCAATTCCACGAGCGTGGCCGCAGCATGGAGATCGTCACCTTCAGCGACCCGCCGTTTGATTCCTATTTCAGCGGTAACACCACCGATATTTGCCCGGTTGGTGCGCTCACCACCGCCGACTTCCGCTTTAAGGCGCGCCCGTGGGAACTGGAGAGCACCCCCAGCGTGTGCACGCACTGCCCGGTGGGCTGCAACCTATCGTTGAACACGCGCCTGGAGACGAAGACGGGCGGGTATGAGATCAAGCGCATCATGCCGCGCCAGAATGAGCAGGTCAACGAAGTCTGGACCTGCGATAAGGGCCGCTTCGTGCATCATTTCACGCGCGCGCAAGACCGGCTGGCGCATCCCCTGCTGCGCGACGCGCAGGGCAATCTGGCCGAGGCAACCTGGGAAGCGGCGCTGCAATTGATTACCGAGCAGGTGCGCGGCAAACAGGTGAGTGGCATCGTGGGCGACCGCATCGCCAACGAAGACGCTTATCTCTTTGCCCGGCTGTTGCGTGAAGTGATCGGCCGGGGCGATGTTTCGCTCTCGCCCGCCACGCCGGCGGCCTATGCGGACCTGGTGCGCGCCTATGGCGTGGGCAAAGACACCGATTTCAAGCAGCTTGGCAAGGGCGACGTTATTCTGTTGGTCAATGGCGACCTGGAGGAGAACGCGCCGGTGTGGTTCTTGCGCCTGCGCCAGGCGGTGGTGGAGCGGGGCGCGCGGCTGATCGTCGCGCACGACGAGCCGACCAAGATGCATCGCTATGCCGCGCAGACCGAGCATTATGAGTTGGGGCAGGCGGCGCACTGGGCTTTTGGGCGTGCCGATGCGCTGGCCGAGGAGTTGAAAGGCGCGCGTAACTTGCTGATCGTGTTTGGCGATGAGAAGCTCAGCGCCACCGGCGCGCGTTCGCTGGCGGCGACGCTCGCCGGCATCCTGGTGCAGAGCGGTCACGCCGGCAAGGCCAATAGTGGCTTGTTGCCGCTGTACCCGCACGCGAATACCCAGGGCGTTTTTGACATGATCGCACCCGTGCCTGTGCCCGACAAGGCTGACGTAGCCTGGTTGATCGGCGTGGGCGATGGCGAAGCCGTCCCGCAGGCGTCTTTCACGGTGGTGCAGGAACTCTTCCTCACCGACCTGTCCAGGCAGGCCGACGTGGTGTTGCCGGCACTGAGCTTTACCGAGCGCGAAGGCACCTTCACCAATGGCGACCGGCGCGTCCAGCGGTTCTATCGCGCGCTGCCCGGGTTGGGGCAGGCGAAGCCCGATTGGTGGATCGTGCAGGAAGTGGCCAAGCGTCTGGGTGTAGCGTGGAACTACGCGAACGTTGGGCAGATTTTCGCCGAGATTGCCCAACGCGTGCCAGCCTATACGGGGATGTCGTATGAATTGATCGACCACGTTGAGGCGCAGTGGCCGCCGGTCGGGCGCAACGACCTGTACTATGGCGGCACGGTGTACGACAATTCCGGCGGCATGGGCGCGCGCTATGCCGCGGATGCAGAGCAACCCGGCTTTTCGGCGCAGATCGAGCGGATCGCCCCGCCGGAGGCGACCATCGAAGATTTACGCCGGGTGGGGCGTATGCTCTACCGGGATGGCGAATTGATTCGCCGCAGCAACGTCCTGGCCGCGCACATCGTGAATAGCGAAGCGCAGATACTGCGGGCGGCAAGGTAATGAAACATGACGCATGGAACATGAAGCGCAAGAGAATCACGTTTCATGTTTCATTGTTTTTGATGATATTTCACGTTTTGCGTTTTAATTGACTATGCTATGGCTCCTATACTCGAATACACGCTGAAGTCGGTTGTATTGCTTTTAATCGCGCTGACGGGATTCGCCTATATGACGCTCCTGGAGCGGAAGTTTATTGGGCGTTTGCAATCGCGTATCGGGCCGAATCGTACGGGGCCTTTTGGGTTGTTACAGCCGGTGGCCGATGGGTTAAAACTGATCGTCAAGGAGAGCATCACCCCGGCGCAGGTGGATAAGTTCATTTATTTCATCGCCCCGGCGATTTCCGTCATCCCGGCCTTGATCATCTATGCTGTGATTCCATTCGGCAACGGGGCGCTTTTTAACCTGGCCGCCGATGTCAACATTGGCGTGCTCTATGTGCTGGCCGTGTTGAGCATCGGCGTGTATGGTTCAGTACTGGGTGGCTGGTCGTCCAATAACAAATATGCCTCGCTGGGTGGGTTGCGCGCTTCGGCGCAGATGATCTCGTATGAACTGGCGCTGGGTATGTCGGTGGTGGCCGTGGTGCTCATGGCCGGCAGCGCCAGCCTGAATCAGATCGTGCAATACCAGGACCCGGGCAACATCTTGGGCTGGTTGATCTTCCGCCAGCCGATCGCGGCGCTGATCTTTGTCATCACGTCCATGGCCGAGCTGGCGCGCGCGCCGTTTGACCTGGTGGAAGCCGAACAGGAACTCACCGCCGGGTACATGACCGAATATAGCGGGATGAAGTTCGCGCTCTTCTATATGTCCGAGTACGTCAAGATGATCGCCATGAGCGCGCTGTTTGCCACCTTCTTCCTGGGTGGCTGGTCGGGGCCGGGCGCGGTGGAATATCCCATCCTGTCGGTCGTTTATTTTGCGATCAAGGTGCTGTTGGGCTTGCTCTTTATCGTGTGGACACGCGCTACATTGCCGCGCTTCCGCTACGACAAGCTGATGGCCTTTGGCTGGAAGATTCTGTTGCCCCTGGGGCTAGCGAACGTGGTTTTGACGGCGCTCTTGATCGTCTTAGGCGTACCCGGGTACAAATAAATCGCGCCTGGCGCGGAATGAGGGTTGGATTGAAATGTCATCACTAGGCGACATCTTTTCGCGGATCTGGAAGATCCCGGTCGGCTTTGGCACGGTGCTGCAGAATTTATTCCGCAAGCCCGTTACATTGCAATATCCTGAGCAGAAGCGCCCGATGTCGGCACGCTTTCGCGGGCGGCATCATCTGAAGCGTTATGACGATGGGCTGGAGAAGTGCATCGGCTGCGCGTTGTGCGCGGCGGCCTGCCCGGCGGACGCGATCTACGTGGAAGCGGCCGAGAACAGCAATGAGAAACGCTTCTCACCGGGCGAGCGCTATGCCAAGACGTATGAGATCAACATGCTGCGCTGCATCTTCTGCGGCTATTGCGAAGATGCCTGCCCAACCAATGCCATTGTGTTGGAGCCGATTGAATTCCCCACCGGCTATACGCGCGAAGGGATGATCTACGATAAGGCGAAGCTACTGGAGCAGCCGCCGGCGGGAATGCAAGCGACGCCGCAGACGACGCCTGCCGGAAAATATGAGCGTGCCATTCTGCCATTTCCGCCGATTGACCCAAGCGTATAGGGGAACAGCATGTCAGCAGAATTATTGGTCTTCATTATTCTCGCCATCGTCAGCGTTGCGGCGGCCTTCGGATTGATTTCCAGCCGCAATGCCGTGTACGCTGCGCTTTTCTTGATCCTGAACTTTGCTACCGTCGCGGTGATGTACTTGATGTTGAATGCCCCCTTCCTGGCGATCATTCAAATCAGCGTCTACGCCGGGGCGATCATGGTCTTATTCATATTCGTCATCATGTTGTTGGGCGCGGAGAGGGTGACAAACACGGACACGCGCCCGGAGTTGAAGTGGCAACGCCCGCTCGCAATGGGGCTGGGCTTCGTGCTCTTGGTTCAGGCCGCCTATGTGTTCTTCACTCGCCTGGGCCAGACCCCGGTGGCCTCCAGCCAACTCAGTGCCGGGCCAATGGAGATCGGCTTGCAGCTCTTTGGGCCCTATCTCCTGCCATTCGAGGTCACGTCGATCCTGTTACTGGTAGCCATGATCGGCGCTGTGGTGTTGACGAGAGATAAATAGAGTCAACGAATAATGTGTCCACGAATGGCTGAAGATTCGTGGAGGGAAATACTATGAACACGGTAGCACCTTACGTTTTACTGTCGGCGGTTTTATTTACCATGGGTGTGATTGGTGTGTTATTGCGCCGTAATGCCATCATGATCTTCATGTGCATCGAGTTGATGCTGAACTCGGCAAACCTGGCTTTTGTGGCCTTCGCCCAACAGTGGGGCCAGCTCGATGGGCAGATGTT
The DNA here is from genome assembly GCA_034430115.1 of Thermoflexales bacterium. Taxonomy (GTDB): domain Bacteria; phylum Chloroflexota; class Anaerolineae; order J036; family Brachytrichaceae; genus CAIXPS01. The sequence goes on along the minus strand of DAOUFG010000021.1, from coordinate 22,465 downwards.
CGTTTTCTTCGTCATGGCGGTGGCGGCTGCCGAAGTGGCCGTGGGCCTGGCGCTGATTGTGACCATCTTCCGCACCAAGAAGAGCACCAATGTGGATGATCTCAGTCAACTGAAGGGCTAAGCATGCAACTTTTAATTATTTCTCCCATCCTGTTTCCGTTGCTGGGGCTTGTGATCAACGCCTTCTTGGGCAAGCACATGAGTGAGAAGTTGATCGGCAGCATTGCCACGCTCGCGGTCGGCGCGTCCTTCGTGGTCTCGGCCTGGCTGTTTGCCACCACGGGCGGGACGCTGGGGAACGTGGACCTGGGCATCTCGTGGATACAGGTCGATTCGCTCAGCGTGCCGTTTGGCTTCCTGATCGACCCGCTGAGCCTGACGATGATGCTGATCGTCACCGGCGTGGGCGGGGTGATCCACCTCTATAGCATCGGCTACATGCACGGCGACCCGCGCTTCCAGCGCTTCTTTGTCTACATGAACCTGTTCATCGCCTCCATGCTGGTGCTGGTGATGTCCAATAACTTCCTCTTGATGTTCGTCGGCTGGGAATTGGTAGGGCTGTGCTCCTATCTCCTGATCGGCTTCTGGTTTAGCAACATCAAGAATGCCGAGGCCGGGCGCAAAGCCTTCGTGGTGAACCGCATCGGCGATGTGGGCTTCATCCTGGCAATTTTGCTCATTTTCTTCACGTTCAAGAGCCTGAACTTTGCCGACGTGTTCAACCAGGTGCTGGCGATGAGCGCGACCAACGCGCCGGAGATCGTGGCGATTACGCTCCTGTTGTTCATCGGCGCGACGGGCAAAAGCGCGCAGATACCGCTGTTCGTGTGGCTGCCCGACGCGATGGCCGGCCCGACGCCCGTTTCGGCATTGATCCATGCCGCCACGATGGTCACGGCGGGGATTTACATGATGACCCGCGCGCATGTGCTATATGCCGCCGCGCCCGACACGCAAACGGTGGTGGCGGTGGTCGGGGCGCTCACGGCGTTCGTGGCGGGCAGCGTGGCGCTGACACAGTTCGACATCAAAAAGGTGCTGGCCTATTCCACCATCAGCCAACTGGGCTTCATGGTCGCGGCGGCCGGGCTGGGTGCGTATGTGTCGAGCGTGTTTCACCTGGCGACGCACGCTTTCTTCAAGGCGCTGCTCTTCCTGGCGGCGGGCAGCGTGATCCACGGTATGGAGCACCTGAATCACACGGCGCATGGCAGCACGCTGGACCCGCAGGATATGCGCAATATGGGCGGCCTGCGCAGCAAGATGCCGTTGACGTTTGTCGTGTATGTCATCGGCGGCCTTGCGCTGGCGGGCGTGCCGCCGTTTGCGGGCTTTTGGTCCAAGGATGAGATCGTTTCCGCTGCATTGGCGCGTAACCCGCTGGTGTTTGGGTTGCTGGCGGTGACGGCAGTATTCACAGCCTTCTACATCGGGCGCCAGTTGGTAATGGTGTTCTTCGGCCAGCCACGCAGCCAAAACGCGCAACACGCCGTCGAGTCCGGCGCGCTGATGACGATTCCGCTGGTCGTGCTGGCGATATTCGCGACGATTGGCGGCGCGTTGAACCTGCCGGGCGTCGAGTCGCTGGGACACTGGCTGGCGTCGTCAGTGGGGGAGGCCGCCGCGCTGCCGTTCAACATCGGCACGGCGACGGTGTTCACGCTGCTTGCCATTGCCGCGCTGGCGGCGGCCTGGGGGCTGTATCGCACGGCGTTTGCCACGGCTCAGGATGCCGACCCGCTGGCGAAGATGGGCGGGCTGTATACCTTTTTGCAGCATGCCTGGTATATCGACGCGTTCTATCAGAACGTGATCGTGAAGCTCTTTTACGCGGGCAGTACCTTCCTGGCGCGCGTGCTGGATATCGGCGCCATCGACGGCTTGGTGAATGGCGTAGGCGTGCTGGTGCGTGATTCGTCCAGCCTGCTGCGCAAGGCGCAGACGGGCCTGGTCCGCTCGTATGGGTTGATGATGTTGTTGGGCGTTGTGGCGGTAGTGGCCTACTTCCTGATCAGCGCCGGGGTTCATTGAAGGGTAGGTTTGGCGAAACATGCTATCACTCATCATTTTCCTTCCGCTGATTGGCGCGCTTCTGATCGCTTTATTGCCGCGCTCGGCCACCGCGTTGATGCGCACCGGCGCGCTGCTATTTTCGCTGGCGACGTTTGTCCTGTCGCTGGTGGTGCTGTTCGGTTTCAATCTGGGGCAGGCGGGGTATCAGTGGGTTGAAGGGCCGCTGAATTGGATCCCGCAGTATGGCATCAGCTATCACGTGGGGGTGGATGGCATCAGCATCTGGCTGGTGATGCTCACCACGCTGATTTTCCCGATCGCGATGTTCGCCTCGTCCGGGGCCATTCATGAGCGGCTGAAGGAATACTACGCATTGATGCTCTTGATGGAGACGGCCACGCTGGGCGTGTTCCTCGCGCTGGACATGTTCCTGTTCTACGTCTTCTGGGAATTTGCCCTGGTGCCGATGTATTTCTTGATCGGCGTGTGGGGCGGCGAACGGCGCATCTATGCCACCATGAAGTTCTTCATCTACACGATGGCCGGCAGCCTGCTGATGTTGTTGGCGATCCTGTACCTGGGGATCAACGGCGGGACGTTTGACCTGCCGGCGCTGGTCGCGCAGAATGGGGCATGGGTGACCAGCCTGCCGCTGTTCCTGGCCTTTGCAATCGCGTTTGCCATCAAGGTGCCGCTGTTTCCGTTCCATTCCTGGCTGCCCGATGCGCATACCGAAGCGCCCACACCGGGATCGGTGATCCTGGCGGCGGTGTTGCTGAAGATGGGCGCGTATGGGCTCATCCGCTTCAACCTGGCGCTCTTCCCCGAAGCCAGCAAGCAGTTTGCGCCGGTGATGATCGTCCTGGCCGTGATCGGCATCCTCTATGGCGCGATTGTGGCCTTTGCCCAAACCGATGCCAAGCGCCTGGTGGCTTATTCGTCCGTCAGCCACATGGGCTATATCGTGCTGGGCATCTTCAGCCTGAACGCGTTGGGCTTGCAGGGTGCTATCTTGCAGATGGTGAATCACGGCATCAGCACAGGCGGGCTGTTCTTGATGGTGGGCTATCTCTATGAGCGCCGCCACACGCGCGAGATGTCGCGCTTTGGCGGCATCTGGGGCAAGATGCCGCTATATGGCACCTTGATGTTGCTCTTCGTGCTCAGCTCCATGGGCTTGCCCGCGATGAACGGCTTCGTGGGTGAGTTTGTGATTCTGCAAGGGGCGTTCCAGGTGAATTGGCTGTGGGCCGGCTTTGCGGCGCTTGGGATGATCCTGAGTGCGGTTTATCTGCTCACGTTCTATCAGAAGATCTTCCTGGGCGAAAGCCGCGACGCGGCCAACGACAAGCTGGTGGACGTGAACACGCGCGAAGTGTTGACGGTGGTGCCGTTGCTTGTCCTGGTGCTGGTGATCGGCCTGTACTCATTGCCCTTCTTCAACGCAATGAGCGCCAGCGTGACGAGCCTGCTCACCACGGTGGGTGTGGCGATGAAGTGAGCATGAGTGAGTGGGCGTGAGAATTACATTCTCACGCCCGGAGAACGAAATCCGCCTGCGCGGATTTCTAGCGATTCTCATCAGAAACCGCCGAAGGGCGGCTTCGCTCTATTAGCGGGCGAATTGATTCGCCCGGGCCGTTCTTTCTCTTCACGCCCTATTGACAACCAGCGGTGAAAGCTGTAATGTGTAATTACGGAATTCCGTAAACACAAACAAATAGGAGCGGAATCATGGAACGGGATTTAGCTGCTGAAATCGACAGTCTGAAAGAAGAATTGCGGCAGATCAGGAAAACGGTCCTCACAGGCCATCTGCCCAGAGCTAAAACGAAAACGCCGAAGGAAGGCAAGGAGGTGCTGACCCCGGAAGGGCACGAACAGCTTAACGATCTACGGGACCAGTTGATTGCTTACACTGAAGAACATCAGGAGACCGGCGCCATCGCGTATGCCGGTACATTTTGTTCTGGCGACGAAGATTCCACCCGGCAGTCGATGTGGGTCTCGGCTGTCCAAACGGACTATCTGCTGACGCTGAACGACAACCACATGGTCGAGAAAGTCCTAGCTTCTGTGGGGAACAGTCAAAGGCTATCTATCTTACTGGTGCTTTTGAGGAAACCAATGACCGTCAATCAGTTGATTGAGGCATTGGGCTTCAATAGCACAGGGCAGGTCTATCACCACTTGAAGTCGCTGATTTCGGCGGACATCGTCAAAGAAGAAAAAGGTATGTACATGGTAATTCCGTACCGTGTCCAGGGGCTTGTCATGCTGCTGGCAGGTGTGTCGGATCTCATTAATGCTCACTTTACCTCTGGAACATGGGAGGAACAACCGTAGCCGCTGCAAATGAATTTGCTCATGCCAGAAACCCGGTGGCTCATGTCCGGACTTCGTGAAAGTGCCGCAAACGCAGTCATTCTGAGCGGAGCGAGGAATCTATGCCGATGACGAAGCGCTGGCCGAGATAGGCTAAGATTCCTCGTCGCTCCGCTCCTCGGAATGACAGCATTCATAGGCGGTTTCACATTTTCTAGACATGAGCCAACCGGGTTTCTCATCATGTTCTTGCGTATACTGGAAACATGCAGCCGAACTATCAGAACCTTATTACGGCGGAGCCAGGTAAGCGCAGTGGTAAGCCGTGTATTCGGGGGATGCGGATCACGGTTTACGATGTGCTTTCCTATCTTGCCTCTGGGATGACACCGCAACAAATCCTGGAAGACTTCCCGTACCTTACTGAAGAGGACATTCGAGCGTGCCTTGCCTATGCCGCAGATCATGATCCTTCGCTTTAATAGATGCAAGCGCTTAAAATAACAGCATGCGTACCTTTGACCTTTTATCCCCGGCTGACGCACTCGCCAAATTGAACGCGGCGCTGGATGCTGCGCGCATTACTCCGCCGACCGAAACCATTCCGACCGCCGAAGCGCGCAATCGTGTGCTGGCGCGCGATGTGGTGTCGCCAATTCCATTGCCGGAGTTCCAACGCAGCACGGTGGATGGCTACGCGGTGAAGGCCGGCTCAACCCCCGGCGTGCTGCGGGTGGTCGGCGAAGTGCGGATGGGGGAACTGACTGATTTGCGCGTGAAGCTGGGCGATGCAGCCCTGGTTCACACCGGCGGCAACATCCCCGCCGGCGCAGACGCCGTCGTGATGATGGAGCAGGTTCATTTCCTGGATTCCTCCGGCCTGGGCAAGATACAGACCCAGTCGCAAGTCGCGCCGGGCGATAACATCATTCGCGAGGGTGAAGACGTGCAGCCGGGCGAAGTGGTCATTCACGCCGGCACACGTTTGCGTGAGCAAGAGGTTGGTGGGTTGCTTTCTCTGGGCATGACCGAAATGGAGGTGACGCGTCGCCCGCGCGTCGCGCTGATTGCCAGCGGTGACGAGGTGGTGCCTGCCGGTAAGGCCACCCAGCCGGGGCAGGTGCGCAATATCAATACCCCGATGCTGCTGGCGCTGATCGCGCGGCATGGCGGCGAGGGGTTGGACTATGGCATCCTGCCCGACAAGCGTGCTGCGTTTGAAGAGGTTGCCCAGCGCGCGATGCGTGAGGCGGATATGATCGTCTTCATGGCGGGCAGTTCTGTCAGCGAGCGCGACTTCACCCCCGACGTGGTGAACATGATGGGCAAGCCGGGAATTTTGGTGCACGGCATCGCCTTCCGCCCCGGCAAGCCGACGTTATTTGCCTTGTGCGACGGCAAGCCCGTCTTTGGCCTGCCGGGCAACCCCATCAGTGCCCTGGTGACGGCCAGCATGTTCGTGATCCCTACTTTGTGGCGGATGCAAGGTGCGCGTGCGCTCCGGGCGAACATGGCGCGTGCGACGCTAAGCGCGGAGATGCATTCCCCTGCCAACCTGGAGCACTGGTTCCCCGTTGCCGTGAGCGGCGAGCCGGGCGCGCTGGTCGCCGAACCGATTTCAAGCAAGAGTAATCTGATCTTTGGGTTGGTGCGCGCCGGCGGGCTGGCTTGTGCGCCGATTGGCGTAGACGTGTTGCCGGCCGGCGCCCAGGTGGACGTGCGCCTGTTTGACTGAACGGATGACGGTGGATGAATAGGGCGCCAAGCTTAAGATGCTTGCGCCTGCCGTGTCAATTGTTCGACGCGGTCGCTGTGTCCGTCCAGATATTGTTTTGCTTCGGTCAATAGCCGGCGGCTCTCGCTAAAGGTAATCAGGTTAAACGCGTCCCCGGCATTGACCCATTTATAGGCTTTGATCTCGGCGGCCTGGATACGCACCGCGTATTCTTTCACGATGCCCAGGAAGTAACACACCTTTTTAGAGACGGTTTGTTCGCCACGCTTGAAATAATACGTCTCAGCCAAGGAGACGTCTTCCAGCACGATGACGTTCGAGATACCAGTCTCTTCTTTTAATTCACGGCGTGCGGCTTGCAGGTCCGTTTCGCCGTTTTCGGCATGGCCCTTCGGAAAGGCCCAATGCCCGGCATGATGTTGTACCAACAGAAACTGATATTCGCTGTTTTGCCATCGCACTGGAATGACGCCAAATGATTGATCTTTCACGGTGGCTCAATGATACAAGAGGTTGCCGTCTTGTGTCATAGCGATGGTGTTTCCGGCTCCTGTATCGCGATGCTCTCCACCTCATGAATGTAGCGCTGACCGCGCAGGAGTGAGGCAACTGCGGCGGACACACAGGATGCTTGACGCGATATATGCAAGCAACAAGCCTTGCTCAGAAGGCCCACCCTGGAAGGTGCGACCCCTACAACTGCAGGTAGCGCAATCCCGGCCCGATGATGTGTGCCAACGCTTGAAGTTCGCCGCCTACGTGCCCATAGCCGGCCATCCAGTGATGCCCAATGCCTTCTGCGTGAATCCAATCGATGATGTGCGCTACGGGAGGTGCGAACTTCACCCGCAACGGGTTGCCGGGGAACACCATCTCGGTGTGCAGCGCTTCACCTTCCATCACGGCCATCTGATAACCGGCCCCGCTGGGCAACAGGTTCAGCAGCGTGACCGGCCCCGGCCTGGCGGTGAAGAGCGAGCACACGCCGCAGTTGGCCAGCCGCACCGGTGCAAGCGTGATCGCGTCCCGGCGCTCCGCCAGGCTGTAGGAGCCGGACCCACAATGCGTGAACACCACGCTGCCATCGTCCAGTGGGTCCAGCCAGTCGGTGTTGTGGGTGGGTTGGCCGGTCAGCAGTTGCAGCATGGCCATCGCCACCGCGCCATTGGCGTCGCCCTCGCAGCCCACCGGCGCCCCCTCGTCTGCCAATAATGAGGCAGCCAGACAGGCGCGGCCCATGTAGTCCGGGTAGCAGCCGAAGGCGAAGGCCGTCAGCCGTTCGCGTTCGATCAATTCGCGGATGGCGACGTAGAACCCCGCCGACGCCAGGCCGGCATCGTCTTGCACGCGCACCTCACCGGCGGCCTGTTTGACGCGCTCCCACACCGGCAGCGTCTCGGTTTGCGCGGCCTGGTTTGCGCGCGCCAGCAGCGCCACCATGTCCACCGGCACCATGCGCGGCCCCAACACCTTCTTCAGCGCCATTTCGCTCGCGGCGACCTCCGTCATGCCGCGTGTGCGCAGCCCCGCCAGCCCGATGCGCGCCCGGCGCAGTCGTTGGCGCAGTGCGGCTGCGCGCAAGAAGCGCAACCCGCGCGCCAGCCCCTCGTCGGGTTGCAGCGGCCCAAACACAGCCGCATAGGGCTTTTCCAGTTGCTTCAGGTAACAGGTGATTTGTTGTGTGCCGCATAGCGCGCCCGTTTCCATGCCCGGCAGCGACCAGAACAGCACCGGCACGTCGCATTCTTCGAGTAGGTCCAGCACCAGGTAATCTTCATACCAACTGGCCGCCGCTAGCGCGAGGGCGTCCACGTGCGCTTCACTGGCGCGCAGGCCGCCCGTCACGGCGGCATCGGCGTTGCCCAGGTTGCCCAGCCGCACCACGGTGCAGCCATGTGCTTCGAGCAGGTTTGCCAGGTCTTCGGCGGCCTGTGGTGCGCGGTCGGCCCCCACTTCCATCGGGCTGGCGACCGCGCCGACGCCGATGCGGGGTGTGAGCAATTTCATTGTTTGGCCCTTCCAGCACAAAGGCACGAAGACACAAAGGATTCACCATAGGAACCTGGTTTCTCAAGCGCTGTACTCAGCGCCAGAAACCGGGTTCCTGGATGCCAGTTTCCACATTTCCAATTCTTCGTGTTCTTTGTGTCTTTGTTTCTTTGTGTTATTTCCTACTAAGGAACTGGCTCATCACGTACATATCCAGGGCTTCGTAGTCGCGCGCGTCGATCATTGCCTGCGCCTGCTCCATGCCGCGCGAGATGTCCAACAGGCAGTTGAACACCTCACGGCTGTTGCTTAGGTGGCGCGTGGCGGCGTTATCCTTTTGCGTGCGCATAGCCTTCACGTCCAGCCCGACGAATTCGCCGTGCGTGCCAAAGTCGTGCGTGTCGAGAATGCGCACCTGGTTCAGGGCGCGTCGCAGGTCCACCGAGCCAAAGGACTTATCCTCGTCGAACTTCAGGCCGTTTTGGTCGTTCAGGTGCACCGTCCAGAGTTTGTTGAACGCCAGGGCAAAGCCCATTTCCTCCGAGGGGTCCAGCCCGGCCAGGATGGCGTGCGCGCTTTCGATGTTGATGCCGACGCGCTCGGGGTCGATGGTGCGGTAGCCGATCGCCAGCGCGTGGCCGGTGGTGGGCAGGTAGGCCTGATCCATCGGCTCGTTGGGTTTGGGTTCTACGGCGATGCGGATGTGCGGGTCGTATTGCAGCATCGCGTCCATCGCTTCCACCAGCAGGTCGGTGGAGGCTTTGCTGTCCTTCGCCTCGCGGATGTAGGTGCCTTCGCGCGCCAGCCAGAGCACCAGCAGGTTCGTGCCCAGGGCATTGGCGATGTCGATGGCGCGCTTGGTGCGGTTGATGGCATAGCTGCGCGCTTTGGGGTCGTTGGAGGTGTAGGCGCCGTCGATGGTGCGCGGGTCCATCCACAGGCGCGGTGCCACAAACTCGGCCACCAGCCCCTGGGATTCCAGCTTGCGGCGCAATGCCTTCGCTCTGCGGGTAATCTGTTCCGGCTTCAACGCGTTCAGGTCGGGCACGGCGTCATCGTCGTGAAATTGCACGCCGTCGAACCCAAGCTGCTTATACAGCCCCAACTTCTTCTCAAAGGGAATCGTCTTACGCACTTCCGGGCCGAATGGGTCGGCCCCTTCGTGAATGTTCCACGGACCAAATGAGAAACGAAATACCCCGGCCATAATTACCTCCTAAAACAGATTCACGAATGTTTGCGAATTATCATGAATAACAGAATCAACCACGGATGAACACGGATAGGATATTACTCTTGTATTCATGTCCATTCGTGCGGATTCGTGGATTTATTTTGTATTTGCATCCATTCGTGTAGATTCGCGGATGCCTTTCAACGTTCTGTTTGCCACGCTTCGATCATCGCCTGCACCGCTTCCCAGGGCGTATCGGGGAAGAGCGCATCCACCGGCGAGAGGATGAACCCGCCCGCGTGACCCATGCTCCCCAGCGCCGTGCGCACCGCGGCGTGGATGGCTGCCGGGTCGGCTGGCGTGAGCGTCAGGCTGGTGTTGATGCCGCCTGCCAGCGCCATGTGTTGCCCAAGCTCGCGCCGCGCCCAGGCCAGGTCCAGGTGATCTTGGGCCGGGTCCGCATAATAGAGCAAGTCCACCCCTGCATCAATCAGATCAGCCCCCAGCGTACTCACGCCGGTGGTCATCACGTAGGCAAAGAGTTTGCCCCTGGCATGTACCAGTTGGGCCAGTTCGGCGATGCGCGGCTTGAAGAAGCGCTTGAACAGGCGCGGCGACCAGAAATCGATCGAGCTATACCAGCCGCGCTGTACCACCATGTCCACGTCATTTTCCAGCGCCAGCGCGGTGCGACCCAGGTCGGCGGCGTGAATCGCGCTCATGAGCGCGTCAAAGGCGTCGGGCGCTTCCATCGCCAACATGACGGCGTTTTCCGCGCCGGCCAGCCATGCCGCGGCATCCGCCCCAAAGGCGCTCCAGGCTTGCACCATCACGCCGCGTGCCTGTGCGAACGGGCTCACCAGTTGCATACGCGCCTTCAGCCAGGCGCGCTCCGCCGGGCCGGGTGCCTGATATAGCCACTTCACGGCGGCGACGTCTTCAGGCGTGGTCACCAGGTGATGTGTCGCGCGCGGCATGTTGAAATCTTCAAATAGCGGCACGTGCTCGGGTTGTGTCACCCAACCCGGCGGTTGGGCTTCGCCGGTTTGCTTCACGGCGTGCATCACCACGCCATCGGGCGTTTGATACTCGCGTACCAGGACGGGCAAATCCGTCCCCGCATAAGCGCCACGCGGCAGGCGTGTGTCTTGCCAGGTGACGCGCTCATTGATTGCCCAGGGAACCGAGACGTCCAATACGTCATCCAGACCGAGCGAGAGCCAGGCATCTACACGTTTGAAGTCTTGCGTGACGTCCCACGGGTGGGGGAGCGTGTGCAGATGTTCCATCCGTTGGGTGTACCAATATTCCACGGGCCGGCCCTGCTCCGTCCAGCGCAGGTGCTGGGGCGCGTGAAACCCGAAGACCCACGCATAGAGCGGCGTGTGATCCGGCTGTTGGCGCCGGATGCTGGCTAACATGCGTTCGCGCGAACTCATGTGTGTCATGTGGCGGTGATCCTTTGGTGAGAGGTGTTTATTAATTAGATGTAGTAGTTGTATCATCACTGCCACAGTGATGCAACACCCAGAACCCGACTCAAACCGCCTCCTGTGCGGCGATTGCCTGGCCGAGCTGGTCAAGCTTGGTGGGATGGCATTCCAGTTGATCTACCTGGACCCGCCGTTCAATACCAATTTGCGCCGGGTGGGCGAGGCGGGCACACAGCAGGTGGCCTATGAAGATTCGTTCGGTGCTCCTGCGGCCTACGTGGCCTATATGCGCCCGCGCCTGCTGGCGTTACAGCGCTTGCTGGCGGCGAATGGTTCGCTCTTCTTCCATTGCGATTGGCGCATGAGCCACCACGTGCGCTTGCTGTTGGACGAGGTGTTTGCCGTCACCGGAGGCGGGGGCGTGTTCGTGAATGAGATCATCTGGCACTATGGCCTGGGGGCTGCGCGGGCCGGGCGGCGGTTGCTCTCTAAGCACGACGTGATTTTCTGGTATGCCAATTCGGAGCAATATACCTTCAACCTGTTGCGTGCCGAGCCGACGCGGGCGATGCAGGCCAAGTATCGCCATGTGGATGAGCAGGGCAACCGCTACATGAACTCCTATGGCAAGCGCTACCTGCTGAAGGGCGGCAAGCCACTAGACGACGTGTGGGACATCCCCAGCATCTCGCCGACTTCGTCGGAGCGCACCGGCTATCCTACCCAGAAGCCGCTCGCGTTGCTCAATCGCATCGTGCAGCTTGCCACGAACCCAGGCGACCTGGTGTTGGACCCGTTCTGCGGCAGCGGCACGACGTTGGTGGCCGCGCAGCGCCTGGGCCGGGCATGGATCGGCATCGACGCCAACCCGCAGGCGGTTGAGGTGGCGGGGAGGAGATTGGGGGTTGGAGCGTGATCCACTAATCTTCACGAATAGGGCCTTTTGTGGGGCGTGAAACGTGAAAGTATGTTTTTGCAAACCATTCCCAAAATTGTCACTCCGAGCGTTGGATAATTGGCACAAAAGAGGTGCCCCATGACCCGCAGCCATGTCATGCCGAAGCGCGCCAGCGAACGAAATCATACAAGGAGCTAAAAACGCGCGAGGAATCTGAGCATTGCTTCGAGCAGGCACCCTACACAGCTAAGATTCCTCCTCGCTGCGCTCGTCGGAATGACCAGGTAGAAACCCGATTTTGGCGCCGAGTACGGCGCTTTAAAAATCAGGTTTCTTTGTGCCGCAAATCTGTGAAATCCGTGTCATCCGTGGTTTCAGGTGTCGCCCAATCTCTAATCCCCAATCTCCTTCCTGATCCGCTCCTCCACCAGCCTGGCCGAGAGCAGCACCAGAGGCAGCCCTGTGCCAGGGTGGGTGCTGGCGCCGACGAAGTAGAGGTTGGCATAGCGCGGGTGCCGGTTGTGCGGGCGCAGGTAACCCACTTGCATGAAGTTGTGGCTGAGCCCAAAAGCCGAGCCTTTTACCAGGTTGAGCTGGTCGCGATAGTCCTGCGGGCCAAGCGTTTCCTCGAAGAGGATGCGTTCTTCAATGTCGCCCAGGCCGATTTGCTTGAGCTGGGTCAGCACCGCTTCCCGCGCGCGCGCTTGCAGGGTCGGCCAATCCTGTATGTGACGGTCGTCGATGTGCCCGGTGGGTACTAGGGCCATCAAGGCGTCGCCGTCCGGCGGAGCAAAGCCGGGTTCGGTGCGCGTGGGGGCCGCCACGTAGACGGATGGCTCATCGGGCAGTGTCAGGTCGCGGAAGATGCGTTCGAACGATTGGCGATACTGGTGGTCGGCCAGGAAGACGTTGTGATGTAACAGCGCCGGGGTGCGCGCGCCCTTCAGCCCCCAGTAGAACATCAAAGCCGACGAGGTGTATTTCATTTTTGCCAGCCGCCAGGGCATGCCATCGGGCAGCAGCTTGTCGTACACGTAGGGCAGGTCGGCGTTGGCGACGACTACGTCGGCAACAAGCGTTTCGCCGCCGGCGAGCGTGACGCCGGTTGCGCGCCGGCCTTCCACGTTGATCTTTGTCACTGGCGTGCCGTAACGGAACTGCACCCCCAGGCCGGCGGCGATGTGCGCCATATCGCGGATCACCTCATACATCCCGCCGCGCGGGAACCACACGCCTTCGCCCAACTCGGTATATTGCAACAGCGAGTAGGTGGCCATCGCGTCGTAGGGGCTGAGCCCCAGGTACATATTCTGGAAGGAGAATGCGGCGCGCAGGCGTGGGTCGTGGAAGAAATGGGTCAGGTTGGCGTAGTGCTTTTGGAGCGCTTTCACTTCGAACATCAAGGGCAGGTTGGCCGGGCTGAAATACTGGAAGGCCGACGTGAAGTTCCGCCCCACGAAATGTTGGATGGAGGCGTGATAGGCGCGATAGCCTTCGCCCATAAAGCGCAGGAAGGCGTTGAACGCCCCCGGCTCCAGCCCGTCCAGTTGTTCGCGCAGATGCGGCATATCGCCGGTCAGGTCGATGTGCGTGCCGTCATGAAAGTGCACCCGGTAGGTTGGGTCGATGCGCGTGAGCGACAGGTGATCTTCCATGCGCTCGCCTAGCGCCTGGTAGGTTTCGGCGAAGATGGCCGGCATCAGGAAGAGCGTGGGGCCGGTGTCGAAGCAAAAGCCATCACGCTCGATCTTGAAGGTGCGCCCGCCGGGTTGTTTGTGCTTTTCCACTAGCGTGACGCGATGCCCCTGCCTGGCAAGGCGGCTGGCGATTGCCAGGCCCCCCAGCCCGGCGCCGATGACGATGATGTTTGCCATGCCGAACTCCTGAATATCACAAGACAGACTTCTCCAGGAAATCCGTCTTTGACACGATCTTCTCTTATGCTCTTACCTGTCCCTCTCCCTCGGCGACCCATTTATAGGTGGTCAACTCGCGCAAGCCCATCGGCCCGCGCGCATGAACGCGCTGCGTGCTCACGGCCACTTCCGCGCCCAGCCCAAATTGCCCGCCGTCGGTGAAGCGTGTGCTGGCGTTGGCATACACCGCCGCCGAATCCACTTCATTCAAGAAGCGCGCGATGTTGGCGGCGTCTTGCGAGAGGATGCCGTCGGAATGGGCCGTGCCGTGTTGGGCGATGTGGGCCATCGCCTCGTCCATCGAATCCACCACTTTCACGCTCAGGATGAGCGACAGCCATTCGACGTCGTATTCGCCCTCCTGGATGCGCTCGATCTTCGACGCCGGGTTCTGAATCGACCCCTGTGCCTGCCGGGCGATTGCGTAGGATCGCTCGTCGCACTTGAAGCTCACCCCCGCCTGGCTCAGGCGGGTGATGACCTTGGGCAGCAGTTCCGCCGTCACCTCGCGCTGGAGCAGAATAGTGCCCAGTGCGTTGCACACGGTTGGGCGTTGCACTTTGGCGTTGTAGATCACTTCCACTGCCTTAGCCTGATCGACGCTGGCATCGATGTAATAGTGATTGATGCCGATGCCCCCGGTGATGACGGGGATGTTGCTGTTCTCGCGGCACAGCTTGTGCAACGCCGCGCCACCGCGCGGGATGATCAGGTCCACGTAGTCGCGCAGGCGCAGAAGCTCGTTGATGAGGGCCCGGTCGGTGCTGTCGATCAGTTGTACGCTGTGCTCGGGCAGTTGATTAGCCTGCAACGCAGTATGAATGACCTTCGCCAGGGCGCGATTGGAATGGATCGTCTCGCTGCCGCCGCGCAGAATGACGGCGTTGCCGCTCTTGATCGCCAGCGTTGCGATGTCGATGGTGACGTTGGGGCGCGCTTCGTAAATCACGCCCAGCACGCCCAGCGGCACGCGCCGTTTGTGCAGTTTCAGGCCGTTTGGCAACACGCTATGATCGAATTGTTCGCCAATGGGGTCGGGCAGGGCAACCACGTTGCGCGTATCGGCGGCGATTTGTTGCAGGCGCGATGGGGTCAGGGTGAGCCGGTCGATGAAATAAGGCTGCACGTTGCGTGCCTTCGCGGCGGCCACATCGTCGATATTGGCCTTCAATAAATCGTCCTGGCAGCGGATCAGGTTCTCCGCGATGTCGATCAGCGCCTGGTTCTTTTGCGCGGTCGTTGCGCGTGCCATGCCGCGTGCCGCCTGTTTAGCGCGCACGCCCATCTCGGTCATATCTATGGTGCCCATGCGGGGAATTATACGGGACTGGGCGGGGAGACTGGAGATTGGAGAAGGGGAATTTGAGATTGGAGATTCGCTCGCGGAGGCGCAAATGAAACCACGGATGACACGGATGGCACGGATTGGGCCTCGTGAATCAGTGAAATCCGTGTCATCTGTGGTTGATCTCAACTCTCCAATCCCTAATCTCCAATTCCCAATCTCTCTTCTCCACCACGGCAACTGTACTCCGCAACGAAACCGAGCACCTCTTTGGCGTGCGCGCCGCTGACCAATGACCCATAGCGCGCCAGGCCGGGGCGGAGTTGCGCGTTGGGGTAGTAGCGCTGTGCGAATTCTGCCGAGGGCATATCCATATACGTGTCGCGCGCGGCGATGAGCAACGGCGTGTGTGTATTGGGCGGCAGGCTCACCGTGGCGGCCAGGTAGCAGGCACGCGCGGCGTCGCGCGGGTCCACGTAGCTATAGAGCACCGTCCGTACGTCGGGTTCATGGCCTTCTTCCAGGTGCGCCAGCTTATCCGGCAGATCAACGCCTGCCAGGCGCATGCTCACGATGGTCAACCCATAGTGCTTGGCGAACGTCTCGGCGCACAGTTCGCCGGCGTACTTCGACAGGCTATATTCATCCTGCGGGTCCACCGGGTGTGCCTCGTCGAAGGGCAGATAGTCATAGCGGATGGGTGTGCGCGGCGTACAGGAATGGTTCACCTGGATGCTTGACGCGGCCACGACGCGCTGGATGCCCAGTTGGGCGCAGACCTGGAACACGTTGTAGGTCGCCTCCAGGTTGGCGATGAAGGTGCGCGCGGCGGGGAAGATGCGCTGGGCGTTGATCGCGGCCATGTGGATCACTGCATCCGCCCCTTTCAGCACTTCGTAGACCTGGCCCAGGTCGGTCAGGTCGGCGCTGATGTAGTTGGTCATGTTGCCGCGCCCGACCATGTCCACGCCAAGCACGTCCGCGCCTTGTTGGGCAGCGTAAGCCACGATGTGGCTGCCTACCAGCCCCTTCGAACCCGTCACCACCAGTCGAAATGGATGTTTGTTCATCGAATCTCTCCTGCCAGTTGCTCTCGCCAGCTATATTCCGGCACGAAGCCCAACACCTCTTCCGCGCGTTTGCCGCTGGCGATGCTCATAAAGCCTTCCAGCCCAGGGCGAATCTCGGCTTGGGGGAAGAAGCGCCGTGCGACCTCCGCCGAGGGCATGTCCAGGCACGAATCGCGCGCGGTGAGGATGAGCGGGATGTGCGTGGCGGGCGGCAAGTCCACCGTGGCGGAGAGGTAGCAGGCACGCGCACAGTCGCGCGCGTCGATGTAAAACGGCGTGGGTAGCCAGCGCTTGCCTGGGCCGGGGGTGGGCAACACGTCGGGCACGTGAAACGGGAAGCGCTGCATCCAATCGACCGGCACCGACCAGGTGATGCGCAGGCTGACGACGGTCAGGCCCCAGTGATGGGCGAAGCTGCTGGCGCAGGCCTCACCGACGACCTTGCTCATGCCATATTCGTCGTGCGCGTCGAGCGGGTGATCTTCATCAAAAGGGAGGTACTGGTAGTGGATCGGCGCGCGCGGGAAGGCCGGGTGTTGCACCTGGATGCTGGAGGCCGAGACGACCCGCCGGATGCCGAGCCTGGCCGCCGCCTCGAACACGTTATAGGCGATGCGCGTATTGGTGATGAAGGTGCGGGCGGCGGTGAAGACGTAGGGGTCGGAGATGGCGGCCAGGTTGATGACGGCGTCGGCCCCATGCAACACATCGTACACCTGGCCCAGGTCGGTCAGGTCGGCGCTGATGTAGCCGTCCCAGTCGCCGTGCCCAACCACGTCCACTGCCAGCACGTCCGCGCCCTGCCGGCGCGCATAATCGACGACGAACTCGCCCACGTCTCCCTTCGCACCGGTGACCACGATTCGACGATTAGTACTATCCATATAAATCTATTCAAGCCCGCGGACCTGTGAGCACAATGTCTCTCTCTCCGGGCTTTAGGGATTTATCTCCATATAAGGCCGTTTGAGTCTGTCTGCCAAATGGGCGCTTAATAACTCGTTCACTCCAATGTGGAAAATATTCTCGTAGCACATCGTGCGTAATTTCAAACGTTTGTTCTCGTGCATCAGTGCGAACATATACATAGCCATATTGACTCATGACTTCCGATGCTTGACCGAACACACTTGCTAGTAGTTGCCGATACTTGGGTGGAGAACTAAAGTTATTTCGATATTGTTCTTGGTTACGATGAGGAAGTGGTTCTCCCCCTAACAACCACAGACGTAGCCATTGATCACGATGGTAATCGCTTATTTCCATATATGGGGGTGATGTAAACAATAACTTAATGCGTTTTAATCTGCCATTTGAAACATTATTTGTTACATGCCGCATCAAAGTAGTACTGTCGCCAAGCCATACAGACCCATTGGTTATTTCAGGTACCCCCTTTGCATAGCGCCACTTGATTTTCTTTTTAAGAAACTCCTGGGGATTTATCTCAGGAGGCGTAAGTCCTCTGGCACGCCACCATGATATTGAGTAATCAGGACTCATGGCTCGGCTTTGTCTCATTTGATTTGAAAATGAGCGTCCCCGTACACCATGTAAATCAATGAGGATTAGGGTCATGAGTGTGCGATCTACTTTCTTGTGCCGCCAATCCAGATGTGCTCGGGCTGTCAAAAGAAACCTTATGCTCTCGCGAGAGAAGCAATAGCTGTAGAACTCCGGCAAATTGTCCCCTGCATTTTCTGGTAAGTCGTGAGCAAGCTCAGCGATTTCATCAAGCCGTTTTACCACAGCTGTTCCTCGTGCCGGAGAAAGCTTTGTTTTTCCATAAATCCAGCCCACCGGACTTATTTCGATTCCGATGGATGGTCGTCCGTTCAAGGCACCAAGAAATATACTTGTCGATCGACCTGCAAAGGGGTCAAGGATTTGGTCTTTGCGGTTTGTATATCTATCAATAACTCTATCCACGAATGTCGTAGGGAACATCGCATAATATGGCCCAACGCTTACCCAGCGTTCTTCTGCCTTTGCGTAGTTCATTTCTTTGTTGCAGAACGGTTCTTCATCAATTCATATGCTAAATTCTCGAGAACGTGCTTGCCTAGATTTAGCGGTATGGCTGCCTCAGCGTGAGCAGATATTAGAGGCATAATTGAGTTGACGTATCGTGCACTTGCTAGTTTGTCTAGCAAATGCAAAATATCTTCAAGCCTTGGGAATTGCTGAGGTTCGGCAGTATCTAGCACCTCATGACTTCTATCTAAGAAGGGCGTGTTAATTACTATTAGAGCTCCAGATGATGTCTTGTAGAACACCTTACGCCCAAAATATGTGTTGTGGCCGTAGCTCTGATCACTATTTGACAAGATGATGCGCCGCTTTATGTAACCATCTGTCAGCAGAAATGCAGATTGTGGCTTAATGAAATTCCCAGCACCTTCCGGACCTTTGTCAAGATTGACCAAATGCTCCATAAAGGCCCCGCTCTTTTCTACGCCGAACAACATCAGGTCGAAGGACTGATCATTGATCTCGTCGCGAACTGCTTGATTTAGCCGCATTAGCTCTTTCATGATGCAAGTTCTGAGCCAGGCAGGAGCACCAAAGATGGCAAGAGGACCATCATGAACTATTGCAACTTTTTTTAACACGGGTAGTAATTTTTCGCGTTCTAAGGTCCTCAGAATGTGAATAAGCCAAACGTGCTCTAAGACGTTCATTGTCTCGGTGAACATTGAGATGTTCAACCCTTCAGGATTCATGAACTCATGTATACGTAGCGCATCAGTCGAAAACAGTGAGCGATGCTGCGGACAAGGGCACTGATACTCACCAGAGCCACGATGAAAAGGTTCATTTGAGTTTGGACAGTCTTCGTAGGGACACCGTTGAAAACGCCCCGCAGATTGTGAATCGGTGGGTTTAGAACTCAGCAATGCTTCATATGTATCCAGAAGAGATTCCCCGCTTTCGGACATATGATTAGAGTTGAATAACTCGAAAAGGGCTCTTCTAAAAGATATATTGGGGTTAATTTCATTATCCAGAACAATGTTCGTTCCAGGAAGTGCAGCATCGATTGATTCAGCTTGCTCAATCGTCCGGAAATCTTTTGGGTCAACAGGTCTTCTGACGTCCAATCGATTCATTTTTGCTATATCCAGCAACACTGACGCTACAGTTACATATCCAATGGTTTGGTTCGGGAACCCTTTGTTTACTGGCACTTCCGTAGGATTTCCATCAATTGCCAACACAAGGTCGGGCATCCATGTGCCCAAACTAAGGTCACTACGCCATTGTGGCTCCGTTGAGGCAGAGTCCGATCCTGTCACTCCAGGTTTGACCCGTTGCAGCATGGCTTGTACTTTCTGACTTGCTGCGACTCGCTTGAGAGGTTGGTAATGCGCATATTCATCTTCGTATGGCATTAGGCCTGCTCCTTGATTTCAAACTTGTCGACCTGAACAGGCACAACGAAGAGATTGCTCATTGTTTTCACACGTAGAAACCCTCGATCTTGTGCTCGCCGTATGGAGGGTTCAAAGTCTGCAAAATCGTAGTATTTGCAGAGTTCCTTCGTTTCATCCGTGTTGTTTAAGTGACCAATAAACCAATTAGCAGTATTTTTAAGGATATTTCGTTGAATACTACTAACTTCCTGTGTTGCATATACCATACCAATATGGTATTTAGCGCCCTCTTTTGCAGTACGCACCCATACATTGTCTAATTGCTGCTCGGACCCTACTGGAAGAAGATTATGCGCTTCCTCGACATAAATAAGAATCTCCGGAATATTGATGTCCCCTTCTCGGAATTTAGACTGATGTCCCCTAAAAATTTGCCACATTATTCGCTCAGAGGCTATGCGATTCTGCTCTGGATCGCCAGTGGATTGATCTACCAACACTAATTTCCCGGAACATAAATCTTTGTAAATCTCTTCAGCATAATCATCTTCTATAGAGGTGGTGTGCTGTGCCTTAGCTCTGGCTACATACCGGGTACCATTTTGTTCAGAAAACATTTTAAGCAGGCTTTTTAGTGGTGTGTCAGCCCAAGTCTCCCCTTCACCATTATCTTGTTCCACATCAGAAACATTATCTTGTCCTGATAACATCTCATCATCTTTGCTGGTCATATCAGAAAACGACCTGCTATCCGTTGGTGACGGGGAATCTTTCTCTTTTTTCTTTTCCTTCTTGCTCACATAAGATGTTTCAAACGCTTGATATGGTTTAGTGTGCATGAACCGCTCAAGTGACTGAAGAGCCGTAGCCAACTGCCCCCAATCGGGGGTTTTATTCCCAAGAATCTGCGATGCAGCTTTGAATTCGGGTTCACTACAACCCTGCATAGCAGCGCATAAATCCTTGCTAAATAAGCCGCTAATATCTGGTTTCAGGTTTTTAGGAGCATCAAATCCTGCGCTATACAAAAGCACTCTATATACCAATACATGTCGGTTGTACCGGATTTTTGCTCCCCAGTCTTTCGTGTCGGGCTTATTAAAGGAGACTAGTTTGAAGTTCGTTATGAACCCTGAACTAATATCGGTCAAAGCCGTGCCAATGATGTCCTTCCCAAGTTGTAGATTTGGTTCGCTGTAGAAGTTGAGCTTCATCAACTTTCGTTCAGGGTCATGTAATGGCTTGCTTAAGCCATAGGTCACCACATCTTCCTTTGCATTGCTTTGTTTGCTTGTTTTCCAGACATTTTTAATTGCATCAGGTTTATTCGGATTATCCTGAACGTTTTCATTCGCATACTCACCGTTGGGATCAAAGACTAATTGACCTATACGCAACGGCGTTTGCTCATCCCGTAATTTGCATACGGATTGAATGATGATTTTGGTTGTGTTTGACTTACCTGTTCGCGTCATTCCAAAGAGTGCGGTCTTTTGGCCAAGCAAATCACCAGGCGCAATACTGACCGGAACTTCGGAAACACCTTGGTGGGTACGATTCGTAGAGGCATATCGAACTTGACCGATCAATACCCGTGAATTGTTTAGCCTTGGATCAAGGCGATCTGGATCGAGGTAGTTGACAATCTCTTTCAGGGCGGCTCCGTTGGGCTTATATACCTTTAGGCCGCGGTTGGGGTAGTAATTTGATAGATCGCATCCGAATCGCAAGACGAATTTACTTCCTGTTGTCTTATCGATATAGAACGTACCTATCACGCGACACTGGACACCGGCAAAAGATAGAAGGTTGTGCGTAGCAGCATCCATTGTCTCGCTGCCGTCCCAGTTTATAGATTCCCCCGATACCTTGCGTGCTAATTCAACGCGTACACGTTCGGCTTCAATATCGCCAGGTAGTGGCGCTGAGTCCATTACTCTTAATAGGATCACCGAACTTTCTTCGCGCTGGTAATCGAAATCTTGAATATAGAGTGTATCGCCTTTGGCGGCATCTTTAGCAAGGACGTTTAGGCGCGTGGCTACAAGAAATGCCAAACTTGGAATGCCCCCCACCTTTTCTCTGTGAAAATCGTGTATCTGGACATTAGCGGATTCGTAGCTGATTGAGTACACTTCGCCAACATATTGTTGTGGCTGGATGAGCCCTAAAAGTGGACCACAAGCTTCTTTTTGCTCATCCTCTTTTTGGTGTTGGCTGAGTGCGTTAATAACCTTGCTAGTTTGGCCTACCATGAAACCCCCTTTCTAGGCTGCCATACAAAGGTGACTCACCATACGTAGGACTACCAATTACGGACAGCCCTCTTGTCGTGCCTAACGATTCTTAACGAGAAAGCAAAGTGTATTCGGCCTTTAATAGGCTGAGGAACACACTTGAGTAACCATGCAAACACATCGGATGACATGGTGCTGGACACCTTTTGATGTACACAGCACCATGTCACTAACAAATCAAACTATTGCTTGCCGTATACCGCTTCGCGCAAGCCCTTGATGTAGCCGATGGCGAACAAGCGCCCGATGGCCGAATACGACGGATTGTCGTTGCTATCGCCTTCCATGGTCGGCACGTGATCGGGGCGCAACACGCCCTCGAAGCCGATGTCCTTGTAGGCGCGCATACATTCCAGCATATCCGTCTTGCCCTCGTCGTGGAATGTTTCCTCGTAGTGGTAAACGTTCCCGCGCA
Organism: Thermoflexales bacterium; assembly: GCA_034430115.1. Taxonomy (GTDB): domain Bacteria; phylum Chloroflexota; class Anaerolineae; order J036; family Brachytrichaceae; genus CAIXPS01. The sequence goes on along the minus strand of DAOUFG010000021.1, from coordinate 538 downwards.
CGTCGCGGAAGTGGGCGAAGAATATCTTGCCCTGCTTGCCGAACTTGCGGATCGCGCCCGGCAGGTCGTCGGTCATCAGGGTGAAGTTGCCCTGACACAGCGCGATGCCGTTCACCGGGCTGGGCACCAGGTCCAGCAGGCGCTGGTAGTTATCGATGCTGCTCATGATGCGCGCAACACCGCGCAGCGGCGATAGCGGCGGGTCATCGGGGTGCATGGCCAGCTTCACGCCGGCCTTCTCGGCAACGGGCACCACGCGCTTCAGGAAGTATTCCAGGCTGGCCCACAGTTGTTCTTCCGTCACGGTCCCTGCCGGCGTGTGTGGGGCATCCTTGATCAGCTCATAGTCAAAGCTGGTGACCAGCGCGCCGCCGCGACCGGGCGTCGTCACCGAGGTGCGCGTCCAGTTGAATTGTGACATCCACTCATAGCACCACACCGGGATGCCGACGCGGCCCATGTTTTCAAGTAGTTGGCAAACGGTGTCGATTTCTGCGTCGCGCCCCTCGATGCCCAGCTTGGCCTTTTCCAGCGGCGG
>DAOUFG010000020.1:0-12994 GCA_034430115.1 Thermoflexales bacterium | reverse complement strand
CATATACCTCGCCCACCTCACCAGGTGCCACATCGACGCCAGCATCGTTCAACACGCGCAGGGTGACGCCCGGGACACCCCGCCCCACCGAACCCATCTTCGTCATCAGCCTGTCCGGCGGGAGATAAGACAGACGCGCCGTGGCTTCCGTCTGGCCGTACATAATATAGAGAGCCGCGTGGTTTGCCGCCGCCAGTAATTCCTGAATCAACACCACCGGCAATTTCCCACCGGCCTGCTGAATCTTGCGTAATGAACTCAGCTCACGCTTTGGGAAGGTGGAGTTACGCAATAGGGTCTGGAACGTGGACGGCACACCGGCAAACCCGGTACATTGCGTCGTCTCCATCAGGTCTAGCACCGTCTCGGGATACGTGAAGGTGTTGGATAGAACGAGTGTGCCCCCGGCCCGCAGATGCGTATGCAGTAGCGACGTGCCATAACAATAGCAAAATGGCAACACCACCAACATGCGCTCAGCCGGCGTCAAGTGCAGATATTCGATGATGGCATCGGTGTTGGTTTGGATGTTCCGATGCGTCACGCGCACCGCGCGTGGCCGGCCGGTGGTGCCGGAGGTGAACATCAGGACGGCATCTTGATGCTCGTCACCTGGCGAGTCCGGCCACGTTGTGCTGCCGGCTTTGCCAAGCGCCTCATCCATAACGATGGCGCGCACACCTGCAAGGACCGGCAGAAAGCGCCGCATGATACGGCGATCCACACAAACGACGTTACATCCCGCGAACTTCAACTCCGAATCTGCGTCGGGCGGGGTTGCGGTGTGTGGAACCGGCACAGCCAAGGCACCCATTTTCAGCAGCGCCAGGTAGGCAACGATCCACGCGTATGAGTTGTTGCCCAGTATGCCAACCCGGTCGCCAGGTTGCACGCCAACTTCCACTAGCTCCCCAACCATGCGCTTGCAGGCCGCTCGCAAGTCACCATAGGTGTAGCTGACGCCATCAGCGATCACTGCTGTTGAATACTCCGCTCCTGTCATCAAGAGATAGTCCGCAGTATTCATAACTTCATTAGCCTTCTTTCTGTCACTTAGTGTTGAGTAACACTATTTTCTTTTTCGATCAGGCCATTGATGTAAGCAGCCAACCCGCGGACCGAGTCGAAATTCGCCGGGACAATATCCTCATCGTCAACGTGCACATGAAATTGTTTTTCGACGAACTCAACCAACTGCAAGATATTCATCGAGTCGAGCACACCTTCGTTCAGAAACGAGGTGTCGTCGGAATAAGGATACTCGCTACCACTAAAGAGCATATTTTCGGCAATATATGTCCGTATGGTTTGTGCTATGCGGTCCATTGTCGTCATTCTGCCTCCTCCCTTTTGCTTCAACAATTACAGTACGTAACAAGGCTTCTCGGTTGTCGCAACTATTATATTCTGATGGTACCACGTTACGGTTTCCGTCAGGCCAGCCGCCAGCGACACCGTGGCTTCCCAACCCAATTCCGCACGCGCACGCCCCGGATCAATACAACTAATATGTACTTCACCAGGCTTTTGCGGGCCATGCAATTCCGGATGCTTATACTCCGTCAACGTAACCAGTTGCTGAAAGACCTGATTGATACTGGTTGGCTTGCCGGTTCCAATGTTATAGATTCCGCTCCCCTTTTCCAAAGCCAGCAAGTTCGCGCGCGCCACATCACCCACGTAAATAAAGTCGCGTGACTGGGTGCCATCGCCATTAATCATCGTAGGCCGGCCGTCAATCATCTTGCGGGTGAAGATGGCCACGACCCCGGCTTCACCATAGGGGTCTTGGCGCGGGCCATACACATTCCCGTAACGCAATGCACAGTAATCAAGACCGTAATTGTGCCGATAGGTAAACAGATAATGTTCACACGCTAATTTGCTAACGCCATAGGGGTCCAGTGGATGTGCGTCGCTTCCCTCGCGGGTGGGCAGCTCCGTTTGGTTGCCATAGATCGCGCCCCCCGTAGAGGCTATGGTGAATTTCTGAACGCCATTGTTACGCGCGGCTTCCAATAGGCGTAGCGTGCCAAGAATGTTCACTTCGGCATAGGCGTCTGGATATTCCAGGCTGCCACGCACATTCGCCAGCGCCGCCTGGTGACAGACCGCCACCGGTTTCACCTCTGCAAATACACGACTCAGGGCTGCCGCATCGCGGATGTCCACTTTATAGAAGGTGGCTGCGGGGTTCACATTCGTGCGCTTCCCCGTCACCAGGTTATCGATGACAGCCACTTCATAACCGGCCTCAATGCACTTGTCTACAATATGTGACCCAATAAAACCAGCCCCACCGGTAACGATCACTCTCTTGCTCATCTCCCCTGCTCCTTAGTTTGTTTTATTTTTGAGATTACTCAGCCCGCATTGCCACACACGGGTCAGATCACCCATGCCTGGCACGAATCACAGACCTGCCCACGATTCCACCGACCACAATAATCATTGCCAGCACACCCGCAATCACGATTGCAGATTGGCCCGACGAAGACCCGCCCTGGCCCGCTTGCGTGATACCAGCAGACACTTGCACCTGCGTCGGCGTGGGCGATATCACCGGTTGCGGCGTAATGGTGGCGGTCGGCAACGGCACCGGCGTAAATGTAGCGACCGGGGTAATCACCTGTGTGACGCTGACGCCGCGCGACGCGGCCAGCACGCTATATTGGCCAGAACCATCCGCCTGCCAAACCCAACCGCGCATCAGCGCGCCTAGCCGGCCCAAGCCCGGCAACAAGGTGATGGATGCTGCGTCACTCTGCGTTGCCTCTTGCCCCAGGCCATATGAGTCTTGCGCCTGCCAACGCCCCTTTGCCTTCTGCGCATAAAGCAAACTACTTTCGCCGTCCGCCGTCATGCCAACACCGACCAAATAGGAGACGCCGGCTTGATCAGAGGTGACGCCCACGGGGCCGCTCACCTGCTCAAAACCAGGTACACGCGCCGCGTCTTCCCATTGTGCGCCACCATTGGCGGATGATCGCTCCCACACGCTCATCGGCGCGGCGGTCTGCGCCTTGCCGTTTGTCTGCATCTGATTCCAAAGCACCAGCACCTGGTTGGCCGCCGACACGCTGACGCGCGGCCAATCCACATCTCCCTCGACCAGTTGCGTTGGGTCGGCCCAGGTTTTGCCGCCATCCGTCGAACGCGAATAGAAAATGGCGGAAGAAGAGGCACTGCCGGGCAATTCCGAACGCAACCACACAGCGTGTAGCAAGCCGGTTTGTGTGTCCAACGTGATTTGCGGTTTATCGGCACTCAGCCAGCCGGCGGTCACGGCATCGAATATCTGCGTAGGGCCTGCCCAGGAAGCGCCGGCATCATTGGATTGCAACAAATAGATGCCGCGTTTTTCGTTGTAGGGCACTGCATAGACCACATAGAGCGAGCTACTGCGCGGGTCGGCGACGATATCCGGCCAACTGGCCACCTGAGCAGGCGCAGGCAATGTAACCGGGTCCGACCAGTCCTGCGCGGAAAGCACGTCTTTTTGTTCAACCTTACTGTAGTACAACAACCCACCAGGGCCGCTTGCCCAAACCGCGTGCAAATGCCCGGTGCCGTCGGCCGTCAATGTGGGTTGTTCGGCTCGACTGGCATACTGCCCAGTGCGGTTATCGACGCCGTTCAACGGCGAATCCAATACCTGCACGGACTGTGACCAACTCTGCCCATCCCAAACAGATGCAAAAATGGAAAGCCTGGGCGTGCTTGCAAACACCGGCTGGCTCCACAAACCGTACATATGCCCTTGCGCGTCCGAAGCCAGGGCCGGATAGCCTTCCAACTCCCCCAGGCTACCTTCGTTGATCGATCCTTGTGCGGCCTGAGATAGGAAGCTCAACTCGCTCCACGGGCGCGTGAGCATGGGCACCAGATCCTTAGGGCTTTCCTGGCTACGCACCACCCACACGTCACCTTTCGAATCACATCCCACCATGCCGACGACGTCGCCCCACAAGGAAAGGTTGATGCAACCCAGGCTCACGGTACGGCTGACAGTCGTATCGTAGAAGCTAAGATTCAGCCCCGCCTGCGCCGCCCAGGCACTGTTGTTCCACAACGCCATCACAGCCTGATCGTTGACGCCCTGGTTGATCTGCGACGCCATGTCTGTGGATACCGCAGCCGGCATACCCAACAACCACATCTGATCGCTGCCCACCTGGTCAAATTGCCAGCGTTCCGGGCAACGCGCCATGCTCTCCAGCACACGTTGGGGGGCCGACCAGGTCTGCATGCCATCGTTGGATCGACGTTGCATGAGCACGCACGAACCCGCAACGGGGTCGCGCCACATCATCATGAATTCGGTATTGGGCGTGTAGGCAACGCGCGTCTGCACCCCCGCATCCGCCGACGTCACCGATTGCGGTGTTGACCAGGTGGTGCCACCATCTTCCGAATGCGCATACACGCTGCGCCCCAGGTGTGGGTCATCCCAGGATACGATTACGATGCCGTTCCCATTGCTTGCGACACTAACAGTGCTGGCCCCCTCCTTCAGCGAACGGAAATAGGACGAAGTGACGACCGCCACAGGCGTCGTCCACTGGATGCCCGTCCAGGTGCGATAGTACACACCCGCGGGAGCCGCATCGCTATCTTCAGATTTGACATACGCGACTTGCAGTCCCGTCTCACCGTTGCGCGTTACGTCGAAAGAGGTGATTGAACCGCCGGCGATTGTCTGCGTTACGCGGCGCGTGCCGGTGATCTGATCCACATTCCAGCGCGAGTCGGTATCATGCCAAAACGCATACAGCGTGCCACCGGCGTCCGTCAGCAACCGCGTTTCGCTGGGAGGCAACAACGTAATGGTGGTGCGTTGCGTCTTCTGGTCGATGTTGATGAGCCGGGCACCCACTATCTCAGAGACGGTCAGCGGTTCGCTGCGGATCGTTTCCGTCACGCCGACATGCGCATACTGCTCACCGGCAACAGAATCCCACCACATCACATGCATTGACCCATCGGGGCCAACTGCCACCACCGGCTGAGAAGCCGCCCCCGACGCAGAGAGGTTCACCGGCACTGTCCAGGGGCTATCAGCAGCACGGGCAACCTGTACAGTGGGCCACTGAACAAAGCACACGCTCAGCAACGCAATGAACAGCAGATTCAGTTTTCGTCGTGTGTAACCGATCATAATGTGCTCTGCGCCACACGTGCTAAGCGTCTGATCTCGCAAAATGATCAAAACGCCCGGATTTCGGCGCTATCGTATCACTTATTTTGCCCACCCCAATGCGCCCAGACCGATTTCCACCGCCGAGCGCAACACCCGTGGGCTATTGATGCTCTTAAGATAGGTCCACATCGGGCCGGGGCGGAATGCCCATTCGCGGAAGGCGCGCTTCTGCCACTGTTCCAGTTGTTCTGCCGTCAGGCCCGGGTAATCCAACACCGTCGAACGATCCATGTCCACGGCTTCCCACTGCGTCCCTGGACGGAACCAATTATTCTCCAAAACGTCGAAGAAGAACGGCGTGCCCGGATAGGGCGCTGCGACATGGAATAGCGCGATATCCAACGGGAGACGCTTGGCAAATGCAATCGTTTGCTTGATTGTATCCTCTGTCTCACCTGGCAACCCAATGATGAAGTAACCCCAGTTGCTAATGCCGGCCTCATGCGCCCACTTCAGTGCGCGTGGCGCCTGATCCAGGCGGTAACCCTTCGCGGCACGCTTCAGCACCTGCTCGTTGGCTGATTCAATGCCCCACGAAATGTACCAGCAGCCGGCCTTGGCCATCAGGTGCAACATCTCTTCATCCACGTAGTCAACCCGGCTATTGCACGTCCACTTGATCTTCATACCTTCTTTGATGATCAGGTTGCACAGGCCTACCACCTGGTCACGATTGACCGTGAACAAGTCGGCATACATGTGGATGTTCGTGATGCCCAACTTGACCAGCACCCGTAATTCTTCCATGATGTTTTCAGGCGTGCGGATGCGGATCGAATATTGATAGCTGACGTGCTTGATGCAGTACTTGCAGCCGGCGGTGCATCCGCGACTGGTGACGATAAAGGTATAGGGCCCCTTCACCATCGGGATGCGATACTTGTCCAGCGGCAGCAAGTGATGTAAGGGAATCGGCAGATCGTTCAGATCGCGAACAAACGGGCGGTCCGGATTCACCGCAATCTCATCGCCGCGCCGCCAGACCAATCCCTTGATGGCAGCCAGTTGCGCGTGCGGGGTGCCAATCGGCGCATTCGCCACTGGTGAACCTTGCGCGTCAATCGACCAGGCGGGTTTCCAGGTACTATCCGACTCGCTCATCATCTTGTGCAGCAGGCCGGTTGCATCCACTGGCTGATCCTTCTCATTGACCAGCCCGTCGCCGGCCAACTTGAAGCGCCCATTGGCCGTTTGAATCACATCCATCAGCTCACGCAACGAAAGCTCCGGTTCGCCGCGCAAAACGAAGTCCAACGCGGGGAAGGAACGCATCGTCTCGCGTGGCATGGGCGTCACGTGCGTGCCAAAGGCAATCGTGATTGCACCCAGGCTGCGGGCCAGGAATGCGCCATACATATCGTTCGTCAACGTCGGCGCGGTCACCTGCGTCAGGTAAAACCTGGGGCGCTTCTCGCGCAACAGGCTTTCAAATTCAGCCCAACTCATGCGCATCGCATTGGCGTCGATGATATCGACTGTGTAGTCCGGCGCGAGCAACGCTGCCATCTGGGCCAGGCTTACTTGCGGCCATACCATGTTTTCGCGGCTGCGCCTGCCGACACGGTGCTGGCTACGAATCCAGATCGCGCCGTCCGGCGTCGGGGGATTCACCAACAAAATGTCGACTTTGAACGGAGGCGCCTGTATTCCGCGCGCCCGCACTGCCAGGTCGGCATCCGGGAATTTAGGTTGTGGCAACGTGCGGATACCGCGCGTCCCCAGATTTTGTTTCAGCTCTTGCTCACGCAAATCACTGTTCATTGCGTCATATCTCCTACAAACCAATACAAAAACGGCAAAGTGTTTCCCTTGCCGCTCTTCTCCTAGTGTGGTGGGGGGAATACCACACCAGGAGAAGGGAGGACGAAGGGAAACAGAAACACGATCCAGTCCCCTTATCGGGGCCCGGACCGTATCCTGTACAAGTTAAGCGTTACAGCGATCAGGAGTGGGTGTTGCCCACCGCCCTACTCGCCGCCACGCATATCGAGATTCGTCTTGATGTCGCGCTGGCTCAGTTCTTCCAGCACACGCATCACGACCCACGAGATGAACAACTGCACGCCGATCAGGATTAGCATCGCGCTACTCAGCAGCCACAGCCACAAGCGGTTGGCATCCCAACCATTGAAGCTCAACACATAGCTGCTGATCCCAACGCACACGCCGATCAAGGCCGCAACGATGCCCATCCACCAGAACTGGCGGTCCAGCGAAGGGACAAAGATCGGTTTGCCGAATAACCCTTGCTGAATCGGGCGACGCTGGAGCAGCGAGACCAGGTAGTTGAACATCGCGCCCAGCGTCAACAAACTGACGCCCGTCACGCTGAGCACCAGCCCCGCGTACACGGCGAACACGCCTGATTCGCCAATTTGAGTAACACCATTGACGCGCAACACGACCAGCGAAATGCCGATCAGCGCAGCAATCAATATTCCCAGCGACCCGAGCAACCCCAGGATGCGCACCGGGTTATAGGAGAGCGCCGTCCAAATGATCGAGTTCATGAAACGCAGGCCATCACGCACGACCGACAGCTTTGAAGCGCCCACTCTTTCGCTATAGGGGATCGGCACTTCCGTGATCTTCAAGCCTTCGTGAATGGCGCGCGTGCTCATCACCGGCGTGAAGTTCAGCCCATCCGGCAGCGGATACATCCTATCCAGCACATCGCGCCGGAACACACGCATACCGCTGGCGCTGTCGCTCACACGCTGGCGACCTACCAGGCTGAGCATCGTGGCGAAGAAGAGATTCCCAATCCGGCGCGTCACCGGCATCTGGCTTTGGGCACCTGCCATGCGTGACCCAATCACCAGATCGCTGTTATTCATTGCAGTCTTGCACAATTCGGGCAAGTATTCGGGAGGATAAGTGCCATCCGCATCCAAGAACGCCAACAAATTACATGAGGCGTTCGAGAAACCCGTCTTTAATGCCGCGCCATATCCGCGATTCTTCGGATGGCGCAACAGGCGCACATCCGCGTACTGAGCGACCACCTCGGCGGTGCGATCATGGCTTCCATCATCGACCACGATGACTTCGTAATTTTCAATTCCTGCCGCCCGTAGCGCAGGCTTCACAGCCCGTAAACGCTCCAAAATAACGGCGATTGCGCGCTCCTCGTTGTAGGCCGGAATAATCACAGATAAGCCCTGGAGCGCCGGTGCCTGAGTTGCAACACGATCCAATTGATCATAAGTTATAGCTGACATGAACCCTCCCATTACCATCAAAAAAACACATTCCCGCGCTGCGCTGAACGCGCATTGGGCACGTTCTCTGAACCGATTTCCTTAATTAGCCTGGCCGGCACTCCCCCAACTACCGTATGAGGTGGAACATCTTTTGTAACAACGGCACCGGCGGCCACCACAGCGCCTTTGCCCACCCGTACACCATCTGTGATGACGGCCCCTGAGCCGATCCACACATCATCTTCGATCACGATGCCTTCCGCAGTGATGCCCTGCTCCACAAATGGCCGATTCGGATCATCAAAGACGTGATTGACGGCGATGATTTGAACCAGCGGAGAGGTGTACACCCGGTCGCCAATATGGATGCCGCCCTGCCCTCGAATGACGTTCATCTCTCCAATCAGGCTGTCTTCGCCGATGAAAATGCCGGCGTGCGGCAACTGGCGGAAGTTGTAGACGTGCAAGATGCTGCCGTGCATCACGTAAGTGCGCGGACCAACAGTGACTCCCCCTGGGCAAGCGTGGATATAGACACCTTGATCGAGATAACTCCCCATGCCCAGGCGAATATTGCTCGCAAAACGCAATCGCACGCCCGGCTCAATCGCAGCGTAGCCTTGAATCGATAGAATGAGCCGATAGACCACAGCGCGTAAGCCGATCCCAGGGAGAGCCGGCACCCACCCCACAAGCCATTGCACAAACTGTTCGAGGATGTAACGCCCAACCCCATCCGCCTGGCGGTTGAGATACAGACTCATCTGGCGCAGACCACCGGATGAAGGAGCAGCCCCAGTCGCATCAGTCGTATGTGTGGCAGTGTTCACATTTATTTCCCAGGGTTACGCTCTGTTGATATTTACCATCTGCATGTGGCCTGCCAGGTACCGTGCTCCGCCCTTTCGACATGCCCCATGTCAAACAAAATGTTGCGTGACACATATTTAGCTAGGCCCACGCTTGCCCCTCATCCAAAGCATGGGGTAAGCGTAGAAAAACGAAATAGCTGGGTAAACGTTGACCGCGACGAAACGAATCAGCGCCGCTCGACCTTAGTCGCGTCAAGCTCAAGGGGAATGTTGCGCTCACCGAGCAGTTGCAACAACACTCTCACGCGGTCTTTGCCAGGGAGATTCATGTCAAAGACCGCGCGATATCCGGCAAAAGGGCCGGAACTGATCGCCACTTCATCCCCCTGCCTTAGCCCGTAACACGGCTCGGCGCCGCCTTTCACAACCACTTCCAAATGGCGCTGAACGTCGTTGATCAATTCATCGTCAACCGGAGCCGGCTTCCCATCAAAACTGACCAACCCCAACCCATCTGGCAACCATTGAAACGTGGACTGGCCCACCTGTGACAGTTCGACCCGTACAAACAGGTAGCCAGGGAAGAAAGGCTTTGACTTACGCGCCCGGGGATTCACTGGCCGGACTGGTATACACGGATAATAGGATTCGAATCCCTGTCCTTTTACTTGCTGCCAAACATATTCCTCTTTGTTTGGTTTGCTACGTAATGCATACCACTCTGCCATAGATCCCCCCAGTAATAAATAGCTATAGAAGCCTAGATATATCGGCCTAACAATACAGAAGAAACACTCCATGGGCAATGTTTTCGGCTGCAACTTAAACTATGAAAAACTACAGCATGTTCATAGCGCTATACCTGCACTTTCACGCAACTATATAGCCGAACCCCGAGTTGCGACGCTTGATTATAGCAATTTCAAGCTACGATCAGGCTAGATCATGAAGAACGCTGAGCATATGCGACCACCTGGGCTCGATTACAAAGGTGTAACTTCCGAAAGATACCACTCATGTGATATTGCACGGTACGCTCTCCAATGCCCAAAGCGGTTGCAATCTCGCGATTGGTCTGCCCCAATGCAACGCGCCGTAGAATATCGGCCTGGCGCGGGGTTAGCCGCTCCAACGGGTTCATCGCCCGGCGATCCAAGATAACCTTGTCAGGTTCATTCTGTAATTGTTGAGCCAACTCCTGCATGACGATATATGCCATATCACGCGAGATGACAGTTTCGCCATTGGCCACATAAGCCAGCAAATCCAGTAATTCCTGCGTTTTTACACTCTTTAAGAGATAGCCCGAAGCCCCTCGCCGCATTGCCTCCAAGAGATGCTCACGATCTTGATACATCGTCAGCACAACGACCTTTACCTCCGGTAATTCCGCTTTGATAAAGCTAATCCCGTCCAGGCCATCGTAGCCCCGCATCATCAAGTCCATCAAAACGATGTCGGGCCGCGCTTCGCGCGCCTGGTACAACGCCTCTAATCCATCGCTTGCAGAAGCGACAACCTCTATGCCGTGAGCCACCAGTAGATTTTTGAGTCCCTCGACAAACAGTGGATGATCGTCAACTAGTAACACCTTCATTGGCACACTACCCAGTAGCAACTTCATAGTCTAGTAATCACACAAACTGTCGTTATGCCATGTTTCAGCGCCATAGATACATCCCCCATGCGGCTGTTATTCAGACACCAGACAGGTGATAAGGAGAGCATACATATCCGTAGCACGAGGCGTAATGATGTGATATACAGTCTCTACTACCGAAAGGCACACAATTGTAAACCAACCCAAATAGCCATTATATGCAATTAATAGCCTATATTGATCTCTCGTCAAACCGGCGTTTTTTGGCGGTTTTTACACCACAAAGCTCCCAAGGAGCACCAAACCTGCATATAATCCCCCTCTCAGCCTGTCTATTTATCCAGTGGCTCGCCAGGCCATTTGCACTTTTTCCCATATTGACATCCTTAACCTCTATGCAATTTTGCCCAAAATGACTATAATCGCGCTATTAAGCTGTGGAGTTGTTGGTTGTTGTTCATTGGCAATGTATCGTTCTCTACCAACGTATGCTGTCGAGTCACTCATATTCATTGAGCGTATTGTATTTTCATGAACACCGTTCAATCCAGTAATATTGATTCAGAGATGCTAAAACGCCAGCACGCCGCTGCAATTCTGCAAGAGCGGACGAGGCTGGCAAGAGAACTGCACGATACACTCGGGCAGGTGCTTGGATACGTGAGGTTGCAGGCGTATACCACGCAGCAGCTTCTTTCACGCGGGGAAATTGCAGAAGCGAACGCTCTTCTTGATCGGTTGATCGAAGTTGCGGAATCCGCACAGGCAGAGGTACGCGATCAGATTCTTGGGCTTAGCTCACCTGCCCCTTTGGATGCACAGGGGATAGACATGGTGAATACGCTACGCGCTTACATCGATTCGCTTGCCCATCGCTATCCGATACAGATCACATTCTCAACTGACCCTGACCTCCACGCGGTAGAGCTAGACCCGGAAGCGGAGGTGCAGGTAATCAGAATCGTGCAAGAAGCCATCACCAACGTCAATAAACATGGTTCTGCACAACACATTCGAGTATCACTCGCTTTAGCGGGAGATTCTCTGCACGGGGTCATAGAAGATGATGGCCAGGGCTTCTCACCCAAAGCCATTCCTGAGGGCAAGCGGCCCAAGTTCGGCTTACAAATCATGCGCGAAAGGGCTCATGAAGTCGGCGGTGATCTGAAAATCATCTCCGCCGAAGGCAAGGGAACAAAAGTGATTTTCGATATCCCTTGTATGGCAAACGCCACGCCATCAAGCGAAGTCATTTCCTCAAAAGATACTAAGACATTCACCGGCTCGAAAATCTTATCCATGTAGACACACATTTCACTTATTACACCTTAATAATCAGCAATTGAGAGGGGGGACATCATGAAAGTTTTGCTGGTCGATGACCATGCACTTTTCGTAGAAGGATTAAGAAGCTTACTGGAAGCGAATCACATTGAAGTCGTTGGGACAGCCGGAAACGGGCAAGAAGCACTGGAGCAAGTCCGCCAGTTGAGGCCCGATGTCGTGTTGATGGACATCAACATGCCTTCAGTAGCCGGCATCGAGGGCGCACGCCTGATTAAGACCGAATTCCCGCAGGTCAAGATCGTCATGCTAACGATGTCTACCAACGACGACGACCTCTTTGAAGCACTCAAACTTGGCGCATCAGGATACATCGTTAAAGATGTAAAGCCAAGCACGTTCCTGGAACTACTGTCGGGCGTGATGCGAGGAGAGGCAGCCATCACCCGCGAGATGGCGACTCGTATCATGGATGAATTCGTGCGCTCGGAGCGCAAGGGCACAGAAACCGCCAATACACCAGCCGCATCATCTTCAAAGACCCCACGGGCTATCAGCGAATTAAGCTCGCGCCAGGCCGAAATCTTACATTGCGTGACGGAAGGGTATACCTATAAAGAAATCGCGGCGAAGTTGGCCATTAGCGAACGCACGGTCAACTATCACATGGCGGAAATCTTGAATAAATTACAGTTACAGAATCGTGCTCAGGTCATCGCCTACGCTACACGTCACGGGTTAATCTAGTTCAAACCTGCCTGCAACCTATTCATTCGCCGGAGACAAAAAAACGCCGGGTCGATGACGACCTGGCGTTTTTAGTGGATAGGTTAGTTGAGTCTACTGCACCGAAATATCGGCTTGCCCGGTCATGCCCGGCAACAACGTCTTGCCC
>DAOUFG010000019.1:0-28366 GCA_034430115.1 Thermoflexales bacterium | reverse complement strand
GATGAGACACTAAACTGTATTCTTATTATATCTCATATGTAACCATTTCAGCCATCTGATTTATGATTGAGGGGGATAAAATGAGTTATTAGACCTGCTGGAGGAGCGCAAGAGCCCCCTGGCAGGTTTTACGTGTGCGCGCCCGGAAATTGCGATGGGACATACGCAATTACACCTACGCAAAGATTGGGGCTCGTCTCGCACGGGGTGGGTTCGTGCATGGCTTGGCGCATTGTTGACGCAAATCAATGGGGAATATGCTTGGATAGGACAGCTAAAGACTATATTCAACAATCCTTGTCGGTGAGGGAATATGCAGCGTAGATACACCTTTATTGCAATCGCCCTGGCTTTGTTTGCTGTGACGCTGGCACTTCAATTCCCGTTAGACCCGGATCTGTGGTGGCATCTAAGGGTGGGGCAGGATCTATGGGCCGGCGTGTTCCCCTATCATGATACGTATACATGGTCCATGCCAGGCTACATGTGGGTGGATCATGAATGGCTGACGGATGCGTTGATGTACCAGGTTTACCACGGGGTAGGGCTGGTCGGCCTGGGAACGATCTTTTGCGCCATCACGCTAGCAGCCTATCTGGTCGCGACTCGCACCGGGGCGCTGATCCAACGCCACGCGCTGGCAGGCCAACGGCTCACGAGTGCCGCCGGCTGGCGTTTGGGCTGGGCGGCGGTGTTGGTTGGGCTACTGATTAATCAGGACATCGTTGGCACGCGCCCGCAGATGATCACGCTACTTGGCTTTGCAGTGCTGCACCATTGGATGTGGCAATACCTGACCGGCGAGCGCAAATCGCTTTGGATCGTGATTCCCTTATTCTGGGTCTGGGCGAACTTGCACGGTGGGTTTACGCTTGGGCTATTGTTATTGGGGTTGGCTCTGGGCGCATTGCTCCTGGTCCGGTTCATTCCTGGGCTGGGCGCGTTTTTCCCTTTCCGGTTGATCGCGCCGGATCGTTTGCCCGCAGCGATTCGTCATGTTGGCCTGATGCTGGGGGGCGCCGTTGCCGCCAGCCTGGTGAACCCCTACACCTATCATGTGTATGAAGAAGCGATCCGCACTGGGCTGGATAGCTACGCGCGCACATTCATCACTGAATGGCGGCCAGTGAATTTTCAGCAGACGAAAGGGTTACTCATTGGTACTTTTTTGTTGCTCTTTATCGCGTGGCTGCTTTGGACGCGCAAACAGCGCAACGCATGGTACCTGTTGCTGTTGCCGGTGTTTCTTTACCTGGCAATGACGTCCGTCCGGCACGTGGCCCCGCTGATGATCTTCATGTTACCGTGGGTCTATGCCACCGTGGGTGATGAACCCCTGGTGCAACGCCTGGCCGGGCCGGAAGCGGAGCGCTGGATGGGTGTGCGCCGCGCGCCGTTTTACTATTACGCCTATAACGTTGTCGTGTTGCTCATCCCACTCGGCATCCTGGTCGCGCGCGGGGTGGATTTCGTGCACTTTAGCACCGATATGGCGGCGCTGGCGGAACGCGGCCGGTATCCCCTTGCGGCGGTGCAATATCTGCGGGCGAACACCGGGCCTGATGACCGGATTTTAAATGAATATAACTGGGGCGGGTATCTCATCTGGTACCTGCCGGAGTATAAGGTGTACATCGATGGCCGCATGCCAAGCTGGCAGACGCCCAAACAGCACATCCTGGAGGAATATGCTCACATCTCAGACCTGGCACCCGATTGGATGGACAGGTTGCTCGGCAGCCACGCCACCCTGGTGCTGACCGGCAAAGCGAGCCGCCTGGGGGCCGCCCTTTCGCAGGTGACTTCGTTTCAATTGGTTTACCAGGATGATGTCGCGCTGATCTACCGGCGACGCTGAGCATTCACCAGGCGCTCTGGCGCGCCGTGATTGCCAACCCACCTGCCGGCAACTGGTCTTGCAGCCATGCAACCTGCTCGCGGCTGAGCTGGCCTTCCAGGAGCAGTGGCTTGACTGCCAGGATCTTGCGCAGCGTGGGAAGCAATTGTGCCAGGCTGGGGCCCTTGGGTTCGGCTTCCAGCGTGATCTGGATGGCGTGTGGCCGTTCTTGTGCCAGCAGCGTATCGACGGTGTGGAGCGAGATGGAGTGCAGGTGAATGAACGAGTAGTCCACGCTTTCGCAGATGCTCAGGTCGTGCGGCAGGTACCATTCTGCATACTGCGCTGGTGAGAGAAAGGCCGTCGCATCGCACTGGGTGCGGACGACGCTGCCGGGTGCCCAGATGCCAAATGGGCTGAGGTAGCCGCCTTGTACCGGCCTGACGTGCGCCAGCAGGGCGTGCAGGATTTCGATAAAAACATCCGTGACCTCTCCCAAGAAGCGCCGCAAACGCCGGGGCTCGTCGTACATGGCATAGCTCATGAGCGTGGGCCCAAGGATGGCTTCGGCCAGGTCGCTGGGGCCGCGCATCGTGGGCTGCACCACGGCATAACGCCCTGCGCCACGCTGCACAAGTAGGTCTGTCAATGCCAACAATTGCGCAAACCAATCATCAGCGCGATGATTGCTGAGTTGTTCCCATCGCTCAAAGGTGTCGATGAACGAATGGGTGCGCATGCTGCCGCCCTTGATCGTGGCGCGGATCGGCGTGCCGAGGATGGCCTCCACCCAGGGCACTTTGCCATAGGGATCAACCACCTGGAACAGGTCGCCATGCGTTTGCAGTGGGCCGGGCGCTTGCTGCGTGCCGGCAATGCGATCCACGTCGAGCAATTCGGGCGTGAGGGTCAAATCCTGGGTCGCCAGCGTCCCATCTGAGAGCGGCAGCCACAGATCGCCCAGCGGCGTCCCCTGTACGAACGTGCACAACGATTCCTCGCGCCGCCACCATCCTGCGTGGCGACGCAACAATGCCGTGCCTGCTGCGTCCAATGTGAGAGAAGGGGGTGTCATCATCGTCTCCCGGTCATTGGGGCTATGCCGGGTCATTGGCCCGGCGCAGCCCGTGTGTGATCTACCAGGGCCATTCCTGGCCCAGGTAATCCACCAGCGCCAGCTTGTTTTCATCTTCCCGGTTGGTCAGGAAGAAGGGAATGGCCTTACTTGCCGCTTCGGATGGCTCCATGTCACCCTGGGTGGCCTTCTGGCCGCTCATATAGCTGCGCATCCAGCCGGGGTGATATAACCGGAAGGTGAAGCCTTCGGGGCGCAACTGATTGAACATGATCTTGACGGCCATGTTCAACGCGGCCTTGGACATGCAGTAGCCATACCACGCGGTGCGTTTGCAACGGGCGATGCTGCTCGCTTCTGAAGAGACGAAGCAGAGCCGCTTGAATGTGCTGCGTTGTAGGAGCGGCAGGAACGCCTCCACCATGCGTAGCGGCCCCAACGAATTCACGTCGAATACGTGGTGGATCGACGCGTAATCTTGTGGCTCGCTGACGGGTGGCGTGTTCTGCGTGATGATGCCGGCGTTGTTGATGAGCACATCTAGGCGGTTGGTCTGTGCGCGTACAGCATCGGCTACGGCCTGGGCCGAGTCGATAGATTGCACGTCCAGCGGCAGGATGTGTAGCGCCTGAGGATGTCGAGATTGTAAAGCGATCAGATCGGGCCAATCGGGAAGAAATTGCCCGGCATAGACCACCCAACCCAGCTTCAGCAATTCTTCGCACAGGCTATACCCCAGGCCTCGATCTGCCCCGCTGACGAATGCCGTGTTCGACATGCTGCTCCTTATTGCGTTTGCCTGGTGCACCAGCGCATACTGTTGGTGAGTAGTTTCTGAAAGCCGGGCATGAGCCACACGTCCAGGTTGTGCCCCGGCGTGAGCATGCAGACGCGCCCTGCGCCTTCGCGACGCGTCCAACCGCCGGGTTGCTGCCCATGTTCGGAAGTGGTGTGCAGGAACACGCACGCCTGCGGGTCATCCAGGGCCATGTGGTAGTGCTCGTCGGTAATGTTGAACGGTTCGACGTCTGCCGTGAGCGCCGGGGCAACCCCTGCCAGCGGGCTGACGGTCACCCGGCATTGCGGCGGATGATTCGTGAAGACGCCGCCCATCAGTTTGCACAAGGTGGCGGCGTTCTCATAGCCCGCCGCGCCGGAATGAAGCACCAGCAGCCCGTTGCCGGCTTGCACATAGCTCACAAATGCCTGCTCAATTGCTTCGCTCATCCACGGGCGCGGGTCTTTGGCCGTGATGTTGTTGGATTTCGTGAGGATGACCAGCGGGTAACCATTCATCGTCTCGGCGGACCACTCGGTGGCGTCCTCCTGGAAATCGAAGGTGAACCCACACTCACCCAACGCGGCCAGCCCCTCGCGCGGCACGTGTGCCGGATGCCAGAAATCGTCACATAGGACCAGTGCATTCATCTGAATACCTCCGTGGATTGACCGATTATTCCGCCTCAAACGGGAAGCAGTCAATCTCGTCCGAGACGGTCTTTAGCAAGGTGGAAATCTCGCGTTTATCGTCATCATCCAGTGTTTCGGCGCCCGGCTGAGCGCGTTCTACCAGGGTGCTAAACACGCCGCGCCGCCGCAGCATGTAGCGCATGAAGGGATAGGTTTCCAGGTTGATGAGCGGCAGCAGGCGCGTGTGCAACTCGCGCGCGCCGGCCTTATCGCCTGCCCACCAGCGCTCCACCACCTTTGCCAGCAGGTCGCCAATTTCGCAGGCCGGCATGCAGCCATTTGCGCCGCGCTCCATTTCCCCTGGTATGAAGCGGCCGCCGAACCCGCCAAAGATGGTCTTCACCTGGCTGCTCACCAGGCGTTTGACTTCGGCGATGTGCTTGGCCCCCGGCGGGCGCTCCTCTTTAACGTATTCAATGTTGGGCACCTGATCGACCAGCGCAGCGATTTGTTCGCCGCTGAGCGGGGCGTAGGTGGCCGCGTTCTGCACGATGATGGGGCCGTCGTACACGTCGGCCAGTCGCTTATACATGGTCATGGCGATCTCGGCGTTGGTGCGCGCGGGGGGCATGGCGATGATGGCATCGGCGCCGGCTTTCTGTGCCGCGCGTGCATAGAGCAATACCTGCGGCACGGATAACCCGGAGCACCCGAAGACCACCGGCAGGCGACCATTCACGGTCTCGAGCACCGCATCCAGGTTGCGGATGCGCTCTTCTTCGCCCAGTAGGAAAAATTCACCCACCATCACAGGCCAGACGACGCCATGTTGTCCGCTGCGACAGCAAAAATCCGCCGCGGCACGCAGGTCGGGGGTGTAGATCTCGAAATCCTCGCTATAGGGGGTGGGGAGCAATCCAAACAGGCCCTTCAGATGGTTGAAGCGAGACTTCATTGCTTTTCTCCTTCAGGTTAGTATTACACAAATGACTAAAGAGCTTTCTTGCCTGTCTATTTTAGACGCACGGGGGATTGAACGGAAATGACGGCTCGGGCAGCATTACCGGCGATTGTGCATCATAAAGCCGCGCTGGAAGACCGGGCACTTGTGCCGAATACCTTGGAGGCGATTGACGCGTGCCTTTCGGCAGGTGCACCTATGATCGAGATTGATGCAACGGCGCTCGCGGCGGACGACTACTTGCTGGTGCACGACGGAATGTTGGAGACTGAGACAACCGGCAGCGGCCCGGTGGCGGCGAGCGGAGTCAGCGCCGTGCGCGGGCTATATGCGCGCACGCCATCGGGGCCTTCTAGCTCCCATGTGGCGCTGCTGAGCGACGTGGTGCGCTTGTTCCTTTCGCGCGGTGGCACAAGCCGCCTGCAGGTAGACTACAAAAACCTTTTGCCCTTTCCAGATGACGAACCGTTGCGCCGGTTGCTCAAGATCATCGCGCCGCTGGGCCAGCGTGTCATCGTCAGCTCCATTGCGGATTGGCAATTGCGCAAGTTGCGCCGGCTGGCGCCAGAGTTGCCATTGGGGTTGGATATCCAGTTCTACCTGGATTGGCACCTGCCCGAAGAGATGCCCGACCCGCGCGCCTTCCCGCATCACCTGGGCGCGTATGGGTATTGGGATGACCACCCGCTGGCGATGGAGCGTGTGTGGTCGATCGCCGATTATCTGTGCGACCGTTGCGGCATGCTGCTAGGGGCGGTACCGGGCGCGAGCGTGTTCTACGTGCGGCATCATCTGCTGGCACAGTCGTTGAAAGATGGGTTCAACTGGGCCGAGATGCTGCACCAATCCAATGTGAAGCTGGATGCCTGGACGCTCGACGTGGGCGACCCGGTTGGCGAGTCCAACTTGCCCATGCTGGTGGCTGCGGGGGTGGACTTCATCACCACCAATACGCCACTCGCGCTGGCGGCCCAGTTGAGCGCGCCCGGTGCATAGTGCGCCATTTGTGCTTAAATTTCAATCAGTATGACCAGCCACAACCCAATCCTCAGCCGTGAATCGCCCGGCAGTGTACAGTTCTTCGGTTCGGCGTCCGCAACGCTCTTTTCAGCACAAGTCAACGCCTCGTTGCATGGCGTGTTGACGCGCAACATGGTCACCGACCCGGCCGACCCGATGGTTGGTTTTGCGTCGGCATCGATTGATGGGCGCCCGTGGACCGGCACGATGTGGACGCGCGATGCGGGCGTGTTCCTGCGCGAACTGGCGCAGTGGGGCTATCTTGAACATGCCTGTCTGCTGGCACAGAACTTGATGCGCCTGGTGCGCCCAAACCCCACCGGCTATGACACGTTCCCCGAACACTTTGACCTGGGGAAACCGGGTAGCGGCAGTGAACTGGACGGCACAGGCGCGATCATCATCGGCCTGGTGCTGTTGTGGGAGCGTCTGCCAGCCGGCCACCCGGTGCGTTCGGCCATTCAGCAGTTTCTGGGCGGCGCACAATCGCCGTTGCAATATACCGTGAATCGGCTGGCGCAGGAGCCGCTGATCGCGGGCAGCGGTGAGTTTGGCGCAGGCTGTGGCGTGCCGGGCGAAGTGTACAACGTGGTGCAGAATAACCTGGTGCGCCTGGCGCTATTGGCTGCCGCGCGCATGGCCGAAACAAACGGTGATGCAGCACGGACCGAGCAATATGCAACCCTGGCGGCGCAGCTATCGACCAACATGCAGCGCGTGCTGCGCGCGGACGATGATACCTGGGTCTGGTGCGTGGACACCCAAACGTTGCGGGGGGACCCGGCGATCCTGGACCACTTCATCAACAAGGGCTTTGGGGGTTTGAACGGCGTATTGGCAATGAGCGCCGACGTCGCCGGGTTCGACCCGGACGCGTGGCATTGGCCCGGCACGCAGACGGGTATGCATACCTTTGAGCGGTTGTATGCCTTTCCCCTGCGCAAGGCGATGTTCGAGAAATATGGCGCCTGGACGCAGTTCGACGTGTACGACAAGGGCTATCTGACCGGCCCCTCCTATGGGCACGGCTATGCGTTGCAGGCGATGCTTTTGATGGATCGTCTGGACATGGCCGGGCACGCCCTGGATTTCCTGGCCCAGGCGACCCACACGCCCCAACGCGGCAACGTCCTCACTCGCGATTGTGATGACTACTTCTACGAGCGATACTATTTGCCTGAGCTATCGGACTTCACGGAGGCCGAGGTGCTGGCCGATCAGCCCGGGTTCAATACCTTCGTAGATGGGCACCTGGACGAGGGCTGCGGCGCGCTGAACCTGGTGTGCGTTGCGGAACCGCTCAAGGTCGCGCGGCTGGTGATCGGGCTGGATGATTCGGACCCGGCACAAACGCGCCTGATCCCGCGCCTGCCGCCGGAGTGGACGGGGTATATGGCGCACGACTGGCCCATCTATACGGCTTCTGGGCTGGTGCGAGCCGATATTCGCATCGAACGCCGGGATCGAACGATCTCGCTCGGTCTGCGCACTTTGGCAGGGCAGCGCATCCCTCACTTGGCCGTGCGCGCACCGGCATCGGGCGGCCAGTGGCGTTGGCAGCACATGGCAGACATCTCGCAGCTTGACATCACTGTGTAGGCAGTTGTCAGGACTGCTCCAAAGATGGCAACGGGGCGCCTCGTGGTCACGAGACGCCCTTAGAATTCTGCCGATTGGTTCGTGAGGGCGTGTTAACGACTCACTCCCACAACTCATTCAGATGAAGATGATCTGTGCGCCCTCGGTCATGTCCATGAAGTCACCGGCGGTGACGATCCCACAGACGCCGTCCACGAAATTTTCCATCTTCAGCCCGAACATATCCACCGACATCTTGCAGGCATACAGCTTTGCGCCGCCGTCCACCAGCATTTGCAAGTACTCGCTCACCGGCGGGACACCCAGCTTCGCCATCTTATCCTTCATCAGCTTGGTGGCGAGGGCCGTCATGCCGGGCAGCACGCCTGCCAGTTGTGGGATGCCCAGGTTGCCGGTGTTTAGGCCCATCATACTCATCTTCATGCTGGTGTTGCCGACCGGGGCGACCTCCAGGTGATCCTGGCGATCCTTGCGGATCAGGTCCATGCCCCAGAAGGTGAAGAAGATGGTCACGTCGATGCCGTTGCCCAGTGCCGCCCAGCCCATGATGAGCGCCGGATAGGCCATATCCAGGTCGCCCTTCGAGCAAATAAAGGCCACTTTGCGTGTTTCTTCTGCCATGTTGAAACTCCTATCGTGCTTGGTCTATGCAGAAATTGGAGATTGGAGACTAGAAATTTCAGACTGCGCCAATCTCAAATCACCAATCTCAAATCTCATATCTCTAATCGCTATGCTCATTAAACGCAGCCCTCTGGTTTGCCCAGGCCGGAAATGTGTGCGACCTTCTTGGCAGGCCCTTTGGGGAACAACGCGAACATCTCTTTGGTGGTGACCCCGGCTGCGCTGGTGATGCGGCGCAGGGTGGGGGCCGCGCCAGTGGCGCCGGCATCTTGGCGGCAGAACTCGATCACTTTCCAGTGCGAGGGCGTCAATTCCGCGATGCCCTCCTCTTTGGCGATCTCCACCGCGATTTCTTTGGTCCACTCTGCGGGGTTCGTCATAAAGCCCTCATCGTTCACTTGCACTGTCTTTCCGGCAATTGTCTTGGTTGGCATGTCTTATTCTCCTAATCGCGAAATGGTCATTTGGTTGGCTGTGCGGCGGCTGCTTGTGCGCCCACGCCGCGCAACATGCGCATGGTGAGCGCCAGCCCGCGCCGCACGTTTGGGTCGCGCATCTGGCTGAGCAGCGCACGATAGGAAATATCCATCGGCGCATCCAGCTCTTTCTCGGTGATGGACATGGTGTTGTGCAGGAAGTTCATTACCTCGGGTTGGGTCATCTCTTTGACCGTGCGCAAGATGAGCACGATGTTGTCGCCAAGCTGCCGCACGTCGTCTTCGCTAAAGGAGGTGACGATGTTGTCCATCATCTGCGCACCGCCCTTTACGAAGGCGAAGTAGCCCTTGTGGTCGGCTTCATCAAACACACGTTCCGCCTTGCCAAAAGCCTCCTTGCTGAGCGGCCCTGCAACCTCCAACAGGTCCTGCACCCCGTCGAGTTGATCCAACACCTGCTCGATGAATGGGGCGGCGCGCGCGAGCTTTTTAGCCAACCGCAACAGATCCGCCAGTTCCACGTAGTCTTGTACTTCCTGCAATTGCTCGGTGGCTAGCCGCATCGCGTCGCTGGCGATCGGCATCAGGTCGTGCATCAATTCGCCGCGCTCCTGGCGAGCACGTTCTGCCATCTGCGCCTGCTCGGCCAGGTATTGCACCTGGCTTGTGAGAAGGTCGATTTTTTGATTGAGTTCAGCGATTGCCTGATCCATTAGCTCACCTGCTTTGTCCACTTGCCGGCCATGCTCATGAGCGCGGGCAAGGGCAATTCCTGTCCTTTGAGCAAGATGTTCCAGTACATCCAGCGGAACATCAACTTGCCCCAGTGGTTGGCCTCGGATTCTTCCAGCAGCGTGAAGGGGCCGACGCCCGGCAGTGGGTAACGCCCAGGCAGCGGTTCCTGGTCGTAGTTAAAGTCGATCAACACGCCCTTGCCATAGCCGGACTCGATGAAGCAATTGGCGTGCCCGTCGAAGATCGGCAATAGCTCCAGCCCTTCGCTATAGCGCACGAAGTTTTCGCCGAAGGTGTCCACGGCGAAGTGCGCCACCGAGCCGGCCTTGGAGGTTGGGATGGCGGCGGCATCGCCCAGCACGAAAATGTTGGCAAACTTGTTCGATAGGAACGTGTTCTTATTCACCGGGATGAAGTTCAGCTCGTCGCCCAGCCCCGACTTGCCCACCACTTCTGCGCCGGTGTTCAGCGGGACGCTCACCAGCACATCGTAGGGCACTTCCTGCTCGTCGAACGAGACCAGCTTCTTCGCGTCGGGGTCCACGTGTTCCACCATGAAGTCGGGCACCACCTGGATGCCTTTTTGGTCCAGGATGCTGCCCAGCAGTTTGGAGGCGATCGGCTTGGTGAAAGCCCCAGAGAGCGGCGTGGCGTAGATCAGTTCCACCTTGTCGCGCATGCTGCGCTCGTGGAAATACCAGTCGGCCAGCATCAAAAATTCCAGCGGTGCCACCGGACACTTGATCGGGTTATCGACCACGTTCACCACCAGCCGCCCTCCCTGCCAGGTCTTGAACTTTTTATGCAGGGCCAATGCGCCTTCGTAGGAGTAGAACGTGTGAATGGATTGCCCCCATTCGTGCTCGGTCAGGCCGGGGGTTTGCTCCGGGTGGATGTCTGCGCCGGTGGCGACGATCAAAAAGTCATAGTCCAGCGTGCGGCCATCTGAAAGCTTCACCCGGTTGTGCTCCGGCTCGATGCGTTCGATGGCCGACATGATGAGGTCCACGCCATAGGGCAGGAAATAGCGTTTGGGTTTTACGACGTCATTTTTGGTGTAAACCCCAAAGGGGATGAAGAGGAAGCCGGGCTGGTAATAGTGCGTTTCGCTCTGGTCGACGATCGTGATCTTCCAGTCTTCGCCGTCGAGCAGGCGATGCAATTTGTTTGCTACCATCGTCCCGGCGGTGCCTGCACCCAGGATCAGAAGCTTTTTCATGTTTCACTCCTTGAATGGCTGAACTACTTACAATGATGTGAGCGCGGCGATGGCCTCTAATCGCCCGCACAGGGCGTTACGATCTTCGGCGATGTGCGAGAAGATATCCGCGATGCGCTGCACAGAACTGAGCGCTTTCTCCTGGGCAGATTTGTCCAGGCGATAGACGCCCTCCACGTTTGCTGCGACGGTTGCCGCGTCTTGCCCGAATTTGTTTGCCAGGTCGGTCACTTGTGCCTGGGTGGGGGGCCAGTTGTCGGGAGCGATGCCGCCGATCACCACCATCCCTTTGAGTTCACTCTGTACGCGCACCAACCCACGTGCGCACAGTAGCCCCATTTCGTTTGCCATGAAGCGCGGCGAAATGGCCGGGTCTAAAGCCATTTCTTGCCACAGGTGAATACAGTGTGCAATTGCTTCTGGGTCTTGTGTCAGGGCGGTATAGAACCCGCAGGGGTTGCTGATCTTCGTCACCGGGTGGCCCTGCATATCGGTGATGACCAGCATCACGCCGATGATGTCGGCGAAGGCATCCTGGATGAGTTGAACGCAGCTCAAAGGCAATAGCGCTTGCAGAGGTAATGGCGCAGACGGGAAATTCGCCGGCGTTGCGAGCAGGGTGGGGATGGCCGGGCTTTGGCGGGCCGTCGAAGGTGCGCCTGCCGTGGCCGGCAATACCGATTTCGTCTGCAACCAGTGGTCGATGTCGTTGCGCGAGAAGCGCCACTGTTTGCCGACGCGTATGGCGGGTAACTGGCCGCCTTCTACCATCCGGTAGATCGTTGTGCGGTCCACCTGCAGGAGTTGCTGTACCTGATTGGTCGTCAGTAAGTCGCCCATGATAAATGCTATGGACTCCGATGTTGCTTGATCTTTGTGAAAAATATCACTTTAAGGTTCATTTGTCAATACCTGAAGTGACTCATTGCACTTAAAACTCTGTTATTAGTTGGATATGATGCACTTGATGCAGACGGGTGCGCGGTGGATGCGCCGGAAAATGGACGCATGGACTACCTTAAAAAGCGTTGGGGGCATCTTCCGCGATGCTACAATCGAGCCCAGCATGACATTCCCTCAAATACTCGTCATAGCTATCGTCGCCATTCCGTTGATCTTTGTTGTACTGAACCGGTTGCGCATGGACGTTGGGGCGCTCATTATTGCGTGTCTGCTTGGCATTGCGCAGGTTGCCGGCGTCGGTGTACTTGGACCATCGAACACGCCGGCGGATGCGGTGAACGCGATTGCCGGCCTGGGCCAGCCGGTTGTGATCACATTGTTCAGCCTGTTTGTGATCACGCGCTGCTTGGATTCAACCGGCGTGACGCGCGTGATCGCCCGGCATCTGCTGGCATTGGGCGGGAATTCGGAATCGCGTCTGATCGCACTTTTCACCGGCGTGACGGCACTGTTGTCGCTTTTCATGAACAACCTGGCGGCAGGGGCCTTGATATTGCCCAGCGCGATGGACGCTGCGCGCCGCACTGGCATCAAGCCCAGTAAATTGCTCATTCCCGTCGCCTATGGCAGCCTGTTGGGCGGGGCGGCAACCTACTTCACGACAGCGAACATTATCGCGAGCAACTTGCTGCTCACGGCGAACCCTCCTCAGTCGCCGTTGAACATCCTGGATTTCACGCCGACGGGTGGGTTGATTGCGCTCGCCGGGATTGCCTTCATCGCACTGGCCGGCAAGCGGCTGCTCCCTTCGCATGAGCCCTCGCCCGAGCAGTTAGTGGTGCGGCAAACGGGCAGCGAATTGGAAGACACCTATCAGTTGGGTGAGCGCTTGTGGGAAGTGAATGTGTTGCCCGGGTCTGCACTCGTAGGCAAGAAATTGGGCCAAACCGAAATCGGTGGCCGATTGGGGCTGGCCGTCGCGGCGATTTGGCGCGGCCGGCAGGCTATCTTTGCTCCCTCGCCGGAGCAATTGATCCAGAGCGGCGATATTTTGCTCACCGTAGGGCGCGAGGAACGCGTCACCCAGCTCAACAACCTGGGCGCCACGGTTGGGCGCGAACAGACGGATGAACATGTCAGCCCACGGGGCGTGTCGTTTGTAGAAGTGGCCCTGGCGCCACATTCTAAGGCCGAAGGCTACACTTTGCGCGACTTGGAGTTCCGCAAGCGCTATGGGTTCACGGCGGTGGCATTGCTGCGTGGCAAGCGCAGTTATCGAACCGACGTGGGTGGCTTTAGCCTGCACCCAGGGGATTCGATCCTCCTGGTGGGCGGCCGCGAACGTCTGCGTGAGTTGCGCCACAACCCCGACTTCATCGTGTTGGAGCCGGATGTCAGCGACCAGCCGCTTGACAGGCGCAAGGCGACGTTGGCCATCGCGATCATCACATTGGGCATCTTTGTCTCGGTGCTTGGGTTCCCTGTCTATTTGGCCATGTTGTGCGGGGCAGTGCTGGTATTCCTGATCGGGCTACTCAGCGTGCAAGATGCCTATCAAAGCATGGAGTGGCGCGCGATTTTTCTGATCGCCGGGATGTATACCGTGAGTATCGCGATGGTCCAAACCGGGCTGGCGGCGCTTGTCGGCGGGGACGTGATCAACCTGGTGCGCCCGTTTGGTCCACTCGGCCTGGTTGCCGGGGCGTATTTGCTCACGGCAGCGCTCACGCAGGTGATGGGAGGCCAGGTGACGGTGCTGGTCACGGGGCCAATCGTCATCAGCGCGGCCATCAGCATGGGGACCAGCCCGCAGGCAGTCGCTGTTGCTGCCGCAATTGGTTGTTCCGCCTCATTCCTCACCCCGTTGGCACACCCGGTGAATATCATGATGATTGGCCCGGGGAACTATCGCTTTGGTGATTTCTTCCACATCGGTTGGCCGCTTACCGTGATTAGCTTTATCATGTTGCTCCTCGGCATGGCCCTGTTCTGGCATTTGTAGCTACCTGGGTGTAACTTTTGGGATGGTCCTGCATCTAATCCGTCAGATAACGCGCAAGGCGTGTTTAGCTTAACATAAATTTGGATTAACACATAAGGAGAGGTCGCAATAATGGCTAAGCCAGTTGTTTTGTCAGATGCTAGTTTTGCTAACGATGTCGAGAAGGGACAGGGGGTAGTACTTGTCGATTTCTGGGCTGCCTGGTGCGGGCCATGCAAGATGATTGCGCCGATCGTGGAACAAATTGCCAACGAGAGTGACGGCAAGATCACTGTGGGCAAGCTGGATGTGGATGCAAACACTCAGACGGCCATGAAGTATGGCGTGATGAGCATTCCGACGCTGATTCTCTTTAAGAATGGTCAGCCGGTAGAGCGCCTGGTGGGATACCAGCCCAAGGAGCGCTTGCTGGCGAAGATCAAGCCGCACCTGAACTGACAGGTTCGTCCTGAAATAAGTACAAGCCCCTCAAGATGTTCGTCACCTCGAGGGGCTTTTTATATTGGACCATCTTCGGCAAGCTCGTCCTGAGCTTGCCGAAGGGTGAACTTGTGTTGGCCCGTTGCCTGTTCACTGGCTCAGGATAATCAAGTGGCGAACTTGGGATGATCATGGTGAGCTTGTCGAACCACGATCATCCTGTTCGTTGCTGTTTTGTCAGGCGCTCTACAGGAGGCGCATGCCACTCTTGAATAGGCGGGAATCGATGTGCGCCGCCAACGATTTTAGGGCAGATCCTCTCCTCGACCGGCGACGAACAACTGGTACCACTCTTCGCGCGAGAGCGTGACGCCGTCGGCCTCACACGACGCAGCGATGCGCCCAGGATGGGTGGTGCCAATGATGGCCTGTATCTTGGCCGGGTGACGCAGGATCCAGGCGACCAGGATCGCCTCTCCGCTGACGCCCTTCTTTTTTGCCAGTTCCTGCACCACAGCCGTGGCACGGGTGATATTTTGGGCCGGTTTCTCAACGGGTTTGCCGGTCAGTTGGCCCCACGCCAGCGAGCCCCAGGATTGCAGCGTGATGTTGTGCAAGCGGCAATACTCGATGGTCCCTTCGTTGCGCGCCAGGCGAGGCTCGTATTGATTGAAGATGATGCCCTCATCCAACATGTGCGTGTGGATGACGTTGAATGCCACCTGGTTGGTCACGATGGGTTGTTTTACGTAGTGACGCAGCAGCTCCATCTCCGCGGCGGTCTCGTTGCTCACGCCGAACCAGCGCACCTTGCCGGCCTGGTGCAGTTCGTCAAAGGCGCGCGCCACCTCTTCCGGCTCCACCAATGGGTCGGGGCGGTGTAGCAATAACACGTCCAGGTAATCCGTCTTCAGCCGCTTCAAGCTGCCCTCGACCGATTCCATGATGTGTTCATAGCTGAAGTCGTAACGGAAGGGCGCGCCCGGCACGTCATTTCCGAAGCGGATGCCACATTTACTTTGCAGCACAATTTTCTGGCGCAGTGCGGGCACTTCCTGCCAGATTGCCGAAAACACCTCTTCCGACTTGCCGTGGCAATAGATGTCGGCATTGTCAAAGAAGTTGATTCCCTCATCCAGCGCTGCGCGAATGGCAGTGATCGCCTTTTGACGAGTTTGATCGGATATAGACGAGGCATCCCATGCTCCACCAAGTGGCATACAGCCGTATGCAATACGCGTGACTTGCAGATCAGATGCACCAAGTGTTTGAGTGTTCATGGCTTCACAATAGCACGGTTTTGAGGATTGGGAAGGGGCAGAGCAAGCACTGAGGCCAGCGGTGCTACACTCTGTTGGAATATCGTGAAGGAGTAACCACACATGACGCAACCTTATCGCGGTGTTTTTACGATTCCGTCCACGCCTTTCACGCAGCAGTTGGCGCTGGATGAGCCCGGACTGCGACGCGTGGTCGATTTTTGTATCGGGTGTGGCGCGCATGGGCTGGTATATCCCGTCAATGCCAGCAGCTTCACCACGCTGAGTGACGCAGAGCGCGTGCGCGCGTCGCGCATCGTCGTCGAACAGTGCGCTGGGCGTGTCCCGGTCATTATCGGCGTGGCGGGGGTATGCAAAGAACATGCGGCGTCGTTCGCGGCACAGGCGCGTGCGATGCATGCCGACGCCGTCATCGCGATGACCCCATACCTGAATAAACTGCAAGACGAGAACTTGATCGTGGACTATTACCGTGCGATTGCAGAAGCCGCGCGAATGCCCGTGTTCATCCAGAATCACAGCGTGGGCAGCGAGCTATCGGTGAGCGTCATGGTGCGCGTGGTGCGTGAAGTGGAATACGTGGACTACGTCAAAGAGGAGACGGCCCCTGTGACGCATAAGCTGAGCGGGATCATCCGCGCCGCAGGACCGAAATTGCAAGGCGTCTTTGGCGGTGCCGGTGGGCGCTTCATGCTGCTGGAGTATCCACGCGGCGTGGCAGGGCAAATGCCGGGCTGCCATGTCACCGACGTGGTGGTGAGGTTGTGGAATGCCCTGGAAGCCGGCGATCAGGCCGAGGCCCGGCGCGTCTATGGCGCGCTTGCGCCGCTTTTTGCGCTGGAGAATCAATGGCCGGGCAATTGTTACAAAGACGTGCTCCAGTTGCGTGGGGTGATCCAGTGTGCGCGTTCGCGCAACGTGGCCGACACCGTCGATGAGGAGGATCGGCGCGCTATGCGCGAAACGATTGGGTTGTTGGAACCGTTCTTCACCTGGCATGCCGGCTAGCTACGCCACCGGCAACGTGAAGGAGATGGTCGTCCCGGCGGGACTGCTTCGCTCCACCCAGATGCTGCCGCCGTGGGCTTCCACCAATCCCTTGCAGATGGTGAGGCCCAGGCCGGCCCCTTTGATGCGTTGGGCCCGTATGTCGGTGCCGCGCTGGAACGGCGTGAAAAGGTGCGCTTGATCTTCCGGCGAGATGCCCATGCCCTGGTCGGTGACGTCGAAGATCACAAATGCATCGGTCTGACGTGCCGCAATGGTGATCGTGCTGCCGGCAGGCGAGTATTTTGCCGCGTTGCTGACCAGGTTGCCCAACACCTGGGCGATGCGTTGCCGGTCGGCCCGTACCTGGGGCAACCCTTCCGGCACCTGCTCGTTTAGGACGTGGTTCTGAGTCAATGTGCTCAACTGGGATCGCGCGGCAGCATACAGATCACTCGCCAGGATCGGACGCGGATCGATGCGCAATGTGCCCGATTCCAGGCGTGAAAGGTCCAGCAACTGATCGATCAGGTCCGTCAGTTTGTCTGCTTCCTGGTCTATGGTTTGGATGAAGTCATGTTGTGAATTGGCGTCCCACGAGACGTCTTCGGCCAGGAGGGTGGATGCGAACCCCTTAATGGAGGTGAGTGGGGTGCGCAACTCGTGCGAGATCATGGCCAGGAAGCGCAAGCGCAGGTCGTTAGCACGCTCCGCCTCCTGGCGGGCGCGGGCTTCCGCCTCCAGCAGGCGCATGTTGTGAATTGCCGCGGCGGCTTGGTCGGCCAGACCGCGCACATGCCGCGCGTCGTCGGGCTCCAGGCAGCTCGTGCGGTCATAGACAAAGCCCAGCAACCCATAACATGCGCCGGCGGTGACGAGCGGAAGTGTGATCAGGCTGCGCGCGTCGGCGACCCACGAAATATCGCCATGCAACGGTGCTGTGGTGAAGTCGGGCATACAAAACGGCTGTTGCCCGATGTGCCCCGCCGATAGCCACTGGCGGTCCAATTTGTAATCTTTGCCGTGAACCTGGAGTTGCTTTTCCTCGGTGCCGTAAGTCGCAATCAATTGCATAGATTCGGGCGGGTCATCATTGTTTACCCAGGCACGGTTAAACACCCCAGCCAGGGCATAGCGGCATCCTTTCAGGTAACTGGTATTCATCAGCACGTGTAGCACGTCACCTGGCGTGTGGGCCAGGCCGATGCTGCGGCTGGTGTTATACAGCTCCTGCATGTTTGCGAGCGTCGTTTGCAGAGCCTGTTCGGTGATCTTGCGTTCAGTGATGTCTTGTAAGACACCCACCGCGCCGGCGATGTTGCCGCGTGAATCCATGATGGGCGCGGTGTTGACCAGCAAGTCGCGATATTGGCCGTCGGGCCAGCGCATGCTCATTTCCACGTTCACGTGCATCACGCCGTGCAATGCGGAATGTGCCAGTGGATGATCCTGCGGGCCGAGAGGCTTGCCATCTGAAGTGCTAAGCTGCGGCGTGGCAGGGGATTCATCCGATTGCCCATATGGAATTGGCCGCGTATATAGCTGTTGAGCGGCGGGGTTGATTACCACGGTGCGCCCTTGGTGGTCGGCCATGGCAATTCCCTCTGGGGCGTTGTTCACCAGTGTCTCAAGCTTGGCGCGTTCGCCTTCCAGTTGTGCAAGCAACTGCTCGCGTTGCTGATCGGCCTGTTTCCGGATCGTAATGTCGCGCATGAAGAGGTCGATGCGGTCGGTATGTGGATAGGCGTGTACCTCCCACCACTGACTCTGATCACGGGTGAGGTACTCGAATTGGGTGGGTTCGCCCTTGCGCAATCGTTTCAGGTGCGTTTGATAGGCGGTGTCGGCGAACTCCCACAAGGTGTGCCCAATAACCTGTTGTGCCGGCTGCTTGAACAGGCTATTCTCGGCGACAGAGTTTACTTGCAGGATGTGCGCCTCGAAGTCCATTGCAATGTAGGCATCCGTGATGCTTTCGAGGGTGGTGCGTAAGCGCGTATTCGTGTCTTCCAGGGCCTGTTTGGCTTTTACTTGCGCTGTGATGTCCATAGCTGCGCCGGCCAACCCGCTTATATTGCCGTGCGGGTCCCGCATTGGTTCCAACGTCAGGTCAAATACGCGATGTTCGCCCTCGATCTCCAGATCCACCCCCAGGTGCAAGCTGCGCCCGCCGCGCAAAACGTGGCGCTTGTAGTGCGTGACGTGCTCGGCATCTGGTTTTGAGAGCAGGTCGAAATCGGTCTGACCCAGGATGTGCGGTTGGGTGGCCATGAATGGCGCGATGAACGCTGTATAGCGCAGCCCCATATCCTGGGCGAAGATATAGATGGGTAAGTGTTTTAGTGCGGCACTATAGAAGTCGTCGTTAGGCGACTCGCGATGACTGTCGTGAGGCTCCGTAGGTGTGGCGTTCATCGTAGATGTATTGTAGATCAGTGATCTTCACATGGCGGTGCGAACCCTATGTGAAAGCATCCTCGCCAATTTGAGCAGCCACATAACTTGCACCTGCCTTTGGGCGCACCCCCTTAGCATGTACACATGATACAGGATTTCTCCACGAACTGGTGCGCAAAACAGCGTTGCGTTCGTCAACGGCGCAGGAACGTTTCAAAACTTGAGATTATTTGGCTGAACTATATGAGGAATGGATGATGAAGTGCGCCGAGGCAGAATAGTGGGAACACATAGCTATTCATTGCCGGATGAGGGGGCTGAATAGCTATGTGTGAATGAAACTCAGGCCACGCGGATCAGGGTGCCCTCTGTGGGCGCTTTGGTGCGCAAATCCCACGGATCATATGGCACCACAGGCGAGGTCCAACGGAAGACCCACTTGGCATCCTCTGGAAGCATGTTGACGCAACCGTGACTGCGCGGGTAACCATAGTCGTTGTGCCAGTAGGTGGCGTGGAAAGCGATGCCGCTGCTGGTGAAGTAGGATACCCATCCAATGCCGGGGAGGTCATAGTAGTCACTGTCGCCGGCGGTGCCGCCGACCATGTGTTGGGTTGCCGACTTGAGGAACACGCGGTGATCCCCAGGGATGGTGCGGAAGCTCTGGATGCTGCCATCTGCCAGGCGGAAGGCAGCGCCCGTCGCCACGCGCGCGGTAAAGACTGCCTTATCGTTTTCGTATGCGGTGACGACCTGCTTCTTCACGTCCACGTCGATCCGCTTCTGCTCGATCGGCACATCGGGAGAAAGTGGCGTAAATTCGCTCGCTGGAATCTGGCGGATATGTTCGGCGCGCACCCACAGCCCGCCGCCGGACCATTGTTCGCTCAAGCGATACCAGGGTGTACCGTCTGCGTCTTCTTGTAACGCCGTGACCCTGAAGATGCAGCCATAGTAATAGTAGTAGCGAATCCCGGCTACCCCAGGCGCGTAACGTGCCTCGGTGAATGGCACGGTCACCTCACCCCAGAACCCCTGGTCATCCACGCTGGCGACGGGCTTGTTGGTCATGTTTTCCACGGGTTGGATATACGAGGAATATACGTAGCCATCGTCAGTCTGATACCAGATCGTGTTGTAGGTGGTGGGGCTGGCGTCGCTGGTTGTTTGGCCCTTGATGGCAATCACTTCGTTCAACTTCAAGCGGCGTACCATCTCAGCCTGCGTGGATGGCTGCTGGCGGATTGCAATTCCAGCCTGGATTGAGCGTCCAAAAGGGCGCAGGGTCGGCGTAATAATCGGGTCGCTGGGTTCCTGAGCATAGGTGGGCCTGGCGATATGGATGAATGGCGCGCTTGCCAGGATGCCGCCCGTCAGGCGTAGTACTTTGCGGCGTGAAATCCTCATCTGTCTCCTGTGTGTATAAATTGATCGAACTAATGCATCCCCATCAACTGAAGTCCTTCTGCTAAATCGCCGGACTGCAACTGCCCGACGATCACGTTACGAATGATACCCTGAGCGTCAATAAAGAAGGAGACCGGTAACCCAGGCACGTGGTAGCGGTTGGTGACGATGCCCTGTTCATCGAGCGGAATGGGGAAGGTGAGTTGCATCTCCTGCACGTAGGCGCGCGCGTCGTCCAACGTGTCTTGCGAGGTGACGTTGACGCCCAGGATTACGAGCCCCTGTGATGCGTAAGCCTGGTGATAGCTCTCCAGGAGTGGCGACTCGTCGCGGCAAGCCGTACACCACGAAGCCCAGAAGTTGATCAACACAGCTTTGCCGCGCAACTGGCTGAGCGTGACCGGCGAACCGTCGAGCGCCTGGAGCGTGAAATCGGGCGCGGGCTGGCCCACGCGCGGGAGCGCACTGATCGCCTCGGCATGGCTCGGTGTGGCTGAACTGGCATCCGCCTCGTCGTGGGAATCGGGGAGCGCCTGTATGGCGGCGGAGCCAGGCTCGTCTGCGCGCGTCAAGATGCGCGCGGTGGGGGTGGCCGGGCGCGTGGAGAGGATCGGGGCAGCTGGCGGTTGCGTTGGGCTGATAGAAGGGCTTTGTGCGCAGGCCGCCAGCAACATGCACGTCACCAGCCAGGCAATCGGTCGATCTCTCTTCATCGAAACATCTCAAAACACTGGGGCGAAGCGGGTGTGACAGGAGCTAGCTGTGCTTCGCTCGCTGGCGTTCATAGTAGGCCGCTAAATCGGCGTGTGCCTGAGCCAGTTGCGCCCGCACGCGTTCCAACTTGGTTGCTGCGTCGGCACGCTCGTCTTCTGCAGTGGACAGATCCAGTTCCTTGAGCAGCCTGGCTTCGGAGCGTTCCAGGTTGGTGATCAGGCGCAGCCATTCTTTTTCGTAATTAATGCTTGGCATTCTTCATGTGCGATTATAGGTGTACCGGGCGTTTGTGTGTAACGCTGCGTGAATTGAGGTATAACCTCGGTGGAGGTAATTCATGGCGCTATTTGGTTTCCGTGTCCCCGACTTTCCTGTGGATGGGTCGAGTGGAGACGCCTTTGTCGCACAATTCACCGAGACGATGGACGTTTTGCGCGGGCATTTTGCCTCAGCCTGGGTGGCGGATCACTTTGTCCCATGGGCCAGGTTTCAGGACGCCACCACGCCCACCTATGAGTGTTGGACGACGCTGTGCTACCTGGCCGGCATGTTCAAGGAATTCACGTTCGGTAGCATCGTCATGTCGCAGTCCTACCGTAACCCGGCGCTGGTGGCGCGCATGGCTGCTACATTGCAATCATTGACGGGCGGACGATTCGTGCTGGGCATCGGTGCGGGCTGGAAGCGCGATGAGTACGGGGCCTATGGCTACGAATACCCGGAGCCGGCCACGCGCATTCACCAGTTGGAAGAGGCGGTACAAGTCATCCGCCTGATGTTTAGCCAGCAACGCGCCAGTTTCCAGGGCCGCTACTATCACATCGAGGATGCGATCTGCGAGCCGCGCCCCAACCCGGCCGTGCCGATCATGATCGGCGGCGGCGGCAAGCAACTCACCCTGCGCGTGGTGGCGAAATATGCCGATTGGTGGAACTTCCCCGGCGGCTCCTTCGAGAACTATCGCGAGTTGCTGGATACGCTGCGCGGGCACTGTGCCAAGGTGGGCCGCGACTACGCCAGCATCAAGAAGACCTGGGGCTGTGAGTGTGTGGCGGTTGCGCCCACCCACGACGCCGCGCTGAAGATGGCTGAGGCCAGCCCATTCTATGACCCGAAGGATGCGCTGGTGGGCACGCCCGACGAGGTCGCGGCGCAGATCAAGCGCTTTACGGACGCAGAAGTGGAGCACTTCGTATTGCGCTTTGCGGATTTCCCGCGCAATGAGAGCGCCAGGCTGTTCATCAAAGAAGTCTTGCCCAGATTCGCTTAATGGATTGAAACGTTACACCTGGTAGATTCCACGAATCTACCAGGTGTCGTCGTGTGTCTATTGCCGTGCACGCAGGCTCTCGCAATAGTGCAAAATGGCTTTCCGAACGAACGCCGGCATATCCGGGTGCAGCTTCTCATAGTTGGCCCTGAAGTTCGGATCGTCGTTGTACAGGTCTGCAAGCCCGGCGAGTGTCTCCAGCGAGGGCTCGTAGAAGTAGCGCAGGTGCTGGTGCCAGCGCGCGATGACCGCCTGAACCTCGGGGCTGGCATAACCCTTGTTCATGTTCGCCAACAGGTCACGGTGAATGGCTTCGCCTTCGCGCTTGATTTGCGCCTTCGTCTCGGCGCTGTAGTTTCTCCAGCGCCTGTTGGATTCACGCACCGTCTGTTCGTCCCAGCGCCGGGCGGCTTCCTCTTCATATTGCGCCTGTTGCTCTTCGCTAAAACCTTCAAACAGGTCTTGTGTACTCATCGGTTGTTCTCCTTTTACGTATTGGATCGTCTTTTCAACGGTTTGAATCAGGAGTTTCAGGTGCGCCTGGCGCGCTAGCAGCGCCTGATGCTGTTCCTGTAGCGCATGGAGTATGTCGAACCCGGGTTCGTCGATGATGGCCTTGATCTCTTCCAGGCTGAAATCCAACTCGCGATAGAAGAGGATTTGCTGTAGCCGCAGAATGGACTCCTCGCCATAGTAGCGGTAGCCATTGCTGCCGATGCTCGACGGTTTGAGCAAATCCACTTCATCGTAGTAGTGCAGCGTGCGCACGCTGACGCCCGTTTGATTCGCCAGTTGTTTGACAGTTAAGCGCATGTTCATCCCTCATCGCGGAGGATCATAAAGGATGACGTCGCGTGAATGTCAAGGGGGCAACGAATAAGCGAATGAATGTCAACCGATCCACAACGAGCGCATGGAGAGCGAGCCATAGGCCAGTTGATCGGTAAAGAACTTCACCGGCTCTTGCGCTTCTCGCAGCGCCAGCGCATAAAGCAGCGGCAGGTAGTGCTCATTGCTGGGGATGGATAATGCCGCCGCTTGGCCCAGCTTCTCGTAATGCACAATCGACTCGTGATCGCCTTTGAGGATGAGTTGCTTGATCGTCTCGTCGAATTCGATTGCCCAGTCGTAGGGCTTGTTGTGAAAGGAGATCAGCCCCAGGTTGTGGACGATGTTGCCGCTGCCCACCACCAATACGCCGCGTTTGCGTAACGTGCTCAGCTCGCGCGCCAGCGCATAGTGATATTCCGGGCGCTGGGTATGGTCGAGGCTAAGTTGCACCACCGGAATGTCGGCGGCGGGGAACATGCGCGCCAGCACCGACCAGGTGCCATGATCCAGGCCCCAATTGCTATCCAGCCTGATCAGCGTCTTCTGCACGGTGGATTGCGTCAGGCGCGCCAGTTCCGGCGAGCCGGGGGCCGGGTATTGCATCTCGTAGAGCTGGCGCGGAAAGCCACCAAAATCGTGGATGGTGCGCGGATGCTCCATACCGGTGACCTGGGTGCCGGGTGTTTCCCAGTGTGCGGAGATGCACAAGATCGCGCTGGGCCTGGGCAGTTGCTTGCCGATTTCTTCCCAGGTGTGGCTGAAGGGGTTATCCTCGATTGCATTCATCGGGCTGCCGTGACCCACAAATAACACCGGCAGCTTGCCGTCCGTTTCGGGGAACATGGACTGCAAATCTTTGAGCGTTTGATTCAATGCCATTACACGACCTTCCCAAGTTTGTTTTGCGCTGTGCTGATGATGTTCGTTCAATCCCGCGCTAATCAAATAGATGCACACTATACACCGTTCGCCGAGGGCGATTTGGCACAAGCTGACGCCTCATCGATAATGGTGTTGTATGCGGAGGACTCTGCAATGAAAGATCGAGGTGAGCTAGGTTGCGCATTGCTGCTGGTTGGTGCGCTGATCGCGGGAGGCATTTACCTGATCCTCCAGGCGCCCTGGCTGGTGCTGGGCGTCCCGCTGGCAATCTTCGTCGGCATCCTCGTGTTGCTGGTGCTTGCCGATGTGTTCAGTGATGATGTGCTCGTAGCCACCGAGGAACCGGGTGGCTTTGCCGCCAGGCGGATTGCGTTCATCAACCCAATCCGCCAGTCGCTCAATAAGGCGCCGCTATTGCAGGTGCCCAAGCTGCGCGTGACGTTTGAAGAGCGCCAGTTCGTGAAGCAAGCCTCGCAACTCGCTACGGAGATCATGAAATCCACTGGCAGCAGCCCGATCTCTGAGGCGGAACGCGCGCAGTTGCGCCGGCAAGCCGTTGACGTGCCGGTGAACATGGCTCGCGCGTTGTGGCGGCTGGATCGGCTGCGCCGCATCAGGAACGCGCAGAACCTTCGGACGGAAGAAGGCAAAGCCCGCCACGACGAACTGGGCAACATGGACCGCCAGGTGCTGGCCGAGATCCAGAACGCCCTGGCCACGCTTTCTGCAACGCCGGTCAATCTGATGAAGCTTGAATTGACACAGGCGGAGCGACCGACTGATCGGCTATTGAGCAACTTAAGCGAGACAAACCAACAATTACACGACCTTTCCAGCGCCTATGACGAAGTGCGTGGAACACAGGCCCACTCTTCATGACATTCATAATCAGCCTGTTGCGCCAGGTGGCGCAACTGCTCACAGGTGACATGACCGTCTCGACGCGGCACAACGTACACGTCGAGCTGGCCAGTTCGATCGTTTACGGGCCGTTTTACGCGGCCTTATTGTTCATCCCCGTTGTCCTGGCCCGCCTGGGGGCCTCGCCCGACATTCTGGCGCTTTACCAATCGCAAACCTACCTGGGGCTCTTCCTGGCGGCGTTTAGCGTGATGCTCATCCCACGCGCCAGGGTAGTGCTCTTCCTGGTGATCGTGTGGAGCATTGGCCGGGGCGCCTTCCTGCTGACGCCGCTGCTGCCTGGAGCGATCGGGCTGTTGTTGCTGGCCACGCTGTTCTGGTTCTCCGATGGGTTTCCCGGTGCCGCCTATACCGAGGTGGTGCGCCGATCGTATGCGTCGGATGTGCGGGGAAGGGCGCTTGGGGTGGTGCGGCTGGGCATGGTGGTCGCCATGCTGATCTGTACGCCTGTTGCGGGCTATATGTTGGACCATATCGGGTATCAAGTCGTTTTTCCGCTGGCAGCGACATTTGGCATCCTCTCGGCCTGGATGTTCATTCGCATGCGGCCCAGCCCCAGCATCGAAGACACCTCCCGCCAGCCAGCTCGCCATTCGTTGGTCGAGCTGTGGCAGGTGCTTTTGCGTGATCGGCGCTTTGCCATTTATCTGCTGGCGATTGTCGGTTTCGGGTTGGGCGCGCTGGTCGGAATTGCCTTCTATCCGGCTGTGCTGGTGGATCGGTTGCACCTCTCCTACACCGATGTGAGTTGGCTGGGCTTTGCTCAATCCATCTCGTGGGTGTTGGGGCTCCTGGTGTGGGGCCGGATGGTGGATAGCCGTGGCGGGCCCTGGGCGATGCGTTTGTGTTTTGGGCTCTCTATCATCGTTCCCTTGTGCTATTTGCTGGCCGATTCGGGGTGGGTGCTGTTGCCTGCTTATATCGTCTCCGGGTTAACGTCGGGCGGCGTAGACCTGGCTTTTACGAATGCGGTGATTGACCTGGCCGAGCCGGGGCAGACCTATGAATACGCAGCGCTGCAACGCAGCGTGATCGGTGTGCGCGGCTTGATCGGCCCATTCCTGGGCGTGTGGCTGTTTAACGCCGGTGTGCCGGTGGGGGTGGTGTTCATCCTGGCGGCACTGTGTTATGCCGGCGCAGCGATCGTCATGTTCCGCCCGGAATTTTCCAGCCGCACGACTCCCCCTGCGACTGTATCGGTAGATCCATCAGTGTAATGGGTGATCTTTCATAGCCTATTCGTATATACTCAGAAACAGTGATCGCAGTAGTATATCGAATGTGTGTATATGTAGTCACTCATTAAAAGGAGCGTTATTACGATGGATGAACTTGCAAAATTAGTTGCGCAGCGGACGGGAATTTCGGAGGAACAGGCTAAGGTTGCTGTGAAGGTCGTGGTTGACTTCATTAAGTCCAAGTTGCCCACGGCGATTGGCAGCCAAATTGACGCCATACTCTCTGGCCCGAACGTGGGCGACATTGGCGCCCAATTGGGGGGCTTATTCGGCGGCCGGAAATGATTCTGAGGATGCTGTTTGATCAATGCTCTTAAACAAGATACGTCCCTATCTCCCTATTGCACGTGAGAGAGGTACAACAATGCTTAAAGAATTCCGCACCTTTATTATGCGTGGCAATGTGCTGGACCTGGCTATTGCCGTGATCATCGGTGGTGCTTTCGGGAAAATTGTTACTTCGCTCGTGAACGATATCATCATGCCACCGATAGGGCTTCTTCTCGGCCAGGTGGACTTCAGCAATCTCTTCTTGTCGTTGAATGGCCAATCTTATCCAAACCTGGCCGCGGCTAAGGACGCCGGGGCACCCACGTTGAATTACGGTGTCTTCCTGAATACGGTGATCGAATTTCTGATCATCGCCATCGCAATATTCCTGGTGGTGCGGGCGGTCAATCGGATTGAGATGGGTGTCCATAAGCCTGCGCCCGTCGTGCCACCTGCCCCGACGACCAAAGAATGCCCCTATTGCTACTCCACGATCCCAATCAAAGCGACGCGCTGTCCAAATTGCACCTCCGTGCTAGAGGTGACGGAAAGTCCGGCTAAGGCTTGACGCGAATGCCAAATAGAACAGCAATAGCTGAGGTTCGTGGCGAGCTTGTCGAACCATGAAAACCATCATCCTCGTATAAATAGAGAAGAGGAGAGAGAGAACAGAAGGGAATGGGGCAGGCTTAGCCAGGCGACTGCACATCATCCTTGCAGACCAACTGCTTTCGAAGCGTGCAGAGCCTGGTCCGTGAGGCACTTCTGACCATATCTTGCGCGAAGCCGATAACGAGGTTGGCGAGCAGGCCGATCAATCTCCACGTTGTAGGTGGGAGCGCTCATCTTGCGCGAGGCTGTTGCTCTTGACGGAGGCCAGGCAGGACGGGAAAGGCTAAGCGAGCCCCAACGTTCAGGAGGGAAACGAAATGGTAAGGAATCCGACGTGGGAGTACCCGCTGATCGTGGGGATGGACACGCACCGCAGCGTGAATGTGGTGCACCTGGAAGATGGGCGGGGAGAAGCGTTGGGCAAGGCCATGCGCATACGGAACAATCGGCCGGGGATGGAGGGATTAGCGGCGCGGTTGGATGCGACAGTGTGCGCAGGGGGGTACGATGGGATCGCGTTGGCCAGTGAGGCGACGGGGTGGTACTGGCTGGGGGCGTTCTACACGCTGCAGGCGAGTTGTCGCCAGCCGGTCCAGCTGTATGCACTCAATCCGCGACTGACGGCCAACTACAAGAAGGTTCTGATGAACGACGATCATGAAGACGTGAGCGACGCGGAAGTGATCGCCGAACGGCTGCGGATGGGGCGGGACTTGCCAGCGCCGTTCGAGCCGGAGACGGTGTATGCACCGCTGCGGCTGTTGACGCGTTATCGCATTCATCTGGTGCAGGAGGCGGTGCGAGTGAAAGCCTACGCAGCGAATCTGGTGTACCTGAAGGCGAGTGAGTACACGGCCAAGGATCACGCGGCATTCGCGGAAGTGTTTGGACCCACCAGTCGAGCGGTGTTGAGCGAATTCGGCACCTGCGAAGAACTGCTGGCGCTGCCGTTGGCGGACCTGGCGGCTTGGCTGCAGGAGCGTGGGCGGCATCACTTCAGCGACGCGACGGCGACGGCACAGCGATTGCAGTGCGTGGCGCGCGACTCGTTTGTGCTGCCCAAGGCCTTCACGCCAGCGCTCAACACATGTCTGGGGCTGGCATTGGAGCAGATGGAGCAACTGAGCCAGCAGATTGAGCAGTTGGACGCGCGCATTGTGGCAGGGCTACAAACGCTGTCCAATCCCTTAAGCAGCATTCCGGGGATTGGACAGGTGTATGCCGCCGGCATCCTGAGCGAGATCGGGAACATCCAGCGCTTCGCCTGTGACGATGCCAAAGTGGCGAAGTACGGCGGGCTGAAGTGGTGCCACTA
>DAOUFG010000018.1:0-16447 GCA_034430115.1 Thermoflexales bacterium | reverse complement strand
GGCAGGCTTATCGCGATTTGCGACGCGGCGAAGAGAGCGTCGCAGCAATCCTCTGGACCAAGCTTGAGATGTTCTCACTGGATGAAGTGACGGGCAAAGAAACCTTGCGAACAGAGGAGACCGATGAGCGGAATAGGGCGCTTGAGGATGAGATCAAACGGATGGCCCCGCACACCGAGTCGTTGGATATTCGCACGGTCATCCGTCGCGCGTTTAGCGCTGTGGACCGCCTGGCACAGGGACACACGATCTCATTCATGATGGTGTTACCCGAAGACCATGTCGATGTCACGACCGACGGCACCGTGGCACAGCACCTGATGGTGAGCCTATTCAGTCACGCCATTCAAGAGGCCCAAATGGGGCAATTGGTGCTGACGCTGACGCAACCAGCCGGGCACGTGTTGATGTCGTTGCATTACCGGCTTAAAGAGAACACGATCGAATGGCCCGATGCCGCTGTCACGCACCTGGCAAGCCGGCTGAGTTGGATGGAGCCACACATTGAAGATTTGGGGTCGGAACGTACCCTTACCCTGGAGATACCCATCGGCGGCGCGACGATCCTGGTGGTTGACGACAATGCCGGCCTGGTGGAACTCTTCGAACGTTACCTGGTAGGGCAACCCTGTCACCTGGCACAGGCGATCAGTGCAGAAGCCGGCGTGCGCCTGGCACAGGAAGTGCACCCCGACGCCATCATCCTTGACGTCATGATGCCCGAAGTGGATGGTTGGCAGGTGCTGCAGACGCTCCACGCGAATTTGCAGACCGCTGCCATCCCGGTGATTATTTGTTCGGTCATCAGCGACCCGCAACTGGCGGACTCGCTGGGCGCTTCAGCCTCGCTTTCCAAGCCGGTCAGCCGGGATGATCTGTTGCTCGTCTTGCGCAGGTTGAACCTGCTCTAAATGTTGCCACGACGTAAGCGCATCCGTCAGCCCGC
The DNA here is from genome assembly GCA_034430115.1 of Thermoflexales bacterium. Classification (GTDB taxonomy): domain Bacteria; phylum Chloroflexota; class Anaerolineae; order J036; family Brachytrichaceae; genus CAIXPS01. Next base: position 15,501 of record DAOUFG010000018.1, on the reverse strand, counting down.
TCAGGCAGCGCAATATCTCCGGCAATTTGAGCCCACCCACGCGATCTACAGTGAGGTGGCTTCCTTTGCGCAACAGTGCATCCTCCGCCGCGCTCGTGACGCTCAGCGCAATGACCGGAATGGATGCCATCTCCGGCGACGCGGCTTTGCGCGCAAGCATCTCAAAGCCATCGACATTCGGCATGATGAGATCGAGCAACACCAAGTCGGGCCGGTGCGCCCGCATCGCTTGCAGCCCTTCTTCTCCATCATACGCGTGCCACACGACAAAATGCTGGGGAGCTGCACTCAACATGCGCTCTATCAACTGGCAGAATCCCCGGTCGTCATCGACGACCAAAATCGTCGTCACCGAGCCGATGCGATTAATCTCACGCAGCAATTGGGCATCGGTGATAGGCTTGTTCAAGCAAGCCGCTACCGAGAGCTCATTCGCCAGCCATGCCTTGCTGGGCAATGAACAACGGATGATTGGCACTCCCCCCAGCTCACTCGGTTCCTCGTATGCTGCCATCCCATGAGACTCATCGTGGATGGGTGTGATGTTCTGAATAATCAATTCGACGGGGTGCGTGATTACCTGCTGGGCAAGTTGATCGAAAGAGTCCACCTGCAAGACGTCGCAATGCGTCACGTGTCTGCGCACCAACGCCGCGACCGCCGGGTCCGCATCAACGACCGCCACGCGCGGGCGATCCGCTTCCCAAGCAGGCGGAAGGGACTGAGTTTCCTTAGGGTATAGCGTCGGGATGCCAACATTCGGGATAGGCAAACTAAAGAAAAACGTGGAACCTTTCCCTTCTTCACTCTCCACCCAGATGCGCCCTTCGTGTGCCTGCACAAAGCGTTGGCTGATGGCCAGGCCCAACCCTGCACCATCATGCGTGCGTCGCACCGAAGTGTCCACCTGGTAAAACTCTTCGAAGATACGACCTAATTTCTCAGCAGCAATACCCCGCCCCGTATCCGAGACACTGATCACCACATCGTTCTCTTCTCGCCGCGCCTGTACCAACACCTGCCCTTGCTCTGTAAAATGGCGCGCGTTCGACAGCAAATTCAAGATGACCTGCCGGATGCGTGTGCGGTCAATATTCAACATGGGCAGATCGGGCTCTACATCAAGGGCGAGCTTTACGGGGCGGTCGCGGAACAGCCCGGCCGTAATATCGATCGCCCCCCGTAAGAGCCACGCTATATCGGTTGGTTCTTTGTTCAGCGTAAAGCCTGCTAATTCGAAACGCGACAAGTCCAGGATGTCATCAACCATCTCCAATAGATGCCGGCTGGAACGATAGATTTGATATATGTCGCGCCGCAGGGTGGGGGGCCATTGCACATCTCCGTAAACATCGGGAGACATATACAGCATCTCACTAAAGCCCAAAATCAGGTTCAGAGGCGTGCGCAGCTCATGGCTAACGTTGGCGGCAAACTGCTCCTTGAGTCGTTGCGCTTCCTCAGCCTGGCGGTGGGCGACATAAAGCTTGCGGTTGGCCTGCTCCAGCAAAGCGGTCGTCAACTCCAGGGACTTCAACACGCTGGCAAGGTCCGCCTGGCGATCACGCGCTTCCAGCAACATCTGATCGGTTTGACGTTCCATTTCCCATGATAGTTTTAGGGCCGCCTCAAAACTGCCCACCAGCACCCACGATACACACGTGCTGATGGCCAGCCCTATTTCGATTTGCAATATAGGATAGTCACGCAGGCCGGTTCTATTCAGCCACCAGGTGCCTGCACCAATCGCAAGCGCGCTCACTAATCCGCCACCGCCCAAGAGCGCTGCATTCACAAACACAATGACGGCGCCAGCGAAGGGCAGCCAACTATCTTCCAACACCCACATACTTGCGAGGAACAGGACGACGCTGCACATCGCCAGGGTGGGGCGGGCAAGGTTCACGTGCGACTGGCTGAGCATGACGGAGATCAAGCCCAGTACGATCAGCGCCATCGCCAGCAGGAAAGGGTAGTTGGGGAACCCAACATCTGTTACCGTCAAAGCTCCGCAAAGCACACCCAGCGCCAGTAACAATAATGCCATGATAAACACCATATTTTTACGAAGTTCATCATAGTTATCCAGCCAGGGTGAAGCGGGTCTGAAGAGTGCCATCAGTTTCAAGGCCATCTAGTTACGCTCCGCTATTCGTACGGATTCCCGATTTATAGTACCAGGGTATCCTCATATTTCCCACGCTTGGGCGCACTCGCCACGAGCCGGCGCAGGCCTGCTTTGTTCTCCCAGCACGCGACTTATAGTCAACGCAGTCGCCCCGGAAAGTGCAAAATACAATCGTCCACATAGAAAAAGTTGAGGTATACTATGTGTTTCTAGCAGGTCATCATGTGGTCAATAAGAAAGACCACTTTTGATGAAATACGGCGTAATAATATAATCCTGGTCACACAATCTAACTTAAACCTAAGTGCATCAGTAATTTCTGAAGCGCGGGCGTTTTTTCGTCCGCGCTTGGTTCGTATATCGTATTCGTAGCGGCTAGCACAAATAAGGAGTAATCTCAATTAATGGAACTAAGAGATTTTAAGGCCCTTCGTATCAGTTTAGCCTCCCCTGAACAGATCCGTTCCTGGTCCTATGGCGAGGTCACGAAGCCCGAGACGATTAACTATCGCCGGTTACGTGCCGAGAAGGATGGTCTGTTCGACGAGGCGATTTTTGGCCCATCAAAGGATTATCAGTGCTACTGCGGTAAGTATAAGAACATCCGCTATAAAGGTATTATCTGCGATAAATGCGGCGTAGAAGTGACCAAGGCCTCTGTCCGCCGCGAGCGCATGGGGCACATCAACCTGGCCGCCCCTGTAGCGCATGTGTGGTACACCCGTCGTGTGCCGAGTTTCCTCGGGACTCTGCTGGACATCAGCCGGCGCAACCTGGACCGCGTGCTCTATTTTGCTCAATACATCATCACCTATGTCGACGAGGATGCGCGCCAGAAGGCACTGCGTCGCCTGCAAGAGGATTTCGAGCGCCGCACTGCGGACCTGGAAGCGAAGACGAAAGCCCAGGAAGATAGCGCCAGCGGTAAATTGCTGAAGCAACTTATCAAGCAGCAACAACTGCTGGAAAGCACCATCACCAAGTATGACGAGCAACTGGCGAACGAAACTGAGCCGGTGATGAAGGCCGCCCAGCGCCTGCAAAAGGAAATTGATACCAAGCAGGGCAAAACGATCCGTGTGCCAATCGTCTTTGAGCCGGCCAATGTCACAATCGCCAGCGAGGGTGACCTGGTCGGTCGTGAGCACATCACCATGCTCAACCGCGTGGTGAAGGATCAGTTGAATACCATCGAAGCTAAGATCAACGAAGAGAAAGAGCGCACCGTCAATAAGATCCAGGGTGAAATCGAACTCTTGCAGGGCAAGGTGGACAACGAAACCCGGCAGGTAGCTGAACGCCTGGCGACGGAGATGGAGAGCCTGAACTCGCGTTATGCCACGGACCGCGAAGATTTGCAAACGTTGGCTGTGTCCCAGTTCCTGACGGAACCACGCATGCGCGAACTGAAACAGAAATTTGGTCAGGTGTTCAAGGCGGATATGGGCGCTGAAGCGTTTTACGAGATTCTGCGCCGCATTGACCTGGACCAACTGGCCAAGGAACTCTGGCGTGAAGTACGTCATAGCCTGAGCAAGGTGAAGAAAAAGAAGGCTATCAAGCGGCTGCGTATCGTCGAAGCATTGCGCAAGAGTGCCAACCGGCCCGAGTGGATGATCCTGACGGTGCTGCCGGTGATTCCGCCCGAACTGCGCCCAATGGTGCAGTTGGATGGTGGCCGGTTCGCCACGAGCGATCTGAACGACCTCTACCGGCGCGTGATCAACCGCAACAACCGTTTGAAGCGCTTGTTGGAGTTGGGTGCGCCTGACGTAATCGTGCGCAACGAGAAGCGCATGTTGCAAGAGGCCGTCGATTCATTGATCGACAACTCGCAGCGCGGCAAGGCGCTTAGCCGGCGCGGTCGCCGCGAACTGAAGTCGCTCAGCGATATGCTGAAGGGCAAGAAGGGCCGCTTCCGCCGCAACCTGTTGGGTAAGCGCGTGGACTACTCCGGGCGTTCGGTGATCGTGGTCGGCCCGAAGTTGAAGTTGAACCAGTGCGGTCTGCCGAAGGGCATGGCGCTCGAGCTATTCAAACCCTTCGTAATCCAGAAGCTGGTGGAGTTGAATTACGCCACGAACGTCAAAGGCGCTAAGCGCGTCATTGAGCGTGAACGCCCCGAGGTATTCGAGGTTCTGGAAGACGTCATCAAGACACGCCCTGTCATGCTCAACCGCGCGCCGACGCTGCACCGCCTGGGCATCCAGGCATTTGAACCGTTGTTGGTGGAGGGCAAGGCCATCCAACTGCACCCGCTGGTATGCCAGGCGTTCAACGCCGACTTTGACGGCGACCAGATGGCTGTCCACGTGCCACTTTCGCGCAAGGCCGTGGAAGAGACACGCCGACTGATGATCTCCACCGAGAACCTGATGAAGCCCAGCGATGGCGAGCCCGTCGTGGCACCGTCCAAGGACATGGTCCTAGGCGTGTACTACGTCACAATGGCTGAGACGGGTCATAAGTTGAAGGGTGATGGGCGTGCTTTCAGCAACATCGACGAAGTGGAGATGGCTTATGACAACCACCAGGTGCAAATCCATACCCGCATCTACATTCAGGCGAACACTTACTATGAGGATGATGGGACGCGCGTAAAGGATGGGCAGCCACGGCACAAGATCGTCGAGACGACCGTCGGGCGTGCGCTGTTCAACCGCATCGTCCCGCCGGAGATGGGGTTTGTGAACCGCACCCTGGATAAGGGCGACGTGCAACGCTTGATCAGCCAGACCTTCCAGGTGCTTGGCAATGACCGCCACGCAGAGGTAATAGAGTTCCTTGACGCAATCAAGGACATCGGCTTTAAGTATGCGACTCTCTCCGGCGTGAGCGTCGCGATTAGCGACATCACGGTTCCTGCCGATAAGACGACGATCTTGGATCAGGCCGAAGTGCGCGTGCAGGAAGTGGAGCGCCAGTTCCGCCGTGGTCTGATGACAGACGACGAACGCGAGAGCCGCACGATTGCCATCTGGACTGAAGCAAAGGACGCAGTTGCCAACGCAGTGAAGAAGTCCATGGACCCAATCGGCAATTTGAGCGTGATGGCAGTCTCGGGGGCAACCAAGGGCGGCTTCGGCCCGATTGCTCAGTTGGCCGGCATGCGCGGCATGATGGCCGACCCGGCAGGCCGCATTATCGCTTTGCCGATTCGCTCCAACTTCCGCGAAGGGTTGGACGCGCTGGAATTCTTCATCAGCACGCACGGCCAACGCAAAGGTCTGGCCGACACTGCCATGCGCACTGCAGACGCCGGTTACCTGACCCGCCGCCTGGTGGATGTGGCACAAGACATGATCATCAACACGGATGACTGTGGCACGACGTCCGGCATCTGGATTCGCGCCACCGACGACGTGGGCGGCCAGAAGGTGCGCGAGCGCATCCTGGGCCGTGTCGCTGCTGCCGACGTATTGAACCCGGCCACGGGCGAGCTGCTCTGCGCACGCAACGAGATGATCGACGAGGCGAAAGGCGACTTGATCGCCGCCGCCAAAGTACAGGAAGTGTATGTCCGTTCGCCACTCACCTGCGAATTGAAGATCGGCCTGTGCCAGAAGTGTTACGGGCGCGACCTCGGACGCAACCGGCTAGTCGCGGTTGGTGCGGCGGTGGGGATCATCGCAGCGCAGTCCATCGGCGAGCCTGGTACTCAGTTGACGCTGCGCACGTTCCACACCGGTGGTGTGGCCAGTGCGACCGACATCACCCAGGGTCTGCCGCGCGTAGAAGAACTGCTCGAAGCGCGCAAGAAGCCAAAGGCGGAAGCGCTGATGGCGGATATCTCTGGCAAAGTACAAATTGAGCGCCTGGACGGCGGCATTCGCCGCATCAAGATCGTGGATAGCCAGGTGCAGCGTGATGAATACAATGTGCCGGGCAACTGGTCGGTCAAAGTGGAAGACGGCAAGGAAATCAAAGACAAGGAAGTCATCGCAATTCGCGGCGAACAGGAACTGCGGGTCGAGCACGGCGGGCGCGTCGTCCGCGACGGCCTGACGGTGACGATTGTCTACGATAAGAAAGAAGAGGTGGAGTACGAGGTACCACCTGCGGCGCGTCTGTTAGTCAGCGAAGGACAACAGGTGAGCGCCGGCGACCCAATCACTGAGGGAACGAAGAACCCGCATATGCTGCTCAAGGTGCTTGGGCGCGACGCAGCGCAGCAGTATTTGCTCTCCGAGGTTCAGAAGGTGTATCGCTCTCAGGGCGTGAACATCAACGATAAGCACTTCGAAATCATGATCCGCAAGATGATGAACCGGGTGCAAATCACCTCGCCGGGCGATACCGGATTCCTGCCGGGTGACCTGGTGAGCCGCATCGAACTTTCAGACGCGAATGAACGTCTGGCAGCCGAGAGCAAGCGCCCGGCGATTGGTACGCCAATCCTACTCGGCATCAGCAAGGCGGCACTGGCAACGGATTCGTTCCTGTCGGCCTCTTCGTTCCAGCAAACGATCAAGGTGCTCGCTGCCGCGGCCATCGAAGGCAAGCGCGATGATCTGCTCGGTTTGAAGGAAAACGTTATCCTGGGCAAGTTGATCCCGGCCGGTACGGCGACCCACACACTACTCGCAGACAACTACGAGGGCGTGCCGCTGGTCAGCGCGGAGCCCAAGCCCAAGCAATCGTTGCTGCAGCACGCGGAGAGCGCGTTGTTGGGCATCTCGCCGGATGGCGAAGAGGAACTGCCCCCGCTTGAGAACATCATCGAGGTAGAGCCGCCACCTGAAGGGATGCTACGTGACTCGGATGAGGATCTGAGTTAGGTTCACATCACTGTCTGGGACACGCAAAGCGCCCCGGTTCACGCAGAGCCGGGGCGCTTTTGTCTGTAGGGTGGGGTGCTCACCATTTTCGTGCGCGCAACGTGGAAGCCTAATCAGTGTTTTGAGTATTACTAATCCAAGGATATAACGAGAGTTCATGCGCAAAATCAAGGTCATCTTTAATCCCCAAGCGAATCGTGGGCGCAATTTGCAACTCGCGGAGGAACTGCACCAACTGACGAACAAGCTCGGTGGCGCAGATTGGGTTGTGACGGAGCATCCCGGACATGCGATTGACCTGGCGGCCCAAGCCGCTCGGGCTGGTTACGAACGTGTCATCTCGGTGGGCGGTGATGGCACCATTCAGGAAATCATTAATGGGCTTATGTGCGTGGAGATGGCGGCGCGCCCGGCGCTTGCGATCGTGCCGGTGGGATCGGGGAATGATTTCATTCGGGGTGTAACCATCAAACCAACCCCGGCACAGGCAATAGAACGGGCGTTCGAGAGCCGGCACGCCAAAGCAATCGATATTGGCCGCATGCGCCTGAACGACGGGCCGACCCGTTATTGGATCAACGTCGTCGGAATCGGGTTTGACGCTGCGGTGACAAAACAAAGCAAACACACCCGCGTTACCGGCAAAATGATGTACTTTGTCAGCGCAGTGCGGACGATCATCGCCAACTATAACGCGTTGACATTTGAGATGGAGTTGGATGGTGAGGTTCGGCACCAGAGATCGCAGATGTTGACGATTGGCAACGGCACACGTGAGGGTGGGGGGTTTATCACGAATCCAGGGGCCAAGGTGGATGATGGCCTGCTGGACTTCGTGGTGTTTGAGCCCGTCTCGCGTGCGGTGATGGTCAGGATGATCCCTGAGGTGATGCGTGGCACGCACGGCAAAGTGAAGAAGATTGTTCACATGGGCACTTTCAAGACCATGAAGCTGGTGTCTGAGCAGCCGATGCCCATCCATACAGATGGCGAACTCGCCGCTATCGAGGCAGATAACATCCATAAGCTGGAAGTGCAGATTGTCCCGGCGGCGCTAAAGCTTGTGGATTAAAGGCGCTCCGCAGAGCCATACTCGACCTTGATAAAGGGCTTGCTTTTTTAAATCAATGAACGATAATGGTTTCTTATCGTTCATTAGAAATCTGTCAATAAATGGGCAAAAAGCGAGATGACCAATAGAGAGCTAACAACAGCGCGAACCGCCCGTGTGCGCCGTTACGTGGAGGCGTCTAAGGCCGAGAACACCAAACGCGCATACCAGTCGCACTGGAATGACTTCAAAGAATTCTGTGCTCAACACGGCTATAAGGCGCTTCCCGCCACCCCCGAGGCTGTCATCGATTACTTCACCTTCCTGGCCGACATAGGCGCTAAGATGTCCACGATACAGGTGAAGGCGGCCGCTATTAGCTATGCGCACCGCGTCGCGAACGTCGAGAACCCACTCAAGACGGTCACGGCCCAGGAGACCCTGCGCGGCATCCGGCGCACGCTAGGAACGGCTCAGCGCGGCAAGGATCCGCTGGAACTCCAACAAATGCGCGCCCTGGTGGACGCTTTACCCGACACCCTGCGCGGCGCACGCGACAAGGCGCTGCTCCTGATTGGTTTCGCCGGCGCATTTCGACGCAGCGAACTGGTGAGCCTGACCATGCAGGACGTCAAGTTCGAGGACGGTCAGGTGCGCATCACATTGACACGATCTAAGACCGACCAGGAAGGCGTTGGGATGCAAAAGACCATCCCCACCCTCAAGGATAAGACGATTTGCCCCGTGACCGCCCTGAAAAGCTGGCTGAGCCAGGCGAATATCACAGAAGGGATCATCTTCAGGCCGATCGATCGCTGGGATCACGTTCACCCCCGCATGATGAATGGGCAGGAGGTCGCGCGCATCATCAAAAAGTATGCGACTGTCGCGCGCATCGATATGGCCCGCGTGGGCGGTCACTCGTTACGCGCAGGATATGTGACCGAGGCAGCCAATCATGACGTGCCCCTCTGGAAGATCAAGCAGCAGACGGGGCACAAGAACGACAACACACTGCAACGCTATATACGCAATCGTGGTCGCGGCGCCATCGACGCGACGCGCGCGGCATTTGGAGAAGACGAGAGCCGTTGACAAGCCGGTTTTCAGACGATGTGCATGGTACGATCAAGCCGACACTGATAAAGGAACCAATAACCAAGCATGTACGAAGCCTCACCCAGCATGACAAACGCGGGCGAACTCCCGCCGCCCCTGATGACCTCCGAGCCCGATTCCTTCGCCTACAACACCTTCAAAGTGCGCATCCCGCGCATCATTGACGAGATCATTGCCGCCAACCAATTCCCGGCCTCTATCCTGGCATCCATGCAGAGTCTGCGCGCCGAAATCGTCAATGGCCACATTCAGCCGCTTACGGAAGATGCGCCCGATAGAGACTTTTGGAACGAAGTCTCCGAGCGCTGGATTGGCCACACGTGGCTGGAAGTCCCCTGGTATTGGGCCGAGACATTCTTCTACCGCCGTGTCCTGGAAGCCACGCGCTACTTCCAACCCGGCGACTGGCACCAGGTGGACCCTTATACGGCTCAGAAATCCGCAGAACTGGCCCCCGATGCCGCACCACGCGCGCTAAACACCTTGCTGGGCCATCTACCCGACGACACCGGCCAGCGGTTCAAGGCGCTGCTATATGCCAGCCTGTGGGGCAACCGCACCGACCTGAGCTATAACGTCGCCAGCACACTGGGGATCACCACGCATCACACAGATGACACCGACAATCTACTGGTTGACGACGCCGATGCCGTTTGGGGCAGGCTCAATACGCGCAAGCATCAGAAAGTGGCAATCATCACCGACAATGCCGGCACCGAACTGTGTATGGACCTCGCGCTGGTCGATTTTCTGCTCTCCACTCACATCGCCGAACAGGTCACCCTACACCTCAAGCCCCAGCCGTTTTTCGTCTCCGATGCGATGCACAAAGACGTCCTAGCGACCATTCAAACCCTCAGCGCATCAGAGGGCCCGTTGCATGAGTTGGGCACGCGGCTGCAAGCGTATATCGAAGGCAAGCGCCTGCAACTGGCGACACATTGGTTCTATGCCACCTGCCTGTTCTATTGCCAGCTTCCTTTGAATTTGCAGACCGAGTTGCGCCAGTTTGACCTGGTCATCTTGAAAGGCGATGCAAACTACAGGCGTTTGCTGGGTGATGCGCATTGGCCGCCCACGGCATCTTTTGACAAAGCCACTGCCTACTTCCCCACCCCCTTCGTGTCATTGCGCACGTGTAAGGCGGAGCTGATCGCCGGCCTGGCACCCGGGACGGCGGAGCGCCTGGATGCACTCGACCCGCACTGGCGTGTGAATGGGCGACGCGGCGTGGTGCAGGCACGCTGCTTATAACGCCGAAAAAGGTCTAAACTTATCGGAAGCGACTATGAATATCCAATCTTTGCTAGATTCGGCTCCAGCCAATCAACCGCTGGACGAGCGCGCGATGAGCGACGTAGCCGCCCAACTCGGCACGCTCACAAACACATACGTGTATCCTCGTTCCATCACAGTCTCTGGTCAGAGTGCCTACTTCCTGGTTAGGACCGAGCATGGCAAGCGCCTGGCGCTGCTTACGGGATCGGTGGCAGGCGTAGATTTGCCTGCCACGCCCGAATGGCACGAGCACACGCTGGACGGCAAATGCCTGCGCCTGGCGCTCTTGCCGCTGGAGGCTTCCAATGCAGCCTGGATGCGCAAACAGTTCGCCTGGTTACAACCCACACCCCTGGGGCTGGCCAAGTCCGTCGGCTGTGGCGACCGTTTGGGATTGGCAACACCGGGCCACCTGCGCGCAGTGCGTGCCTGCAAGAGCGGCATCCGGCCCATCCTGGCCCAACAGTCCATCCGAGAAATGACGCGCACTCAGCGCACGCCGCAGCAAGTGGTCGATGATGCGATGTGGGGCGTGTTCCAAGAGGGCTGGCGCACCGGGTATGGCGCTGATGCAGACCACTTGAAGACCTTCGAGGATATCGATCATTGCGCAGCAGCCGGCTACACCTTCTATACGTTCGACCCGGGCGCTTACGTCGATAACGATAGCCAGCCGTCCAAATTTGATGCCCTCCCCTGGCACGAATTGGAAACGACCGCCGCCGACACGCTGGCGCGTTATGGCGCTCGCTTCGACGCAGAGACGTTGCGACGCTCGTTCGTAAAATATGGCCGCGCGATCGCCCAGGTCACCCGGCTGTGCCGCTACCTGAAGACGGCCATGGGGGATCGGCCCTACGAAGTGGAAGTCTCGGTGGATGAAACCGATCAGCCTACCACCTATGCGGAACATTTCCTCGTGGCGAGCGAACTGCGCCGCCTGGGCGTGGAATGGGTAAGCCTGGCGCCGCGCTTCGTGGGACGCTTCGAGAAGGGCGTGGATTACATCGGCGACTTGAATGCTTTTGAGCAGGAATGCGCCGCGCACGTGAAGGTCATCCAGGAACTTGGGCCGTATAAGCTCAGCATTCACTCCGGCTCGGACAAATTTAGCATCTACCCAATCGTTTCTCGGCTGGCGGGCGACCTGGTGCACCTGAAGACGGCCGGCACCAGCTACCTGGAGGCGCTACGTGCCGTGGCGCGCTGTGATCCCGATCTGTTCCGCAACGTCTATGCGATGGCGCACGTGCGGTACGCGGTGGACCGCGCCTCTTATCACGTATCCGCCGACCCTATGCGCGCGCCCAAGGTCAGCCTGAAAGGCGTGACCGATTTGCAAGCCGTGCTGGATCAATTCGACGCGCGCGAGATGCTGCACGTGTGCTTCGGCTCGATCTTAGGCAAATACGGGGCCGAGATCAAGGCCGTGTTGGAACAAAACGAGGAAACGCACTACGCCGACCTGGAGCGGCATTTCGCACGGCACCTGGCAAGTTTCTGCTAAGAGGCACATCATGAAATCATTATTCGATCTAACAGGCAAAGTTGCGGTAATCACCGGCGGCAGCGGCACGCTTGGGACGGGCATGGCCGGCGGGTTGGCCGAAGCAGGCGCTCAAGTCGTCATCATCGGGCGGGACCTGGCAAAGGCGCAGCGCGTAGCAGCGTCCATCTCGGCGGATGCAGACAAAGCGTTCGGTTTAAGCGCCGATGTGACGAAAGGCGAGGACGTCCAGCGCGCGTGTGAGGCGGTCCTGTCTCGTTGGGGCAAGGTGGACATCCTGGTCAACGCCGCGGGCGGGAACCGGCCCGACGCAACCACCAATCCAAACCAGCCTTTCTTCGACCTTTCACCCGAGGCGATGCGCGCCACCTTCGACCTGAACCTGACGGGCACCATCCTGCCGTCCCAGGTATTTGGGCGCAGCATGGCCCATGCAAAACGCGGCGCCATCATCAACATCTCTTCGATGGCCGCCAGCCGGCCATTGACGCGCGTGATCAGCTATGCCGCGGCCAAGGCCGCCATCGACAACTTCACCAGGTGGCTGGCCGTGCACATGGCCAAAGAGTACTCGCCCGATATCCGCGTCAACGCGATGGCGCCGGGCTTCTTCCTGGCGGAGCAAAATCGCGCGATGCTAACGGATGTCAGCACCGGCAAGTTGACGGCGCGCGGGCAGGCCATCATCGACCATACCCCTATGAATCGCTTTGGCGATGCGGCTGATCTGATCGGCACGCTCGTGTGGCTGGCTTCGGATGCCTCTGCCTTTGTCACCGGCATCGTGGTGCCGGTGGATGGCGGTTTCAGCGCATTTGGCGGCGTATAAAGCCACGGCATCCTACGAGTTCACAAACCCAGTCCTGGTTACTTGACGTGACCAGGACTTTTTATCTGCCCTACTCCGTCCAGTACTTCGCACCAGGCAAGCTACCATCCATCACGTAGCCGCCGTCCAGCGTAAGCACCTGGCCGGTCATGTAACGAGACTCCTCTGAGGCAAGGAACACCACACCGGCTGCGATCCACTCCGGCTGCGCAATCTCGCGCATGGGCACGCGCTGATAGAGCGCCTGCTTGACGGATTCGGTGTACATAGGCGTGGTCAGTTCGCTATAAGTGGCGCCGGGCGCGACGCAGTTGACGCGAATTTTGTACGGCGCAAGCTCGGTGGCCATCGTGCGCGACATGGCCTCGATCCCCCCCTTGGCTGCCGTATAGGGCCCGGCAGAAGGCTCGGAGAGGGTCGCGTGGATGGACGACATGCTGATGATGCAGCCGCCTTGCTTTTGGTCGATCATCAGGCGCGCCGCCGCTCGTGAGCAATAGAAGACGCTGGAAAGGTTGTTGCGGATGACCCTGTTCCACACCTCGTCACTCACCTCCCAAAAGGGACCTTGCGAGATGATCGCAGCGTTATTGACCAGGATGTTCAGCCCTCCCAGTTCATGGGCGGCCTGCCGTACCATTGCGTCCACCTGTGCCGAGTCACCGACGTCGCACTGGACTGCCAGCGCCTGCCGCCCAAGCTTGCGGATTTCCTGGGCAACGGCGTTTGCCTTCTCAATCTGCACATCGGCAATCGTCACGTTGGCGCCTTCCTGCGCTAGCGCAATCGCAATCGCCTTGCCAATTCCTGCTGCACCGCCTGTCACGATAGCGTTCTTGCTTTCCAGTCTCATCGATCCCTCCTTGATTCATCGGAATGAATGATTGGCTACTCGAGCGCGAACCTCGTAATGAAGAGTTGTGGCATCAACTTAGCGGAATGTGCCGTATTCTTTCGCGGCATCGTAAAGTGCAAGTATATTCTCGACCGGCGTCACCGGTTGCAGGTTGTGACACGGCCCGATGATGAACCCGGTCTGATCCGAAGCCAATGCCTGGATGAGCAACGCCACTTGCCCGCGCACATCCTGGGGACTGCCAAAGGGCAACGTCTCCTGGTTGTCCACGGCGCTGTGGAAGCAAATGCGCGCCCCAAATTGCTTCTTTAGCGCGGGCAAATCCCAATCACCGCATCGCCATTGCACCGGGTTCAGGATGTCGATCCCCATCTCCACAAAGGTGGGTAACAGCGCGCGCATATCGCCGTCGTCATGATGGAAGACGTGGATGCCATACTGCTTCGCCAGGTCAATCGCACGTTGCATCGGCGCGCGGTAGAACGCATCAAACACGCGCTTGCTGCTCAACAGGCCATGCTGTGAGCCCCAGTCATCCGTGACCTGGGTCGTATCGATGAGCCCGCGCGTGGCCTCATAACATCGCCGGTGATGCGCGTTGAAGAAGTCCGAGAGCTTCTGGATCAGACAATGTGTGAATTCGGGTCGCTCCAGTGGGTCGATCAACGACAGTTCCAGGCCCCGCAACAGGTTGTGATAGTAAAACAACGCGGTGTAACCCACTTCGACGGCACGTTCGCCAACCTGCTGAGCTAACCGGGGCAGCGACGCATAGTCATACCAGTCGGGCGAAGGCCAGGCGTAACGCTCCAGGTCGTCTACCGTCCGGGCCTCCGCCAGGGGATAGCGCACCTGCTCGTCATATGCGCCGGTGCCATAGTGTTGGCTGCGGAAGCCCATGCCCCACTCGTTCTCGTGATAGTCCCCCTCCACGCGCAACGCCGGACCCACGTATGGCGGGGCGATGCCGATGATGCCATCGATATCGAGCGCATCGTATACCTTCAGGTTCTCGTTCACTCCGAAATGTTTGCGTAGGGTCGCCCATACTTCAGGCGTGGCCCAGATATCTGTCGGAATGCGATCCACCGGCTGGTGCCGGATGGCCGCCACGATGCACTCGCGATGGTTCATCTTGGGTCACCCCTTTGGTTTAATCGCGCTGACAAAGCGTGTGACGATCACTGCCGGGTTGGTGATGGCACCCCCGATACATACCGCGTATGCGCCGAGTTCAAAGCACTTCGCAAGTTGCTCCGGCGTGTAGACGCGCCCTTCCACGATGACCGGCACCTTCACTGCGGCGACCAGTTCCTGGAGCAACTCGAAGTCCGGCGTGTAGGGAATCGCTTTCCGGCTATAGGGGGTGTAGCCGGACATCGTGGTTGCCACGATGTCCGCGCCGTCTTTCTCTGCTGCGACTCCTTCCTCGCAAGTCGATACGTCCGCCATCACAGGCACGTTCAACTCGCGGTGAATTCGCTCGATCAACTGCTTTAGCGTCACCCCGCCGGGGCGTGGGCGCAGCGTGCCATCCATCGCCAGCAGGTCGGCACCCGCGTCAACGGCCTCTTTCGCCAGTTCAAAGGTTACCGTGATATAGGGGTCAAAGCCCTCGTACTTGTGCTTATTGATGCCCAGGATGGGCAGATGAGTCATCTTGCGGGCAGCCGCGATGTCCGCCGGGCCATCCACGCGCAGACCGACCGCTCCGCCGCGTTGCGCCTCAAGCGCCATCGCGCCCATGAACACCGGGCCATGTAAAGCACTCTCGGGCCCGGCCTGACAAGAGACGATCAAACCAGCTTGTAACTTCGCGATAACAGGATACGTCATAGTAAGTTTATATTTCGCAATTCTTTCTATTTGCGATGATGCCACACCGATTGTGTCGCGCTTACGTTCGCCACGATCTGCGGCGTTATCGCAATTCCGAGTGACTGTAGCGCCATGAA